>DASRDF010000037.1:0-4722 GCA_035652735.1 Pseudolabrys sp. | reverse complement strand
TCGTGGCCGGACATTCGCTCGGCGAATATTCGGCACTGGCGGCCGCCGGCGCCTTTACCGTTGCCGATGCCGCGCGGCTGTTGCGCACACGCGGCCAGGCCATGCAGAAGGCGGTACCGGTCGGCGTCGGCGCCATGGCGGCGCTAATCGGGCTCGATTTCGAAGCCGCGTCCGCCGTGGCCGCCGATGCGGCGCAAGGCGAAGTCTGCCAGGCCGCCAATGACAACGGCGCAGGGCAGGTGGTGATCTCGGGCAACAAAGCGGCCGTCGAACGGGCGGTCGAAATCGCCAAAAGCAAGGGCGCCAAGCGCGCGATGCTGCTTCCCGTCTCCGCGCCGTTTCATTGTGCGTTGATGCAGCCGGCGGCTGAGGTGATGGCGGAGGCACTGGCGAAGGTCAGTGTCAGGCCGCCGGCGGTGCCGGTCGTTGCTAACGTGCTCGCCAAACCCATCCGCGAGCCGAGCGAAATCGTATCGGCGCTGGTCAAGCAAGTGACCGGCACCGTGCGGTGGCGCGAATGTGTGACCGCCGCGGCGCAAGCCGGTGTGACGCAATTCTACGAAGTGGGCGCCGGCAAGGTTCTGTCCGGTTTGATAAAGCGCATTGTCGAGGGCGCGAGCGCAACAGCGATCGGCACGCCTGAGGATGTGCTAGCGTTCAAGTCAGGGAGAAGCGGCTGATGTTCGACCTGACCGGCAAGACGGCGCTGGTGACCGGCGCGTCGGGCGTTATCGGCGGCGATATCGCGCGTGCGCTGCATGCGCAGGGCGCAATCGTCGCGATCTCCGGCACCCGGCGTGACGCGCTCGACAAGCTCGCTGCCGAGCTCGGTGGCCGCGTGCATGCGCTGCCATGCGACCTCGCCGACAGCGCTGCGGTCGAGAAGCTCGTGCCCGACGCCGAGGCCACGATGGAAAAGCTCGACATCCTCGTCCCCAATGCGGGAATGAATGCCGATAACCTGTTCGTCAGTCTGAGCGATGAGGCATGGGAAAGAGTGATTGCGGTCAATCTCACCGCTACCTTCCGTCTCGCTCGTGCCGCGGTGAAGACGATGATGCGCCGGCGCTTCGGCCGCATCATTTGCATCAGTTCCGTCGTTGGCTTCACCGGTAACCCCGGACAAGGCAACTACACCGCGTCGAAGGCCGGCATGGTCGGCATGATAAAATCGATCGCGGCCGAATACGCCAAGCGCAACATTACCGCCAACTGCATTGCCCCAGGCATCATCGCTTCGCCGATGATCGACAAGCTTAACGACAAGCAACGCGATGCGATCCTAGCGCGGGTTCCCGCTGGCAAGCCCGGCACGGGCAGAGATGTGGCCGCCGCCGCCGTCTATCTCGCGTCGGACGAGGCTCAATACGTCACCGGCCAGACCATCCACGTCAATGGCGGCATGGCGATGATCTAGCGCGCTCGTTGAAAAATCGACGCTGGTTCATCGTTCTGACGATGCTTCCGTAAAAGGCAAAACGCTTGGCATTTCAGAGGCTAGTCGCTAGGTTGGCGATGCTAGTCAACGGATTTGAAGTGTGGTAACCGAAACTTCGGCCCGGCTGGGGCGGCCGATCGCGGAAGTCGTAACGAGAGTATCCGCCTTTATTCGTCCCACCAGCGTCGCCACGACGAGGCCAAGCCGCCATGGTTGCAGCCCTCATCCAAGGTTGCGGCCCAATCTAAAAGCACGAGGTTGGAACGATGAGCAATATTGCCGAGCGGGTGAAAAAGATCGTCGTGGAGCACTTGGGCGTTGAGCCCGACAAGGTGACGGAGCAGGCGAGCTTCATCGATGATCTTGGCGCCGACAGTCTCGACACCGTAGAGCTCGTGATGGCATTCGAGGAAGAATTCGGCTGCGAAATTCCCGACGATGCGGCCGAAACCATTTTGACCGTTGGCGACGCGGTCAAGTTTCTCGAAAAAAACGCGAAAAGCTGAGCCGGCACGGCTCGCAAACTGCAAAATTGTCGTTAGATCGTCGGCTATGCCCGTTGTGACGGAGCTTAGGCCGATCGATTTGTCTGGAAGCTGCCCATGAGACGCGTCGTGGTCACCGGCATCGGAATGCTCACGCCGCTCGGTTGCGGCGTCGAGCCGACGTGGTCGCGTCTGGTAAAGGGCGAAAGCGGCGCCGCCAAGGTCACCCGCTTCGAAGTCTCGGACATCGCATGCAAGATCGCCTGCATGATTCCGCGCGGCGACGGAAGCAACGGCACTTTCAATCCCGATCAGTGGATGGAGCCGAAGGAGCAGCGTAAGGTCGACGAGTTCATCGTTTTTGCCATGTGCGCGGCGCGTCAGGCGCTCGACGACGCGGACTGGAAACCGAAGACCTCCGACGAGCAGGCGATGACAGGCGTCCTGATCGGGTCCGGTATCGGCGGCATCGAGGGCATTGCCGAGACGGCGGTGACATTGCACGAAAAAGGACCGCGCCGGGTATCGCCTTTCTTCATTCCCGGACGCATCATCAATCTCGCCGCAGGTTACGTTTCGATTGAATTTGGCCTCAAGGGGCCGAATTCATCGGTCGTGACGGCCTGTTCGACGGGCGCGCACGCGATCGGCGATGCGGCGCGACTGGTCGCGCTCGGCGATGCCGATGTGATGGTGGCCGGCGGCAGCGAATCTCCGGTCAATCGTATGTCGCTCGCTGGATTCTCGGCGTTGCGCGCGCTGTCGACGGCCTTCAACGACGATCCGGTACGCGCCTCGCGTCCTTACGACAAGGATCGCGACGGCTTCGTGATGGGCGAGGGCGCGGGCTGTGTCGTGCTCGAGGCGCTCGACCACGCCAAAGCGCGTGGCGCCAAGATATATGGCGAACTGGTCGGCTACGGCCTGTCGGGAGACGCCTATCACATCACCGCGCCGGCGCCCGACGGCGACGGCGCCTACCGTTGCATGGCGATGGCGATGAAGCGCGCCGGCGTTGCGCCGGATGATATCGACTACATCAACGCACACGGCACATCGACACCGCTCGGCGATGAGATCGAGCTGGGCGCCGTGCAGCGTCTGGTCGGCAATGCAGCGGGCCGCATTTCGATGTCGTCGACCAAATCCTGCATCGGCCATCTGCTTGGAGCGGCCGGCGCGGTTGAAGCAATTTTTTCGATCTTGGCGATTCGCGACGGCATCGCCCCGCCCACGATCAACCTGGACAATCCATCCGTCGATACGCCCATCGATCTCGTTCCACGCGAGGCGCGCAAACGCGAGATTTCAACGGCCCTGTCGAATTCATTCGGCTTTGGCGGTACCAATGCGTCGCTGATTTTCCGCCGCTATGACGCCTAGGGGCAGGCTCTCGGTTTCGCCATAATCTTTGCCAACCATCGAAAGCTGCTCGAAATTTCGGGGCGAAGGGAGTGACGCTGTGCTGGTGCGGCTATTTGAGCGAGCGGGGGCAGGCGCTTGAACCCGCCACCGAGCTTGGGCACCCATCCGGTGCCGCCGCCGCCCCCCGAGCCGAAGGTGCCGCGCAGTCCGCGCCTTGCGCTTGAGCCGGAAAAGGTGCCCGTACCGACGCGCCGATCGCAGCGCGTGCGCCATCCGCTGGTGATTGCCGGCAATGCGGTCTTCACCGTACTGGTGGTGGCGGCGGTCACCGTCGGCGCCGCGCTTTATTTCGGCAAGCAGCGTTTCGAGGCGCCGGGGCCGCTGCCGGCAGACAAGGTCGTGAATATTCCGCGCGGGCTCGGCATCCGCGACATCGCTGCGCTTCTCGAGCACGAGGGTGTCATCGATCAGCCTTATGTTTTCATGGGCGGCGTGACCGTCCTCAAGGCGCGCGGCGGTCTCAAACATGGCGAGTACAAATTTGCCGCCCATGCGAGTCTGGCCGATGTTGTCGACACCATCATCGAAGGCAAAGTGGTGCAGCACGCGCTGACGCTGCCCGAAGGTCTGACCTCCGAGCAAATCGTGGCACGGTTGCTTGAGAACGATGCGCTTACTGGGCAAATCAAAGAGATTCCTGCCGAGGGCTCACTGCTGCCCGAAACCTACAAATTCACGCGCGGGACCACGCGCGCTCAGATTATTGAGCGCATGAAGCGTGCGGAAAAAGAAGAGTTGAAGGAAGTTTGGGAGCACCGCTCGCCCGATCTTCCCCTCAAGACGCCGGAAGAACTGGTGACGCTCGCCTCCATCGTGGAGAAGGAAACTGGCCGTGCCGATGAGCGCTCGCGGGTTGCCGCCGTCTTTATCAACCGCCTCAAGAACAAGATGAGGCTGCAATCCGATCCGACCATCATCTATGGTCTGACGGGCGGCAAAGGCGCGCTCGGCCGCCCCATCATGAAAAGCGAGATCGAGCAGGCAACGCCGTACAATACTTACATTATCAGCGGTTTGCCGCCGGGACCCATTGCCAATCCTGGGAAGGCGTCGCTCGAAGCGACCGCAAATCCGGCGCGGACCAAGGATCTATACTTTGTCGCCGACGGCAGCGGCCGCCATCTGTTTTCGGAAACCTACGAGCAGCACCAGAAAAACGTGGCCAAGCTGCGCGCCTTCGAGCATGCCAACGCGCCGCAGGCGGGGGAGCAGCCGGCGACGGCCGCTGCCAAGCCGGAAGCGCCGAAGCCCGGCACCGCCAAGCCCTAGTCTTGTGAGTCTGCCGCCGCTAAGGTCGGCCGCGCGTCACAACGCGAGACAAACCCGCATGGCTCTCTCCAGCATGACAGGCTTTGCGCGCGCCCATGGCGTGGC
>DASRDF010000036.1:0-28618 GCA_035652735.1 Pseudolabrys sp. | reverse complement strand
TGATGCGCTGGCGGGTGCTATTCGCCGGGTTTAGCGGCGCCATTGCCGCGATTGCGGTCGCTTGCACCGCGTACGCCTACTCGCTTGGACCCGCCCCACTCGGGCGCGATCTCCAATACTCCCACATCGTGCTCGGCCGCGACGGCAAGTTGTTGCGCGCCTATGCGACGCCGGAGGGACGCTGGCGTCTGCCTGCAACCGTAAAAGACGTCGATCCGAGATTCCTGCAATTGTTATTTGCCTACGAGGACAAGCGGTTCCGGATGCATCATGGCGTCGACCCGGAAGCGCTGGCGCGCGCCGCTTTCCAATTGCTGACCAGCGGTCACATCGTTTCGGGCGGCTCCACCATTACGATGCAAGTCGCCCGTCTGCTTGAGCCGCGGGCGCATCGCGACTTCGGGGCCAAGATGCGGCAGATCGTGCGTGCCCTCGAACTCGAGCATGTGCTGAGCAAAAACCAAATTCTGTCGCTCTATCTGACGCTCGCACCTTATGGCGGCAATCTCGAAGGCATTCGGGCAGCCTCGCTCGCGTATTTCGGCAAGGAGCCGCGCAAGCTATCGCTTGCCGAATCCGCGCTGCTGGTGGCGCTGCCGCAGTCGCCGGAATTACGGCGGCCTGATCGCTATGCGGCCGCGGCGCGCGCGGCGCGCGACCGCGTGTTGGACCGCGCCGCCACCGCGGGCGTCGTTGCGCGCGACGAGGTCGCGCGCGCCAAAGCACAAGACGTGCCGCATGTGCGCAGGGAGCTGCCGATGCTGGCGCCCCACAGCGCCGACCACATCGTGTCGCTTGAACCCGACCGCTTCGTGCATCGCCTGACAATCGACACGCATTTGCAGAAAATCCTGCAAGCGCTCGCCTTGGAGCGTGCGCGCGCGATCGGGCCCGAGGTGTCCGTCGCCATTCTTGCCGCCGACAATGCGACCGGGGAGGTGCGTGCCCGTGTCGGCTCCGCCGATTTCTTCGATAAACGGCGCGCCGGCCAAGTCGACATGACGGAGGCGCTGCGCTCGCCGGGCTCGACGCTCAAACCGTTCATCTACGGCCTCGGTTTCGAGGATGGATTCATCCATCCGGAAACCTTGATTGACGATCGTCCGATCCGCTTCGGCAATTACGTGCCGGAAAATTTTGACCTCTCATTCCAAGGTACCGTAACCGTCCGGCGGGCGCTGCAATTTTCCCTCAACGTCCCGGCGATCGCCGTGCTCGACAGAGTCGGCGTGAGCCGCCTGAGAGCGCGTCTGTCGCAAGCGGGCGCCAGCCTGGTGCTGCCCACCGGCGAGGCGCCTGGGCTGGCGATGGGGCTCGGCGGCGTCGGCGTGCGGCTCAACGATCTGGTGATGCTCTATGCCGGTCTGGCGCGGCTCGGCGTGGCAGTGCCGCTCACCGAACGCGCAGGAGACACCGTCAGGCCGGTGCAGCTGCTCGATCCGGTGGCCGCCTGGTACGTCGGCAACATTCTCGTCGGTGCGCCGCCGCCGGACAACGCGGCGCCCGGACACATCGCGTATAAAACCGGCACCTCGTACGGCTATCGCGACGCCTGGGCTATCGGCTTCGACGGGCGCATGACCGTCGGTGTGTGGGTGGGGCGTCCAGACGGGGCGCCGGTTCCCGGCATTGTCGGGCGGTTGACTGCGGCGCCGATCCTATTCGACGCTTTTGCGCGGACCGGACAATCGCCCGCGCCATTGGCGCATGCGCCCGCGGGCGCGGTCATCCTGACGAACGATAAACTGCCGCCGCCGCTACGGCGCTTTGCGCTGGCTGGCGCGCTCGCCAGTGTTCCCGAGCCGCCGCGCATCATGTTCCCGCCGGACGGCGCGCGACTTGAGCTCACCGGCGGCGCCCATCCGGAACCGCTGGCGGTCAAGGTCGCTGGCGGACGCGAGCCATTGACTGTGATGGTGAATGGGGTGCCGGTCGCCGACCCGCCGGGCCGCCGCACGATCTTCTTTACTCCGGACGGGCCGGGATTTGCGCGACTCACCGTCATGGACGCGCGCGGCGCTACCGACAGCGTCACGGTGCGCTTGCAAGAGTACGTTGGCGCCGATGACAGCGCGCGCGCTTGGGCCTATGGTCCCGCGCGGATCGCGCCTGAATCGGGAACTCAAAAGACACTCGTGCGGCCATGAGCCTCACCACCGACGACGCTGCCGCCGCTGTCGTGCGGACACGCGGCCTCCTGGCCGTTCTGGATTGGGCGAGCGGCGCGCATGCGCGAGCCGCCGCGCTGCTCGTTGCGTTTGCGCTCGTCGCGTTCCTGCCGGGCTTTTTCCAGATCCCGCCGGTCGACCGCGACGAGGCGCGCTTTGCGCAAGCCACCAAACAGATGTTGGAGAGCGGCCAATATGTCGACATCCGCTTTCAGAACGAGGTCCGGTACAAAAAGCCTGTCGGCATCTATTGGCTGCAAGCGGCGGCCGTCGAACTCGGCGAAGCGGCAGGCGTGCCCGAGGCGCGCACCACGATCTGGCTGTATCGGCTGCCATCGCTGTTGGGTGCGATTGGTGCGGTGCTGCTGACCTATTGGGCTGCGCTCGCCTTCGTATCGCGCCGCACGGCGCTGGTTGCGGCGCTGATGATGGCAAGCTCCATTCTGCTCGGCGTTGAGGCGCGGCTGGCAAAGACTGACGCGGTCCTCCTGTTCACGTGCGTTGCGGCGATGGGCGCGATGGCGCGCATTTACCTCGCGCAACGCCGCGCGCCGGATGAGCCGAGTGGCTGGCGCGAGCCCGCAATCTTGTGGACGGCGATGGCCGGCGGCGTGCTGGTCAAAGGTCCGCTTATCATCATGTTCGTGGGGCTCACCGCGCTGGCATTGTCGATCCTCGACCGCTCGGTGCGCTGGCTGCGTGCGTTGCGACCGGCGGCGGGTCTGGCGTGGATGATTGCGCTGATCACGCCCTGGTTCGCCGCCATCGTCGCAAAATCGGGAACCAAGTTTTTCACCGACGCGCTCGGTCACGACATGCTGGCCAAGGTTGCCGGCGCTCAGGAAGCGCATGGCGCACCGCCCGGCTATTACCTGTTGCTGTTTTTCATCACCTTCTGGCCAGGCGCGGTGCTGGCCGGACTTGCCGCGCCGCGCGTGTGGCAGGCCCGGCGCGAACCGGGCGCGCAATTCTTGCTCGCTTGGCTGATCCCGTCCTGGCTCGTCTTCGAAGCTGCGATGACCAAGCTGCCGCACTACGTGCTGCCGCTTTATCCTGCGGTCGCCATCTTGATTGCCGGCATTCTCGAGCGTGGCGGCCTTGTCAAAAATCGCTGGATGGTGCGCGGCACTGTCGGCTGGTTCTTGTTTCCGGGACTGATGGCCCTCGCGATCATTGCCGGCTTTCTCTTCATCGGCCGCGATCTCGGGTTGATCGCCTGGCCGTTTGCTGCAGCCGCCGCGGTGCTCGGATTGTTCGCGTGGTGGCTTTACGAGGTTGACGGCGCCGAGCGCTCTTTGTTACGCGGCATGCTCGCGTCGGTATTCGTCGCCGTCGCGGTCTATGCGATCACATTCCCGTCGCTGCCGTTGCTGTTTCCGAGCGCGATGATTGCGGATGATCTTCATGCGACCGGCTGCCGCGAGCCCCGCGTCGTCTCGACTTACTACTATCAGGAACCCAGTCTGGTGTTCCTGCTCGGTACCGATACCGGCTTCACTGACGGTGCCGGCGCCGCCCAGTTCCTCAATGGGGGCGCCTGCCGCTTCGCGCTGATCGATGCGCATAGCGAGCGCAGCTTCGTGCAGCGCGCCAACGCGCTTGGATTACGATATGTTCTCGCCGACCGCGTAGATGGATTTAACATCAGCATCGGGCGTCCCGTTTCGCTCGCGGTGTTTCGCTCAATGAGTGAGCCATGACAGCAGCCAATGGCTTCAGCCACGAAAACCTCGCACTGACGCCGCTGCGGCGCTATCGCGCCAATGTCGCCGCGGCGGTCACGCTCATTGCGCGCCGTCGCTCGCTTCGTCCTTGGCCTGGTATTGAAGCAGCGCGCCGCTTTGCTGTCTGGACGGCGGCATTCGCCGTCGCTTTTGCGCTTTGCATGGGACTATTGGACCACTCTGTCGCGCAAGCGATGTCACGTTTGCCGCACTGGATCGTGTGGCCGTTCGATGTGATTACCGATTTCGGCAAATCAGGCTGGTTTCTTTGGCCGCTTGGAGTCTTGCTGCTTGTGCTGGCCGGTCTGCCGGCGAGGCTTACGCGGATGTCGCATGCCGTGTTGGCGGCGATTGCGGTGCGCGTCGGCTTCCTCTTTGCCGCCATTGCGGTGCCCGGCATTGCCGTAACGATCATCAAGCACATCGTTGGTCGGGGCCGCCCGCGGGTCGGCCATTTTGATCCGTTCCTGTTTGCACCGCTTAACTGGCCCGCGGCCTACGCGAGCCTGCCTTCCGGACATGCGACCACCGCCTTTTCGGTGTGTGTTGCCTTTGGCGCGCTATGGCCGCGCTGGCGCATCCCGCTTTTTGTCTACGCGGTCCTCATCGCTCTGAGCCGGCTTGTCGTGTTGGCACATTTCCCGTCCGACGTTTTGGCCGGCGCTGCCGTCGGTAGTCTCGGAGCACTAATGGTGCGGCAGTACTTTGCCCTGCATCGCCTGGGCTTCTCGGTGGGCCCGGACGGTGCCATCCGCCCGTATGCCGGGCCGTCGTTGCGGCGGATCAAGGCTGTTGCCCGTGCGCTTCTGACGCCATAAAGAAGCGGGCGGTTGGCGAGCCCCACACCATGAACAGCAAAGAGCCGGCGGTTTCCGTCGTCGTGCCCGTGCGCAACGAAGCGGGCAACATCGCGCCGCTGGTCGCCGAAATTGCCACCGCGCTGGAAGAGCAATGGCCGTTTGAGGTCATTTATGTCGATGATGGCTCGCGCGACGGCACCGCTGCGGAACTCAGCCGCCTGACGGCACAATATTCTTGGCTGCGATGGATGCGACACAAACAGTCCTGCGGTCAATCGGCGGCTGTGCGCACCGGTGTGAGGGCGGCACGTGGCGCGCTGGTGGTCACGATTGACGGCGACGGGCAGAACGACCCAAAGTTCATTCCGGCGCTGGTCCGTGCGCTCGATGCGGGAGCGTCGCGCATCGCTCTCGTGGCCGGGCAGCGCGTCGGGCGCAAGGCGAGCGGATTCAAGAAGCTACAATCGCGTATCGCCAATGGCGTGAGAGGTGCCGTGTTGCGCGACGGCACGCGCGATACCGGCTGCGGCCTGAAGGCTTTTCGCCGCGAGGTGTTCCTGTCCTTGCCGTACTTCGACGGTTTGCATCGCTTTCTGCCGGCATTGGTCAAACGTGAAGGCTACGGCATCGCCTATGTGGATGTCGTCGACCGGCCGCGCCGCGCAGGTGTGTCGAATTACGGCATGTGGGATCGGCTTTGGATCGGCATTCTCGATCTCGCCGGCGTGTGGTGGCTGATCCGGCGCCGGAAACGAATTCCCGAAGTTTCGGAGGGCTAGATGCTGGTCGAACTTACGCGCGCCGTCGGCGGCTATCTGCACGACGTGTTCCTCGGCAACGTGGATCTCGGCATTCTCATCGGCTATCTCGCGCAAGGAATGTTTGCCATGCGCTTTGTGGTGCAATGGATCGCGTCCGAGCGCGCCGGCAAGAGCGTGGTGCCGACGGCATTCTGGGTGTTCTCGATCGGCGGCGGTCTAATGCTGCTTGGCTACGCCATTTGGCGACGCGATCCGGTGTTCATCATCGGACAGGCCTTCGGCGTTTTTGTCTACCTGCGCAACCTGCAGTTCGTCATGCGCGGCGCCGGCACCGCCGCGGCCGCGTGATCAGCGCGCCGTGGCCATCGCGGCAAAGCCACGATCGAGATCGGCAATGAGGTCGCCGACATCTTCCAGTCCGACGTGAAAGCGCAATGTTGGCCCGCCCGGACTCCATTTGGTGGCGGTGCGGTATTCGCTGCAGTCGAACAGGATCACCAGGCTCTCGAAGCCGCCCCAGGAATAACCCATGCCGAACAACTGAAGCGCGTTCATGAACGCATGGACGGCTTTTTCCGGCGTGGGCTTGAGTACGATGCTGAACAGCCCGCAGGCACCGGTGAAGTCGCGCTTCCAGATCGCGTGGCCTGGATCGCCTTCCAGCGCCGGATACAGCACACGCGCCACTTCGGGGCGCTGGGAAAGCCAGCGGGCGACCGTCAGCCCTGACTGGTAATGCCTTGCCAAACGCACCGCGAGCGTACGCAGCCCGCGCAACGCCAGAAACATGTCGTCGGGACCGACGCAGAGCCCGAGCAGATTCATCGCCGCCTTCAATGCCGGCAGGCTCGCCGCGTTGGCGGAGACGCAGCCGATCATCACATCGGAATGGCCGCCGATATACTTGGTGCCGGCCTGGATCGACAAATCGACGCCTTTGTCGAGCGCGCGGAAATAAAGGGGCGTCGCCCAGGTGTTGTCCATCAGCACCAGCGCGTCCCGGCCGTGCGCGACCTTCGCGATGGCCGGAATGTCCTGCATCTCGAAGCTCTGCGAGCCGGGTGCCTCGACAAAAACGACTTTGGTGTTGGGCTTGAATAGCCTGCCGATGTCGGTGCCGATAAGCGGATCGTAGTACGTCGTTTCCACGCCCATGCGCTTCAACAGCCCGTCGCAGAAATTGCGCGTCGGCCGGTAGACGCTGTCGGTGACCAGGATGTGGTCGCCGGAGCCCGTGACTGAGAGCAGGGCGGTCGAAATAGCCGCTAACCCGGAGGGCATGAGCGCAACGCCGGCGCAGGCGTCGCCCTCGATGGCGCGCAGCGCGCCTTCCAGCGCCTCCGACGTCGGCGTACCGCGGCGACCATATTGATAGCGCGAGCGGTGGGCGACCTGATCTTCCGCCGTGGGATAAAGCACGGTCGACGCGTGATAGACCGCAGGGTTGACGAAACCGTACTGGCCCTCGGTGTCCCGGCCGGTTGTGACCAGCTGAGTTTCCGGCTTGAGCGGGCCCTTGGGCGCTTTCGCCATGGCGTTTGAGCGGTCCATTTGATTTTGCAGCGGCCATATAGGTCTGTCTCGTCAGCATGCGTCAACCCCTTGACCTCGCACGGTGATCGTTCTGAGATGCAAATGCCGAGGGGATTTTCCGGCGCCATGGTCAACTGTTTTGCCGATGTGCGATGAATACGCGAATAGTCGCGTATCGGCACCATCTTCGGCGCTCCGATCGTGTGTCGAAAGGTTATAGAATGAAAAAGTTTGCTTTCATCCTCGCCATTGCCGCGACTTTCGCCGCACAAGGTGCCGGCGCGCAAACGCTCAAAACCGTCAAGGATCGCGGTATTCTTCATTGCGGCGCCAACGGCACGCTCGCCGGCTTCGGCCTTCCCGACGCGCAAGGCAAATGGGCCGGTCTCGATGTCGACGTTTGCCGGGCGATTGCCGCCGCGATTTTCAACGACGCCAATAAGGTGAAATTCGTCCCGCTCTCGGCCAAAGACCGCTTCACCGCACTACAGTCCGGAGAGGTGGACGTGCTGGTGCGCAACACCACCTGGACCTCCTCACGCGACTCCTCGCTCGGCTTGAGCTTTACCGGCGTCGACTATTACGACGGCCAAGGCTTCATGGTGCGCAAATCGTTGAAAGTGAACTCGGCGCTCGAGCTCAATGGCGCGTCCGTTTGCGTGCAGCAGGGCACGACGACCGAACTCAATCTCGCTGACTACTTTCGTGCCCACAAGATGCAGCTCAAAAGCGTCACTTTCGCCACTGCCAATGAAGCGGTGAAGGCTTACGACGCCGGCCGCTGCGATTCCTATACGACCGACGCCTCCGGCCTCTATGCCGAACGGCTGCGGCTCGCCAATCCCGACGACCACATCATTCTGCCCGAGATCATCTCCAAGGAGCCGCTCGGGCCGGTGGTGCGGCAGGGGGACGACCAGTGGTTCACGATCGTGAAATGGGTACTGTTCGCGATGATCAATGCGGAGGAGCTCAACATTACCTCGAAGAACGTCGACGAGATGATGAAATCGACCAACCCGGACGTGAAGCGCTTCGTCGGTACCGAGGGAAATTACGGCGAGCAGCTTGCGCTCACCAAGGATTGGGCGGTCCGGATCGTAAGGCTGGTTGGCAATTACGGCGAAGTCTTCGATCGTAACGTCGGCAAGGACTCGCCTTTGAAGATCGAGCGCGGCCTTAACAAGCTTTGGAATCAGGGCGGCATCCAATACGCGCCGCCGATCCGCTGAACCGCACGCGCGGCGCGCAGCGAGCGTTCGCGTGGGCGGCGAGAGGGGGTCATGTCCATCAACGCCACCAGCGGGCCGGCCCCAACGCGCAGCACGCTTTTGAACGATCCGAGGATCCGCAGCCTTGGCTATCAATTGGCGCTTTGCGCGCTCGTTGCTTTCCTCGTCTATGCCGCGACCACCAATGCGATTGAGCATCTCCGGCGTGCTCACATCGCCTCTGGGTTCGGCTTTTGGGACGCCACCGCCGGTTTCGACATCAGTCAGACGCTGATCGCCTATTCCGCCGACGCCTCGACCTATGGCCGCGCATTCTGGGTCGGACTGCTCAATACATTGCTGGTGGCGGGCATCGGTATCGTGCTCGCCACCATTCTCGGGTTCATCATCGGCATTTCGCGGCTGTCGAAGAACTGGTTGCTGGCGAAGAGCGCCGCCGGCTACGTCGAGAGCATTCGCAACATCCCGCTGCTGTTGCAACTGCTGTTCTGGTACAATGCCGTGCTCAAGGCGCTGCCGGAGGCACGCAGCAGCATCGTCATTTCCGGCGGCGCCTATCTCAACAATCGCGGCCTGTTCTTGCCGGAACCGGTGTTCCTGCCCGGCTTCGATATGGTGGTGGTCGCAGGCGTGGCCGGAATTATCGGCGCCATGGTCTTTGCGCTTTGGGAGCGCAAGCGACAGGAGCGCACTGGGCAACGTGGGCCGGTATTTGCGGTATCGATATTGTTGATTGTCGGCTTGCCATTGGCCGCGCTGTTTTGGAAGGGCGTGCCGCTCCGGTTCGATTATCCGCAGGCTGGCCGCTTCAACATCACCGGCGGCGTCGAAGTGCTGCCGGAATTCGCTGCATTGCTATTCGGCCTGACGATCTATACCGCGGCGTTCATTGCCGAAGTGGTGCGTGCCGGCATTTTGGCCGTGTCGCGCGGGCAGGTGGAGGCGGCCTATTCGCTTGGCCTGAGGCCGACACCAACCCTGCGATTGATCGTTATCCCGCAGGCGATGCGGGTGATCGTGCCGCCGCTGACCAGCCAATATCTCAATCTGACGAAGAACTCATCGCTTGCCGTCGCCATCGGCTATCCCGATTTGGTCCAGGTGTTCACCGGCACGGTGCTCAATCAGACAGGGCAGGCGATCGAGGTGGTGGCCATCACCATGCTGGTCTATTTGACCATCAGCCTGGCGACGTCTTTTGCAATGAATATCTATAACCGCCGTGTGGCGCTGGTGGAGCGGTAAGGCCATGACCATGGCCGAAGGCGATCTTGCCGTCACTGCGCTGCACTTCGTACGCGACCGGCATCTGCCGCCGCAGCCGCCACCCAAGGCAATGACCGGCGCGCTCGGCTGGCTGCGGGCCAATCTACTCTCCACCCCCTTTAATGTTGTGCTCACCGTACTGGTGGCGCTGCTGCTGATCTGGCTTATTCCTGAGCTCATCAAGTTCCTTTTTGTCGACGCGGTGTGGAGCGGAACCGACCGTGACGCCTGCCGCGAAGTGGTGCAGCACCGCGAAATCGGCGCGTGTTGGCCCTTTATCTGGGAGCGCCTGCCGTATTTCATCTACGGCTCTTATCCGATCCCCGAGCGCTGGCGCGTCGATTTGTTCTTCGCCATGCTTGCTTTCGGCGTCGCTTGGCTGTTGTGGCTGGACGCGCCGCGGCGCGACCTCGGCTCGTTTTATTTCTTCGTGGTGCTACCGGTCTGCTCGTTCATCTTGCTGCACGGCTTTGCCACGATTGGTCTGCCGGTCGTCGATACCGTGCTCTGGGGCGGGGTGCTGGTGACCATCGTGGTCGCCTCGGTCGGCATCGTGGTATCGCTGCCGCTCGGCATCTTGCTTGCGCTCGGCCGCCGGTCGCGCATGCCGACGGTGAACTTCTTTTCAACGTTGTTCATCGAATTTGTGCGCGGCGTGCCGCTGATCACCGTACTGTTCATGGCCAGCGTCATGCTGCCGCTCTTCGTGCCGGAGCGGCTCGAGCCCGACAAATTGCTGCGCGCGCTCGTCGGCATCGCGCTGTTTGCTTCCGCGTATATGGCGGAAGTCGTGCGCGCCGGTCTGCAGGCGATTCCCAAGGGCCAGTTCGAGGGCGCCATGGCCGTCGGTCTCGGTTATTGGCAGATGATGCGTCTCATCGTACTGCCGCAGGCGCTCAAGATCACCATTCCCAATATCGTCAACACCTATATCGGCCTGTTCAAGGATACGACCTTGGTGTTCATTGTCGGCATTTTCGACTTTCTGCGCACCATCGAAGTCGCGCGCATCGATCCGAAATGGGCGACGCCGGTGACCAGCGCCACCGGTTATGCGCTTGCCGCGATCTTCTATTGGGTGTTCTGCTATGCCATGTCGCGTTACGCCCGTGCCATGGAATCGCGGCTGGCGGCGGGCGACAAACGGTGAGGTGCTGCCATGACTGAGCAGAATATGCGCCTCAGACCGGGCAGGCTCAATAACGCCGTGGCCGTGGAATTGGACAAGGTCAACAAGTGGTACGGCGACTTCCACGTGTTGCGCGACATTTCGATGCAAGTGAAAGGCGGCGAGCGCATCGTCATCTGCGGGCCTTCGGGCTCAGGCAAATCGACCATGATCCGCTGCATCAACCGGCTGGAGGAACATCAGTCCGGTCGCATCGTCGTCGACGGCGTCGAACTCACCAACGATCTGAAAAAGATCGACGAAGTGCGGCGCGAAGTGGGCATGGTGTTCCAGCACTTTAACCTGTTTCCGCATCTCACAGTCATGCAGAACTGCACGCTGGCGCCGATCTGGGTGCGCAAGATGCCGAAGAAAGATGCCGAGGAGATCGCCATGCGCTTCCTGAAGCGCGTGAAGATCCCCGAGCAGGCCAATAAATATCCGGGGCAACTGTCCGGCGGGCAGCAGCAGCGCGTGGCCATTGCGCGGGCCCTTTGCATGAACCCGAAGATCATGCTGTTCGACGAACCGACGTCGGCGCTCGATCCCGAAATGGTCAAGGAAGTGCTCGACACCATGGTGGGCTTGGCCGAGGACGGCATGACCATGCTGGTGGTCACGCACGAAATGGGCTTTGCGCGCCAGGTGGCGAACCGTATTGTGTTCATGGATGAGGGTCAGATCGTCGAGGCCAATGCGCCGGAGGAATTCTTCGCCCACCCGCAGCACGAGCGGACTAAGCTCTTCCTCAGCCAGATTTTACGCTAACGCGGCCGGTCCTCGCTGACGCTAATCCCGCTCCACCGGTAAATCGGCACGTGCGCCCCATTCCGACCAGGAGCCGTCATAGACACGCGGCAGCGGCTTACCGAGGGCGTCGAGTCCGAAGGCGAGCACGGCCGCGGTGACGCCGGAGCCGCAACTGGTGATGATCGGCTTGTCGGTGTTGACGCCGGCTTTGTCGAACGCCTCCTTGATGCGTTCGGGCGAGGCAAGACGGCCGTTCTGCATGATCGCGGCGAAGGGCACGTTGCGCGCGCCGGGCATATGACCGGAGCGCACGCCAGGACGCGGCTCAGGGTCGCGCCCGGCGAAACGGCCGGCCGAGCGCGCATCGACCACCTGCACGCTGCCGTCGGTAAGGGCGAGTTGGATGTCGGCCACCATGGCGACCGCTCCCGTATCCATGTGCGCGTTGAAAGTCGCGCGTGGCCGCTTCACCTCGCCGGATTCAAGTTTGCGGCCTTCCGCCTTCCAGGCCGGCAAGCCGCCGTCGAGAATAAAAACATTGTTGGCGCCGAAAATACGCAGACTCCACCACGCGCGCGGTGCCGAAAATACCTGGCCATCGTTATAGCGGTCGTAGACGAGGATGGTGTCTTTGTCGCCGATGCCGAGCGCGCCGACCATTTGCGCGAATTGCTCTGGGCCGGGCAGCATATGCGGCAACTCGATGGAGGTGTCGGCAATGGCGTCGATGTCGAAGAACACGGCGCCCGGAATGTGACCGGCGCGATATTCGGCGTGCGCGTCGCGCTTCTCCGCGGGCAGAAAATACGTGGCGTCAACAACGGTGATCTTGCCGAGATTGTCGGCGAGCCACTGCGTCGATTTCAGCCAGCGGCTGGCGGGCACGTTCGGCTCCCCCATGGTTCGCGGTTCTCGCAGCATCCTATACTAACGCCAAGCGCACGCGGCGGTTCTGCTTGCCTTTCTTCTCAATTTGCGTGACTTGAACTTTGCCGATTTCGCGCGTCGCACGCACATGCGTGCCGCCGCAGGGCTGCAAATCGAGGCCAGTGATCTCGATCAGCCGTACGCGGCCGGTGCCTATCGGCGGCTTCACCGACATGGTCTTGACCAGGCCAGGGCTGGCCTCGAGCTCGGCGTCGCTGATCCAGCGCGCCGTCACTGCGGCGTTCGCGGCAATCATCTCGTTCACTTTGTCAGTGAGCGCGTCTTTGTCGAGGCCCGCTTCGGGAATGTCGAAGTCTAGCCGGCTCTCGCTTTCTCCGACCGAGCCGCCGGTCACGGGATATGGCAGCGCGGCGGAAAGCAAATGCAGCGCCGTGTGCATGCGCATGCGCGCATAGCGCTTGTCCCAATCGATAGTCGCCGTCACGCGGCCGCCGAGCTTGAGGGCAGGTGCGCCGGCCGCTGGAACGTGCGCGATTTCGGATTTGGCGGCATCGATATAGACCGCCGTCGTGATTGGCACGACGACGTCCGCTGCGGTGAGGGTGCCGCTGTCGCCCGGCTGGCCGCCCGAGGTGGCATAGAACACCGTGCGGTCGAGCACGATGCCGCCCTGCTCGGTGAGCGCGATGACGCGCGCCTCACATGATTTCAGATACGAATCGTCTCGAAATAAACAGTCAGTCGACATCGCACATTCCGCTCCATTCCCACGCAAGTGGGAATCCAGGGTCAAAAATGCGAGACTTTCATTTCCCTCATGGGTCCCAGCTTGCGACGGGGACAAGCGGAGAGGGTGTCGCATAATCTACGTCTTCACAATCGGCGGCTTGATATTCGACTTGCGTTCCAGCCATTCCGGCACCGGTAATTTCTTTGAGCGCAGGAATTCCGGATTGAACAGCTTGGATTGGTAGCGGGTACCGTAGTCGGCGAGCACCGTCACGATGGTATGGCCGGGCCCGAGCTCCTTCGCCAGGCGAATGGCGCCGGCAATATTGATGCCGGAAGAGCCGCCGAGGCAGAGCCCCTCGTGTTCGATCAGGTCGAAGATGAGCGGCAGCGCCTCTTCATCAGGGATCAGGTAGGATTTGTCGACTTTGAGACCCTCGATGATCGGCGTGACCCGGCCGAGTCCGATGCCTTCGGTAATCGAGCCGCCTTCGGTCGATTTGGCTTCGCCATCCTTGAACAAATGATACATCGCCGCGCCGCGCGGATCGGCGCACCCGGTGACGATGTCTTTCTTTTTCTCGCGCAGATAAGTCGAGACGCCGGCCAGCGTGCCGCCGGTGCCGACGGCGCAAATGAAGCCATCGATGCGGCCGCCGCACTGCTCCCAGATCTCCGGACCGGTGGAGACGTAATGCGCCTTGCGATTGTCGAGATTGTTCCACTGGTCGGCGAAGATGACGCCGTTCTTTTCCGTCTTCTTCAGCTCTTCCGCTAGCCGGCGGCCGACATGCTGGTAGTTGTTGGGGTTGCTGTAAGGCAGCGCCGGCACCTCGACCAATTCAGCACCGCACAGCCGCAGCATGTCCTTCTTCTCCTGGCTCTGCGTGACCGGGATGACGATGATCGTGCGGTAGCCGCGCGCATTGGCGACGAGAGCCAAGCCGATGCCGGTATTGCCGGCAGTCGCTTCGACGACGAGCCCGCCCGGCTTGAGTTCGCCGCGTTTTTCCGCCTCCAGGATCATTTGCCGGCCGGCGCGGTCCTTGACCGAGCCGCCTGGGTTCATGAACTCGGCCTTGCCTAGAATGACGCAGCCGGTTGCCTCTGACGCCCGCTCCAATTTGATGAGCGGCGTATGGCCAATCGCCTCAACAATGCCATCGCGAATTTGCATTCCCAATCCTACGCCCGGAGCGCCCATGCGACCCTAGTTGAGGGCCAATGGGGCGACAAGACGGGCATTTCGACCGGCGGTGTCCGGTTGTGGGACGCACCATTCGAATGCGATGACAGCGGTAAAGGTCCGCGAAACCATACCGCCGCATTACCGGAACTGCGTGCGCCTCCATTCACCAGTTCTTACGGCGCGGGCGCTCTATTGGCACAGGGGGACACGAGCCTCGCCACGACGCCAGGCGCCCTATCGAGCGCAGCGGACCGATGAACCTCGACATCAATACGCTCTTCATGGTGACGATCTACGTCGAGGCGATTCTCGGATTGCTGCTGCTGTTCGCATGGGCGCAGAACACTCAAATCCATGCCGTTTGTTGGTGGGGCTTTGCGCACCTGATCCGCGCCGGCTCCGTCGTGCTGTTTGGCATGTACGGAACGGTGCCCGACGTCGTTTCTATCGATCTCGCCAACGCGCTGCTGTTTACCGCCTTCGCGGTGACCTGGACCGGCGCGCGCGTGTTCGACGGGCGCCCGATCGAGCCGGTCTATTTGGTGACCGGCGCCGTGCTGTGGCTGCTGATTTGCCGTCTGCCGGTGTTTGTCGAGGCGGTGCAGCTGCGCGCGTTGATCGCCTCCGGCATCATCACGTGCTACACGTGGCTTACCGCTTTCGAATTCTGGCGCGGCCGCGACGAGCCATTGGTCTCGCGCTGGCCTGCGATCTTCATGCTGTTCGCCCACGGCGCGCTTTATCTGCTGCGTACGCCGCTCATCGCCTTGCTGCCGGCCACTTCCGACAACAGCATGTACGGCAGCGTCTGGCTCACCGTGTTGTCGTCCGAGGCACTGCTATTCACCATCTCCGTCGCGTTCATTCTGCTGGCGATGGCCAAAGAACGCACCGAGCTACGTCACCGCAACGCTGCCATGCTCGATCCTTTGACCGGCCTCGCCAACCGTCGCTCGTTCCTGGTCGACGCCGACCATCTCGCCAAGCGCCACAGTGCCGACGCGCGCCCCACTGCGGTGCTTCTGATCGATCTCGATCATTTTAAATCGATCAACGACCGCTTCGGGCACGCGCTCGGCGACCGCGTGCTGGAAATGTTCGCTGATGTCGCGCGCAATTCGTTGCGCGCGTCAGACCTTGTGGGCCGGCTGGGCGGCGAGGAATTCGCGGCAGTCATCTACGATACCAGCCGTGACAAGGCCGCTGTCATTGCTGAGCGCATCCGCGAGGGCTTTGCTGCTGTTGCGAACGAAGTCGACGGCCGGCCGCTCTGCGCCACCGTCAGCATCGGCATCGCTTATTGCGAAACGGCGGCGCTCGACGTGCAGGAAATGCTCGTGCAGGCCGACCAAGCGCTTTACTTTGCCAAAGAGAACGGCCGCAATCGCGTCGAGATCGCTTCGCTGGATATGGTGATGGCGCGCGCGCCTCAGGCACCGGCGAGCGCCACGGATGCGCTTGCGGCGATCACCTCCAAAAGTGCCGCCTAAAGCAAGCTCCACGAGAGTAGGCGAGCTATAGACTGCACCGCATCGCGGGCAACGGACCGCCCGCATTTCAGTCTGGCACGGCACGAAGATTTTGCCGCTCTCCATCAGCGACCATATTGTGCTACCGGGCCGAGCGGTGCGGCGTTTTTTTTCTCGCGAGGAGTGCCGACGGCGACAGACGCAGCAGCTTGCACAGCCGCGCAGGAAGCGGCCGCGACGACGCGCCACCGTTGCACATTGACCCCGACGACGAAATCAGTTCACCTTACGCCGAGTGGGCCGCCGTGCCGGCTCATGGATTAGTGGGATTCCAAACTAATTCAAAGGCGTAAGGGAGGACACGATGAACATGTTGCGTTGGCTGGGGCTCGCCGCCCTCGCCATGACGGTGGGCGGGACCGCGCAGGCCGCCGACGTCAAGATCGGCGTGGTGCTGCCGTTCTCGGGCGCCAATGCCGATCTCGGTCACCAGATCGACAAGGCTTTTGACCTTTATGTAAAGCTGCACGAGAAGGATCTCGCGCCAAATAAAGTCACGATAATAAAGCGGGACGAAGGTCCGCCGACCGGCGCGCAAGCCAAGACGGTGACCACCGAACTAATTACCAACGACAAGGTACAACTGGTCACCGGCTTCGTGTTCTCGCCGTCGGCGATCGCGCTCGCGCCGGTTATCACGCAAGCCAAGGTGCCGATGGTCATCGCCAATGCCGGCACGGCGTGGATTACCAACTTGTCGCCTTACATCGTGCGGCTGTCGTTTAGCATGTGGCATCC
Organism: Pseudolabrys sp.; assembly: GCA_035652735.1. Classification (GTDB taxonomy): domain Bacteria; phylum Pseudomonadota; class Alphaproteobacteria; order Rhizobiales; family Xanthobacteraceae; genus Pseudolabrys. Next base: position 12,143 of record DASRDF010000036.1, on the reverse strand, counting down.
CGCCTTTCCGATGGGCGCCTATGCCTACAACAAAATAGGCTGCAAAACGGCAGCAGTCGCTTACACAGATTTCCCGCCCGGCAAGGATTCCGTCGAGGCGTTCAAGACCGGCTTTGAAAAAGCCGGTGGCAAAGTCGTCTTGTCGATTCCGATGGGGTCGCCCGTGCAGGTTCCGGACTTCACGCCGTTCCTGCAGCGCGTGAAGGACGCACATCCGGATTGCCTCTATGGCTTCATTCCTTCCGGCGCGCATGCCGCTGGGCTGATGAAAGCCTATGGCGAACTCGGCTTGCGCAAAGCCGGCATCAAGCTCATCGGTCCGATGGATCTCGTGCCCGACAACAAGCTGCAGGACATGGGCGATGCTGCCATCGGCACCATCGTCATGGGCCACTATGCGGTCGATCTGAACAATCCTCAGAACAAGGCGTTCGTCGCCGAATGGCACAAGGCCTATGGCCCCGACAGCTATCCCGATTTCATGTCGGCGGCAGGCTGGGACACCATGCATGCCATCTTCGACACCATCAAGAAGCTCAACGGCAACCTATCCGATGGCGCCAAGGTGGTCGACGCGATGAAGGGCTGGTCAACCGACGGCCCGCGCGGTCACGTGATGATCGACCCGCAGACTCGCGACATTGTCGAGGACGAGCATGCAATGGAAATCTACCGGCAAAAGGACGGCAAGCTCGGCGAACGCGTTCTCGACACGACCAAGGCGGTCAAGGACGAGTGCAAAGTGCTGAAAGTCGGCCGCTGCGGTTCCTGATCGGCACGGTTTGACACACAAAGGCGCCGCCGCGCATAAAAGGCGCGGCGGCGTCTTAATTTGCGACGAGGGGAGTGGGGCCCGTGCCGCAAGCGGCCAATATAGTCGTCAGCGTTTTGTTCGACGGCTTGGCTTACGCCATGTTCCTGTTCATCACCTCCGTCGGCCTGTCGGTGACGATGGGGCTGATGGGATTTGTGAACCTGGCGCATGGCGCCTTCGCCATGTGCGGTGGGTTTTTCGTAGTGTCGCTCACGCGCACGCTCGGCGTCGGCTTTCTGCCCTCGCTTGTCATCGCCTCGATCGCCGTCGGCCTCATCAGCATTCCTTTCGAGCGCTATCTCTATCGGCGCCTCTACAAAGCGACGGACCTCGAGCAGGTACTGATGACCATCGGACTTGCCTTCATGGCGATCGCGACCTTTACCTACTTTTACGGGCCCATTCCGAAATCCGTTCCGCTGCCGGATTGGCTGCAGGGCGACGTCAATCTCGGTTTCCGCTCATTTCCGAGCTATCGCGCTTTCCTTATCGTGCTCGGCGCCGCCTTGATCGCGGTGCTGTGGTACGCCTTCGAGCAGACCAATATCGGTGCCAAAATCCGTGCCGCGGTCGATAACCGGCGCATGGCGGAAGCGGTCGGCATCAATGTCGATCGGTTGTTCACGCTGACCTTTGCGGTCGGCTCAGGCCTCGCGGCGCTCGGGGGCGGCCTTGCAATCCAGTTGTTCGGGCTGACGCCGAGCTTTGCCGTCATTTATCTCGTACTGTTCTTGATCGTAGTCGCCGTAGGCGGGCTCGGTAGCCTCAAGGGCACGCTGCTTGCAGCGCTGGTGCTCGGAATTTTTGACACCACCGGCAAATATCTTCTGGCGGACGCTGGCGGCTTCTTCATTTACGCCGTCGTTGTCGCGGTGCTGTTGGTCAAGCCTGCGGGGTTCTATGGCCGCGAGTGACACGCCGTCGCCGCCGGGAAAAGCGGCGCGCGAGCGCGCCGCCGATTACCTGGTGCGACGGCATCGCTTCCACTGGCCGGAAGCGATGCCGTGGATTCTGGCGATCGGCTGCTTTTTCGCGTTCCCGGATCGGATGACATTCGGCAGCCAGGTGCTGATCGGCGTGATGTTTGCACTGTCGCTCGATCTCATCCTCGGCTATGCCGGCATCGTCACGCTCGGGCACGCCGCTTTCTTCGGTATCGGCGCCTATACCGTCGGGCTCGGCGCCGCACGCCTTGGCTGGACGGAGCCAATCAGCGGCCTGTTTGCCGCGGCCTTTGTGGCTGCGATTGTCGGCCTGATCTCCGGCTGGTTCTTGCTGCGCTATCGCGGGCTGACGCTGTTGATGCTGACGCTCGCCACCGCCATCATGCTGCAAGAAGCGGGCAACCTGCGTTCCGATATATCCGGCGGCTACGATGGATTGCCGGGCTTAAGCTTCGACCCGCTGTTCGGATATTTCCAGTACGACCTCTACGGCCACGTCAATTACCTCTACGTCCTCGGTGTGCTGGCGGTCATCTTCTTTTTTGTCCGCCGCATCGTCTATTCGCCCTTTGGGCACGCGCTGACCGGCATCCGTGAGAACGTGCGGCGCATGCACGCTATCGGCTCGCCGGTGCACCGGCGGCTGGTGACGGTCTACACGATCGCAGCGGCGATCGCCGGCGTTGCCGGCGCGCTTTTCACGCAGACCAATGCCTACGTCACGCTGACGGTATTTGACTTCGACAATTCGGCCAAGGTCATGGTGATGCTCATTCTCGGCGGCACCGGACGGCTCTACGGCGCCTTTCTCGGAGCCGTCGTCTACCTGTTGATGGAGGACTATTTTTCCAAGCTGTCACCGACGTTCTGGCAATTCGGCATCGGGCTGCTGTTGGTTCTCGCGGTGCTGTTCGCGCGGCGCGGCTTGATCGGGCTGGCCGAACAGGCGGAAGTCTATTGGCACAAGCGGGTGCGCCGATGACCCCTGCGCTCGAAGTGCAAAAACTCAATCGCAGCTTCGGCGCGCTGCCGGTCACGCGCGATGTCGATCTCAGGCTGGAAAAAGGCGCGCGGCGTGCGCTGATCGGGCCGAATGGCGCCGGCAAGACCACGTTGGTCAACCTGATCACCGGTGTGCTGATGCCATCGAGCGGCAAAGTCCTGCTCAACGGCGAGGACATCACAGCGACAAGTCAGGCGGAGCGGTCGCGGCGCGGCCTTGCGCGCACGTTCCAGATCAATCAGCTGTTTCGCGGCCTCACCGTGCTGGAAAATATCGGCATGGCCATCAGCGAACGCGACGGCCATGCCAACAATCTGTGGCGCGCCATCGGCAGCAAACGCGCGATCCTCGACGAGGCGCTCGATTACCTCGATTCGCTGCGCCTCACGGAAGACGCGCTCAAGCTGGTGCGCGAATTGCCCTACGGCCGCCAGCGCCTGGTGGAGATTGCCATTGCGCTGGCGCAGCGGCCGCGGGTGCTGTTGCTGGACGAGCCGGCCGCCGGCGTGCCGTCCTCCGAAAGCCATCTGATCCTTGACGTGGTGGCGGCGCTCGACCCGGACATCGCGGTTCTGATTATCGAGCATGATATGGACGTGGTGTTCCGCTTTGCCAAACAGATCACCGTGCTGGTGCAGGGCGCGGTGTTTACGCAGGGCACGCCGGAAGAGATCATGAACAACGAAGAAGTGCGCGCGGTCTATCTGGGCGAAGAGGGAGGCCGTCGCCGTGGCTGAGCCCGCGCTCAAGCTCGAGAATGTGTCGGCCGGATACGGCGAAACCGTCGTGCTGGAGGATGTCAATCTTTCCCTGGCAAACGATGAAACGCTGTCCATCATCGGCCGCAATGGGGTCGGCAAGTCCACGCTGCTCTTGACCGTTATGGGCCAAACCACGCTGCATGGCGGGCGCGTCGTCCTGCGCGGCAAGGACGTGTCGGGGCTCGTCACCTATCGCCGAGTCTGGGAAGGCCTCGGTCTGGTGCCGCAGGAGCGAGAAATCTTCCCGTCTCTTACCTTGCGCGAAAATCTCGAAGTGGCGGCGCGACCGGGCCCATGGACAGTCGCGGCGGTGTTCGAACTGTTCCCGCGGCTTGCCGAGCGCGCGGGCAACATGGGCAATCAGCTTTCCGGCGGGGAGCAGCAAATGCTGGCGATTGGCCGGGCGCTGATAGGCAATCCGAGCGTGCTGCTGATGGACGAGCCCTCGGAGGGACTTGCGCCGGTCATTGTCGAAGAGCTTGCCCGCGCGATGAAGCGCCTTGCCGCAGCGGGCGGGCTGGCGCTCATCCTGGTCGAACAGAACTCGCGCCTCGCATTGGACATCGCGCCGCGCGCGGTGGTGATGGACCGCGGCCGCATCGTCTACGACGGCGCGAGCGAGACGCTGCGCAAGGATCCCGCTCGGCTCGAGCATTTAATCGGCGTGATGAAGGCTTAGCGCCCCCCTCGTCATTGCCCGGCTTGCCCAGCCGTCCGCGTCTTTCTTGTGACACAGCAAAGGCGGGACGTCGGGCACGAGCCGGGCGTGGCAGCGCGCCGGGGCCATCGCCCACGCATTGCCTTTCACTGGAAGCTCGCCTAGCAACGGCGCATGAAACATTCCACGGAGCGCATCCTCACCACGCATGTCGGCAGCCTGATTCGCCCGTCGGCCTTACAGGAATTTCTGCATGCCAAGCAGTCCGGCAAGCCTCACGACGAGAAGGCCTACCGGAAATGCTTGACCGAGTCCGTCGCCGAGATCGTGCGGCATCAGGCCGATGTCGGCATCGACGTGCCCAGCGACGGCGAGTTCGGCAAGTCCATCAGCTGGTCGCAATACGTGCTGGAGCGGCTCTCCGGCTTCGAGCGGCGTCCAATCAAGACGGATGCCGCCAATCCGTTCAAGCGTGGCGCAGACCGCACGCGCTTTGCCGAGTTTTATGCGGAACTCGATGCCCGTGAAGGTGTCGCCACGACCACCGAGGCAATCTGCATTGGGCCGATCACGTACACCGGACAGAGCGAACTGCAGCGCGACATCGATAATTTCAAGGCCGCACTTGGTCGGGTGAACGTCGAGGAGGCGTTCCTGCCTGTTGCGGCGCCGGCAAGCGTCATCCCCGACCGCAAGAACGAATATTACAAGAACGACGAGGAGCTGATGGCGGCGATCGCCGAGGCGATGCGCACCGAATACAAAATGATCCTCGACGCCGGCTTTCTGCTGCAGCTTGACGATGCGCGCAACGCGGTCACCTACGACCGCATGGTGCCGCCCGCGGACTTCCAAGACTACCGGCGCTGGCTCGGAAAGCAGGTGGAGATCATCAATCACGCCATTGAAGGCCTTCCGGCGGAGCGCATCCGCTACCATGTGTGCTGGGGCTCGTGGCCGGGACCGCATGTCAGCGACGTGCCGCTCAAGGACATCGTCGACCTGATTCTCAAGGTGAAAGTGGGCGCCTATGTCATCGAAGGCGCCAATCCGCGCCATGAGCATGAGTGGCAGGTGTGGAAACGCGTAAAGCCAGCGCCCGGGCAGGTGCTGATTCCCGGCGTCATCAGTCACGCAACGAACGTGGTCGAGCATCCTGAGCTCGTGTGCGAGCGCATTGTCCGCTTGGCGAAAATCCTCGGCCGCGAGAATGTCATTGCCGGTACAGATTGCGGCTTTGCGCAGGGGCCGTTCCATCGTCGCGTGCATCCCTCGATCATGTGGGCAAAGCTCGAGGCGCTGGTCGAGGGCGCGAGGCTTGCGAGCGCGGAACTCTGGTCCTAGGCTTGCGGTTGAGACAGCCGGAGCCTTGCCCATGAACGTCAATGCGTCTGCCGCCAAAGGCCTTGCCATCCCCTTCGATCACCGGCGTCTCGATCGGCTGATGGAGGAGGCGGGCATCGACGTGTTGCTGGCGACGTCGAAGCACAATGTGCAGTATCTGCTCGGCGGGCATCGCGCCAATTTTTTCGACTATATGGACGCTACGGGCATCAGCCGTTATCTGCCCGTCTTCATTTATCCGAAAGGGCAGCCGGAGAAGGCGGCCTATATCGGCCATCGCCTCGAGAGCTTTCAGCATCAGGCCAAGCCGCTGTGGACGCCGGATACGCAGACCGTCTCCAACACCTCGACCGATGCGATGCGAAGGGCAGTCGAGGTGATGAAAAAGCTCGGCCTCAATCCCAAGCGCATCGCCGCGGAATACGGCTTCCTGCCGTACGATGCCGCCAAGGTGCTGCGCGGCGCATACCCGGAGGCCGACTGGATCGACGCGCTCTATGTTCTGGAGCGCCAGCGGCTCAAAAAATCTCCAGCCGAGCTGAGGATGCTGAAATATGCTTCCGAGGCCGTGCTCGATTCAATGCTGGCGACTATCGCCAAAACCAAGCCCGGCGCCAGCAAAGCCGACATCGTCGAAACGTTGCGCCGCGAGGAAACCAACCGCGGTCTCACCTTCGAGTATTGCCTGATCACCTGCGGCACCAGCATGAATCGCGCGCCGTCGGATCAGAAATGGGAGCAGGGCAAGATCATGTCGCTCGATTCCGGCGGCAATTATCATGGCTATATCGGCGACATCTGCCGTATGGCGATCCATGGCGAGCCCGACGCCGAACTGCACGACTTGCTGGCGGAGATTGAAGAAATCCAGCGCGCCGGCTTCCAGGCGATGCGCCCCGGCGCTCTGGGCCGCGATATCTACGCCGCCGCCGAGCCGCTGGTGCAGAAGTCGAAGCATCACAACAATCTTGAATTCCTTGCTCACGGCATGGGCATGGTAAGCCACGAAGGCCCGCGGCTCACCGACCACGGCCCGGTACCTTATCCGGCTGCCGATGCCAACATTCCGCTCGAAGCGGGCGAGGTGGTGTCGGTCGAAACCACGCTGAAGCATCCGACGCGTGGCTTCATCAAGCTCGAGGACACCGTCGTCGTCACCGAAAGCGGCCACGAAATCTATGGCGAAGGCGCGCGCGGTTGGAATAGGGCAGGACAGGGTTAGCGGCGCGCCACCCCATTGGTCTGGGCGGCGAGTTTTGCCAACGGCTCGGAAATGCTCACCGGATACTCGAAATTCATTTGCAGTCGCGCCAACGGGGCAGGCAGGCGTGCGAGCTCGCGCTTGGCACGCTCGCGGTTCTGACTGAGCGTTTCGGTGACGCCCAGGCGCCGGCCGCCGCGCATGACCGGGGTGACGAGCGGCTCGCCCGGCGGGCTGTCGGTCTCGATCGAGACGATATCGCCGGCCATCCGGCCCTCGCCGTCATAAGCACGCCAAACCTGCTTGCGGCCTGGCCAGGTGGTCTTGCCCTCCGACAATTTTCGGCGCGGCTTGCCCGCATATTCTTGCAGCTTGTAGGCGCAGTCGAGCGCCGGCGCGTCGGGAGAGACGTCGACGCTGACGCCGATGCCGAAGCCGTCGATCGGCGCGCCTTGCTGTTTCATTTCCATGAGCACGTGCTCGTCGACGCCACCGCTGACCATGATCAGCACGTCGCTGCAGCCGCCGTCGTCGAGAATCCGCCGCACCTTTTTTGACATGGCGATGAGATCGCCGCTGTCGATGCGTACGCCGCGAATGGCGATTCCGTCCGCCTTCAGCTTGGGCGCGAGCTTGACGACATTGTGCGCCCCTTTTTCCGTGTCATAAGTGTCAATCAACAGGATCACCCCGTCAGGGCGCGCTCGCGCGAAATCCTCAAAGGCCTGCATCTCGTCGTCGTGCGTCTGCACGTAGGAATGCGCCATGGTTCCGACGATCGGGATACCGTAGCGCTCGCCGGCGAGCACATTGGCGGCACCGGAAAACCCTGCGATATAGCTTGCGCGCGCCGAAAATAACCCGGCTTCCGCGCCGTGAGCCGTACGCAGGCCGAAGTCGGCGAGAACCTTTCCGGGCGCCGCCAGCACCATGCGCGCTGCTTTCGAGGCGACCAGCGTCTGATAGTGCATAATGTTGATCAGGCGCGTCTCCACGAGCTGGGCCATCGGCAAGGGTGCGGTGACGCGAATGAGAGGCTCGTTGGCAAAGCAGACGGTGCCCTCCGGAATAGCGTGCACATCGCCGGTAAAGCGAAAATCGCGCAGGTAATCGAGCAGATTGTCGCAAAAGCGTTTTGTACTTTTCAGCCAGTCGATCTCGGCGGCCGAAAAACGCAACGTTTCCAGGTAAACGAGCACGTCCTCGAGCCCGGCCGCCAAAAGAAATCCACGCTCGCGCGGCAGTCGCCGCACAAAAAATTCGAAAACGGCCTCTTTGCTCTCACCGCGGTCCAAATAGGCCTGGACCATGTTGAGCTCATAGAGGTCGGTCGAGAGCGGGCTGGTGGCGGGAGGCATGTCAACCTTGCTGCGATCGCAAGAGCCGGCAAATCGCGCTGCGGGGCTTGCTCGACTAGCATGGCGGCTGTTTGCGCTCAACGATATGGGTATTGCCGGCTTGCTCCACTCGCCCGCATGGGCGAACATGGCTCGAAGGGCGCGCGGCTACGGAAAACAAAAGAACGGGAGGAGAAAGGGGCATGATCGCAGATCGCAAGATTGCCACGGCGGGCTTGGTCATATTGGCGCTTGTGCTGGCATTGGGCGCAGCCCACGCCAAAGAAAAAGTGAAGGTCGGGTTCATCGGACCGCTGACGGGCGGGGTCTCGGCGAACGGTCTTGGCGGGCGGAATTCGGCCGACCTCGCCGTCAGGCTGCGTAACGCCGATCCGAAGGCCAAATACGAATACGAAATGGTCGTGCTCGACGATGAGTGCAAGCCGAACGTCGCCGTGCAAGTGGCGACCAAAATGGCGGCCGACAAGGATATCATCGCGGCGGCAACGCACTATTGCTCCGCGACCGCGATTGCCACCGTGGATACCTATCACAAGTTCGGATTTCCGGTGATCGTCTGGGGCGCGGTGCTGCCGGACATCACATATCGCCACAAATATCCCGAGATCCATCGCGTCAACGGGACGATGATCAACCAGAACGACGCGAACGCGGAGCTGATCTCGCGGCTCGGCTACAAGACGGTCGCCGTTATCCACGACACGACGGATTACGGCAAAGGTCACAATGAGTATTTCAGCAAAGCGTTGGCGCGAATTGGCAAAGCCAAGATCGTGGGGACTTTCGGTGTGACCGCCGACCAGCAGGACTTCACCGCCGAGTTGACGAAAATCAAGGCGCTCAATCCTGACGTGATCTATTTCGGCGGCTTGACGCCGCTCGGTGTGCGCATCCGCCAGCAGATGGACAAGCTCGGCATCAAAGCGGTCTTCGACGGCACATCGGGCATCGTCTCGGATGCTTTTATCCAGGCACTAGGTCCGCTCGCCGAGGGAACGCTCGCGTTCCGCGAGGGCGCGCCGACCGACAAACTGCCGGGCGGCAAGTTCTTCATGGAGAAATACAACGCGCAGCACTACGACCAGCCGCCGGAAGCGTACGGCGCCTTTGCTTTCGCTGCGATGAACTTGATTCTCGATGCGATCGAAAAGGTCGGTCCGGACCGCAAAAAAGTCATTGCCGAATTGGCCGACGTGAAGGATCGCGATTCGATCGTGGGCAAGATCACTTTCGACGATCATGGACAGAACACAGTGCCAGTGATCACGAAATACGTGGTGCAGGACGGCAAGTTTGTCGAATGGGACGAGAGCGAATACGCCAGCGGCAAACGCAAGCTGCCGGGACAGAAGTAAACGTGTCATTCGTCATGGCCGGGCGAGAGGCGCGATGCACCGTCTTTGCGTCTAACGTCGCGGCCATCCATGCCTTCAGCGGTTAAGACGTGGGTGCCCGGCACAAGGCCGGGCATGACGTCGCCTGAGAGTGCCGCCACATGGATCTTGGACTCTTTGCCCAATACCTCATGAACGGGCTCATGCTCGGCATGATGTACGCGCTGGTGGCGGTGGGCTTTACGCTATTTTTTGGCGTGCTCGACGTCATTCAGTTCTCGCACGGCGACGTGCTCACGCTGGGCGCTTTCACCGCGCTCGCGGCCTATGTCGGCCTCACCGCGTTCCGGGTGGCGTCGCCCTGGCTCGATCTTCTTGTCATACTCGTGCTTGCAACTCTGGCAATGGCTTTGCTCGGCGCGGTTATCGCGCGCTATTTTGTGATGCCCTTGCGCAGCGCGCCGCCGCTCAATACGTTGTTGATCACTTTGATGCTCGGCACGGTGTTGCGTGAGACCGTGCGGCTTTTTTATCCGCAGGGTGCCAATCCCAAGCCCTTTCCGGCATTGCTGCCGCGCGCCTCAATCGATCTCGGCGATTTCAATCTTCGTCTCGACAATGTGCTGATGCTTGCCGCCGGCATTCTGGCCATTGTCGGCCTGCAATGGCTGTTAAATCGCACCAAGCTGGGGCTCGCTATTCGCGCGGTAGCTCAGGATGAGGAAACCGCGCGCACAATGGGCATCAATTTCACAGCAGTTGTGCTCATCACATTTGCGCTCGGCTCCAGTCTTGCCGCATTCGCCGGCGTGATGAATGGGCTTTATTACAATGAGATCAATTTCGGCATGGGTCTCTATCTCGGGGTGGTCGGCTTCTCAGCGGCGATTATCGGCGGGCTCGGCAGTCTGTATGGCGCGATTTTGGGCGGATTTCTATTTGCCGGTTTGCAAACGATCGGCACGGTTCTGCTACCGATCGCCAGTGCCTATAAGGACGTTTTCGCCTTCGCCGTCGTGATCGGCCTCATGGCCTGGCGACCGACCGGATTGATCCGGGAAAAGATCAGCGAGCGCGTCTGATGCGCGCGCGGACCACGCTCTGGCCGGGCCTTGGCGCGCTGGTGGTGACGACGGCGTACCTGATCGCGCTGCTGGCGGTCGAGCAGACGACGACCATCATCGCGCTGCTCGTTGCCGGAATGATCGCTGTCGTCGCTGCTGCTTGGAGCGGCGGATTTGTCAGGGTCACGGCCTCCTTCGCCGAGCATGAAAATGTGCTCGGGCCCTGCGGCGCCGCTGCGCTGGTGGTCATCGCCGCCGTTTTTCATGACGACCATTTTGCACTGCTGTTGCTGCTCACAGTGATGCTCTACTCGGTTGCGACTCTCGGTCTCAATATCCAGCTCGGCTATGCGGGCGTCTTGAACTTCGCCGGCGCATCGTTCTTCGGCATCGGTGCCTATACCTCCGCAGTGCTGAACGCTTATACGTCCGTGCCGCACTTGATCGTGTTGCTGATCGGAGGGGGGGTGGCGGCGCTTGTGGGGTCGTTGTTGTTGTTGCCGGTGTTGCGCACACGCGGCCACTACGCGGCGGTGGTGACCATCGCTTTCGCCCTGCTGTTCAAGACCTTTCTCGAGGTCAACGACGTGCTCGGCGGGCCGCAAGGCATGCAGGTCGGCGGCATGAGCCTCCTCGGCCGCTCCTTCAACGACAATCTCGACCTCGCCGGCGTCAGTTTCTCCTTTTATCTCAACTACTTCGTCGTCGCCTTGGGGCTGTTGATCGTCTCCTTTGCCGTGGTCCGCCGCCTCGAACGCTCCTGGATCGGGCTCAATCTCGACGTCCTGCGCCTGGATGAGACCGCGGCGAGCTGCTTCGGCCTCGACATCGTGCGCTGGAAGGTCACCGCCTTTCTGATCGGCAATTTCCTCATCGGCGTGGCCGGCGCCCTGTTCGGCATGGTGGGCGGCTTTGTGGCGCCGAACAACTACACCTTCGCCGACTCGCTGATTCTGGTCTCCATCCTGCTGCTCGGCGGCCTCGGCAACCCGTGGGGCCTGATCGCCGCCACCTTCATCGTCGTGGTGGTGCCGGAAAAGCTGCAGGCGCTCCAGGAATACCGGTTCCTGCTCTATGCGCTGATGGTGATCGCCGTGCTGCTGTTCCGCCCCGAGGGCCTGTTGCCGCGCCCGGTGCGGCGCTACTTCCCGGCCTGGCCGCCATGATCGTGCTTGAGGCGCAGGGTGTGACCAAGCGTTTTGGCGGCGTCACCGCGCTCGATCGCCTCGATCTTGCCGTGGCCGCCAATGAAATCGTCGGCTTGATCGGCCCCAACGGCTCGGGCAAGACGACCTTCTTCAACGTCGTGACCGGCATCTACGCCGCCGACGAGGGCAGCATTCGCTTTGCCGGCGACGACATCACGCAGGCGAGCGCGCGCGCCATCTACAAGGCCGGAATCTGCCGTACCTTTCAGCGATCGCGATTGTGTCTGCCGTTGTCGATCTTCGACAACATCATCATCGGCAACCACAAGCATCTCAGCCAAGGACTCTGGTTCAATCTGGTCCGCCGCGGCGATTTCAAACGCGAGTTCGCGGCCGCCTATGCCGCGGCGCGCGAACTCGTGGAAGTGTTCGAGCCCGGATTGGCCGACCGGCTGTTCGAGCCGGCCGCCGGTCTGCCGATGATCGACCGCCGCCGCATCGAGATCTGCCGCGC
>DASRDF010000035.1:0-58072 GCA_035652735.1 Pseudolabrys sp. | reverse complement strand
CGGCGGCTTGGTTCGGGCAGTCATCGGCGTCTCCTGTGGTCTTTTGCGGTTCTTTAGCACGGTTTCGCGGGCGCAGGTCCAGCACCAAAGCGTAGGATGGGCAAAGCGAAGCGTGCCCACCACCGCGTGGGCACGGCGCGTTCCGCGCCTTTGCCCACCCTACAAATTTCCGATTGGGTCAGTTGTCCAAGAAACTGCGCAGCTTCCTTGACCGGCTCGGATGTTTCAGCTTGCGCAGCGCCTTCGCCTCGATCTGGCGGATGCGCTCGCGGGTGACCGAGAACTGCTGGCCGACTTCCTCCAGCGTGTGGTCGGTGTTCATGCCGATGCCGAAGCGCATGCGCAGCACGCGCTCCTCGCGCGGGGTGAGCGAGGCGAGCACGCGCGTCGTCGTCTCGCGCAGGTTCGACTGGATCGCCGCGTCGATCGGCAGGATGGCGTTCTTGTCCTCGATGAAATCGCCGAGGTGCGAGTCCTCCTCGTCGCCGATGGGCGTTTCGAGGGAGAGCGGCTCCTTGGCGATCTTCAGCACCTTGCGCACCTTCTCCAGCGGCATGCCGAGCTTCTCGGCAAGTTCCTCCGGCGTCGGCTCGCGGCCGATCTCGTTGAGCATCTGCCGGCTCGTGCGCACGATCTTGTTGATGGTCTCGATCATGTGCACCGGGATGCGGATGGTGCGCGCCTGGTCGGCGATGCTTCGCGTGATCGCCTGGCGGATCCACCACGTCGCATAGGTCGAGAACTTGTAGCCGCGGCGGTACTCGAACTTGTCGACCGCCTTCATCAGGCCGATGTTGCCTTCCTGGATGAGGTCGAGGAACTGCAGGCCGCGATTGGTGTATTTCTTGGCGATGGAGATGACGAGGCGCAGGTTCGCCTCCACCATTTCCTTCTTCGCCTGGCGCGCCTCGCGCTCGCCCTTCTGCACCATGTGCACGATCTTGCGGAATTCGGCGATCTCGACGCCGGTCTGCGCCGCGAGGTCGTGCACCAGCGAGCGGATTTCCTTGATGCGGTCCTTCTCCTTGGCGACGAAGCTCTTCCAGCCTTTGGCCGAGAGCTTGGACACGCGGTTGAGCCAGCGCGGGTCGAGCTCGTTGCCCATATACTGCTTGAGGAAATCCTCCCGGGCGACGCCGTAGCTCTCGGCGAGCCGCATCAGCCGGCCTTCGTTGGAGACAAGGCGCTTGTTGATGTCGTAGAGCTGCTCGACGAGCGAATCGATGCGCGCCTGGTTGAGGCGGAGCGACTTCACCTCGGAGATGATCTCTTCCTTGAGCTTCTTGTATTTGCGCTCCTGCGCCGGCGACAGCGAGGTCGAGCGCAGGCGGAACTGGATGTCCTGCTCCTGCAAACGGCGCAGGCGCTTGAAGCTGTCGGCGATGGTGTCGAAGGTCTCGACGACTTTCGGCTTCAGCTCGGCTTCGATCGCGGCGAGCGACAGCGAATTCTCCATGTCGTCTTCGTCGTAATCGCTCTCGGCCGCGGCCTCGCCGGGATCCTTCTCCTCGCCTTCCTCGCTCTCTTCGCCGGGCGCGCCGGCAACTTTGAACGGCGTCGCGGCGGCGGGCGCCGCGGCGGGCGCGGCAGCGGGCTGCACCACCTGCAGATGCGGCGCGCCGGGAACGGGCGTGCCCACGGCGCCGGCGACCGGCTTGCCGTCCGGCCCGATCACCGGCGCCTGCATCTTCTGCGCGTCGGGACCGGCATAGGTCGCTTCGAGATCGATGATGTCGCGGAGGAAGACCTTTCCCTCGTTCAACTCGTCGCGCCAGATGATGATGGCCTGGAAGGTGAGCGGGCTTTCGCACAGGCCGGCGATCATCGCCTCGCGGCCGGCCTCGATGCGCTTGGCGATGGCGATCTCGCCTTCTCTCGATAGAAGTTCAACAGAGCCCATCTCGCGCAGATACATGCGCACGGGATCGTCGGTGCGCTCGGACGGCTCTTTCTTCTCTGTGGTGGCGAGCGGCTTGGGCGTCGCCTCGACGAGCTCGCCGCCCTCGTCGTCGTCGTCGCCGTCGTCGCTGCCCTTGTCGCCGTCGTCGGTGTCGGTGTCCTCGGTCTCCACCACGTTGATGCCCATCTCGCTGAGCATCGCCATGATGTCCTCGATCTGCTCCGGCGAGGTCGATTCCGACGGCAGCACGGCGTTGAGCGCGTCGAAGGTCACATAGCCGCGCTTCTTGGCGGCCTTGATCATCTTCTTGACGGCGGCGTCGGAGAGGTCGAGCAGCGGCAGCGGGGTGTCGGGCGCGCCTTCGGTTTCCTTCTCGGGGGCTTCTTCTTTGGGCTGCTGCTTTACCTTCGTCGCCATTCCGTCTCTCCTGGACGGGCCCCGGTAACGGGCACCCACGGCCAAAAAAGGGCCGCGCGCAACGGCGCGTGCCCCCGAATCAGGTCGCCTGATGTTCCCGGAGCCCGCTTAAGCTCCGCTTAACCAACGAAATACCGCGGGAATCGACCTATTATTCCACGCCGGCCCGGTTTCTGCACCGCTCACTTTGTCGAAGGACCAGCGCCTCCGGCGCATGGTCATAAGCTACGGACGCCGCGACCGGAAGAGGCGCCGAAGCCCTCGATCTGAGCTTCCGTACCGTCCATCCGCGCCAGGCGGGCCTTGACGTCGCGCAAGCGCAGATAATTGGCTTCGCTGGCGTCCTGGCCGAGCGCCTGCTCGGCGTCCTTGAGCTCCTTAATTAGTGAATGCCACTGCCGATGCAAGCCGACAAGCTGCATCCAGGTCACCAAAACGTCGTCGGGTGCCGCCTCTGGCCGCGCCCCCCAGACCGAAGGCGTGGTGATCGAGGCGGCGATGCGCTGGGCGGCATCGGCGAGGCCGCGCGTGGCCAGCTCGGCCATCAGACCCCCGGCATCGAGCGCCGCGGCATGCGCGGCGATGTCGATCAGCGCGCCTTTGAGCTTCTCGGCCTCGGCGTGGCGAAACTCGAGCGAGGCCAATTCCTCCAGATGATCGTGCAGCAGCCACGGGTGATTGAGCGCCGCCTGTAAGATGAGCGCCTCGCGCCGCGGCACCGCGCTGCGGTGGCCGCGGTGCACCGGACTGTTGGCGAGCTGCTGGCTCACCACCACGTAAGGCATCGGCCGGCCGCCGGCGCCGCGCTGCGGGCGGTCGCGCCGCGTGCGCCAATCGGCGGCCCCGGTGCGCGGCTCGCGCCGCGGGCCCGAACTCGCCGCGAAGAATTGCGCCAGCCGCGCATTGAAGTCCTGCCGATAGTAGCGGCGCACCGCCTCGTCGGCGATCGCCGCCGTCAATTCGTTGAGCCGCGCTTCGAGCGCGGCGCGACGCTCCGGTGTGTCGAACTGGTGCCCTTCGGTTTCCCGCGCCCACAGCATGGCGGCGAGCGGCCGCGCCGCGGCAATGACTTCGGCCAGCGCCTCGCGCCCGCCGCTGCGGAAAAGATCGTCGGGATCCTGGCCCTGCGGCAGCAGCGCAAATTTCAGGCTCTTGCCTGGCTGCAGGCGCGGCAGCGCCAAGTCAACCGCGCGATAGGCGGCACGTTGGCCCGCGGCGTCGCCGTCGAAGCAGAGCAGCGGCTCGTCCGCCATCTTCCACATCAGGCCGAGTTGGTCCTCGGTGAGCGCCGTGCCGAGCGGCGCCACCGTCGCCGCAAAGCCCGCACTCACCATGGCGATGACGTCGACATAGCCTTCCACGGCGATGAGCGGCGCGCCTTCGTGCGCCGCCTGCCGCGCCGCGGCGAGATTGTAGAGCGTCGCGCCTTTGTGAAAGAGCGGCGTTTCCGGCGAGTTCAGATACTTTGCCGGCGCGTCCTTATCGAGCGCGCGGCCGCCAAAGGCGATCACCCGACCGCGCAGGTCGGTGATCGGAAACATTACGCGGTCGCGGAAACGGTCGAACGGCACAGGAATGTCGTCGCCGCTGACGAGCAGACCCGCTTCCACCATGTCCTCGACGGGAATGCCATGGCCGCCGAGGTGCTCCTTGAGCGCGTAACGCTCGCCGCTCGCAAAACCAAGACGGAAGCGCAATTGCGTCTTGGCGTCGATGCCGCGATCGGCAAGATAGCCGCGCGCTTTGGCGCCGGTCTTCGCCGCGAGCGTGTCCTGGAAGAACTTCGCCGCCAGCTCCACCACGTCGTGCAGCGTCTTGCGTTTGGCGGCGCGCGCCTCGTCCTCGCGCGAAAGCTGCGGCAGCGGCACCCCGGCCATTTGCGCCAGGCGCTCGACCGCCTCCGGAAACGTGACGCCTTCCGTTTCCATGACGAAATCGAAGATCGACCCGTTCTTGCCGGCGGAGAAATCAAACCACGCCTGCTTCTGGTCGTTGACGAAGAATGACGGCGTCTTCTCCTTGTTGAACGGCGATAGTCCCTTGAACTCGCGGCCCGCGCGCATGAGCTTCACGCGCCGGCCCACGACCTCCGACACCGGAAGCCGGGCCTTGAGTTCATCGAGGAACTGAGGCGTGAAGCGCATGGTCAGGACGCGTGTCGGCGCGCCATTTGCATTGTCGATGGAAGCGAACGAATCGCCGTCCCATCATAGTCCCAGGCGATTGCGACTTTCCGCGGCATGTGCGCGCCCGACGGCGGCGGCGGGCGCGACCGCCCGCTTTTCCCGGCTTTCCACAGGCTGCCCACGGACGGGCCCGCGCCCCGGCAACATCCGTCGCCCGGAACGTTTGCCGAGAGCGCCCGTTGGCCTCAAGGCGCGACGGCGTCGTGAACTCAGGTGGAGAGCCAAGTTCCGCGCCGGAACGCGACGGGGCGTCGGTCGGCAGGCGAAGCGCGCATCGAGTTCCGCAACTTCCATGGCCAGTCTCACCCATACAGCGCATGCGGCCGTCGAGGCTGCAGAGGAGCGCGCGGCGGATGCGGTGGGCGGCAAACGGCGGCTGAAGATCGTTCTGCTGCTTGCCGCCATATTGGCGCTCGACACAGCGGACAAAGCGACGGTCGCGGCCGTAGCCCCCGGTCTCAAGCAGGTGTTTCACATCGGCAATACCGATATCGGCGTGCTTGTCGCCTGCGTATCGTTCATGGGCGCGGCATTGAGCCTGCCGATGGGCAGCCTCATCGACCGCGTCAGCCGCAAGACCGTGCTGGTGGCAACGATCGCGCTGTGGACGCTCGCCATGGTGGTGAGCGGCACTGCAACCTCGTTCATCTATCTCCTGCTCACCCGCGTTGCGCTCGGCGGCGTCACCGCCTCGGCGAGCCCGGCGGTCGCCTCGCTGACCGGCGACTTCTTCCCGGCGCGCGACCGCTCGCGCATCTACGGCTTCATTCTCGCCGGCGAGCTCGTCGGCACCGGCATCGGCTTTGTCATCTGCGGCGAGATTTCCGCGCTTATCGACTGGCGTTGGGCGTTCTATTTCATGGCCGTGCCCAGCGCGGCGCTGGCCTGGGTGATCTGGCGCTATCTGCCCGAGCCGGAGCGTGGGCGGCAGAGCGACCTCGGCTTGGGCGGCCGCGCCACCGAGCAGGCGCAGCGCTCGATGCGGCGGGCCGGCATCGAGCCGCGCCGCGAGCTTGTGCTCGACGAAAATCCGCACCGGCGCAGCGTGTGGTGGATCGTGCGCTACCTGTTGCGCATTCCGACCTATCGTCTGCTCGTGATCGCTTCCGCGCTCGGCTACTACTTCTTTGCCGGCGTGCGCGGCTTCGCCATGATCTATCTGACGCAGCACTATTCGGTGTCACGGGCGACGATCAGCGGGCTTGGCATTGTCATCGGCATCGGCGCTATTGCCGGGTTGCTGGCGGGCGGCTGGCTCGCGCAGTGGATGCTCGACCGCGGCTGGACGCAGGCGCGCATCCTGGTGCCGGGGGTTTCTTTGTTCCTCGCCGCGCTGTTCTACGCGCCCGGCATTTGGACGACGAGTCTGGCGCTCGGTCTGACGCTGCTCACCGTCGGCACTGCCGCTTTGGCGGCGGCCAACCCGCCGATCGACGCCGCGCGTCTCGACATTGTGCCGCCGCAGATGTGGGGCCGCGGCGAGGCCGGACGCATGGCGCTGCGCGGTTTTCTCGAAGGCGGCGCGCCCATTTTGTTCGGCGCCGTGTCGGAGTGGTTCGGCGGCGGCCAGCAAGGACTCGAGTTCACGTATCTCCTGATGCTGATCCCGGTGCTGGCCGCGAGCGCTCTCGCCATCCCCGCCTATATGGCCTATCCGCGCGACGTGGCGACGGCGAGCGCATCCGTGCAGCGGTTGAAGAAGAAGAAAGACTAGCGCGAGAGCAGTTTGCTTTCGTGGAATCTCCCGCTCGTCCCCGCGAAAGCGCGGCCCCAGGAACAAAACGGCCAGCTACCGATTACGGCCCCGGAGTCCCCCTTGCGCGGAATGAGCGGAGATTGGGTTCAATCGGAATAAATTATAGAGCCGCTACTGCGGCTTCATGCCGGACTCTTTTACGACCTCTTCGGCCGTTGCACGCTCGGCCTTGATCTGGGCGGCGAATTCCTCAGGCGTATCGATGGCCGGCACCTGGCCGCGGTTGATGACGTATTGGTCGACGAAGGCCTTGTCCGCGAAGACCTTGATGACAGCGTCGTGAATTTTGGTGACGACCTCCTTTGGCGTGCCGGCCGGCGCGAACAGACCGTACCAGGTCTGCGACGGCGGGCCGGTATAGCCGAGGTCGGCGAGCGTCGGCACATCGGGTAAGAGCGGCGTGCGGATGTTATTGACCAGCACGAGCGGGGTCATCTTGCCGGCCTGGATGTGGCCGATCACGTTGCCGAGCCCGATCAGGGCGATCGGCGTCGATCCCGAGAGGATGGCATTGGTCGCCTCGCCGCCGCCCTTGAACGGCACGCGCACCCAGTCGGAGCCCTTCTGCTTGTTGAGCCGCTCCATGTAAACGACGAGCGGCAGCGATGCGGTGAGATAGGAAAGCGTCTTCGGCTTGCGCTTCGATAGCGCGACCAGGTCGTCGACCGATTTCACCTTGAGATCGGAGTTTACCACCAGCACCTGGATCAGGTGGAAGAGATTGACGATGGGCGTGAGGCCCTTCTCCGGATCGAAGGTGAGAGTCTTGAACAGGTATTGGTTGTAGATCATCGGATCGGCATTGATGATGCAGATGGTGTAGCCGTCCGGCGGCGCTTCCTGACAGGCATGCGCGGCGATGTTGCCGGCGGCACCCGGCTTGTTCTCGATGACCAACGATTGCCCGAGAATGGGACGCAGGCGGTCGTTAAGCACGCGCATAAAAGTGTCGCTGATGCCGCCGGCGCTGGAAGTGGTGAGCACGCGGATTGGATGATCGGGGTATTCGGCGCGCGCCGCCCCGGCGCAGAGGGCCAGCGCCGTCAGTAGAGCGATCAAGATGCGTGCCATGTTCCCCCCCGTTTCCTTTTGTGGTCATGCCGGCTTTACGCCGGCATGCACGCCTTCTTTATGAAAGCAAGACGCGGCTGGCGGCGACAAGCCCGGCCGCAGAGGAAAAATCGGGCCCATGCGCCCCCGTGCGCATGGGCCCGTGTCGCGCCAGCCGCTCGACGCAGAGCTTCAGCGTTTCGTCACCACGACTTCCAGATATTCGCCCGGCACGACCATGGTGCCGTCCTTGGCACGGTTGGCGCCGTCGATCAGCGCCTCGATGTCCGATAGCAGCGCCCGCTGCGCTGCGGCATCCAGCGCCGTCACCGCCTTCAGCATCGGACCGTAGTAGGTCTTGAACATGTCGATCCAGTGCTGTGCCGAGCGATAGCGGAACATGAAGTCGCGCTTCGGCGTCTCGATTGCCGCGGCGTGGGCGCCGAAAAGCTCCTCAATGCGTTTGCGTGTGCCCCACAGTGCCGGCGACTTCACGCCCGCAGGCGGCGGCAAATACTTGCCGATCACCTTGAAGATTTGGCCGATGAAGCCGTCCGGCGTCCAATTGGCGAGGCCGATCTTGCCGCCGGACTTGCAGACGCGCAGCAGCTCGGCCGCGGCCTTGTCCTGATTTGGCGTGAACATCACGCCGTAGGTCGACATCACGGCATCGAAGCTGCCGTCCGCGAAGGGTAGCGCCTCGGCGTCCGCCTCCTGGAACGCGATCGTCCATCCTTCGGCTTGCGCGCGCACCCGCCCGCGTTCGAGCAA
This sequence comes from Pseudolabrys sp., assembly GCA_035652735.1. Classification (GTDB taxonomy): domain Bacteria; phylum Pseudomonadota; class Alphaproteobacteria; order Rhizobiales; family Xanthobacteraceae; genus Pseudolabrys. The sequence continues at coordinate 49,992 of DASRDF010000035.1, read as the reverse complement.
GGCGGGCACATAGTCGGTCGAGGTCACCTCGCACCAGCGGCGCGCCGCCGCCAGCGTGGCGTTGCCGTTGCCCGCAGCGACGTCGAGCACCTTCTGCCCCGCGCGTAGATCGAGCGCCTCGCAGAGACTCTCGCCGACAATCTGCAACGTCGCGCCGATGACTGCGTAATCGCCGGACGACCAGGTGGTCCGTTGCTTCGATTTGAGAGCGTCGAGATCGGGCGCGGCGGGGGGCGGCTTGGTCAAAGTAGCCGTATTCATCGGTGGTCCTCCTTTATATCGTTGCCGGCGGTCGCGGCCGCTGCGGCGCGGACTGCCGGATGCTGGTATTTTTCGCCGAGGGCGGGGGGCTTTCCAGTTCAGAAACTGGAGCGCGGCGCAGCGCGCCTTGCGGCAAAGCACCGCGACGGGGAGATTTTTTGCACTGCCGAAATTCCGGCCCAAGTTTGATAGTACAGTTTGTGGACCGGAGCCCCGCGATGTCCGCACCGATGAGCGCCAAAAGCACACAAAACAGCTACGGACAGTTTTGCCCGGTCGCCATGGCGGCAGAAATCTTCTGCACGCGCTGGACCGCGCTGGTGCTGCGCGAATTGATGGCCGGATCGCGGCGCTTCAACGAGATCAGGCGCGGTCTGCCGCGCATCTCGCCGACGCTTCTGTCCAAGCGCCTGAAGGAACTCGAAGTCGCAGGTCTTGTTGCCGCCCACAAGACCGGCAAGTCGGCCATCGAGTACGAGCTTACCGATGCAGGCGAGGACTTGCGCGGCGTGGTCCAATCGTTGGGCTCGTGGGGCCACCGCTGGATCGAATCGAAATTGACGCTGAAGAATCTCGATCCGACGCTGTTGATGTGGGACATGCGCCGCAACATCGCGGCCGACGCGCTGCCGGCGCGGCGCTGCACGGTGCGCTTCGTCTATCCTGAATTGAGCAAGCCCCGGCAATCGTACTGGCTGGTCGCCGCCGGCGGCCAGGTCGAATTATGCATGGTCGATCCGGGCTTCGAGGTGAATTTAAGCATCCGCGCGTCGCTGCGCAGCATGACGGCGGTGTGGATGGGCTTGTCGACGCTCAAGCAAGAAGTCGAAGCCGGCAACATCGAAATCGAGGGCGAAAAGGCGCTGGAGCGCTCGATGCCGCGTTGGTTCAGCCTCAACCCGTTGGCGAAAGAGAAGCGACTGGCAAGCCGCTAACCGCGAGAGGGCGGACCCGGCTGCCCGGCCACGACGCTAACCGGACAGCTTGGCCTTCACCAGCGCGCTGGCCTTGGCCATATCCATCTGCCCGGCGTATTTGCCGCGCAGCGCGCCGATCACCTTGCCCATGTCCTTCATCCCCGCCGCACCCGTCTCCTTGATGGCGGCGTCGATCGCGGCGGCCACCTCGGCGTCCGACATCTGCTTGGGCAGATAGCCGGAGATGATGGCGATCTCCTCTTCCTCCTGCTTCACCAGATCGGCGCGGTTGCCTTTCTTGTAGAGCTCGACCGATTCCTGGCGTTGCTTGATCATCTTCTGCAGCACCGAGAGCACCTCGGCATCGCCGAGCGGCGGCTTGCCGGCGCCGCGCGCCTCGATGTCGGCATTCTTCAGCGTCGAGTTGACCATGCGCAGCGTTGACACCGCGCGCTCGTTCTTGGCCTTCATGGCCTCGGTCAAAGCTTTGTTGATGTCGTCGCGCAGCACGGGAAAAAGCCCTTTGTTACAGTCTTTCGCACTTGGGGGCGGCGCCGGGCCGCCCCTTGCCTCTCCCACTATAATACGCAACTAAGAGGCCATGACCCAGCCGTCCGCCAAATCCGCCGGGACAAAGAGCGAATCCTGGGAAGACCCCAAGCCTACGGCGCTTTTGGTGCTGGCCGACGGAACCGTGCTCGAGGGATTCGGCCTCGGCGCGACCGGCCACGCCGTCGGCGAGGTCTGCTTCAACACCGCCATGACCGGCTACGAGGAGATCATGACCGATCCCTCCTATGCCGGGCAGATCATCACCTTCACCTTCCCGCATATCGGCAATGTCGGCACCAACGAGGACGACATCGAATCGGTGAACCTGGCGCAGCGGCCCGGCGCTTGCGGCGTCATTCTGCACAGCGCCATCACGCAGCCGTCGAATTACCGGGCCACCCGCAACCTCAACGATTGGCTCAAAGCGCGCGGTATTATCGGCCTCGCCGGCATCGACACGCGGGCATTGACCGCGCTCATCCGCGGCAAGGGTATGCCCAACGCCGTGATCGCGCATGCGCCCGACGGCAAGTTCGATCTTGATGCGCTGAAGAAAGAAGCGCGCGAGTGGCCGGGCCTGGTCGGCATGGACCTGGTGCCGCAGGTCACATCCGCCCAGCGCTTCACCTGGGATGAGACGCCGTGGCAGTGGGGCAAAGGCTACGGGCGGCAGGACAAGCCCGAGTTTCACGTCGTCGCCGTCGACTACGGCATCAAGCGCAACATCCTGCGACTGCTCGCCGGCACCGGCTGCAAGGTGACGGTGGTGCCGGCCAAGACCTCGGCCGACGACATTCTGGCGATGAAGCCGGACGGCGTGTTCCTGTCGAACGGTCCCGGCGATCCGGCGGCAACCGGGCAATATGCGGTGCCGGTGATCAAGAAATTGATCGATTCCGGCACGCCGACCTTCGGCATCTGCCTCGGCCACCAGATGCTCGGCATTGCGGTGGGCGGCAAGACGGTGAAGATGCATCAGGGCCACCACGGCGCCAATCATCCGGTGAAGGACCTGACCACGGGCAAGGTCGAGATCACGTCGATGAACCACGGCTTCGCGCTCGACAAGGACACGCTGCCGAAGAATGTCGAGCAGACGCATTTCTCGCTGTTCGACGGCTCCAATTGCGGCATCGCGCTCAAAGACAAGCCGGTGTTCTCGGTACAGTACCACCCGGAGGCATCGCCCGGCCCGCGCGACAGCCATTACCTGTTCCGCCGCTTCGCTGAGATGATGCGCCAGGCCAAGCGCAAGATCGCCTAGTCCAAATCCGCTCATTCCCGCGCAAGCGGGAATCCAGAAACCACTTTCCAGGATGTAAGTTGTTGCCCTGGGTCCCCGCTTTCGCGGGGACGAGCGGAGAATGGAAATGCTTGGGCAGCCCCTCGCCGTCATGTTCAAAGACGACGGCCTGGTGCCGAACAATCCGGCATTGCCGGTGCTGGTCTACAAGGGTGCGATCGATGCGGGCACGCGCGATCTGGCAACCGCCATCGAGAAGCTTTTCGCCGACAACGGCTGGGGCCGCGACCAGTGGCGCGACGGCATCTTTCCGTTCGTGCACTACCACGCGATGATCCACGAGGCGCTCGGCATCGCCCGCGGCCGCGCTCGCGTGCAGCTCGGCGGCCATAACGGCGAGACGCTCGAATTCTCCGCCGGCGACATCGCCGTGCTGCCGGCCGGCACCGGCCATCAGCGGCTCTATGGCAGCGAGGACTTTCTGGTGATCGGCGCCTACCCGCCGGAGGGTACCTACAATCTGTGCCGCGGCGACAATCCGGCCGAGCGCGACAAGGCGCTGACCACGATTCCCAAGGTGCCGGTGCCGGAGAGCGATCCGGTCGCCGGCAAGGACGGCCCGCTCGTCACGCTGTGGCGGCGCTAGCGCTCCGTGTCCCGCTCATTCCCGCGCAAGCGGGAATCCAGAGTCAAACAGAAAATCTCTCATTCTTGTCCCTGGGTCCCCGCTTTCGCGGCGACGAGCGGATACAATACCGACACCGCGGCGTGATAAGAAGACGCGCATGAGCAACTGGATCGATTTCTACGACTTCAAGCACTCGGTGATCTACGTCAACGCGCGGCATCGCGACGTGCATTACCGCACCATCGCGCAAGACATCCGCGGCTACGTGCCGTCGGCGAACGCGCGCGTGCTCGATTACGGCTGCGGCGAGGCGACATCGGCCGACCTGGTGGCGGACGCGGCGGCGCACCTGACCTTGATCGAAGCGGCACCGAACGTGCGCGCAGCGCTCGCTGCACGCTATGCCGGAAACGCCAAGATCGACGTGGTCGCCGCCGACGAGGCCGATGCGCTGCCGAAAGCCGCGTTCGACCTCATCGTGATGCACTCGGTCGCGCAGTATCTCAGCGCTGCCGAGCTCGAGCGCCTGCTCAAATTATTCCGCACACTGGTCAAGCCGGACGGGCTTGTTGTCATCGGCGACGTCGCCGCGCCGAGACTGGCGGCACCCGCCGCGGCGCTGGCGCTGCTGCGCTTTGCCGCGGCCAACGGATTCTTCTGGGCCGCCGCCGGCGGGCTGCTGCGCATTTTCGTTTCGGATTATTTTCGCTTGAAGAAAACCGTGGGGCTTGCGCATTACACCGAAAGCGCCATGCGGGAAAAGCTGCAAGGCGCAGGCTTTGCCGCACGCCGCGCGCCGCGCAATATCGGCCACAATCCCTGGCGCATGACCTTCCTCGCCCGGCCGGCTTAATGTCGCATTAACCGCAACCGCAGCTGCGATGGAATAAACGCGCGCCGGTTACCCGCATTGAACGCCGCGCCGTTATGTCTGCCCTCGGCCCGGTGGCGGAGTGGCGACGCAGAAGCCGTGCAAGGTCTTCTATCCTGGTTCGATTCCAGGCCGGGCCTCCAACGCTCTGCCGAGTGCTGCTCTGATCAGCGGGGCAATGCAGCGCTAGCGCGTGGACGACCGCTCCTCTTCGACCACCGAATTCAACTCGGCGCCGAGCAGCACCGCAATCGCGGTCAGCCACAGCCACATCATCAGGCCGATGGCGGTGCCGAGCGAGCCGTAGGTCGCGCCGTAATCGGCAAAGTTGCTCAGATAGAATGACAGCAATGCCGACCCGCCGATCCAGACGAGCACGGCCAGCACATTGCCGGCGCTCACCCAATGCCAGCGCGGCTGCTCGCGGTCGGGGCCGAAGCGGTAGAGCACGGCGAGGCCTACCACCAACAGTGCCACCAGCGCCGGCCAGCGCAGCCACACCACGATCGTGTCGCCGAAGCCGCCGAGCGGCAGATAGGAGACGACGATCGGCACCACGACGACGCCGGCGATCGCCAGCAGCATGCTGACGATGGCGCCCGCGGTGAAGGCGAGCGACACCAGATTGAGCCAGATGAAGCTGCGCCCCTCTTTGACGCCGTAGACCACATTGAGCGCATCGATGATCGCCTTGATGCCGGCATTGGCGCTCCAGATGGCGAGCGCAAGGCTGACAAAGAACGCCAAGGTCAGGCTGCCGCTGGTGGTGGCGGTAATGCGCGTGATCTGGCCGTTGACAATGCTATAGGCGCTGTCGGGCATGATCTGCTTCAGCATCGCCAGATGGCTGCTGATCGAGGCCGGATTGGCGAACAGCGCATAGCAGGAGACGAGCGCTGTGATCGCCGGGAACAACGCCAGCAGCCAATAGAACACAACACCGGCGGCGAGCGAGAGCAGGCGATCGTCGTTGAATTCGGCGTAGGTGCGCTTGAGAACGCGCATCCAGCCGTTCCAGCCCAGCCGCGAGGCGGGCTGCGCCGGCGTCGGCTCGTCGCGCGCCTGCGGCGGACCTCGAAGCGCCTGCGCCAGCACGTAGGTGCCGGCAAGGGCAAGGCCCATAAGCCAAGGCGGCCTGCTGCTGCGTCGGGTTTGGCTCATGAGGCCCATGACCCTGATAACGGCCATGGTCTGCGGCGGTTTCGCCTGTGATCAGCAGTGCGGCGGCCTTCCCTGCCCGGCGATTCTGGTCTAAGGACGCCTCGCGCGGGGCTCATATCCCGCCCGGGGGCGAGAGGACGCGCGGCGGCGCGCCCTTTTTTTGTGCCCAGTTGTTCGCGAGCCAATGCCCAAACGAACCGACATCAAATCGATCCTGATCATCGGCGCCGGTCCGATCGTCATCGGCCAGGCCTGTGAGTTCGATTATTCCGGCACGCAAGCCTGCAAGGCGCTGAAGGCCGAGGGCTACCGCATCGTGCTGGTGAACTCGAACCCGGCGACGATCATGACCGACCCCGACCTCGCCGACGCCACGTATATTGAGCCGATCACGCCGGAGATCGTCGCCAAGATCATCGAGAAGGAGCGTCCCGACGCGCTGTTGCCGACCATGGGCGGGCAGACCGCGCTCAACACCGCATTGAGCCTGCGCCGCATGGGCGTGCTCGACAAGTTCAACGTCAAGATGATCGGCGCCACCGCCGATGCCATCGACAAGGCGGAGGACCGCGAGCGCTTCCGCGAGGCGATGAAGAAGATCGGGCTGGAGACGCCGCGCTCGCATCAGGTGAAAACGCTGCCGCAGGCGCTGGAGGCGCTCGACGACATCGGCCTGCCGGCCATCATCCGCCCGAGCTTCACGCTCGGCGGCACCGGCGGCGGCATCGCCTACAACAAGGCCGAGTTCATCGACATCGTCGAGCGCGGCATCGACGCGTCCCCGACCAACGAAGTGCTGATCGAAGAATCGGTGCTCGGCTGGAAGGAATTCGAGATGGAGGTGGTGCGCGACAAAAAGGACAACTGCATCATCATCTGCTCGATCGAGAACGTCGATCCGATGGGCGTGCACACCGGCGATTCGATCACCATTGCGCCGGCGCTCACGCTTACGGACAAGGAATATCAGATCATGCGCGATGCCTCGATCCGCGTGCTGCGCGAGATCGGCGTGGAGACCGGCGGCTCCAACGTGCAGTTCGCCGTCAATCCGGAAGACGGCCGGCTGGTCATTATCGAGATGAATCCGCGGGTGTCGCGCTCCTCGGCGTTGGCATCGAAGGCGACCGGCTTTCCCATCGCCAAGGTCGCCGCCAAGCTCGCGGTCGGCTACACGCTCGACGAGATCGCCAACGACATCACCGGCGGCGCTACGCCCGCTTCGTTCGAGCCGACGATCGATTACGTCGTCACCAAGATCCCGCGCTTCGCCTTCGAGAAATTTCCCGGCGCGTCGCCGGTGCTCACCACCTCGATGAAGTCGGTGGGGGAAGCCATGGCCATCGGCCGCACCTTCCAGGAGAGCCTGCAGAAGGCGCTGCGTTCGCTGGAGACGGGATTGACCGGCCTCGACGAAGTAGCGATCGAAGGCTTCGACCTCGCCAAGGGCATCGACGACGTCGACAACAAGAACAACATCCGCGCCGCGCTCGGCACGCCGACGCCGGAGCGTCTCCTCAAGGTAGCGCAGGCGATGCGGCTCGGCGCCTCCGATGAACTCATCTACAATGCCTGCCGCATCGATCCGTGGTTTCTGGCGCAGATTCGCGGCATCGTGAATACCGAGAGCGAAATCGTAGAAAGGGGCCTGCCGACAACCGCCGCACCGTTCCGGCGGCTGAAAGCCATGGGCTTCTCCGATCGGCGTCTTGCCAAACTCACCGGCGGCGATACCGAGACGGTGACGGCGCAGCGGCGCAAGCTCGGCGTGCGGCCGGCGTTCAAGCGCATCGACACATGCGCCGCCGAGTTCGCTGCGCCCACTGCGTACATGTATTCCACGTACGAGAAGCCGTTCGCCGGCAAAGTCGCCGACGAGGCGGCGCCCTCCGACAAGAAGAAGGTGGTTATTCTCGGCGGCGGTCCTAACCGCATCGGCCAGGGAATCGAGTTCGACTATTGCTGCTGCCACGCCGCCTTCGCGCTGAAGGAAGCCGGCTACGAGACCATCATGGTCAACTGCAACCCGGAAACGGTGTCGACGGATTACGACACGTCCGACCGGCTCTATTTCGAGCCGCTGACGCCGGAGGACGTAATCGAGATCATCGACACCGAGCGCTCTAATGGGACACTGCACGGCGTCATTGTGCAGTTCGGCGGGCAAACGCCGCTCAAGCTCGCCGAGCCGCTGGAGAAAGCGAAGGTACCGATTCTGGGTACCTCGCCCGACGCCATCGACCTCGCCGAAGATCGCGAGCGCTTCCAGAAGCTGCTGCAGAAACTCAAATTGCGGCAGCCGCAGAACGGCATCGCTACATCGCCGGGCGCAGCGCGCGAGATCGCCGAGACAATCGGCTATCCCGTCGTCATCCGGCCGTCGTATGTGCTGGGCGGCCGCGCCATGGAAATCGTTCGCGACGGCGCGCAGCTCGATCGTTACGTGACCAAGCTCGCCGGCGACCTCGACAAGCCGAGCGAGCTTCTCGTTTCCAAGAAGAGCCCGCTGCTCATCGACCGCTATCTCTCGGACGCCACCGAAGTCGACGTCGATTGTCTCGCCGACGGCAAGGACACCTTTATCGCCGGCATCATGGAGCACATCGAGGAGGCCGGCATTCATTCCGGCGATTCCGCCTGTGCGCTGCCGCCGCACTCACTCGACGCGAAGACAATTGCCGAACTGGAGCGGCAAACCCGCGCGCTCGCGCTGGCGCTCAATGTCGGCGGCCTGATGAACGTGCAATATGCGATCAAGGACGGGGAAATCTACGTGCTCGAGGTCAATCCGCGCGCCTCGCGCACCGTGCCTTTCGTCGCCAAGGTGATCGGACTGCCGGTTGCCAAGATTGCGGCGCGGATTATGGCCGGCGAGAAGCTTGCGAACTTCAACTTGACGCGGGCTCAGCCCAAGCATCGGGCGGTGAAAGAGGCCGTGTTTCCCTTTGCGCGCTTCCCCGGCGTGGACACCGTGCTTGGCCCGGAGATGAAGTCGACCGGCGAGGTGATGGGTATCGACACGTCGTTTGAGATCGCGTTCGCCAAGAGCCAAATCGGCGGCGGCACCAGCCTGCCGCGCTCCGGCACCGTCTTCGTCTCCGTGCGCGATGACGACAAGCCGCGCATCCTGCCGGCCATCAAGCTGCTTACCGCGCTCGGCTTCAAGTGCATCGCAACGTCCGGCACCCAACGTTACCTTGCCGAGCAGGGGGTGGATGTCAGCAAGGTCAATAAGGTGCTCGAAGGCCGCCCCCACGTCGTAGACGTCATCAAAAACGGGGGCGTTCAGCTCGTTTTTAACACTACCGAAGGAGCAACCGCCCTCGCCGACAGCCGCTCCCTCCGCCATGCCGCCCTCTTGCATAAAGTGCCGTACTACACCACTCTTTCAGGTGCCGTCGCCGCGGCGCAGGGCATAAAGGCCTATCTCGGGGGCGACCTCGAGGTACGCGCGCTGCAGAGCTACTACGGTAGCCGGGCGCAAAGCGCCCGAACCCAAAGTGGCGGTGCGAGTTAGGTCGGGAAGCCCAGGGTCGCGGCAGAGGTGAAGCCCTCCCGCGGTCAGGTTTTTTTTGACCGGCCCTCGATCATGACTCCGGCTGCGTGGGGCGTCCCATGGCCGGAGTCGAATTACGAGTCGCAGGAACGGTTCTTATTGAGATGGAAGGGGCTTGGCGGCGGCAAACGTCACGCTGAATGCAGCGTCGCCAGGAGGAGACGAGACGATGGACAAGATCCCGATGACGGCAGCCGGCTATGCCGCACTGGAAGCCGAGCTCAAGCATTGCCAGCAGGTGGAGCGGCCGCGCATCATCCAGCAGATTACCGACGCGCGCACGCATGGCGATCTGTCGGAGAATGCCGAATATCATGCGGCCAAGGAGGCGCAATCGCTCAATGAGGGCCGCATCGCCGAGCTCGAGGACAAGCTTGCGCGCGCCGATGTGATCGACGTCTCCAAATTATCCGGCGATACCATTACCTTTGGCGCCACGGTCACTTTGGTCGACGAGGATACCGACGAAAAGAAGGTCTGGCAGCTCGTCGGCGAACCCGAAGCCGACGCCAAAAAAGGCCGCATCTCCATAACGTCGCCTATTGCGCGCGCGCTCATCAACAAGAAGAAAGGCGAGACCGTCGAGGTGAACACGCCGGGCGGCGCCAAGGCCTACGAGATCAAGAAGATCGAATGGCGATAACCCGAGCCGAACGAACTCGGCTGCCATTCCGGCAGATAGCCGGCCAAAATGTTCGGCGGTTCTTTAAGCTGACGCGCGCCCGCCCGCCAATTCGCCGCGATCGAAGGTAAGCCCGGCGAAAGTCTCGCGGTACTCGCCCGGCGTCATTCCCGTGTGGCGTTTGAATACCGCGCGAAAAAATCCGACGTCTTCGTAGCCCACCCTCCTGCAAACTTCCTGGACCGAAATCGTGCCGCGCTCGAGCAAATCCCTGGCGGCCGCGATGCGCAGCGAGCGGATGTAGGCGCCGGGCGGACGGCCGGTTGCCGCGCGAAAGTGCCTGATGAAGTTACGCGGGCTCATTCCGGCTTTGTCAGCCAGCATTTCGATCGTCACCTCGCGATCGAAATGCTGCCGCAGGTATTCTTCCGCGATCTTGATCTTGTCGTCACTGTGCGGCGCGGATAACGGCGTGACCGCATAACCGGATTGCCGGCTACGCGGCATGCTCAAAAGCAGCGCCTTGGCGGTGCGGACCGCGACCTCGCGCCCGCAGAACTTCTCGACCATATAAAGGCTGAGATCGACCGCCGCATAGACGCCGCCGCTGCATAGCACACCGGCATCTTCGGTGACGAATTGGTCAACCTGCCATTTCACTTTGGGGTAGCGCGCGCGAAAGACATCGGCCACGCCCCAGTGCGTCGTGGCCTCGCGGCCGTCGAGCAGACCGGCTTCGGCGAGGTACCCGACGCCGCTGCAAATGCCGGCAATATGCGCGCCCCGCGCGCGCATCTTCCTGAGCCACGGTAGCAAGATCGGGTGCCGCACGGCACGTTCATCGAGACTCCAACCGCTGGCAGAGAGGACGACGATGTCCGTCTTCTTGATGTCCGCGAGCGCGAATTCCGGAACCAAGCCATAGGCTCCGACGGACTCGACCGGCTTGCCGTCGACCGAAGCGGTCCGCACGCGGAAACGAGGCTGCTGTCGCTCGCCGCGCAGCATCCCCCATAGCCGGCCCGCGGAATGGAAAATCTCAATCGGTGCAATCGCCGTCGACGCGTAGCCGTCGCGGAGAAAGATGACGGTGACGTCGATCAACGCGTCTTTGTCGTCTGGGCGTGGCGGTTTCGGCTTTGCCATACCTCACCTTGCTAGGAGCTAGGAGCGCGCCTGCCGATGTTTCGGCAGGCGCGATTATGTCAGCCGATTGCGGTCATCGGATCGATCACGGTCTTCACTTCCGTCACCTTCGATGCCGGGAAGCCGCTGAGCTTCGCATGCTCCTGAACGGCCGCTTCACTTTCGGCGAGATAGATGCAGAAGGTCTTGTCATCGACCACGTAGGAGTGCTCCCACTGCACCTTGCCGGCCAATTTGGCGAGCGCCTCGTTGGAAGTCGCAGAGGCGCCTTTGAGCTCCTGCCGGTTCAGCTTGCCGACACCCGGGATATTCCGTTCGATGACATAGCGCTTCATGACCTTCTCTCCGTTGATTGTTGACGGAGCTTAGGTCGCCGATTTCGATCTTACCGGACAGATGGCAATTATGACAATGTAGACTGGCGAAAATGCCAAATGCTTGTCCTACAGCGCCGTGAAGGCGCGAGCGGCGACAAATATGGCGCCGCCCAGTACCAAGAGCAGCATCGGGTTGAGCTTGGGTCTCCAACCGAGCAATGCCGCAGAGCCAAAGGCGACGATCCACGACAAGACGCCGGTGCTGCCGATGCGCAACAGGGCGACGCCGCCGGCAAGAAGCAGGCCGATACCGATCGGCGCCAGGCCTTGCTCCAGCGCCGCGTGCCAGCGCCGGCCTCGATAACGCCGCCAGATAAAGGCGACGCCGTAGCAAAGGACCGACGAGGGCAGGAACAACGCAAGCGTCGCCACCACGGCGCCGACCCAGCCTGCCACATGCCAGCCGATCAACGTCGCGAGCATCGAGCCCGGACCGGGTGCGGCGCGGGAAATGGCAAAGAACGTGACGAATTCGCGCGCGCTGACCCACTGATGCACGTCCACTGCCTGGTGCTGAATGCCGGCGATGATGCTGGTGCCGCCGCCAATGGACACCAACGAAAACGGAACGAAAACTGCAATCAGCACAAGCAACGGATCATTGCGCACGATCTCTGCTCCTGAACCAAGCTGCGAGCACCGACAACGGGCCGATCACGGCGACGACAATGGGTAAGGAGAGATGCAGCAGGCCGACGCCGGCGAACGTCGCCAACAGGGCGGCGAACGCCGCGGGGCTACGCGTGGCCCGGCGGGCACCGCGCGCGGCGACGACAAACAGGAGTCCGATCGCAGCCGCGGCGATCCCGTCCATCGCCGCCTCGACATAAGGCAGCGATCTGATCGCGCCGTAAGCGGCGGCAAGCGCGAGCACGGCGAAAAATGGGCCGCTGAGCAGCCCCATGAACGCAGCGCAGGCGCCGGGCAGACCGTGCATCTTTTGCCCGATATAGACAGAGAGATTCGTGATATTGGCGCCGGGCAGAATCTGGCTCATGGCAACGCCGGACATGAACTCGTCCTCGTCAATCCAGCGGCGCAGCAGCACGGCTTCGCGATAGACCCAGCCGGTCAGTCCGCCGCCGAAGCTGAGCAGCCCGATACGCAAGAACACGAGAAAGATGTCAGCGATGGACGGGGGCGGTGCGGGATCGGACACGCCGCGTAGTTAGCAACCGACGCTACGATCCGGCAATGGCGCCGGCGCGGGCTAGTCCATCGGCACCATCGCTGCGTCTTTGGAGTTGCGCAGCGTCAGCGAGGTCTTCACGTTGCGTACGTTCGGCGCGGCGGTCAGGCGTTCGACGAAGGCCTGAAATGTCTTGAGGTCTGGCGCCACGCACTTCAAGACGAAGTCGATCTCGCCCGAGAGCATCCAGCACTCGCGCACCAGCGGCTCCTTGCGCACAAAAGTCTCGAAAGCGACGAGATCGGACTCGGCCTGGCTCGCCAGATGCACCATGGCAAACACGGCGACCTCGTAGCCGAGCTTCTTTTCATCGAGCAAAGCGCGGTAGCCTTTGATGTAGCCGGCTTGTTCAAGCGCCCGCACGCGGCGCAAGCAGGGCGGCGCCGAGATGCCGACGCGGCTCGCCAACTCCACATTGGTGATGCGGCCGTCGTCCTGCAGCTCCTTAAGAATCTTGCGGTCGATGGCGTCGAGACGCGCGGGCACCGAGCTTTCCTTTCCGAGAGGTCGGAACATCCATACCGCGAAATAAAGTTTCGCGAAACATTATTGCGCGTTCCTCGTCGTGCCCTCCGGAATCCGTGGGGCCCCGGGTTGCGTAGCTTGCATAGCTCCTGCCCAAGTCATACATCGGGCTGACTACAAAAGAGCCGGCGCTTGTCCGGCCGGGGGGCCGAAGCCCGTCAGGGGGCGCAATCCATCATGGCAAAGACCACCCACGCAAAAGTCGTGATCGTCGGCTCCGGACCCGCGGGCTACACCGCCGCCATTTATGCGGCACGCGCCATGTTGGAGCCGGTGCTCATCCAGGGCATCCAGCCCGGCGGCCAACTCACCATCACCACGGATGTCGAGAACTATCCGGGCTTTGCCGAAGTGATCCAAGGTCCGTGGCTGATGGAGCAGATGCAGGCGCAGGCCGAGCATGTCGGCACGCGCATCGTCACGGATCACGTCAACGCCGTCGACCTCAAGCAGCGCCCGTTCAAGCTCGCTTGCGATTCCGGCGACACCTATATGGCCGACGCACTGATCATCGCCACGGGAGCGCAGGCGCGCTGGCTCGATCTGCCTTCGGAACAGAAGTTCAAGGGATACGGCGTCTCTGCCTGCGCCACCTGCGACGGGTTCTTCTACAAGAACAAGGAAGTGCTGGTTGTCGGCGGCGGCAACACTGCGGTGGAAGAGGCGCTGTTCCTCACCAATTTCGCCTCCAAAGTCACGGTCGTGCACCGGCGCGACGCGTTCCGTGCCGAAAAAATCTTGCAGGACCGGCTGTTCAAGCATCCCAAGATCGAAGTGGTCTGGGACGCCGTGCTCGACGACGTGCTCGGCAGCGAAAATCCGCTCAAGGTCAATCGCGTCAAGCTCAAGAACGTGAAGACTGGCACGGTCAGCGAGCGTGCCGTCGACGGCGTGTTCATTGCCATCGGCCACCAGCCGGCTTCCGAATTGTTCGCCGGCCAAATCCAGATGAAGCCGTCGGGCTACATCGTTACTGCGGGCCATTCGACGGCGACCTCGGTGCCCGGCGTGTTCGCCGCCGGCGACGTCACCGACGACATTTACCGGCAGGCCGTGACCGCGGCCGGACAGGGCTGCATGGCGGCGCTCGAAGCGGAGAAATTCCTGGCGGCTCATGAACACCAGCGCGCGGCGGCGGAATGACCATGGCCAATGGCAACGCCACCATGGATTGGGACAAGCTGAAGGTGTTTCACGCCGCGGCCGAGGCGGGCTCCTTCACGCATGCGGGAGAAAGACTCGGCCTCTCGCAATCGGCGGTGTCGCGCCAGGTGTCGGCGCTCGAATCCGAGCTTGCGGTGTCGCTTTTCCACCGTCATGCGCGCGGACTCATTCTCACCGAGCAGGGCGAACTGCTTTATCGGACCGCGCACGAAGTCTTCATGAAACTCGAGGCGGCGCGCACCAAGCTTACCGACAGCCGCGAGCGGCCGAACGGCGAATTGAAGGTCTCGACCACACCGGGCATCGGCATTCATTGGCTGTTGCCCCGGCTCGGCGAATTCATCGATCTTTATCCGGACATCACCATCACGCTGATCACCACCGACGAGGAGCTCGACCTGGCGATGCGCGAGGCCGATGTCGCCATTCGCCTGCGCCAGCCGACGCAGCCCGATCTCATCCAACGCAAGTTGTTTTCCGTGCATTTCCACGCCTACGCCTCGCCCGACTACCTCAAGCGTTTCGGCACCCCGCGTACGCACGAGGAGCTCGACAAGCATCGCGTCATCCTGCTCAGCGGCACAGTGCCGGCGCATTTCACCAACCGGCGCTGGCTGCTCGAGGTCGCGCGCAACGGGAAGGAGCCGCGCGCTCCCGCTTTCACCATCAACAACGTGCTTGGCGTGTTACGAGCCTGCCAACGGGGGCTCGGCATCGCCATGCTTCCGGATTATCTGGTGGAGGAAAACGGCGGGCTGGTGCAGCTCTTCGGCGAGGCGGAGACGCTCGCGCTCGATGCCTTTTTCGTGTACCCGGAGGAGCTTAAATCGGTGGCGCGTATCCAGGTATTCCGCGATTTCCTAGTCGCCAATGCGCAGCGTTGGCACTTCTGAAAACAATTTTTCCAGCACGCTCCCAGCGAGGACGCTTTTCGCCGGGAAACCTGAAACGGCAAAATATTTTGTACCGGGCCGGGTCCCTTAACGCATGGCAGTCATGCGGCATGCAGCGTTGCTTGCCCTGGCCGCGGCTCACATAGTGCGTGGACGCTGTTTCACCGACGCGTATCCTCCCAGAGTCAGCCGGTGAAGCAGCATGTTCCCCTCTGGAATGTTGCCGGCTCCCCACGCCGGCAAACCTGAACCGGGCCCCTAAGGGGCCCGGTTTTTTAGCGGAAGGGGAACCCAAAGAAATAATAGTGACGACGCCGGGGCCGCTGCCGCTCCGGCTCGCGCGCTTGTTCGGCCGTCGCCTCGACCTTTCCGCCAAAGCTCACGCGATAGATCGCGCCGTTCCAGTCATCAGAAATCAACAGCGAGCCGTCTGCCATGACTTCAACGTCGACCGGCCGGCCCAAATAGTTGTTGTCGGCAATGAAGCCCGTCAGGAATGGCTCCATCGAGTCGACTGAGCCGCTTTTGTTAAGCCGGACGAGCAGAACGTCGCCGCCGATCTTTTTCGTCCTGTTCCAGGAGCCGTGGCGGGCTATAAAGATGGCACCGCGATAGTCGGGCGGAAACATGCGCCCGGTATAAAAGCGCATGCCGAGCGGCGCCGTGTGCGGACCGAGCAGCGCAATCGGCGCGGTAAATTCGTCGCAGGAATGGCCCCAGCCAAATTCGCTGTCGGTCAGATTGCCCTGGTAGCAATAGGGCGCGCCGAAATTCTCGCCCGGTTCGGCGACGCGATTGAGCTCTCGTCGCTTGGCGCATCCTCCGACAGCCAGTCGCGGCCGTTGTCCGTGAAATAAAGCTGCTTGTTGGCCGGCGACCAGTCGAAGCCCAGCGAATTGCGCACGCCGAGGGCGACCGCCTCGACATTGTTGCCTTCGAGATCGATGCGCCGGATCTGCGCCTGCGTCGCCTGTGGGAGGCAGTTGTTGCAGGGAAGGCCGATAGAAACGTAGAGCTTGCCGTCAGGTCCGACGCCGAGAAAGCGCAGCCCGTTCTCTTCGTCCTTCGGCAGTTCGTCATAGACAACAGTCGGCGCCGCCGGATGATCGAGCGTGTCCTCGATATTGTCGATCTTGGAAATGCGCGAGACCTCGGCGATGAACAGCGTGCCGTCGCGGAATGCCAACCCATTGGGACGATGCAGTCCCGAGGCGACAACCCTAACCGCGCGCGTGCTATCGATCGCATACACCTTGCCGGCGGTCGGGCTTGCCACAAAAACCGTGCCGCGGCTGCCGACCCGCAACGAACGCGCGCCGGGCATGCCGCCGGCATAGACTTCGATATGGAAGCCGGATGGAAGCTTGAGCCTGTCGAGCGGCAGAGCCTCGACCGCCGCCGCTTGGCCGGGCGGGACAATGGGCTTGAGCTTGGCGGCAGCCTCGTTGCCCGGCGGCGGCCCGTTCTGCGTTTGGCCCGGGCTCGTGAGCAGCCCGATGAGCGCAGCGGCGAGTACGAGCAGCCTTGTCATAAGCGCCCCCCACTCGGTCCAGAACCCCGCACGACTGACCGCCAGCGCTGCCGCGTTACCGTAGCCATGAACCTGGCGAAAGCGAGAGCTCACTAAGAAATGACTGGGCAAAACTCACGCCATCCGCTGCAGGAACCCGCCAGAGCGCCCGTTGTTGCTATAGGCTTCTCATCGTAGAGGCCGTAAACGGGCGGAATCATTGCGATTCGACCTTCGTGCAAATCTGCAACACCCGGCGGATCATGATGTCTGCCATGTTGGGAAAAACGTAACGGAAGCAGGTGCATGAGGTACTATGTCCGGCACGTAACAGGCCTACCTGGCCCTCTTTGGGAGTTCTTTCGGTGAAATCCGTCCGATTTGAGCGTCTGCTGGCCACGACCGCCTTTGGGCTCGTCTTGGCGGTCTCCACGCAGCCGGGCATTGCCCAGCAGGCCGACCAGCCGAACGTTGAGGCCGCGGTGCCGATGCCCGACACCGACCAATTGGCACCCCTGACTGCCGAGGACGTCGCCATCCCCGCGGCGCAGCCAGCCGAGAAGGCGGCGGCGCCGGCGGCGAAACAGGATGCGGCGCCCGCGGCAGAGCCGGCGAAGGCCGCCCAGGCCCCTGCCCCAGCTGGAATGGATAGTCAGGTCGCGGACCAACTTCGCGACATTATCAACAGCAAGCATCTCGATCGCTACGTTGCCCGTAAAGACGAGCGCGCCGGTGCCGAGCGCTACTACAAGGCGCACGACTACAAGCCGCTGTGGACCTCGGACGGTCATCTCAATGCACGTGCCAAGGCCGCGATCGCCTATCTCGGCCAGGTCGATACCGTCGGTCTCGATCCGCAGGATTATGCTGTGCCGGATTTCGACGCCGCAAAGACGCCGGCCGAACTCGCCGCGGCGGAGCTCAAGTTCACCAATTCGGTGCTGACCTATGCGCGCAATGCGCAGATCGGCCGCATCCACTTCAGCCGCGTCGGCGCCGACATTTCCTTCAAGCTTGATCCACCCGATCCGGCCAAAGTGCTCGACAATCTCACCGACAGTGCCGACACTGCCAAAGCTCTCGACAGCTACAACCCGCCGCAAGCGGGCTTCAAAGCGTTGCGCAAAGAGCTTGCTGAATTGCGCGCCAATGGCGGCCACGTGGCGAAGCCGAAGGAGGAGGTCAATCCCGGCGCCAATGTCCACGTCCCCGAGGGACCGATCCTGCGCCTTGGCATGAAAGACAAGCGCGTCCCGGCTCTGCGCAAGCGGCTCAACGTCGCCGGCGACAAGGACAGCACGCTCTATGACGAGGCGGTCGCCGAAGCGGTGAAGACCTTCCAGACCGAAGCGGACATCGACGTCGATGGCAACGCCGGTCCCGCGACGGTCCGTGCGCTCAACGGGCAAAAGCGGGCGGAGCACCGCCCGTCGGCCAATCCGATCGACACCATCATCGTCAACATGGAGCGGTGGCGCTGGCTGCCACGCAAGCTCGGCAACGAAGACGACGACTACGTGGTCGTTAACGTGCCCGACTACACGCTCACGCTCTATCACCACAACGAGCCGTATTGGAAAACCAAGATCGTCGTCGGTTTGCCGACGAAGATGACGCCGATGACCAGTGCGGACATGAAGTTCATCACGGTCAATCCGACCTGGAACGTGCCGCCGTCGATTATCGAGAACGAATATCTGCCGGCACTGCAACAGGATCCGGATGCGCTCGATCGCATCGGTCTGAAGATCTATCAGGACCGCGACGGCACCGTGCACGTCTATCAGCCGCCGGGCGCGGCCAACGCGCTCGGCCGCATCCGCTTCAACTTCCCCAACAAATTCCTGGTGTACCAGCACGATACGCCGGACAAATATCTGTTCAAGCGCGAGCGACGCGCCTACAGCCACGGCTGCATGCGCGTCGAAAATCCCCTGGAATACGGCACCAAGCTGATGTCGCTGGAAGACCCGGCGGCGCATTACACGCCGGCAAAATTCGAGAGCATGTTCGGCAAGGATGAGATCAACATCAACTTCAAGCATCCGATCCCGGTGCATCTGACCTATCAGACGGCGTTCGTCGATCAGGACGGCAAGCTGCAACTGCGCGACGACGTGTACGGCCGCGATGCCAAAATGATCGCGATCCTGAAAAGCCCGTCCGAACGCAAGGTGGCCGATATCGCGGTCGAGCATGCACCCAATGCGTCGGACAAGCCGGTGCGGCTGCCGGTTGGCACGTACGGCGCCTACGGAGACGACGGCGGCCGCTACGCGTACCGGAGCGGCCCGACCTTCTTCGATTTCTTCTTCGGTAGCCCGTCGCAGCAGCCGGTGTATCGGCCACGTGCCTTCATCGGCCCGCGTGCGAGCGACAACGGACGCTGGTCGCGCCGCTGACCGCCGAAGACGAGAAACAAAAACGCCGGCGCCAGCCGCCGGCGTTTTTCTTTTGCGGAAGTGAAAGCTGGTACAGGTGGGTGGACTCGAACCACCGACCTCTGGTTCCACAGACCAGCGCTCTAACCAACTGAGCTACACCTGCGCAGCCAGCGGGGCGAAACTAGGTTCGGGGGGCGCCTTTGGCAAGCGGCCGATCCTCCTCCTTCTTGCCTCTCCCCGTTCGGACCGAGGTGCAAAAAAGCAAAAGCCCGGGTACGCGCCCGGGCTTTGTCATATCGCGGCAGCAGGATCGGCCGTACTTAGGCGGCCTTGCTGAAGGCGTTGCTCAAGCTGCCTTTGATCGGCTCGGCGGTCTCAGTGCACACCTTTTGCGCCTCGTCGACGAGCTCCTTGGCCTGCGCCGTCATCGTATCGAACTGCTGGCGCAAATAAGCGGTTGAGCGTTCGACCACCTCGGCATAGGACTTCGCCGTCAAAAGCTCGCCGAACAAATCGAAGGTGGCGTTGGTGTTGGTGCGCGCGGCCTCAAGCACTTTAAGACCGTAACCCGAGCACCCTTTGGAGGCGGTATTGTAGGTTTCTTCCAGCACGTCGGTGGCCTCCTCCGCCGCGCTCTTCATCTTCTCGTAGTTCTCCTTGGCCATTGAGAGGCCCTTTTCGGCAAACTCGCGAAAGGCGGTCGGCATTTCGAATTTGGGCAAGTCGAATTTCGGCATCTCGAAGACGTTGGTGGTCGATCCGGTCGGGGTGCTTACGGTCGCGCTCACGCTGGCGCTCCCCTTCGATTTGGACTTCGGCGTCGGATTGGACGTGGTATTTTCGTTCTCGGCCATAGCTGTCATCCCTTAAGCTCCGAGGGCATGTTGGCGGGCAGACGGGGGCCGCCCTCGGCCGGCCGACCCGTGTTGTTGAAAAGACCTGCGGGGATCGCAGGCTGCTCCGTTAGCCATATAGCATGACCTGTGGTGCGCCGCAACAAAAATATTGCGATGCACAATTTCAGGCATGACAACGCCTCCGCAGGTGCGGGGCCACGAGCGCGCAGTTTTGCACCGACTAGTGCGGCGCTGCTTGGCCGGCCATCTTGGCGGCCTCTTTGGTCAATTCCTTGGCTTGGTCGCTGAGCGCGGCAATCTGCCGCTTCACGTAGTCGGTGTGCAGCGCCATCACCTCTTCGGTATCCCGCGCACGCAACAGACGCTGGGCAAACTCGAATGACGACGCAATATTTTGCTCGGCAAAGCGCACCGCGAGCTCGCCCACCTCGCGCGCTCCGGCGCGGGCGCCGGTGGCCTGTTTGTCTGCGGTGGTGACGGCATGATTTGCCGCATCGACGAATGCTTCAAAGGCCTGCCGCGCCTGCTCGACGCCTTTTTCCGCCATCGCACGCATTTCCGCGGGGAATTCGAAAGTCGCACTGCCCTGTCTGGCCATGGCTCGTTCTCCAACCAACGCCCCACCAACCGCCGTTAACGCGTATCTAAGGCGCGACGGTGTCAGCGCCAGATTGGGAACTGCACGATTAAGGTTATTGCGCATTCGACTGTGCGGGCATGCCGCCTTCATGGACGGCGCGGCAAACCCGCCTTATTAAGCTTTCATTAGCCGTAACTCGCGCGTGCGACCTTGCGATGAATGGAAGCGAGTTCCAGTTCGCCGGCCTGAACGATCCACAGCTCGCCGCGCATGCGCTGAGCCCGGCGCCCGCGTGGCTTTGGAGCGCCGACGGAGCGCGCATCCTGTGGGCCAATCCGGTCGGCGCGGCAATCTTCGAGGCCGCCTCTCCGGCAGCCGCACGCGACCTTCGCTTCGATGCCAAGCATCCAGCCGCCCAGCAGATCGCGCGGCTTGCCGGGACGCTGCCAGCGGACGGCGGCTGGCGTCTCGAGAGGCTGCGCGGTTTCGGCGCGAGCTTGGGTGGCGCGCTAGTCTGTCTGTGTGCCCGCATCGCCTTCGGCGGCGACACGGCCGTGCTCGTGATCGCGAGCGAGCACGCCGGCAAGGAACTGTCGCTCTCCGAGCGTGCGCGGCGGGTGGTCGCCGATCTCGCCGGACCGGCTGCGGTGTTCATGCCTGACGGAGAATTACTCGAAGCCGCGCCGCAGGCGCGCGCGCTTTTCGGCGGCGCCACCGACCTCACGATACTCGGCGGTGAGGCGCTGGCCCGTGAGGCTCTGCTCAACGGCAGCGCCGAAGGTGAGATGCCCGCAGGCCGGGCGCACATGTTCAAGCTTGGCGCCGGCGAGAGCGCCGTCGCGCTATTGCTGACACTGCCAGCAGTCGCGCGCAGCATGCCGCAGCCGGCATCGGAGGTGAGAAATCCAGCAGCGCCGGAATCGCGCGTACGGCGCTCGCCATTGCGCTTCGTATGGCAGATGGACGCGACCAGGCGCTTCACGCTCGGCGCGGACGATTTCGCCCGCCTGCTCGGACCGAAGACCGCAGCCTTGATCGACCGTCCCTGGGCGGAGCTCGCGGACGCTCTCAAACTCGATCCGCAGGGCCAAGTTGCCGCGGCGCTGGCCGCGCGCGATACATGGAGCGGGATCGTGGTGCATTGGCCCGTCGACGATGACAGCGAGCGGCTGCCGATCGAGATGTCTGGCCTGCCGGTCTTCGATCGCGAGCGGCAGTTTGCCGGCTTCCGGGGCTTTGCCATTTGCCGTGACGTCGAGCGCCTCGCAGCAATCGAGCGCCGCCGCGCCGAGGCTGCGCCGCCTGAACCGGCCAAAGTGCTGCCATTCCGCGCGCCGACGGCGGCAGCGGAAGCGTCCCCCGCACTGAGCCCCGGCGAGCACTCAGCCTTTCGCGAGCTTGCGCGCGAACTGGGCGAGCGGCTGAAGAAAGGCAACGGCAAGCCACCCGGCCCGACGTCGGACGATTTTGGCGAGGAGCCGTTCGTTGCCGTTACTCCACCCGCTCCGCCAGCGCCGGAGCCGCCGCGCGCCCTGCGCAGCGGCGATGCTGCGCGCGATACCGGCGAGGGCCGACCGATCCTCGACCGGCTGCCGGTCGGCATTCTCGTCTATCGTCTCAATAGCCTGATCTATGCCAATCGCGCATTTCTCGATTGGACCGGCTACGGCACGTTGGAGGCGTTGGCTGAGGCTGGTGGTCTCGACAGTCTGTTCATCGAGACCAAGAGCGATCCAACCGAGGCACGCAATGGGACCAAGTCGCTGACGATCACCACCGTCAATGGCAATCAACGGCCGGTCGAAGGACGCCTGTTCAGTGTCGCGTGGAACAAGGAAAACGCGCTGGTGCTGATGATCAACACGCAATTTCTTTCCGCCGGTGAGCAGCAGAACAAAGCAGCCGAGCAATCGCTGCGCCGCGTGGAAATGGAGAATGCGGAGCTCTCGGCCATTCTCGATACTGCAACCGACGGCGTGCTGGTGCTTGACCGCGCCGGCCGCGTGCTCTCGGCCAACCGCAGCGCCGAAGCGCTATTCGGCTACGATCACACACAGTTCGCGGAGCTTCACGTCGGCGATTTGTTCGCGCCGGAAAGCCGCCGGCTTGTCCTCGACGACCTGGAGCGCATCGTGCGCGAGACGCGGGTGCTCGACGCGGGCCGCGAAGCCATAGGGTTGGTGCGGCAGGGCGGGATGGTCCCCCTCTACATCACCATGGGCCGCATTGCCGATGGGGACAGCATCTGCGCTGTGCTGCGCGACATCACCGCCTGGAAGCGCAACGAGGAAGAGCTGATCAAGGCCAAGCAAGAGGCCGAGAAGGCGTCCGCCGCCAAATCCGAGTTTCTTGCCAAGGTCAGCCACGAGATCCGCACGCCGCTCAACGCCATCATCGGATTTTCGGAAGTAATGGTGGACGAGCGGTTCGGCCCCATCGGTAACGACCGATACCGCGAGTATCTCAAGGACATCCATGCCTCAGGCGGCCACCTGCTCTCGTTGCTCAACGACCTGCTCGATCTGTCGAAGATCGAGGCTGGCAAACTCGACCTCACATTCGTGAATGTGAACGTCAACGACGTTGTCCAGCAATGCGTCGCCGCTTTGCAGGAGCAGGCTAACCGACAACGCGTGATCATTCGCACGTCGTTGCCGGCGGGCTTGCCGCAGGTGGTCGCCGACGCGCGCTCGGTCCGCCAAATCGTTCTCAATCTGCTGTCCAACTCCATCAAGCTCACCGCCCCCGGCGGGCAAGTGATCGTGTCCACGGCGCTCAGTGACCACAACGAAGTGGTGTTGCGGGTGCGCGACACCGGCGCTGGCATAAGCGAGAAAGATTTGCAGACCGCCCTCGAGCCGTTCCGCCAGTCTGCGACGTCCGCGCATTGGGGCGAAGGCAGCGGGCTCGGCCTCCCGATCACCAAAGCTTTGGCCGAGGCCAATCACGCCCGTTTTCACATCACCAGCCAGTTACAGGACGGGACGCTCGCGGAAGTCGCCTTTCCGGCTGCACGGGTACTCGCCGAATAGCAGTCGGCATGGTTAGCGTGGCGGCCCTAAAAGGGTCACAGAGGCAGCCCAAGGTTGGCGAAGCCGGCGCCGATGTTATAGTCCGCCCGGCAACGGCATATCAAACAACCGGAATTTCCCTCCTTTGACGGCGGCCAGTGGCTTGAAACGCTTGGGACTGGCTCTGCTCGCCGCTGCGGCAGCCGGTACAGCGGGCCTTTTTGGCGCGACCTACCTGATTTCGCCGGACACGGTGCGCGCACAGGTGCTCAACCAGATCCGCGCCGTCACCGGCCTCGAGCCTACGTTGCGCGGAGAGACCACGGTCAAAGTGGTCCCGAGCGGCAGCGTCAGCTTCGCCGATGTGGCCATGGGCGAAGCGGGCCACCCGGCGCTGACCGCCGAACGGCTCACCGCGCGCCTGCGCTTCTTCCCGCTGCTGCTCGGCCGCGTCGAGATCGCCGATCTATCGCTGGAACAGCCGAAGATCCTCGTCGACATGCAGGCCAACGGCCGTTCCAATTGGTCGGGCCTGATCGAGGCACTGGCCCGCAGCCAGAAAGCAGACGCGCCACGCGTCGCCGCGTTCTCCGAAATGCGCATCGATGACGGCACCATCACGGTGCGCGACGAGACGCGTAATTTGTCGGAGACTTTGGAAGACGTGAACCTTTCGCTGGCCTGGCCGTCAATTTCCAAAAGCTTCGGCGCCACCGGCCACTTCGTCTGGCACGACAAACCAGTCGACATGACGATGACGCTGTCGGATTTCGCCTCGGCGCTCGCCGGCAATCGTAGCGGCCTGAAGTTGCGCGTTGCCGGCGCGCCGATGAAGACGGCTTTCGAAGGTTCGATCAGCGTCAAGCCCACGCTCAAGATAGAAGGTACCCTCGCCGCCGACGCCGCATCATTGCGCGATGCGCTGGCATGGGCCGGACAAAAACCGCTGCCCGGCGGCGGCTTCGGTCATTTCTCGATCAAGGCCAAAGCCGACATGGTCGGCGACACGCTCGGCCTCTCGAACGTCAACGTCGAGCTTGACGGCAACACCGCAGAGGGTGTGCTCACCTTAAGCACCGACGGACGGCAGTCGCTGCAAGGCACGCTCGCATCCGAGAAGCTCGATCTCACGCCGTACGTGTCGACGATCAAGCTGCTCACCGCAAACCAGCGGGAGTGGAGTGCCGGGCAGTTCGCCCTGGAGGGGCTGAGCGGCACCGATTTCGACCTCAGGCTGTCGGCGGGCAGCGTCATATTGGCGGACGCTAAACTCGGCCGCACCGCCATCGGTGCCAATCTGCGCGACAGCCAGCTCACCGTCACCATCGGCGAGGCGCAGGCCTACGACGGCCTCATCAAAGGCTCGATGTCGCTCGCGAGCTCCGGCAAAGGAGTCGACGTGAAGTCGCAGCTTGTATTCAGCGACGTCGACCTCGATTCCTGCCTTGGTCAGCTTTTCGGCCTGCGGCGGCTGGAGGGCAAAGGCAATATCACCTTCGCGGTAGAAGGCACCGGCGACAGCGTGCTTGGTGTTACGCGGACCCTCAACGGCACCGCTACGCTCACCGGCCATGACGGCGCCCTCGCCGGCTTCGATGTCGAGCAGCTGCTACATCGGCTCGAGCGGCGGCCTCTGTCGGGCGGCGGCGATTTCCGCACCGGACGCACGAAATACGACTCCCTCACGGTGGCGCTGAAGATCGACCACGGCCAGGTCACGGTCGAGGACATGAAGGTGGCGGGCCCAGCCGTCAACCTTGCTCTCGCCGGCACTGCCTCGATTCCGCAGCGCGAATTCGATCTGACCGGCACGGCCTCGCTGGTGACGCCGGTACGTCCGGGGGCGGCCCCTTTTGCCTTGCCATTCATCGTGCAGGGCTCCTGGGACGATCCGATCATGCTGCCCGACGCAGAAGCCCTTATTCGCCGCTCCGGGGCGGCCGCCCCACTGCTCGATGCGGTCCGCGATCAGCGCGCGCGCGATGCGGCCCGTTCTGTCATCGAGCGGCTGACCGGCCGCAGTTCGGGTGGCGCCATACCGGCCGCCGAGCAGACTCCGACGGCGAAATAGCCGAACGCCCGCCATTTTTGTGCCTTCCACGCGGTGTCGGCGCCGGCGATTGACCATGATTGCATAAGAGACGAATCACCCCGCCGGTGCCTCCGGCGGCGACAGAACGCGGATGTTGCAGGCAACTTTCCGGACGCTGGTTAAGGTCGTCGTCGCGCCGCTGGTCGTTGGCACGATCCTGGCTCATTTCGGCATCACCCCCGACAAACTGATGCAGCGGGATCGGGCTATCGGCCGACCGCGTGCAAGACTATGCCCGGCGCGGCTTCGAGTGGGCTTGGCCGAATGTCGTCCTGCGCGCCATGGTGATCGTACCGATGTGGCTGCTCGTCTACATTCTCCGCCCGCCGGGACCGACCCGCAGCAACGACTAAACCTGCGCCGCCAAAGCGGCGCGCTCGCGCCGCGCATGGCCGCGCTTGGTCATCAATGAAGCGACGATGGTGCCGAGCGCCACCACCGCTACCATGATGGTACAGATAGCGTTGATCTCCGGCTTCACCCCAAGACGCACCTCCGAGTAGATGCGGATCGGCAGCGTGGTGGCTCCGGGACCGGTGGTGAAGCTCGCGATGACCAGGTCGTCGAGCGAAAGCGAGAAGGCCAACATCCAGCCGGCGGCGATCGCCGGCGCAATCAACGGCAGCGTGATCGCAAAGAAAGTTTTTAGCGGCGGGCAGCCGAGATCCATCGCCGCTTCCTCAAGGCTGCGGTCGAATCCGACCAGCCGCGCCTGCACGATGACCGTGACGAAGCACATAGTCAGCGTCGTATGGGCGAGGACGACGGTCCAGAAGCCGCGGTCGACGTCGAGTGCGACGAACAACAACAGCAGAGACAGGCCGGTAATGACCTCGGGCATCACCAAGGGCGCGTAGACCATTCCTGAAAACAGCAGGCGACCGCGGAACCGCCCCAGGCGCGTGAGCGCGATTGCAGCGCAGGTGCCGAGCACGGAGGCGGCGGTCGCCGACAGCGCCGCGACCCGCAAGCTGATCGAGGCAGCCGCCAGCATTGCGTGGTCGTGCAGGAGCGCGCGATACCAGGCCAATGACCAGCCGCCCCAAACCGTCACCAGCCGCGAGGCATTGAACGAATAGATCACCAGGATAGCGATCGGCAGATAAAGAAAGGCAAGGCCGAGCGCCACTGCGACGATATTGAAGGACGAGGTCCGTCGCATCAGCGGCGGCTCCGGTTATCAGGCAGCCACGGGAAATCGCTGTCGAGAGGCGTCACCGCAGATCCTCCAACTGACGCGTTTGCAGGCGTTGGTAAACCACGATGGGAACGACCAAGAGCGCCAGCAGCGCAACTGCGATCGCAGAAGCAACCGGCCAATCGCGGTTGGCAAAGAATTCGGTCCACAGCGTCTGTCCGATCATCAGCGTCCGCGAGCCGCCCAGCAGGTCGGGAATGACGAACTCACCGACAATCGGAATGAAGCAAAGCAGCACCCCCGCCGCAACGCCGGGCAATGACAGCGGCAGCGTCACTAGCCAAAAGGTCTTCCAGCGGGGACAGCCGAGGTCGGCTGCGGCCTCAAGCAGCGCCTCGTCCATCTTCTCCAGCGTGGCATAAAGCGGCAACACCATGAACGGCAGATAGGAGTAGACGACGCCGACATAGATCGCGGCATCTGAGGACAGCCATTCCGGTCGGCCGCGGACAAGGCCCAGGCCCAGCAGCAAATCGTTGAGTAGACCGTCGCGCTGGAGAATGTTGATCCAGGCGTAAACGCGGATCAGAAACGAGGTCCAGAACGGCAGCACCACCAGCATTACCAGCAACGGCTGCAGCGAGCGCGGCGCGCGCGCGATACCGTAAGCGATCGGGTAGCCGATCAGCAGCAGGATCGCTGTGGAGATCGCGGCCACCTGCAGGCTCTTGAAATAGGAAAGCAGATAGATCGGATCGGTGACGATCAGCCGGTATCCTTCTGCAGTGAGCTGCGCGAAGAAGACCTCAACCCCGCGCCAGCCGGCGGCAAGATCGAGCACCGGCGCGTAAGGCGGCTGCGCCAAGACGGTCTGCGAGACACTGATCTTCACCACGATGACAAAAGGCACGAGGAAGAACAGCAAGAGCCAGAGAGACGGCAGCAGCAGCACCGCACGAGCTCTCCAATGCGTTTTTTGCGGTCTGTTCATTATTGCCTCAGCAGCACGCCCGCATCCGCGGCCCAGGAAATCCACACGAGATCGTTCACGACGAACGGCCGCCGGCCTTTGCTATTCGTCACCGCAACTTTCATCAGCGAGCGGTCTGACAATCGCACTTTGTAGACCGACACGTCGCCGCGATAGCCGATCTCGAAGACCGTGCCGGCGATCGCGTTGCCGCCGTTCGATGGCGGGCGCTCCGCGCTCAGGCTCAGCTTTTCCGGCCTCAGCGCCAGCCACACCTTGGCGGTGGCGCTCTCACCATCGGGCACGCGCAATTGGCCGACGGCCGTCGTCAACAAACCGCCCGGCTGCAGCCGCCCCTCCAGCAGCGTGACCTGGCCGACGAAATCGGCGACCCAGCGCGACGTCGGCCGCTCGTAAATATCGGCTGGAGGGCCGACCTGAACGAGTCGCCCTTCGTTCATCAGCGCAATGCGGTCGGCAACGATCATCGCCTCCTCCTGGTCGTGAGTCACGATGACAAAGCTGGTGCCGAGCTTGCGCTGGAGCTGCATCAGCTCGAACTGCGTCTCCGCGCGCAGCTTCTTGTCGAGCGCAGCCAGCGGCTCGTCGAGCAGCAGGACGCGCGGACGCTTGATCAACGAGCGGGCGAGCGCGACGCGCTGACGCTGGCCGCCCGAGAGCTGGCCGACTTTGCGCTTCTCGAAACCTTGCAGACGTGTGAGCGCAAGCATCTCGGCGACGCGCTCGGCGCGTTCGCGGCGTGACACATCTTCTTGGCGCAAGCCAAAACCGATGTTGCCTTCGACGGTCAGGTGCGGAAACAGCGCGTAGCTCTGGAACATCATGTTGACCGGCCGGCGGTGCGGCGGCACCGCGCTGATGTCCTTGTCATCAAGCAGGATGCGGCCGTCGCTCGGCTGCTCGAAACCGGCGAGCATGCGCAACAGCGTCGTCTTGCCGCAGCCGGATGGGCCGAGCAGCGCGAAAAACTCGTTCGGCATGATATCGAGTGTCAGCGCGCTGACGGCGGCCAGCTCGCCGAACCGCTTGCTCACGCTCTGGAAACGCACCAGCGGCGGCTTCTCGCCTACCGCCCTTCCGCCGCCGTCCGCCATCGGCACTCCTCACGTCACCGCGTAACGCTAGCGGGCAAGCGCGAGGCGCTCAACGGTTCATTCGTGTTCGGCAGTCAGGCGGAGGGCGCGTCAGTGACGATGTCGTTGTCCGGCTCGGCCTTTGCGGCACCCGACCGCGGCGCCGGTCCGTAGTATTCGCCGAGCTGCACACTCTGGCGCGGCTTGAGCAAGATCGAGAGCAGCCGGTCGAGCAGCGATTTGGCGGAAACGGGCTTGCACAGGAATTCGTTGACGCCCAGCTTGGCCGCTTCGACGATGCGCCAGCGCTCGCCATGTGCAGTCAACATGATGATGGGAACATCCGGCAGCGGGAACACGCCGGGCGAGCGGACGATGCGCACCAGCTCCGGACCGTTGAGCAGCGGCATCTCCCAATCCAGCACCACGACGTCGGGCGCGGTGTTGCGGATCATGTCCAGGCCAGCAATGCCGTCGCCGGCTTCGTAGACCTTCTTGACCCCGATATTTGCCAGCATGTTGCGCACCAGGTTGCGCATGAATGGATTATCTTCCACCACCAGCACCCGCAGTTGCTGGATCAGGTATTCGGCTTGTTTGGCGTTGAGGCTCATTGCGGCGCGGAAGTCTGTCACCGGCGCGTTAACGTCCGGTTCACCGCCTCGCGCCAGCCGGCATATTTGCGCGACCGCGTTGCCTCCTCCATGCGGGGCACAAACCGGCGATCGAGCCGCCATTGGGCGGCAAAAGCGTCGAGACCGGGACAAAGGCCGGCCGCGAGCCCCGCCAGATAGGCGGCGCCGAGTGCCGTCGTCTCCATCGTCTCCGGGCGCTCGACCGGAACAGCCAAGATGTCGGCGAGGAACTGCATGGTCAGTTCGCTGGCCGTCATGCCGCCGTCGACCCGCAACACGGAAGAGGGTGCAAAGGCCCCCGGGCAATCGGCGCGCATCGCCTCGAGCAGATCGCGTGTCTGGAACCCCACCGATTCAAGCGCGGCCCGCGCGATCTCGGCGCCGCCCGCCTTGCGGGTCAGCCCGAAAATCGCGCCGCGCGCCTGCGAGTCCCAGTAAGGCGCTCCCAGTCCTACAAAAGCGGGTACCAGATAGAGCTCCTCGGCGGGATCGGCACGTGCGGCAAGCGCATCGACCTGCGCGGCACTGTCGATGATGCCCAGAGAATCCCGCAGCCATTGCACGGCAGCGCCAGCGACAAACAGCGCACCCTCCAACGCGTAGGTACGTTTACCGCCGAGTTGATAAGCGACGGTACTAAGCAGGCGGTTGCGCGAGGGGACACGTCCGCTGCCGGTATTGAGCACCAAGAAACAGCCGGTGCCATAGGTCGATTTGATCATGCCTGCCCTAAAGCACCCATGACCGATCAGCGCCGCTTGTTGGTCGCCAGCCATGCCGAGAATGCGCACCGGCGCACCGAACAGGGCTGAATCGGTCAAGCCGAATTCGCCGGCGTTGTCGTACACCTGCGGCAGCAGGCTGAGTGGGACGCCGAACAGCGCGCACAAATCCTCATCCCAGCAGCCTGCGTTAATGTCGTAGAGCGCGGTGCGCGCGGCATTGCTGGCATCGGTCGCATGCACCCTGCCGCCCGTGAGCCGCCACAGCAGGAAGCTGTCAATCGTGCCGAAGGCGAGCCGGCCTGCTTCCGCGGCGGCGCGGGCGCCGTCCACGGTGTTCAGCAGCCATGCAACCTTGCTTGCGGAAAAATAGGGATCGAGCAGAAGGCCCGTCTTCGACGCGATGGCGTTCTCGTGGCCCTCCTCCTGCAAGCGCGCGCAAAAATCGGCGGTGCGGCGATCCTGCCACACGATGGCGTTATGAATCGTCTTACCGGTCGCGCGCTCCCAAATGAGCGTCGTCTCGCGCTGGTTGGCGATTCCGATGCCGGCAATATCGCGGGCGCCGAGACCGGCCTTACCGATCGCCTCGCGCACAGTAGCGACGGTCGCGGACCAGATTGCTTCCGGGTTATGCTCGACGTGGCCGGGCGCCGGATAAATCTGCGGCAGTTCCTGCTGAGAGGTCGCAAGTTTATTGAGCGCGGCATCGAAGACGATGGCGCGCGTCGACGTTGTGCCTTGGTCGATAGCGATAAGAGCGGAAGGCAAGCCGGTACCCCGCGGCATCTGCCGCGAAGCTTAGTTCACCAGGAACAGATTGGCGATTGCCCGGTCGTTGTCGGCATGAACGGCAGACGCCACCTGGCGCGGCGCCAATCCATAGCAGCCGCCGCTTTTGACCAGCGGCCGCGGCTTGGCAAGGACGGAGATCAGGCGATCCTGCAGGGCTTTGGACGATACCGGCTTAAGCAGAAATTCGTTGACCCCGATCTGCACCGCTTCGACGACGCGCGACCGCGAGCCGTGCCCGGTCAGCATGATGATGGGAACGTCGGGCACCGGGAACGTGTCGGGCGATCGCACCATGCGCACGAATCCGGCGCCGTCCAGGCCGGGCATTTCCCAATCCAGGATGACGACATCCGGGGACACGGTGCGGATAAAATCGAGGCCGGCAGGGCCGTCCGGCGCCTCGTAAATGTTGCGCACGCCGATGCTCATGAGCAGCGTGCGCACGACTTTGCGCATGTAGTGCTCGTCGTCCACGACCACGACCTTGGTGGTGGAAAGTCGCTGAGCGATGGCTTTGGCATCGATCGGCATGGGCGGGTCCCACGTCCGCGGAATGCGGACCTTATTCATTAGAATGTAGAGATAAAAAGTGGCGAGCGCCTTAAGGGCAATGCAGCCAATCCGGGGGGTGGAGGTAACGACCGGTAAACTATGAACGCGCCGTCTGCTGCGCGTTTTCCGGCAAAAGCGCCGCGGTGAAACGCTCAATCCGCGCGCGCTCGTCCTCTGTCGCGGTTAAGCCCAGCTTACTGCGCCGCCACAACACGTCTTCGGCGGTCCGCGCCCATTCGTGCTCAACCATATATCGCAGTTCTGCCGCAGTCAGATCGCCGACGAAACATTCTCCAAGGTCGTCCATAGCCTTGGCGTTACCGAGGATGCGCTCGGCGCGCCGGCCATAGGCACGCGCGAGGCGCCGCGCATGCGGCTCGGCGAGAAAGGGCCAGCGCGCAATCAGTTCGGCGACCATGGCGTAGTAGCCGCCGGGCGGGAAATCGCCGCCGGGCAAGATCGAGGTCTTTGTCCACGGCGGCAACAATCGGAAGAAGTGAGCGATCTTGGCCATCGCCGCTTCGGCCAGCTTGCGGTGTGTCGTGATTTTGCCGCCGTACACCGTGAGCAGCGGCGCCTCGTGCGGCTTCTCGTCAAGCACGAGCGTGTAGTCGCGGGTGACGTCCTCCGGCTTCTTGGCGCCGTCGTCGTACAGCGAGCGCACGCCGGCAAAGGACCACACCAGTTCGTCGGGCGTGATCTTGTCGCGGAAGTACTCATTCACGGTATTGCAGAGATAAAGGATCTCTTCGGCATCGGGTGCGGGCGAGTTGACATCGCCGACGAAATTCTCGTCGGTAGTGCCGATTAGCGTGAAATCCTGCGCGAACGGCAGCGCGAAGACAACGCGTTTGTCGGCGGCCTGCAAGATGTACCCGCAGTCGTGCGCGAAACGCCGGCGTACGACGATGTGGCTGCCTTTGACCAGCCGCACGGGCGCCTTCAGCGGAGAGCGGATGACCGTGTCGGCAACTTCGCTGATCCAGGCCCCAGTGGCATTGACCAAAGCCCGCGCGGTCGCGGTGCTGCGGCGGCCACGGCTGTTGAACACCAGCTCCCATTCGTGCTTTCGGTCGGCGCGCGTGAGCTTCGTTCGGGTACGGATAGTGGCTCCGTGCTCAACGGCGTCGAGCGCGTTGAGCACCACCAAACGGGCATCGTCGACGAGACAATCCGAATATTCGAAACCGTAGCGAAACAGGCGCTTGAGGGGGGCGGCAAGCGGGTGATGGGTGAGATCGACGGTCTTCGACCGCGGCAGCACCTTGCGCGCGCCGAGCAAATCGTAAAGCAAGAGCCCGAGGCGCAGCTTCACAGCGTTGCGCTTGCCGGGCAGCGGGGGAAGCAAGAAACGCGTCGGGCGGATGACATGCGGCGCCATGCGCAGCAGCACCTCCCGCTCGCTGAGCGCTTCGCGCACGAGCCGGAACGCATGCTGTTCCAGATAACGCAAGCCGCCGTGGATCATCTTCGAGGAGGCCGACGAGGTGCCGGACGCGAGATCATTCATCTCGACCAGCAATACGCGCAAGCCGCGCCCGGCGGCGTCGCGCGCGATTCCGGTTCCATTGATGCCGCCGCCGATGATGGCGAGATCGAAGTCGGCCATGCTGATTCGCTTTGCCCGCCGCAGGATGGGCGGCTTGTGCAGGCAACTCAAGAACGCCGCATGTTAACTACGATTTAAACGCACAATATTCGCCGGCGATTGCCAATTTGTGGCGTGCGCGCCATATCATCGTCTGCATGCCCTCGCCTTGCCTGCTTGTCATAGAAGGCAACTCTCCGCAAACCACCGCCGAGCACGTGCAAGCCGGCGGTGTGCCAGCCAGCAAAGGCTATTCCGACCTGCTACGCGAGCTGCTGCCTGGCGCAGTGGTGGACATCTGCTATCCGGGAGATCCGCAAGCCGCGCTGCCGGCCGGTGAAGCGCTTGAAGGCTACGATGGGATTGCCATCACCGGTTCCGGCCTGCACGTGTACAATGGCGGAGCGGAGGTGACTCGGCAGATCGACCTCGTGCGAGCGGCCCTGGCGACCGGCACGCCCGTGTTCGGCTCGTGCTGGGGCCTCCAGGTGATCGCAGCGGCCGCGGGCGGCACCGTGCGCAAAAATCCGCAAGGACGGGAGATCGGCTTCGGCCGCGGCATCCGCCTGACCGAACAAGGGCGCAAGCACCCGATGTATGTCGGCAAGTCCGACGTGTTCAATGCGCCAACCGTGCATCTCGACGAGGTGGAGGCCGTTCCGGCCGGCAGCACGATACTTGCCACCAATGCGATGTCCGCGGTGCAGAGCGCCGAAATCCGAACCAACGGATCGGTCGCCTGGGGAGTGCAGTACCATCCCGAATATCCGCTGCGAGAACTGGCGGCGATCGTGCGCCGGATCGGCACACGCTTGATCGGCGAAGGTTTTTTCGCAGACGAGAAGGGCGTCAGCGGCTTCGCTGAGGACCTCGACGCGCTCGATCGCGACCCCACTTGCAAACGGCTTGCTTGGCTGCACGGTGTCAGCCAGAACGTGCTGAACAAGAAGCTGCGCACCAGCGAGATTGCGAACTGGATCGAATTCCAGGTGCTGCCGACGCGGGTCAAGCGCGGCCGGGGATGACTGGCCGGTGCTGTCCGGGCATGACGAGGAAGAGCAAGATGGATTTCTCCGGCAAACAAGTCGTCGTCACCGGCGGCACCGGCGCGCTCGGCAATGCTGTGGTCGGCGCCCTGCTCCAGGCCGGAGCGCAATGCATCGTCCCCTACATCGTCGAAGCGGAGGCGCAACGCTTCGTCCATCGCGGCAAAGTTAAATTGATTGAAGTGCCGGATCTTGCCGACGAGGCTTCCGTCGATTTGGTCTACGAAGACGCGACCCCATGGGCCTCGATCCATATCGCCGGTGGTTTCGCCACGGGCAAGGTCGCCGACACGGACAAGGCCGCGTTGACCGCGCAGCTCGACACCAACCTCATCTCCTGCTTTCTGTGTTGCCGCGCAGCCGTGCGCGCTATGCGCGGCGGAGGTCGCATCGTCAATATCGCAGCGCGCCCGGCGCTCGAATGGCGCTCTGGCGCCGGCATGGCGGCCTACACCGTCGCCAAAACAGGCGTCGCCGCGCTCACACTGGCCTTGGCCGAGGAGGTGGCGAAGGACGGTATTCTGGTGAATGCCGTCGCACCCTCGATCATGGACACGCCCGCCAACCGCGGGGCTATGCCCAAAGCAGATTTCACGGCTTGGCCGAAGGTGGAGGAGGTTGCAGCGACGATTCTGTTTCTCGCCTCTGCTGACAATAAAGTCACCCGCGGCGCCATCGTGCCGGTGTATGGAAAAGCCTAACCCGCGATCGGGACCAGTTCGAGCGGCGGACGCAGCAGGCGCTGCACGTTGCCGGAGGAAACCACCGTATGGCCTTCGGCATAGGCCTCGTGATTTCTCTCGATGTGGTCGAGGTCGTAGAGATAATTGACCATCAGCCCGTGCGCCTGAGCCAGCGCCCGCTGCGACGTGTCGGCCAGCCAGTTGATGCGCTCGAGCTGCGCACCGTTGCCGAGATGAAAGCGCGAAACGCCGTCGACCGGCACGCCGCGCGAAGTGCGTGCGCGCAGGAAGTACCATGCCGCGGCGCGCATGACCGGCTCGCGCAGTTGCTCGGCTTTTTCGGTGTCGGTCCACCATGACGGTTCATCGAGCGCGGAAAGCATTGCCTTATCCGCCTCGGTCAGCGCCGCCGAATCTTCCTTCTCGCGCTCACGCGCCAGCCAGCCGGCAAAGCTCACGACCGGCGACAGGGTTACGAACGTGGCGAGCTTCGGCAGTTCGCGCGAGACTTCCTCGACCACCTGCTTGATCAGGAAATTGCCGAAGGAGACGCCGGCAAGCCCGCGCTGGCAATTCGAGATGGAATAAAAGGTGGCGGTGCGCGCTTTGTCGGCCTCGATCATCTCGCGGTCAGTCGCAAGAATCGGGGCGATAGCTCCCGGGATCTCGCGCGTCAGCGCCACTTCGACGAAAATCAGCGGATCGTCCACCAGCGCCGGATGGAAAAAGGCAAAGCAGCGCCGATCGGGTGGGTCGATGCGCCGGCGCAAGTCTTCCCAGCCGTTGATCTGATGCACCGCTTCGTAGCGGATGATCTTCTCCAGAACGATCGCCGGGGTCGACCAATCGATGCGGCGCAGAACAAGGAAGCCTCGATTGAACCAGGAGGAGAACAAATGCACGAAATCGTCGTCCACCGCGCCGAGGTCTTTGTCGCGATGCGCCAAGACATCCATGAGCTGCTCGCGCATATGCACGAGCGCGACAGTGCCGCCCGGGGCGAGATTGAGGCGACGAAACAGCTCCTGCCGCCGCGGCTCGGACGCGGCGTGCACTTCGGCGGCGGCTTCATCGCCCGGATTGTCGCGCCAGGCTGCGACGGCGGCTTCCATGCGCGCTTTGTCCGGGCCGAAACGTTGCGCTAACGCCTCGAAAAAGGCGATGCGCGGCCCGGTCGTGAGCTCGGCGTAGCGCGCCAAGATTTCCCGCGCCAGCGCCACACCCGACGCTTCGCCGCGGCCGGACAAAAGGTGCTCGCAAAGTTCGACCAGGCTTTCCGATCGGGTCGCATCGGCGCCGCGGCGCTCGCGCGCGCGGTCGATCAGGGCGCGGCCGCGCTCGGAAATCGTCTGCAGCAATTCCCCGAAAAACGAGGCGTTCATGTGAGCCTCCCAGCCGCCGTGCGTCGCCGGGCTGCTACTTGCCGGCACCCATCAGATGGTTCGGCAACCATGTGGCTATTTCCGGGAATATACACAAGATCACAATCGCCAGCATCATGCAGATGACGTAAGGCAGCGTCCCCCACATGACTTTGGTCACCGGCACGTCGGGCGCGATCGCGTTGACGATGTAGATGTTGAGCCCGACGGGAGGGTGGATCAGCCCGATCTCCATGTTGATCGTGAGGATGACGCCGAACCAGACCGGATCGAACCCGGCCGCCGTAATAATGGGCAGCAGGATCGGCGATGTCATCAAAATGATCGCGGCCGGCGGAATGAAGAAGCCGCAGACCAGCAGGAACAAATTGATCATGAACATCAGCACCCAGCGATTGAAATGCGCGTCGGCAATCGCCTGCGCCAGCGTCTGGGTGAGATAAAGCGAGGTCAGCATGTAGCCGAACAGCACGGCAGCGGCGATGATGGTCAGGATCATCACCGACTCGCGCATGGTATCGCGCAAGATCAACCATATCTGATCGGGCCGCCACAGCTGGTAGATGATGATGGCCATCAAGAGGCACAGAGCGGCGCCCACGCCGGCCGCTTCCGACGGCGTGGCCACGCCGCCGTAAAGAACGTACATCACGCCCAAGATGATGATGATGAACGGCGCGATCTTGGGGATCGAAACGAATTTTTCCTTCCAGGAATAGCGGAAGTCCCGCGCATGCGAACGAAAGCCTTTGCGCCAGATCGCGAACATCGACCAGAGCATGAACAGGCCGGTCAACAGCAGCCCCGGCAACACACCGGCGACAAACAGGCGGCCGATCGACGTCTCCGTCGCAATGCCGTAGAGAATGAACGTGATGGATGGCGGAATGAGAATGCCGAGCGTGCCGCCGGCGCAGATCGAGCCCGTGGCAATCTCGTCCGGATAGCCGCGCCGGCGCATCTCCGGAATGCCCATTTTTCCGATCGCCGCACAGCAGGCGGGTGACGACCCGGTGAGCGCGGCAAAAATCGCACAGGCACCGAGATTGGAAAGGACGAGGCCGCCTGGAAGCCGATAGAGCCAACGATCGAGCGATTCGTAGAGATCTTTGCCGGCCGGCGACGACCCAATGGCGGCGCCCATCATGACGAACATCGGGATGGCGACCAGCGTGAACTCGTCGAGGCCAGAATAAAACGTCTCGGCAACCACGTGCATGCTGTCGAGGCCGTGGAACAGCAGCAGGAAGATGATGGAGATGGCGCCCAGCCCGAAGGCGACCGGCACGCCGGATAGCAACATCAGCAACGTGACGACGAGAAC
Organism: Pseudolabrys sp.; assembly: GCA_035652735.1. GTDB lineage: Bacteria > Pseudomonadota > Alphaproteobacteria > Rhizobiales > Xanthobacteraceae > Pseudolabrys. The sequence continues at coordinate 12,524 of DASRDF010000035.1, read as the reverse complement.
GACGCTGCCTTGCGCGGTCGGGTTCATCCCGCGCCTCCCAACGCCTCGCGCGCCTGCTCCTGCGCAATATCCTCGGCGGTTGCTTTCTCAGGCAGGCCGAAGGGCGGGGCGCGGCCGGTCACCAGGCAAATGAGTTCGGCCGCGTATTGCAGCACCAGTAGACCCAAGCCGACCGGCATCGAGAAATAAGGAACCCACAATGGTGCGCGCCAGACCGTGTCGGAATGCCAGTCGTTGCTCCACGCCTCGTACCAATAGGCGGTGCACAACACGAACAGCACCAGCACAAAGCCGAACGCCAGGATAATGGTCGTGAGCGCCAGCCAAAAACGCGGGCGTGGGCGCAGATGAATTGGCAGCACGTCGACGTTGACGTGGCCGCGGGTCATCAGGACGTAGGCGCTGCCGACAAAGGTCGCGGCTACGATGCAGTAAGTGACCACATCGATTTGCCAGATCGTCGTGCGGTTCAAGATGTAGCGCTCGATCACCATGTCGCAGATCACGAGCACCGCGCCGCCAATAAGCAATGCGGCAGCTACTCCGGCCACGCGCGAGGCGAAGGTGACCGCCCGAATATACCCGTCCATGATGTGATCTTCCGGCGATAGTCGCGAAAAACTCTCGCCGCCCCCGAAATGGCGGCCGGCAGGATGCCCGCCGGCCGCATCTTGTTGTTACTTAACGGCCAGCGCCTCGTCGATCAGCTTCTGGCCGTTCGGCACATCTTTGGCAAACTTCGCGTAGGAGCTTTTCTTCGCCACGTCGAGCCAGGCTTTATATTCGTCGTCGGTCAGGCTGATGACTTCGACCTTGTGGTCCTTGAAGGCCTTGATCGCCTCGTCGTTCACCTCATCGGCCTTCTTCTCATAATAGGCCTGCGCGTCCTTGCCAGCCTTCAGGACGGCTTCCTGCTGCTGCTTGTTGAGCTTGTCGAAGCTCTTCTTCGACATCAGCACCGGCTCGTACATGAACCACAACGCATTATTGCCCGGCGCCGTCAGGCACTTGGTCACCTCATAGAGGCGCATGGAGGCGAAGGTGCCGAGACTGGTATCCGTGCCCGTGACCACGCCGGTCTGGAAGGCGTTGTAGATTTCGTTCGACGGCGGGCTCACGATCGAGGCGCCGGCGGCCTGCCACATGGCGGCGAAAGTCGGTCCGGCCGCACGGAACTTGGCGCCTTGCATATCGGCCGGCATCTTGATGCACTTGTCCTTGGAAGCCATACCGCCGGCAAACCAGGCGTCGGAGAGCACGATCACGCCGTGCTTCTCGATCTCGGCGCGCACGTCTTTCATGAACTGCGAATCGTTGATGCGCTTGGCGCGATCCTGACTACGGATGAGACCGGGCATCAAAGTAGCCGAGAAGGTCGGCACCTTGCCGCTGGCGTAATCGAGCGGGAACAGCGAAATGTCGAGCTGGCCGTCGACCATCGCATTCCACTGCTGGTTCGGCTTGAACAGCGAGGCGCCCGGATAAACCTGGACATTGAGACCGACATTGGCCGCGCCGGCTTCCTTGGCGATCATCTGAACCATGTCGTCGCGTACATCGCCCTTGCCGCCCGGGAACTGATGCGAGGCGCGCAACGTGACCTGCGCCTGCGCCGAGGCAGCAAACAGCAGGACGGCCGCGGTCGCGGCAAACAGGGTCTTCATCCTTCTCATCGAGGTCCTCCCTTTGACTCCGTATTCGCGGCGTATCCGCCGGCGGTTTTTTGCTGATGGCAGTTACGGTAGCCCCTCACCCACCTTAGCCGCCATGATGGCCTCGCGCCATAGGCCCAAGCGTCGACGACAACCCCGTGAGCGCTATGGTGAATTGGCGCTCTGGCCAGCGTAAATCGATGGCTCTATAACCCGGCACATACTGTCCATCCCCTTTCCTGGAGCGATTGATATGCCCCGACCGTTGGCGGGCCTCCGCGTTCTTGAACTGGCCCGCATCCTGGCCGGACCCTGGGCTGGTCAGATCCTCTCCGACCTCGGGGCCGACGTTGTCAAAGTGGAACGCAAGGGCGCGGGCGACGACACCCGCGCATGGGGCCCGCCATTCGTGGAAGGTAAGGAGGGGAGCCATATCGGCTCCGCCTATTTTCACGGCGCCAACCGCGGCAAACGGTCTATCGAAGTGGATTTCGATACGGAGGAGGGCCGGCGCATTGTGCGCAAACTTGCCGCGCGGTCCGACGTACTCATCGAAAACTTCAAGGTCGGCGGGCTGGCCAAATTCCAACTCGATTACAAGAGCCTCGCGCCGGACAATCCACGGTTGATCTACTGCTCGGTGACGGGCTTCGGCCAAGACGGGCCGTATGCGAAACGCGCTGGCTACGACCTCATGGCGCAAGGCATGGGCGGCATCATGGATCTGACCGGCATGGCCGACGGTGAACCGACGCGCATCGGCATTCCGGTGTCCGACATTTTCACCGGCTGCTACTCGGTGATCGGCATCCTGGCGGCGCTGGCCCAGCGCGAAAAAACCGGCAAAGGCTGCTACATCGACACGGCACTGGTCGATTCCACGGTTGGCGTGCTGTCGAACCAAGCGCTGAACTATCTGGTGTCCAGCAATGTACCGAAACGCATCGGCAATGCCCACGCCAACATCGTGCCATACCAGGTTTTTCCCGTCGCGGACGGCCACGTGATCATCGCCACCGGCAATGACGCGCAATACGGCAAGCTGTGTCAGGTCCTGGGCGCGCCCGAGCTGGCCACCGATTCCAATTACAAGGACAATACGGGACGTCTCAAACACCGCGCAGAGCTGGTCGCCAAGTTAACGGCACTCACCAAGCGCATGGCCCGCGACGATCTGCTCGGCAAACTGGAGTCCGTGGGGGTACCGGCAGGGCCGATCAACGATCTCCGTCAAGTATTTGACGACGCGCAGGTCAAACATCGCGGGATGCGGCTGTCATTGCCGAGCGCGGCTGCCAAACAAGGCGTGATTCCGGGCGTGCGCACGCCGATTGTGATCGACGGTTGGAAGGCCGCTTCCGAGCGCCCCTCGCCGCTCCTCGGCGAACATACTGCTGATATCCTGAAGGAGATCGGCGAAGACTAGCCCGCGCGGGCGATCTTCTGGTCGGAGCGAGCGCGGATAGTGTCGATCGCTTCGCGAATATTGCGGCGAAGCGCTTCGATATCATACGGTTTTTGCAGTACGACCAGGCCGCGGCGTACCGCGTCCTTTGCACTGGCGCTGTAGCCTGTGGTCAGCAGCACCGGAATGTCGGGGAAGCGTTCGGCGATCTCGCGCGCGAGATCGAGGCCGTTCATGCCGCCGGGCATGAGAATGTCAGAGAACACCAGATCGACGTCGGGATCGAGGCGAAGCGCGGCCAGCGCCGCCTGACCGTTGGCAACACTGCGCACGCGGTAGCCGAGTTGGCGCAGCAGACCCGACCCGACCTCCGCTACGTCGTTGTTGTCCTCGACCAGCAATACTGTGCCAAGCGGTTCGGCCGGCGGCCTCGTCTGACTTTGCGGCACCGCAACCGGAGCGGCCTCATGACAACGCGGCAGATAGAGCGTTACCACCGTTCCACGGCCGACGGTGCTGGACACTGTTGCCGTGCCGCCCGACTGCTTGGCAAAGCCATAGACTTGGCTGAGGCCGAGCCCGGTGCCTTTGCCAATGTCCTTGGTGGTGAAGAACGGCTCGAAGACGCGGGTGAGCACGTCGGGCGGAATGCCTTGCCCCGTATCGGCGACGCGGATGGCGACGAATTCGCCCGCAAGCCCCTCTTCGCTCGCTTCGCCGCGCAAAGTGACGGTTTTGGCACGAATCGACAGCGTGCCGCCGTGCGGCATCGCGTCTTTCGCGTTCACCGCCAGGTTGAGAATCGCAAGCTCGAGTTCGCCGGGGTCGACGCGAACCGCGCAGACATTGTCCGGCACGTCGACTTTGATGTCGATGTCCGTGCGCAATGAGCGGGCGAGCAACTCGCGGATCGCCGGCAGGCGTTGGCCGAGATCGATGACCTGGGGCGTCAACGTCTGCTGGCGGGAATAGGTCAGCAATTGCCGCGTCAGCGTTTCGCCGCGGTGAGCCGCCGTCATGATCATGTCAAGCAGGCGCAGGTGCTTCCGGTCGGATAGTTCGCTGCGCAACCGTTGCACGCTGCCGCTGATGACCATCAGCAGATTGTTGAAATCGTGAGCGACGCCGCCGGTCAGTTGTCCGATGGCCTCAAGACGCTGTGCCTGCCGCAGTGCTCCCTCGGCGGCCTCGCGCCGATCGGCCTCGTCGTAAAGTTTCTGCGTGCGCCGCAAGGCCAGCCAAAAGCCGATGAACAAGCAGGCGGTCGCTGGCAGACCGAAGACCAAATGGCTGCTCATATAGTTCAGCCATTCGCCGATCACCGCCCTTTTCTCTACGCCGGCGAGCACGTAGAGAGGAAAGCCGGTCAGCTTGCGGTAGCCGATGCGGCGGTCGACCTGGTCGACCTGCGAGTCGACTGAAAAGATGGTGCGGTCGAGCCCGCGTGCAACGTCTTGTCGAAATTGACTGCGCTCATCCAGTTTGACCTTGCGATCCTTCATCAATGGAAAGCGCGCAAGAAAGCTGCCATCGGCCCGTACCAGCGCGAAATAGCCGCCCTCGTCCCGCGCCATGCGGCCGTAAAATCCCTCGAAATAGCTCGGCAACACCGCAATCGACACGACGCCATTGAATTGACCGTCAGCCGACAGCCGCCGCCGCGATACGGAAAAGAAATACGCATCCATTCCGACCATCCGCGGGCGGTGGATGTCGCTCACAAATGTGCCGGCGTCGCGTGCAACTTCCGCTTTGAAATAATCGCGATCGCTGAAATCCAACGTTCTCGGCACCGGCAACACGTCGGCCGAGACCAGCGGGTGTCCGGTCCGGTCGAAAATGACGATGCCGCGCAATTGCGGCAGCGCTTTCACGATTTCTGCAAGACGCGCATGCAAGCGGGCCTCGTTGGCACGGATGTCGTCATCGGACATGCCGCGCATGACTTCATTGACCTCGCCGAACGTACTCTCGATCGTTTGCAGCACTTTGAGCGCGTGCTCATGCAGAATATCGAGCGAACGGTAGATGCGTTCGTCGCTTTCGCGCTCGATGTTGCGATAGCTGACCCAGGAGGCGAATACGAACAGCACCATCGGCAGCACCACTGACGCCACCATCATTGCCTTGAGCAGGCGGATGGCAGCCTGTCGCGCGGTCAACATCTCGCTCCCGGCGTGCTCTGGCATGATGCGCGGATCGGCCCCGAATGTTGCGTCGCATTTTTTCACAAATCGGCGGCGCGGGCGAGAAGCTTGCGGCGGAGATCGGGGAAAATTTAGACGAAATTCAGCAGATGACGCGGCGCTCTGACGCGCGCGCTTTGACCGGGGAACTACTGCTGAGTAGCGGTGCTAGGTGACCGCCGTCGGCGCCAAAGACTCGATGTCAGTGGCGATATCGATGACCGCCGGACGCTTCGCCGCGAGCGCACGCTGCAGCGCAGGCGCAATGTCGCGGGGATTTTCGACACGAAGCCCGAGCGCGCCCATATCTTCGGCGAGCCTGGCGAAATTCATCGGCCTATAAGTCCTCAATTCGCGCGCTTTTTGCGTCTGCTCGCCGCCATAGGCACGGTCGAAGCCGCGCTTGGATTGGTTGCCGCCACCGTTGTTGTTAACGATTGTAACGCTGGCGATGCCCCAGCGTACCGCCGTTTCCACCTCGGCGATGTGGTACCAGAATCCGGCATCGCCGGTGAACACGACCACCGGCCGCTCCGGACATGCCGCCTTGGCGCCGATGCCGGCTGGAAACGCCCAGCCGAGGTGGCCGGCGCTGCGCATATAGCTCTGGCGAGGCGAACGCAGGTCGTACATGCCACCCATCCACATGCCGGCATGCCCTGTGTCGACGACGACAATGGCGTTGTCCGGCATGTGCCGGGACAGCTCGCCGCAGATGCGGGCCGGATGGATAGGCACCGCATCGGATTCGAGATCGGCTCGATATTTCCCGTACCACTCCCCGCGCAACGCGGCGATTTCCTTGATCCAGGCCTCACGCTTTTTCGTAGTTGCCTTGTCCGCGCGCTCGCTCATTGCGGCGAGCACCGCTTTGGCGTCGCCCAATACGCTCGCCTGCAAAGGATAATTGCGGCCGAGCGATTCCGGCTCGATGTCGATCTGGATCGCCGGCGTGCCGATCGGGGGCACTGCCCAGAAATGCGTGGTCATGCCGCCTGTCTCGGTGCCGACAAAACAGACGAGGTCGGCGCGGTTGACCGCACGATTTGCGCATTCGCGCGAATAGCTGCCGGAAACGCCGACCGAGAGCGGATGCACGCTCGGGATCGCGTCCTTGCCGTTCAGCGAGGTCGCGACCGGAATCTGCAGCGCCTCGGCCAACGCAACCAACTCCTCTTGTGCGCCCGAGGCGCGCACGCCGCCGCCGGCGACGACGATCGGGCGCGCGGCCTTCTGCAGCAAGGTCAGCGCCGCCTGCACATGCTCGGCCTGCGGCTGCGGCCGGAACGGCGGCACACGCGCAAACTGCGGCTCGACCAGCGCCTCCATCTCGGCCTCCTCCACATCCACCTGCCCTTCGTTGCCGCGAAATTGCAGATGCACCGGCCCTGGCGTTCCCGACGTGGCGACGCGGAAGGCCTGCCGTACCATGTCAGGAATGCGTGCGACGTCGTCGACGGTGGCGTTGAACTTGGTCACCGGCTCGAACGCCGGCACATCGTCCACCTCCTGGTAGACCTTACGAAATTTCGTTTTCGGATCGCGCCCGCCGGTGAAGGCGATGACCGGCGAATGCGCGAGGTAAGCATCGCGCAGGCCGGCCGCGAGATTAAGCGCGCCGATCACCTGCGCCATGCAAATGCCCGGCTTGCCGGAGGCGCGCGCATAGCCGTCGGCCATGTAGGCCGCCGATTTTTCGCCGTGGCAGTGAATGCGGGCAATTTGCGTGCGCCGCTCCATCTCCGCAAACGTGCGCCGCAACACCGCCGGCACCATGAACACATGCGTGACGCCATAGCCGGCGAGCATGTCGGCAAGCACTTCGGCGCCGGCGCGTTTGACGTTGTGGCCGAGCATCACGCCGGCTCAAACTTCAGCGCGACGCCGTTGATGCAATAGCGCAAGCCGGTCGGCGGCGGCCCGTCGAGAAAGACATGCCCGAGGTGACTGCCGCAGCGGCTGCAATGCACTTCATCGCGCATCATGCCGTGACTGGTATCGGTGTCGCTTTCGACCGCGCCGGGAATAGGATCGTTGAAGCTCGGCCAGCCGGTGCCGCTTTCGAATTTCAGCTTGGAGGCGAACAGCGGCTGGCCGCACGCGGCGCAGTGAAACGTGCCGGCGCGCTTCTCATGCAAAAGCGCGCAACTTCCCGGCATCTCGGTGCCGTGCTCGCGCATGATGTGAAATTGCTCGGGGGTGAGGATCTTGCGCCATTCGGCGTCGCTGTGGGTGACGGGATATTGTTTGGACATCGTAAGCTTCTCCAAGTTTCCCGGCCGCGGCGCAGCACGAAGTGGTACGCCGCAGACCCGGGATCGTCACACAGTATGGAGTTTTTGACGATCCCGGATCGGCTCCGCCGTCCCGGGACGACCGCTCACCCGGTCACTTAATGGCTAGGGGGTTCACCGGCGAGCCCACCGCACCGGTGATCGGAAGCGCCGGTGCCACGAACAAAAACTCATAGACGCCGTCGGCAGCGCAGTCGTCGGCCAGTTCCTTGAGCTGGAAAATTTCGCCCATGGTCATGCCCATGATCGGAATGGTGATCCAATGCCACGGCTGGTTGATCCCCTCTTCGCTCTCGTTCGGCCGCACCTCGCAGCCCCAAGTGTCGCTGGCAAGCGCCGCGAGCTCGGTTTTTTGCACGAAATCGAGCGTCTCGAAGGAAAAACCCGGCGCGTCGCCGCCCGGATAGCCGTCCCATGAGCCGAGCTTCTGGCAGCGCTCCATCATGCCGGTACGCACGATGATGTAGTCACCGCGTTTGAGATCGACCTTCTGCTTTTTCGCGGTCGAGTAGAGATCGTCGTTGGTAATGCCGTAGCCGTCGTCGAGCGATTCGACACCCTTGTAGCGCGCGACATCGAGCAGCACGCCGCGGCCGACCATCTTGTTCTTGGTCTTCTCGATGCCGCATTTCTGCGCGCCGGCGCTCGTCACTTCGCGGCAGTCGTAGCCGTTCCACATGGAGTTCTCGTAGAACACGTGGCCGAGTCCGTCCCATTGCGTGCCGCACTGGAGCGGCATGGTCACCATGTCGTCGGCGGCGCGGATGCCGCGCTTGTCGAGCACGCCGGAGTACGCGTCGGTGCCGGTGCGCAGCATGGTGTGGATCGGGTTGGTGCGGCCCATCGCCGGGTATTTGCTCTTGGCGCCCTGCGGGCCGAGATGATCGAAATTCAGCGCCAGTGAAATGACTTTGCCTTTCTTCACCAGGCGGGTGGCGGCAATAATGTCGTTCGCGCTCGTATAGTTGAGCGTGCCGATCTCGTCGTCCGGGCCCCATTTGCCCCAGTTCTTGTATTTCTCGGCGGCATCGCGCATGTGCTGACGCGTGACTTTCTTGGCGGCCATGGTCTCCTCAACCGTAACGGTCACAAAACGACCGCCAAAATACAGCCTGCGGACCGCCGCGATGCAAGCCCACTGGCGCCGCCGACGGGCGATGCTACGATCAAGAAAAGTTGGGAGGTGCTAATGCGTTCGATCGCGCGTTTTGTCACGCTTTGCACTGCACTGGTTGCGGCATCCACCGTTGTGGCAGCGGCTGCGAACTATCCGGATCATCCGGTAAAGATCGTCGTGCCTTTCGCCGCCGGCGGCCCAACCGACGTGATGGCGCGGCTGATCGCCGACAAGCTGACCGCCAAGCTTGGGCAGCGCTTCTACATCGAGAACGTGCCCGGCGCCGGCGGCAATATCGGCATGACCAATGTCGCGCGGGCGACAGGCGACGGCTACACGATGGTGTTCGTCTCCTCGAGCTTCACGGTGAACCCCGGCCTCTACAAGAACTGCCCCTACGATCCCTACAAGGACTTCGTGCCGGTGACGCTCGCGGCGATCACGCCGAACATCTTGATCGCCAATCCGTCCGTGCCGGCAAAGACGCCGAAAGAGCTGATCGACGTCATCAAAGCCAATCCCAACAAATACACCGACGCCTCGCCCGGCATTGGCACCACGCCGCATCTCGCCGCCGAGCTGTTCAAGACCACCTACAAGCTCGATTACGCCATTGCGCCGTACAAAGGCGGCGCTCCCGCCGCGCAGGCGGTGCTCGCCAACGAGACGCCGTTTTCCTTCGTCGCCATGACGCCGACGACGCAGCTCGTGCTGACGGGCAAGCTGCGGGGCTTGGCCGTGACCACTGCGAAACGCTCCTCCGCCTTGCCGGACGTGCCGACGCTTGCCGAGGCCGGCATCAGCGGCCAGGAATCGGAGACGATGCAAGGCGTGCTGATGCCGAAAGGCACGCCGCAGGCCATCGTCGACATGCTGCAGAAGGAGATCGCCGCCATCGTCGCCATGCCGGACCTTAAGGCGAAGATGATCCCGCTCGGTTTCGAGCCGGTAGGCAACACGTCGGCCGAGTTCGCCGCCTACATCAAGGCCGATGTGGAGAAGTGGAAAAAGGTGATCGCCGAGGCGCATATCAAGCAGATCGATTAAGACGGCCCGCAGCCTCTTCTGTGCAGGAGGACGGGCTCGAAATTTGCCAAGTTTGCTGCTGATACTTCGCCTGATCCTATCCGCCTGTCGTCGCTTTCCTTTGGGCGCAGGGCCAGATCGAACGCGGTAAAGAGACCGCATGCGCATCGTCGACATTCGCGAAACTGCGGTTCCGCTCAAATCGAAGCTCGCCAATTCGAGCTTCGATTTTTCCGAGATGACCACCTCGGTGGTCGCGGTCATCACCGACGTCATCCGCAGCGGCAAGCCGGTCTGCGGCTTCGCTTTCAATTCCACCGGGCGCTATGCGTGCGGCGCGCAAATGCGCGCGCGCTTCATCCCGCGCATTCTCTCCGCCGACCCGCCGATGCTGCTCGACGAGCAAGGCCAGCTCGATCCGGAAAAAGTTTTCGCCGTGATGATGAAGCGGGAAAAGGCCGGCGGCCATTCGGAGCGGTCCATCGCCATCGGCACCATCGAGGTGGCGGTGTGGGATGCGCTAGCGAAGATCCTCGACAAGCCGCTCTATGTTTTGCTCGCCGAGCGCTTCAGCGGCGGCAAGGCGGCGAAGAAAGTGTTCTGCTACGTCGGCGGCGGCTGGTACTGGCCTGGGCAGACTTTGAAGGACCTGAAGGCCGAAATGGGCCGGCATCTGGATGCCGGCTACACCATGGTAAAGATGAAGATCGGCGGCCTGCCGCTGGAGGAGGACTTGCGCCGCGTCGAAGCGGTGCTCGGCATCGTCGGCTCCAGCGATCGGCTCGCCGTCGACGCCAATTGCGCCTTCAATCGCGACGAGGCTTTGCGCTACGCCGCGGCGCTGGCGCCGTTCAAGCTGCGCTGGTTCGAGGAGCCGTGCGACCCGGTAGACTACGCCACCTTCGCCGATCTTACCCGCCTCTACGAACCGCCGCTCGCCACCGGCGAAAACCTGTTCTCGCTGCAGGACGTGCAGAACCTGCTGCGCTTCGGCGAATGGCGCTCGGCCTGCGATGTGATCCAGATCGATCCGCCGCAGGCCTACGGCATCACGCAGTTTTCCCGCACCGTCGCCATGCTGGCGCGCAACGGCTGGACGCGCAGCGCGCTGTTTCCGCATGGCGGCAATCAGATGTCGCTCGCCATCGCCGCCGGATTCGGTCTCGGCGGCGCAGAGTCCTATCCCGGCGTGTTCGGCGATTTCGGCGGCTTCGCCGACGACGCCCGCATCGACAACGGTACCGTTACCTTATCCGACCGTCCCGGCATCGGTTTCGAAGGCCAGAACGCGCTCTATCGGATCATGCGCGCGCTCGCCGGACTCTGACAGCACCGCTGCGGAACTGCGGCGGTTCCGTGCACATTGAACCGCCAGGAAGCGGAGACACAGCATGACCTCCGACCTCGATGCCGTCCTGCGCCTGGTCGTCGCGACCATTGTCGGCCTCGCCATCGGCTTCAACCGCCAGATCACCGATAAGCCGATCGGCATGCGCACGCTGGCGCTGGTGGCGCTCGGAGCGGCAGTCGCAGCGCTGGCGGCGATCAATTTCGACGGCGTCGCCTCGGCGCCGCAGCCGCTCGCCCGCGTCATTCAGGGTATTCTCGAAGGCGTGCTCGCCGGCATCGGCTTCATCGGCGCGGGCGTCGTGCTGCATCAGCCCCGCGCGCATACCGTCTATGGCCTCACCACCGCCGCGGCCGTCTGGGTAACGGCCGCGCTTGGCATCGCCTGCGCGCTCGCGGCGTGGACGGTGGTGGTCGCCGGGCTCGTCCTCGCGCTCGCCATTCTCTTCGGTCTGGATTGGCTGGAACGGCGGCTGCTGCCGCGGCGCTCAAGGTAGCCGCGACCCTTCTGGAGACGCCGGATAGACCAGCGCACCCGACGGACCCGGCCGGGCAGCCTCGGTCAGGCGCGCCGGCTCGACGCGGCCGCCGCCCATGATGTGCAGCACGGTTTCGCCCGCGGCGAGCAGATAGTCGGAGACGATGCGGCGGTGGCAACGCCACCACACCGCTTCCGCGCACATCATCGCGCAAGGCGTCGCATGGCCCAGCGTGCGAAGCCGCTCGAGCCCTGCGTGGAATTCTTCACTCAAGGCGTAGTCGGCATAGTTGTGAAAGCTTTGGTTCTCCCAATACCCATTCACCGCGGCGGGAATGTCGCGCTTGTACCCGCGCAGCCCGCCCAGCGCCGCGACGTGCTCATAGCCGATCTGAAACGGCGCAAGCTCCCCCGGCAGCACGTCTTCATTGTACTGCGGGTTGGTGCGCGAACGCGGCACCGTGCGGATGTCGACGACGAGACGGACCGCCGACTGCTGCAGCAAGTCCACGAACTCGCCGATCGGACGCGTCGAATGGCCGATGGTGAAGAATGAAAAGGTCATCGCGGCGGCGATCGGCGGCTCTTGCGGCTGCGCGCGCCGAGGCGTCGCAGGGCCCTGCCCTTATGCAGCGCCACGTGATCGGTTTTGTCGCTTTTGATCTCGTATTGCGGCTCGTCGGCGCTGGCATGGTGGACGTAACCTTTGTAGTTCACGTCCTTTCTGTGCACGCGGACGATCGTTCCGCGCACGCGTCCGGCCTCCGAATTCCAGCTCACGTGATCGCCGACTTTGAATGTCATCGAGCGGTCAACACCCGAAGCGATGGTCCGTTCATAATTTTTAATCGTCCACACTCCGTTCGTCCCCGCGACAGCGGGGACCCAGGGCCAAACGGCGGGGTTTTGCTGCGCTGGATTCCCCGCTTGCGCGGGAATGAGCGGAATATGGTGAGGTTAAGCAATCATGTGCTAATGGCCCATGCCGGGCATCACCTGACCGTTATAGATATCCGTAT
>DASRDF010000034.1:0-70311 GCA_035652735.1 Pseudolabrys sp. | reverse complement strand
ACCACGCCGCCGGTGATGAAAATATACCGCGCCATGGGACCTAACCTTTAGCCTCCCCCTCTCGATTCGACGAGCGCGAAAACCGAAACGCTGATCTGCGCCTGTGCGTAGCTGTGGATGCTCATGTTGCCGCAGGCGATTGCATTGCATCCATTTCGCATTGCGCGCTCTTCAACAGTGAAGGGCCGGTTGCCCGGCCCTTCGACATCATTTCGACTGCGGCACGGCAGGCCCCGACGGCGCGGGCGCAGCCGGTGTTCCAGGCCGCGGTGGCGCGCCTTCTTGCAATTGTTTAAGCAGCCCGCCACCGCCGCTATTGGTCGGCGGTGCGCCTGGCGTGGGCGCCGTGGGTGCGGTCTGGCCGCCGCGAATAATGCTGGTCGGCGCCCGGTTCATGCCGGCAAGCACCGACAAGATGAGGCTCGTCACAAAGAATAACCCGGCCAGAATTGCCGTCGCGCGTGTGAGCACATTGGCAGTGCCGCGGCTGGTCATAAAGCCGCCACCGCCGCCGATGCCGAGACCTCCGCCCTCGGAGCGCTGCAGTAGCACCACCCCAATCAGCGCAAGGACCAGCATCAAGTGGATGACAATGACCACGTGCTGCATGAACAATCCACCCAAACTCTCGCCGGGCCGGGCTCGCCGCCCCGGCGGACACGCCTGTCATATAGGAAGTCGCCGCGGTCTCTACACGATCGCCCGGCTCTTTTCCACCCTGTGGAGCCCTAGCGGTAAACTGCCGCAATGCCGAGGAAATCGGCCGCTTTCAAGCTGGCACCACCGACCAGGGCGCCGTCGACATCGGACACGCTGAGGAGTTCCCGAGCGTTGGCCGGCTTGACCGAGCCGCCGTAGAGGATGCGGACCCTGCCACCCTCCCCGCCAAACCGTTCTGCGAGCCGCCTGCGGATGAAGCCATGCGCCTCCGCCACATCTTTTGGCGTCGGCGTCACCCCCGTTCCGATGGCCCAAACCGGCTCGTAAGCGACGACCAGATTAGCAGCGGTCGCATCCTCGGGAAGTGAGCCATCGATCTGCGTGCCGATGACGGCAAGTGTCTTGCCGGCCTCCCGGTCGGAACGCTGCTCGCCGACACACACAATGGCGAGAAGCCCTGCCCGGCGCGCCGCGAGAGCCTTGGCGCGCACCAGCGCATCGCTTTCATGATGATCGATGCGTCGTTCGGAATGGCCTATGATCACTGCGGTTGCACCGGCGTCCTTGAGTTGTTCGGCCGCAATATCGCCGGTGTGGGCGCCGGAGACGGCCGGGTGGCAGTCTTGTGCGCCGATCGTGACTGCTGAGCCTCGCGCCGCGGCTGCGAAAGACGCAAGGAGCGTCGCCGGCGGGCAAACCATAAGATCGCAGCGCAGCCCGGCGGCCCCGGCGATAATCTTGGCAAGCTCCGCCTCGGAGGCGGCAAACCCATTCATCTTCCAGTTGCCCGCAACCAGCGGACGGAGTGCGCCAGCCGCCATCGGTCCCATCCTTGAGGCTCAGTCAGCGGTTATCAGACGCGCCCAGCGCGCGCCAGACGGTTCCGCCGTCACCCGATCCTTCTTGAGTTGCAGCAGGTTGGGCCCATCCCTATAAGAGCGCCACCACCACGACGAAGGGCACTCAGGCCCAAATTGGCACCACATGCTGCGCGGAATTCACAAAGCCTCCTCCACTTGGCTGGGCAAGGGCCTGATGGCCGCAGTCATGGGCTTCTTGGTGCTCAGCTTCGCCATCTGGGGTATCGGCGACATCTTCCGCGGCTTCGGCCGCAATTCCGCGATCGCGGTCGGAGGCACCGAGATTTCCGTAGAGCAGCTGCGCCAATATTATAACGATCAGCTGCGTCAGTTGAGCAACCGCGCGCGGCGGCCGATCACACCCGATCAAGCGCGCGCCATGGGTCTCGATCGTCAGCTGATCGCCCAATTGATCGCAGAGACAACGCTCGACGAGCAGGCGAAAGTACTCAACCTCGCGGTCAGCAATACCGAGATCGCCAATCGCATCACCGCCGATCCGAGTTTCAAGGGCGTCAGCGGCCAGTTCGATCGGCAACGGTTCGAAGAACTGATCCGCGAGGCAGGATTCACCGAAGGGGCCTTCGTCGAGCGGCAACGCCGTGCCATGCTCCGCCGACAGGTGGCGCTCAGCATTGCCGGCGACGTGAACGTCCCTAACGTGGCACTTGCCGCCATAGAGCGCTTCCGTGACGAGCAGCGCAGCATAGATTATGTCGCGCTCGGCCCGGCTCAGGCGGGCGATATTGCGGCTCCGTCTGCGGACACGCTCAAGGCCTATTTCAACGACCACAAGGCCGCATTTCGGGCGCCGGAATACCGCAAGGTCACATTGCTATCACTGTCACCGTCCGATATCGCCAAACCTGATGAGGTGAGCGAGGCGGACGCCAAGAAATACTACGACGAACACAAGGCGCAGTTCGGCACGCCGGAGAAGCGCGAAGTGCGCCAGATCATTTTCCCCGATCCTGAAGATGCCGCCGCCGCGCGGCAGAAGATCGCCAAGGGTGAAAGTTTTGACGATTTGGTGAAGGAACGTGGCCTGAAGCCGTCCGACACCGATCTTGGTATGGTGCCGAAAGCGGCGATTATCGATCCGGCTATCGCCGACGCGGCCTTCTCCATCAAACCAGGCGAGGTCAGCCAGCCGATCAAAGGTAGCTTCGGCACAGTTTTACTGACGGTCGGTAAGATCGAGCCGGGCACGCAAAAATCTTTCGCGGAGGTCGAGCCGCAGATCAAACGCGAGATCGCCGAAGGCCGCGCCCGGGCGCAGATCGGCGATTTGCGCGATAAAGTCGAAGATGAGCGTGCGGCCGGCTCGACGCTCGCCGAAGCGGGCAAAAAGCTCGGACTCAAGCCCATTGTGGTTGAGGCGATCGATCGTGCCGGCAACGGCCCCGACGGAAAACCGGTGGCGAATTTGCCAAAACTGCCGAACCTCGTGCAGGCGATTTTTGCCACCGATGTCGGCGTCGATAATGAGGCACTGC
Organism: Pseudolabrys sp.; assembly: GCA_035652735.1. GTDB lineage: Bacteria > Pseudomonadota > Alphaproteobacteria > Rhizobiales > Xanthobacteraceae > Pseudolabrys. The sequence continues at coordinate 67,295 of DASRDF010000034.1, read as the reverse complement.
AGCTCCCCAATGGGGGCTTTCTTTACTACGACGTCACCGGCGTCACGCCGTCACGCGAGCGCAATCTGGATGAAGTCAAAAGCGAGGTCGAAAAGCGCTGGCGCGATGAAGAAGTCGCCAAGCGGCTGATGGCGAAATCGACCGACCTACTCAGTAAGCTGAAAGCGGGCACGTCGCTTGCTGACGTTGCCAGCAGCGTAGGCGCCAAAGTCGAGCATGCAAGCGGGCTTTCGCGCGCCAAACCGGGCACGTTGCCGGAAAACGTCGTGGCCGCAGTATTCCGCACAGGCAAAGATCAAGCGGCGACCGCGAGCGGTAAGCAGCCGACTGAACAATATGTGTTCCGCGTCACCGATGTCAGCGATCCCAAGCTCGATCCCAATTCAGCTGAGAGTAAGTCGCTCGCCGCGACGCTGCAAAGCTCCTACGTCGACGACATCAGCGCGGAGTACATCGCGCGGCTCGAAGCCGATTTCGGCGTCGACGTCAACCAATCCGCAATCAGCCAAGTCGTCGGCGGCGGCAACCCTTAACAATCATGCAGATCGAGCCGTCGGAGCAAGCCTTCGCTGACCGCTATGTCCGCGGTGAGGCGCAGGTGGTTTGGACCACGCTGGTCGCTGATTTGGAGACGCCAGTCTCCACTTATCTCAAGCTCGGTGCGGGCAAGCCGATGAGCTTTCTGCTTGAGTCAGTGGAGGGCGGCGCGGTGCGGGGCCGGTATTCGATCATCGGACTCGATCCCGACCTCATTTGGCGCGCCCAAGGCAACACAGCGGAAGTCAACCGCAACCCTGGCGTACGACCGAACGTATATTCGCCGCTCAATGAATCGCCTTTGACCGCATTACGCGCGCTCATCAAAGAAAGCCGCATTGCGCTACCACCATCGCTGCCGCCGATGGCTGCCGGCGTTTTCGGCTATCTCGGTTACGACATGGTGCGGCTGATGGAGGAGTTGCCGAACGGCAAGCCCGACCCGATCGGCATTCCCGATGCTGTGCTGGTGCGGCCCACTTTGGTTTTGGTGTTCGACGCCGTCAAAGATGCAATCATCGTGGTGACACCGGTTCGCCCCGAAAACGGCATAGGCGCAAAAGCCGCGCTCACGCGCGCGATCGAACGCATTTCTGGCGTGGTCGACGCACTCGACCGGCCGCTCGACAAATCTTTGGCCGAGCGCGATGAGGGCGTGATCGACCCGCCAATCCGCTCGAACACGTCGCCGAACGAATACAAAGTGATGGTCACGCGCGCCAAAGATTATATTGCCGCTGGCGACGCCTTCCAGATTGTACTGGCGCAGCGCTTCGAGGCGCCCTTTCCGTTGCCGGCGTTCTCCCTTTATCGCGCGCTCAGACGCACCAATCCATCTCCATACCTCTATTTTCTCGATTTCGGGGGCTTTGCCGTGGCGGGGTCGAGTCCCGAAATTCTGGTCAAGGTGTCCGGCGGCGTTGTCACGATCCGGCCCATCGCCGGCACGCGGCCGCGCGGAGCCACTCCGCATGAGGACAAGGCGCTCGAGGAGGAGTTGCTGGCTGACCCAAAGGAACGCGCCGAGCACTTGATGCTTCTCGATCTCGGAAGAAATGACGTTGGGCGTGTTGCGAAGATTGGCACGGTGGAGGTAACCGACCAATTCTTCGTGGAGCGCTACAGCCATGTGATGCACATCGTGTCTAATGTCGAGGGCCGGCTCGACGAGAGACACGACGCGCTCGATGCACTGGTTGCGGGCTTTCCCGCGGGCACGGTTTCAGGCGCGCCGAAAGTGCGCGCCATGCAGATCATCGACGAATTGGAGAAAGAAAAGCGCGGGCTTTACGCAGGTGCGGTCGGCTATTTCTCCGCTGCCGGCGAGATGGACACCTGTATCGTTCTGCGTACTGCGTTGGTGAAGGACGGCAAAATGTACGTGCAGGCCGGCGCCGGCATCGTTGCCGACAGCGATACCGACTTCGAACAGCAGGAGTGCGTGAACAAAGCAAAGGCCTTGTTTCGTGCCGCCGAGGAGGCGCGGCGGTTTGCCAGCGCGGCAAAGCGCGGGCAATAAACGGTCGACGCACAGCACATCGTACGTTGTTTATGACCTTTTTATTTTGAATCGGATCGACGCGCTTTATCGTTCTAACAAGGGCGCGCCTCATCGATACATGCGCACCAGATTGGTGCGCGGAATTAGGGATGATCCTGCGAAAGCCAGTTATGGCGCTGGCCATTGCAGTGCTGTTTCCGTGCTGGGCCGCACAGGCCAACGCATGGAGCTTCTGTATCGCAGTGGCGGACGCGCAGAAGCGGATCTACGTCTCGACTTTGTTTCCATTTACCGCGCCCGGCAGCGCCGAGCCCGGATTCGCAGTCGCGCTCGCCCGACAGCAAATACCGCACGATGCTGTCCAGTGCCCGCGCGCCGACGATGAACAGACTGCGGTGACAATGCGGGACCACGCAATTGAGGTAAACCGGCTTTGGGGCCGAGACGTGATCAATTTTCGGTGGTCACCGAGGCAATGACGCCAAAAGAGCACGATAAACATGGGTCGGACGACGTCTGGCCGTTGAGGCTGGTTGATCGAATAACGGCGAAAGCGATTGCAGCAATCAAGTGGCTCGCGCTGCCTCTTGTGTTTCTCTTGTTTTTGCAATGGCCGTTGCGTGACGCGCTACACGCCTATTCACGCGAAGCGAACGATCTTGGTCAGATTATTTTTGCGCTTTACGTCGCCGCCAGCGTCACTGCCGCGACACGCATGGGCGCGCATCTGGCGGCCGACGCGCTGGCGCAGCGTTATTCCCGGAAGGTGCGACGCCGCATTAGGCAACTGGGCACAGCACTGGGCGTCACGCCCTGGGCGCTTTTTGTCGCGTTTTCCGGCAAGAGCATGGTATGGCCGTCGGTCCAACAGCTCGAAGCGTTTCCCGACACCTACAATCCCGGGTACTTCATTCTCAAGCTCGCGCTGTGGCTGATGACGGCGCTGATGCTGATGCAGGCTGTGCTCGATATCGCGCGTCCGAATGATTTTGGTGAGCGCTGATGGAATGGAGCGGCCTTGGCCTCTTGATCCTGGTCGGGATCGGCATCATCGGTACCGGACTGCCGGCGGCGTTTATTTTGTTTGCGGCAGCAAGTGCAGGCGCAATTGCCGGCATCGCGATGGGGACCTTCCCCTTTAGCCTCCTTTGGGCCCTACCCGGCCGGCTGATCAACCTGCTCGACAACGACCTGCTTCAAGCGCTGCCCCTTTATGTCACGATGGGTCTGCTGCTCGACCGCTTGCCAATCGCCGACGCGCTTTATCGCGCGTGCAATGCCGTTCTACCGCGCAAAGCGTCGGCGCCCCTGATTTCAGGGGTCGCCCTCGGCGCACTGCTTGGCCCCATGAACGGCTCGGTTGGCGCGAGTGTGCTTGGGCTGTCGCGCGTTATCGCGCCGCGACTCGACGCCGAACGAATTCCGCCGCCTACACGCGACGCAATTATTGCGGTTGCCTCCACGTTGGGCGTGCTGGTGCCGCCCTCGTTGGTGCTGATCCTACTCAGCGACGCCATGCTCAGCGCGCACACGTTTGCGGTCACACAAACTGGGCGTTCAGACCGGATCATCAATACGGCCGACATTTTTCATGCCGCTTTGGTTCCGGCAGCCATCTTCCTGGTGCTTTGCGTCCTGCTTGCCTGGTTGGCTGGCCACAAGGCTAAGTCATTGCCGCCGCGGGAGGGCACCACCTTTCGCCAAGGTCTGCTAGCCGGGGTTTCCGTCAGTGCATTGCTGTTTCTGCTCGGCGGCGTCGCCGCGGGGTACTTTTTTGCGGTGGAAGCGGCCGCTGTCGGCACCTTCACGCTGCTCATGGGCGGCCTGATTGCCGGTCACTTGCCACGGAAAGTACTGGCGCCGCTCCTGCGCGACGCCATGGCCATTACTGGCGCGCTGTTCGCCCTGCTTTTGGCCGCGACGACCTTTACGCTCGTTTTGCGTCTGCTCGGCACCGACCGTTTGGTGAATAACCTGGTCACTGCCATTCCCGGCAATGACACGCTTGCCGTCGCGGCGGTGCTCGGAGTCATCGCCCTCTGCGCCTTCGTCCTCGACGCCTTTGAGATCATTTTCGTTGTGGTACCGATCATAATCCCGCCACTCCTGGTGCGCGTCGCCGATGCGCGATGGGTCTCGGTCCTCGTATTGCTCGCACTGCAGTCGAGCTTCCTGTTGCCGCCATTCGGCTATGCGCTGATGATGGTGCGCGGGGTGGTAAAACCACCCGCACCGTTCCGCGGCTTCGTCAAGGCGCTGCTGCCGTTCCTGCTAGCCCAGTGGCTGCTGCTGACTGTTGTGCTGTTCTTCCCGAGACTGGTGCACTTTGCTGACAACTCGGCCGACATGGTGCGCACGCCCGTCAACACCATGCCCGATGCGGAGTTCGACAAACGTTTCATGGAGATGCTCCCGCCACCGCCGCCCCCGCCCGAATAATGGCGAAGCTTGACCCCCCATAGGCGCGGCCGTAAACCGTTGCACGGGCAAGCAAACATGATCATCCTGGTCGACAACTACGACAGCTTTACCTTCAACCTCGTCCATTATTTGGGGGCTTTGGGGGCTCAAGTTGTCGTCCATCGCAATGACAAGATCACGACAGAGGCGGTCATTGCCGCGAGCCCGGAAGCTATCGTGCTCTCGCCTGGTCCCTGCACCCCGACCGAAGCAGGCATCTGCCTCGATCTGATCAAACAGGCGGCACATAAGATCCCGATCCTCGGCGTCTGCCTCGGTCATCAGGCAATCGGCCAAGCGTTCGGCGGCAAGATCGTGCGGGCCGCGCCGATGCATGGAAAGTTGTCCGAGATCAGCCACAGCGGCACTGGGCTTTTCGTCGGCATCAATGGACCGCTCAGGGCGACGCGGTATCATTCCTTGGTCGTGGAACGCGCTAGTATGCCACGCGCGCTCACCGTCAATGCCGAAACGAGCGACGGGCTCTGCATGGGCGTAATGCACGAGAACTTTCCCATACACGGCGTACAGTTTCACCCGGAAAGCATCGCTTCCGAGCACGGCCATTTGATATTGAAGAACTTTATCGACATTGCCGCGGCCTGGAACGCGCGAGCCGGTCGCCGAGCGCTCGCGGCAGCGGAATAGCTCCATGGCCGACGAGTTCAAAGCGCTCATCGCCAAGGTCGCGACCGGCGCAAGCTTGACGCGCCAAGAAGCCGCGGCAGCATTCGATAGCATGATGTCGGGCGAAGCGACGCCCTCGCAGATGGGCGGACTGCTCATGGCCCTGCGCGTGCGCGGCGAGACGGTCGACGAAATCACCGGCGCGGTGACGACCATGCGCGCCAAGATGGTCGGGGTAAAGGCGCCTCCTGATGCCATCGATGTGGTGGGCACCGGCGGCGACGCATCGGGCTCCTACAACATTTCGACTTGCGCGGCTTTTATCGTCGCCGGCGCCGGCGTTCCCGTGGCAAAGCACGGCAACCGTGCGCTGTCGTCGAAATCGGGTGCGGCCGACGTTTTGCAGGCGCTTGGCGTCAACATTGATCTCAATGCCGAACAGGTCGGCGAATGCGTCCGTGAAGCAGGCATCGGATTCATGTTTGCGCCGGCGCATCATCCGGCGATGAAGAATGTAGGACCGACGCGCGTCGAGCTTGGCACCCGCACCATTTTTAATCTGCTTGGACCGTTGTCCAATCCGGCGAGCGTCAAACGACAGATGATCGGTACGTTCTCCAAACAGTGGATCGAGCCGATGGCGCAGGTGCTGAAGAATCTCGGCTCCGAGTGCGTGTGGGTCGTGCATGGTTCGGATGGGCTCGACGAGATCACGACGGCTGGACCGACCAGCGTGGCGGCGCTCGAAAATGGCAAGATTGGCACGTTCGAGGTGACGCCCGAGGACGTCGGCGTTGCCCGCGCCAAGCCTGAGATGTTGCGCGGCGGCGACGCCGAGCACAATGCTAAGGCCTTGCTTGACGTACTCAAGGGTAAGGCGAGTGCCTTTCGCGATGTTGCCGTCTTCAACGCAGCAGCGGCCCTGATCGTGGCCGGAAGAGCGACCAACTTGAAGGATGCTGCCGCGATTGCCCGCAAATCGCTTGATAGCGGCGAAGCAGAGGGCCGCCTCGACAGGCTGATCGCGGTTTCAAACGCCGTGGACGCCTGATGGTCGACATTTTGAAAAAGATCGAGGCCTACAAGCGCGAGGAAATCGCCGCGGCTAAACGCGCGCGCCCGCTGTCCAGTCTTGAAGCTGACGCGCGGGCGGCGTCAAAGCCGCGCGGTTTCCTGCGGGCCATTGAGAAGCGCATCGCCAGCCGCGAGTATGCGCTCATCGCCGAGATCAAGAAGGCAAGCCCGTCGAAAGGTCTGATCCGCGCCGACTTCGACCCGCCAAAACTCGCCAAAGCCTATGAGGCCGGCGGCGCGGCCTGTCTCTCCGTATTGACGGATGCGCCCTCGTTTGCGGGCAGCTCCGACTTCCTGGTGCAGGCCCGCGCCGCGAGCGAACTGCCGGTGCTGCGCAAGGATTTCATCTATGACCCCTACCAAGTGGTCGAATCACGTGCCCTAGGGGCCGACTGCATCTTGCTCATCATGGCGGCGATGACTGACGCGGCAGCGCAGGAAATTGAAGCCGCAGCGATTATCAACGGCATGGATGTCCTACTTGAAGTTCATCAAGAAGACGAACTTGAGCGAGCCTTGTCTTTGAAATCGCGCCTGATTGGCATCAACAACCGCGATTTGCGCACCTTTAGAACGGACCTCGCTGTAAGCGAGCGCCTTGGTCCGAAAATCCCACCTGATCGGGTCGCGGTGGCCGAAAGCGGCCTCAACACACCCGGCGACCTCGCCCGCCTCGCCCGCATTGGCATTGCGACCTTCCTGATCGGCGAGAGCTTGATGCGGCAGCCTGATGTAACGGCCGCAACCCGCGCTATTCTGACGCCGGCGCCAGCGCGTGCGCCGGCGGAGTGACAATGGCAAAAACTCGAAAAGTGGCAAGGGCATCGCCGCGACACGCCAAAGCCAGACGACGGCAGCCGCCCGGGCGCGGAAAGCGGCGGCAGAAGCACGCTGCCAAGACTGTGGCGCGGACGACAGGCACCCGCCCCTCACCTCTTACCCATCTCGACCAGCGCGGCCAGGCGCACATGGTCGACGTCACCGCCAAAGGCGCGACCGAGCGCACGGCCCTGGCCGAAGGCCGCGTGATCATGACCCGCGAGACGCTCGAGCGCGTGCTCGAAGGCAATGCACTGAAGGGCGACGTGCTTGGCGCCGCTAGGCTTGCGGGCATCATGGCCGCCAAACGCACCCACGGCCTTATCCCCTTGTGCCACCCGCTCCCCATTACCAAGGTCGAAATAGAGATCGATCCGGAACATGCCTTTCCCGGCTTTTTGGTGCAGGCGACGGTGAAGGTTACGGCGCAAACCGGGGTCGAGATGGAGGCACTCACTGCGGTGTCGATTGCCTGCTTGACCATCTACGACATGTGCAAGGCGCTGGAAAAAGGCATGCGCATCGAGGGCATCCGTCTGCTGGAAAAAACCGGCGGGAAATCGGGACCATGGAAGGCAGAGGCCGGGCACCCGCCGAAGGCCGCGCCGCAACCCGAACTGCCGCCGCAGACCGAGGCGTGAGCGATGCCGCTGATGGCCGTCGCGGACGCCTTGGCGCGCGTGCTGAACGGCGTCGAGGCGCTGTCGGCCGAACACATCGGTATCGATCACGCGCTTGGCCGTGTGCTGGCCGAAGATCTTGCCTCGCTACGCACGCAGCCGCCCGCGGCAGTCTCGGCGATGGATGGTTACGCGGTGCGCGCCGAAGACGTTACGCAGGTGCCCGTCACATTGAAGCTGATCGGCGAGATTGCCGCCGGCCACCCCTTCGAGGGCGAAATTAAAGCCGGTGAAGCGGCGCGTATCTTCACCGGCGGCGTGATGCCCCTTGGCAGCGACACCGTCGTCATTCAAGAACTTGCCGCGTGTGACGGCAACTCGGTCATCGTACAAAAGGCCACGGCCAGGGGCCGCAACGTGCGCGGCCGAGGCATCGATTTCGCGCAAGGCGAGGTGCTCTTGCGCAAGGGGACACGTCTCACCGACCGCGACCTGATGCTGACTGCGGCAATGAACCACGCACATCTAGCCGTTCACCGCCGTCCGAAGATCGCTGTGCTCGGCACGGGCGACGAGCTGGTACGCCCCGGGTCAACGCCGCGGTCCGGTGAGATCATCTATTCGAACGGGTACGCGCTGATGGCACTGGCCCATCAGGCAGGTGGCGACGTCGCCGATTTCGGTATCGCCCGCGACCGGGTCGAAGATATCGGCGCGGCCGTGCGCAAGGCACGCGCCTGGGGCGCTGACGTGCTGGTGACCAGCGGCGGCGCTTCTGTTGGCGAGCACGACCTGGTGCAGCGCGCGCTTAAGATCGAGGGCCTCGACTTGTCGTTCTGGCGCGTGGCGCTGCGGCCGGGTCGGCCAGTCATGCATGGGCGACTCGGCCCCATGCACGTGCTAGGCGTGCCAGGAAATCCGGTGTCCGCCTACGTCTGCGCATTCCTGTTTCTTGTGCCGCTGATTGCGCGGCTAACCGGCTGTAGGCAGCCGCTTTATGCTCGCACGTCAGCACGACTAGGCTGCGATCTGCCGGCCAATGACGAGCGCGAGGACTATTTGCGAGCTACCCTCGATGCTGGCCCGGAGACCCCGGTCGCCACACCGCTTCCAAACCAGGACAGCTCGCTTATGGCTCCATTGGCCGCGGCAGATTGCCTGCTGATTCGCGAGCCTTTTGCCCCGCCTGCCAACGCCGGTGCACCCTGCGTCATCCTTAAGCTCGGCCTGTAGCGGCATTTCGACTTTTTCACTCCAAATTAAAAGGTTGCAGAACACATATCGAACAGATAGTGTCCGTTCATGCTTTGTTTCGGCTGGGGGCCCATTCAGGGCGGCCGCGGACCGGGAGAAACCGATGCTGACCCGCAAGCAATTCGAGCTATTGCGCTTCATTCACGAGCGTCTGACCGAAACTGGGGTGCCGCCCTCCTTCGACGAGATGAAGGACGCGCTGGACCTGCGTTCGAAATCCGGCATCCACCGGCTTATCACCGCCCTCGAAGAGCGCGGCTTCATTCGCCGGCTGGCCAACCGCGCCCGCGCCATCGAGGTGATCAAGCTGCCTGAATCGGTCAACCATGGCATCGGCCGGCCGCGCGGCTTCACGCCCAACGTGATCGAAGGGGACCTCGGCCGCGTGCGCGCGGCCGGCGAGGACGGCAACGGCGGCGGTCATCCCGTTGCGGTACCCGTGATGGGCCGCATCGCCGCCGGCACGCCAATTGAGGCCATCCAACAGCGCAGCCACGTCATCAACATGCCGCCCGACCTGCTGTCGGCTGGCGAGCATTTTGCGCTGGAAGTTCGCGGCGATTCCATGATCGAGGCCGGCATTCTCGATGGCGACATTGCGCTCATCCGCAAATCAGAGGCAGCGGACACCGGCGATATCGTCGTGGCCTTGATCGACGATGAAGAGGCGACCTTAAAGCGCTTCCGCCGCCGCGGCGCGTCGATTGCGCTGGAGCCGGCGAATACCGCCTATGAGGTGCGTATCCTGCCTCCCAATCGCGTGCGCATTCAAGGCAAGCTGGTGGGGCTATTCAGGCGCTATTGAAAGGGCCTTCCTTTCGCGTTCTTTCCCGCACGCAAGGAGGTTCGGCATACTGAATGCACAAGCTACTCCCCGGCATTCGCGCCCTCGCGCGGAGCGAATAGAGAATTCGCGCCATTAGTCGCCCGATTCCAGATCTTCAGGGCGTGGCGTCGCATCATGCAGCGTTGAACTGCGAGCCGCTCTCCGCTCGACGGGTGCCGTCGCCCACGGCCGATCGGTACCGGGCGGCTGCGCGTAGCTCTCCTCAAAACGAACGCCCGTCCACCGCAAGGCCGTCGCGCCGCGTCCGCGCCAGGTCTGGCGATCAATCAACTTTGCGGCACAATCGCCGGGTGCCTCGCGTGCACTAATGACGACCGCGGCGCGCATGCAATCTTCGCGGAACGCTTCGACATTGAGAACCACGGAGGCCAGTCTTCCGTCGGCAAGCCGCCCGATGCATCCAACCGCATCGCAGTCGATATCGTCGCGCAAGCTCGGATCGGTTGGCGGACGATCGTCGGCGTCGGCCATCAGCCACTCCTTGACTGCGAAAGTGTCGCGGCCGCTCGACAGCACGGCTAACCGTCCCTTGGCGGTGCGGATGGCTGCGGCCTGGCCGTCGCTTGCGACGAGCACGTCGGGCAAAGGCGTTGTCAGGGCAAGAGCGGTTGCGGCAACGACCAAAATGGCCCCACTCCAGCGCAGCCGCGTTCGCAACAGGCAGAGCAGTAGCAGGCCTAAGGTCGCAAGGAGCAAGGGCCCGGTACCGAAGGCGCGGATGTGCCCGACGGCACCAGGCAGCCCGGCGACCCATAGCGCCACTGCGTCCATCCACTCGATTCCATAACCCATCAGACGCCAGAACGGCGCGTCAAATCCGAACGGAATTGCCAGCACCCCGATAATACCGGCGGGCATGACCAGCGCAGAAACAACGGGCATGGCCAGCAAATTGGCGAGCACACCATAAGGCGCGACGCGGTGGAAGTGATACGCGGCGTAAGGCGTTGTTGCGAGGCCAGCGACAACCGAAGCAAGAACCAGTCCCGTTAGCTCCCGCGCGCCCCACAGAGCGAACCGCGCGGCGCGCGGCGTATCGGCGGCTGCATGCCAGGGCAACCCGTGCTGATAGCCAGCTATCAGCGCCAACGTTGCGGCAAAAGACATCTGGAAACTTGGATGCACGACGGCATGCGGAGCAAACATCAATACCACGAAAGCCGCGACGGCAATCGTACGGAACGTCAGCGTCGGACGATCGAACATAATGCCAGCGAGAACAATCGCAATCATGATGAACGATCGCTGGGTGGCCACTTCGTTGCCCGATAGCACCAAATAGAAGGCGGCCGCGATGACCGCCGCGCCAGCTGCCCACTTTTTGATCGGATGCCGCATGGCAATCCCGGGCACCAGAGCAAGTGTCGCGCGAATGACAAAAAACACGATGCCCGCGACCACCGCCATGTGATAGCCGGAAATCGATAACACGTGCGCGAGGCTTGAAATGTAAAAGGCGTCGTTGAGCGGTTGCGAAATCGCGTCGCGTCTGCCGGTGATCAGGGCCGAGGCGATTGCGCCCTCATCTCCTGAAATAACGGTACGCATGCGCACGTCGATCATGTCGCGCAGATTGGCCAGAAACGAGGCATATCGCAGCCAAAGCCCGCGCTCCGTTGGAGGCGCCGTAATGGTGATCTTTCCGAGCGCGTAGCCGGATGCGCCGATCTGCTGGAAATACATATCGCGCGCAAAGTCGTAGCCGCCGGGCCGCAGCGGTGGCAGCGGCGGCGACAAGTGGGCTTTGAAATCTATGAAACTGCCGACCGGCGGCATCGCGCCTCTGCGCACAGCGACGCGCACGCGCGACGGGACGGCGTTTAAGCGCGGCGCGTCCATCGAGAGAACGCGCACGACGATCCGATCGCTACGTTGGCGTTCCTCGTTGCTTTCCACAAATCCCGTGATCCGCGCGCTCGCGACGGGATAGTCGAGCACGCGATGCGCAATGCGGGCAGTATGCGATGTCGCAGTGGCAAAGCCCGCGACCACCGCCGCAACGCCTAGCGCCAGTGCCAATCCAAAACTGCTTCGCCGCGCAAGGATCGCAATAGCGGCCGCCGCCATAGCTGCACCGTCTGCTGCCCACCAGACCGGCTCCCGTTCCGCGCTGAAATAGGCGACGATCCCGAGTCCATAACAGACGGGCAGCCATGGCATCAGCCGGCCGGGCGCAAGTTCTGCCAGCACCCATTGTGACAGCAGGCGGCGAAGGCGACCGCTGAGCTCGCCGACGACACCGGGCAGGAAAAGCCCGGTGTGGCGACGCGCGGCGTCAATGCCTGCGCCCCAGGCCCTTGCACGGGCGCGCGGTTGCTCCGGCTGAGACATCGCCCCCAATTCCTGCAGTCGCCGGAACGATGCTAGTGCAGCTTCAAGTTGTGGCTAGAGGAACGGTTGCGAACGCACACTATTTGCCGACATCTTTGGTGAAGGTGTCGCGGAGGCCGACGGTGCGGTTGAACACCAGATCGTTCAAACCGGAATCCGGATCGCGGCAGAAATAGCCGTTGCGCTCGAACTGAACGGGTTCGAAGGCGGCGGCGCGAAGCTCCGGCTCCAGCCGGGCATCGCTTAAGACCTCGAGCGAATTCGGGTTGAGATCGCCGGTGAAATTGGCGACGTCTGGATCGGGCTTCAAGAACAAGGGATTATAGAGGCGCACCTCCGCCGGCACCGAATGCGCCGCCGACACCCAATGGATCGTCGCCTTCACTTTGCGGCCGTCCGGCGCATTGCCGCCTTTGGTCGCCGGATCGTAAGTGCAACGCAATTCGACAACCTGCCCGTTCGCATCTTTTTTGACGTCTTTGCAAGTGATGAAGTAAGCGTAACGCAGCCGCACCTCCGTACCGGGCGACAGCCGGAAGAATTTCTTCGGCGGGTTCTCCATGAAATCGTCCCGCTCGATAAGAAGCTCGCGGGCAAACTTGATCTTGCGCGTGCCGGCCGCCGGATTGTCGGGATGATTGGCGGCTTCCAGCTCTTCCACCTGCCCCTCAGGATAATTTTCGATGGTCACCTTGAGCGGTTTGAGCACCGCCATCCGCCGCAGCGTGCGTTTGTTGAGCGCTTCGCGGATCGAGAATTCGAGCATCCCGACATCGACGATGCTGTTGGCTTTGGCGACGCCGATGCGCTTGACGAAATCGCGTACGGCATCGGCGGGTACCCCGCGTCGCCGCAGACCTGCGAGCGTCGGCATGCGCGGATCGTCCCAACCGCGCACGTGGCCGTCGCGGACCAGCAACGTCAGGACGCGCTTGGACAAAATCGTATGTGTCAAATTTAGGCGCGCAAACTCGTACTGCCGCGGCCGCGACGGGACCTTCAGGTTCTCGATGAACCAGTCATAAAGCGGCCGGTGATCTTCGAACTCGAGAGTGCAGATCGAATGTGTAACGCCCTCGATGGCGTCCGACTGGCCGTGTGCGTAGTCGTAGCTCGGGTAAATCTTCCATTCGGTGCCGGTGCGCGGATGCGGCGCGTGCAAAATGCGGTACATCACGGGATCGCGCAAATTGATGTTGCCCGAGGCCATGTCGATCTTGGCGCGCAGCACGCGGGCGCCGTTGGGAAATTCTCCCGCGCGCATGCGACGGAAGAGATCGAGGTTCTCCTCGATGCTACGGTCGCGGAAGGGCGAGTTCTTGCCCGGCTGCGTCAGCGTGCCCCGGTTGAGGCGCATCTCCTCATGCGACTGGTCGTCGACGTAAGCCTTGCCGGCGCGGATGAGGTCCTCTGCCCAGCTGTAAAGCTGCTCGAAATAATCCGATGCATGATAGAGGTGCCTGCCCCAATCGAAACCGAGCCACCGCACGTCGCGCTCGATGGCATCGATGTATTCCTGCTCTTCTTTCGCCGGGTTGGTATCGTCGAAGCGCAAATGGCAGCGGCCGCCGAACTCGTCCGCGATCCCGAAGTTGAGAACGATCGACTTGGCGTGACCGATATGAAGATAGCCGTTGGGCTCGGGCGGAAAGCGGGTCACCACCTCCTTGGCACGCCCGGCGTTCACATCCGCGCGCACGATCTCGCGGATGAAGTCGCGCCCCGACTCGACAGGGGCCGCGCCGCTTGCCATATCGACTTTCGCCATACTTTCACGAATCCTGCGCCGAACCTATGATGCGGGATGCCATGACGTAGTGCCCGGCTCAATGTCAACCGCGCCGATGTCCTCACCCGAACGTACCGGCCCGCAATGAGCGTCGTCGCCCGTTTTGCGCCGTCTCCGACGGGCTTTCTTCATATCGGCGGTGCCCGCACGGCCTTGTTCAACTGGCTATTCGCCCGCCACCACGGCGGCAAGATGCTGCTGCGGATCGAGGATACCGACCGCGAGCGCTCGACCGCGGCAGCCATCAACGCGATCATCGACGGCCTGACCTGGCTCGGGCTTAGCTGGGACGGTGAGATCGTGTTCCAATTCTCGCGGGCGGCGCGGCACCGCCAGGTGGCGGAGCAATTGCTGGCCGCCGGCAAGGCCTATTACTGCTACGCCTCGCCGGAGGAGCTTGCGGAAATGCGCGAGGTTGCGCGTCGGGAGGGGCGTTCGCGCCTTTATGACGGACGCTGGCGCGACCGCGACCCCGCCGAAGCGCCGCCTGGCATCAAGCCGGTGATCCGTCTGAAAGCGCCGCAAAACGGCGAAACCGTCATCGAAGACCGGGTGCAGGGCCGCGTGACCTGGCAGAATTCGGATCTCGACGATCTCGTGTTGCTGCGGTCCGACGGCACGCCCACATACATGCTCGCGGTGGTGGTTGACGACCATGATATGGCGGTCACTCACGTCATCCGCGGCGACGATCATCTCACCAACGCCGCGCGCCAGAAACACATCTACGACGCCCTCGGCTGGATGGTGCCGGTATTCGCGCACATTCCGCTGATCCACGGTCCGGATGGCTCGAAGCTCTCCAAGCGTCATGGCGCGCTCGGCATCGATGCCTACCGCGCCATGGGCTATCTGCCGGCAGCGATGCGCAACTATCTGGTGCGTCTCGGTTGGGCGCACGGCGATCAGGAGATTTTCTCGACCGAGGAAATGATTGCCGCTTTAGATCTGGCGGCGATCGGCCGCTCGCCGGCGCGCTTTGACTTCGCCAAGCTGGAAAATCTCAACGGCCATTACATCCGTACGACGCCCGACAGCGACCTTTTGGCCGCGCTCGAACAGCTTTTGCCGCACATCGCCGGTGGGCAGGAGCTTGCCTCGAAAATGACGCCTGCGCTCCGGGCCAAACTCGTCGAGGCCATGCCCGGCCTGAAGGAACGGGCAAAAACCTTGGTTGAACTGTTCGAGGCGTCCCGGTTCATTTGGGCCGTTCGCCCGATTGAACCAAACGACCAAGCCAAAACCTTGCTCACGGACGAGGCCAAAACCTACCTCGCGACTTTGCTGCCGGAACTCGAGGCCATCGAAGAATGGAACGCGGGCACGGTCGAAGCGGTGGTGCGCCCCTATGCCGAACGCGCCGGCCTCAAGCTCGGCGCCGTGGCGCAGCCGCTCCGAGCCGCCGTGACCGGCCGCACCACCTCGCCCCCGATCTTCGATGTACTGGCCGTGCTCGGACGGGACGAAAGCCTCGCACGGTTGCGTGACCAGGTGATCAGCACGACAGCGGCTTAGCGCAATCGGCTACGAGCATGCCTATATGAGCGGTATCGACAGGCGCCGCTATCTTGCAGTGCACACATGAATGAGCTACGCAAATTGCGGCCGGAACCGGCCCGACCGGCGTGACGCCGCCCCCGGCTACTGCAAAGCTTGCGCACCGCTCGCATTACGAGGGCTTGCCTATGGATGCCAAGACCAGCCGCACGATCAAGACCGGGACGCTCACGGTCGGCAATAAGAATTGGGATTTGCCCGTTCTCGACGGCACCATCGGGCCGTCTGTCGTGGATATCGCCAAGCTCTACGGCGAAAGCGGCTTGTTCACCTACGACCCGGGTTTTACCTCGACGGCGAGTTGCGAATCCAAAATCACCTATATCGACGGGGATGAAGGCGTCCTGCTCTATCGCGGCTACCCGATCGAGCAGCTGGCCGAGCACGGCGACTTCCTCGAGACCTGTTATCTCCTCTTGTACGGCGAACTCCCGACGGCCGCGCAGAAAGCCGACTTTGATTACCGCGTCTCGCGCCACACGATGGTGCACGAGCAGATGAGCCGGTTCTTCCAGGGCTTTCGCCGCGACGCGCATCCGATGGCGGTCATGACGGGCTGCGTCGGCGCCCTCTCCGCTTTCTATCACGACTCCACCGACATCGCCGATCCGCACCAGCGCATGGTCGCTTCGATTCGCATGATCGCCAAGGTGCCGACCCTCGCGGCGATGGCCTACAAGTATTCGATCGGGCAACCGTTCGTTTATCCGAAGAATGAGCTCGACTACGCCTCCAACTTTCTGCGCATGTGCTTCGCGGTACCGGCGGAAGAATACAAGCCCAATCCGGTGCTGGCGCGGGCAATGGACCGCATTTTCATCCTGCACGCCGACCACGAGCAGAACGCCTCCACCTCCACGGTACGTCTCGCCGGTTCCTCCGGCGCCAATCCGTTCGCCTGCATCGCCGCGGGCTGCGCCTGTCTGTGGGGTCCCGCGCATGGCGGGGCCAACGAGGCCGCGCTCAACATGCTTCGCGAGATCGGGACGGTCGAACGCATCCCGGAATACGTCCGCCGCGCCAAGGACAAGAATGACTCGTTCCGCCTCATGGGCTTCGGCCATCGCGTCTACAAGAATTACGACCCGCGCGCCAAGATCATGCAAAAGACCTGTCACGAGGTCCTAACCGAGCTTGGCATCAAGGACGATCCGCTGCTCGATGTCGCCATGGAGCTGGAAAAGGTCGCGTTGCACGACGAGTATTTCATCGAGAAGAAGCTTTATCCAAACATCGACTTCTATTCGGGCATCACGCTCAAGGCGATGGGATTCCCGACGACCATGTTCACCGTGCTGTTCGCGGTGGCCCGCACCGTCGGCTGGATCGCCCAGTGGAAGGAGATGATCGAGGATCCCAAACAGAAGATCGGACGGCCGCGTCAGCTTTACACCGGAGCAAAGCAGCGCGACTACACGCCGATCTCGCGCCGCAAGTAGCAGCTACAACCAGGGCGACTTGACGAATTTGACCGGCGGCGCATTGCCGTTGAGCTTCGGCGCACTGGCGCCGTCATATGCCCAGGTCATGTAGGCCCCGCCCCAGGTGAAGCCGCCCCCGAACGCGGCGAGCAGCAGGCGATCGCCCGTCTTCAGCTTCTCTTCATAGTCCCATAACGTCAGCGGAATGGTGGCCGTGGTGGTGTTGCCGTATTTGTGAATCGTGAACATCACCTTTTCGAGCGGCAGACCGAGGCGCTCGGCCGTCGTCTCGATGATGCGCCGGTTCGCCTGATGCGGTACCACCCAATCGATCATATCGGGAGTGAGGTTGTTGCGCGCCATGATCTCGTGCGTCACCTCGGACATGCCCGCCACCGCAAACTTGTACACCGCCGCACCTTCCTGGTGCACATAGTGCATGCGCTTGGCGACCGTCTCCGCGGTCGGCGGCATTCGGCTGCCGCCCGCCTTCTGATGGAGATATTTGGCGCCCGATCCATCGGAGCACAAAATCGTGTCGAGAAGGCCGTGACCCTGCGTATTCGCTTCGAGCATAACCGCACCGGCACCGTCGCCGAACAATACGCAGGTCGCGCGGTCGGTGAAATCGACAATCGCCGACATCTTGTCGGTACCGACGACGATGATCTTTCGGTAGGTGCCGGCAGTGATGAACTGCTGAGCGACCGTAAGCCCGTAAATGAATCCCGAGCATGCCGCCTGTACGTCGAAGCTGCCGACATTGCGGATGCCGACCATGTCGCAGATCAAATTCGCGGTGCAGGGATGCACAAAATCCGGCGTTGTGGTGGCGCAGATCAGGAGCTCCACGTCTTCAGGATTTGTCTTGGTCTTGGCCAGCAGGCCGCGCACGGCCTCCGCGCCCATATGAGAGGAGCCGAGTCCCTCGCCCTTGAGAATCCGCCGTTCCTTGATGCCGGTGCGTTCGGTAATCCAAGCGTCCGTCGTGTCCACCATGTCGGCCAAAGCGGCGTTGGTGAGGACGTCCGGCGGCACATAGCCATGGACTGCGGTGATGGCGGCGCACGTCGTATTCAAGGGCAATCCCAGCTGGCGAGCAAAGACGGTACGGCCGACCGGCCGGGGATCTGTAAGCTATCAGACGGAGAGCGTTCTGGCCATGGGCCGCCGCTTGGATTGAGCACGGCCTCGGGTGCAATCGATAACGAGGCTCGCCGCTCTGTCGCTCGGACTTTCCCTGCCGATTTCCATCAGCCGGTTCAGGCGCGCAAAAGCTTCGACTTGGCGGCGCCTTTGCGGTGTGTCCGAGAGGAGCGGCAGCACGGCTTGCGCAAGCTTTGTGGGCTTGCAGTCGCGTTGCAGGAATTCCGGCACGACGTTTTCGCCTAAAATGAGATTGGTGAGGATCGCGCTCTTTGCCGTAATCAGCAGGCGTCCAACAATCTCCTCGATCAGCGGCACCTTGTAGGCCGCCGCCATCGGCACTCCTGCGAGCGCCAGCTCAAGGGTCGACGTTCCAGACTTCGTCAGCGCCGCCCTCGCCTTACGCATTGCCGCATGCTTGGCCGCGGCGTCGACCGCGACGGTGACCGGCATGGCCCATTTGGCGGTTGCCGCCTGAGTTAGGTCGGCAAGGCGGCGCACCGCAGGGACGACGACCTCGATCGGACCGGCGACAGCCGCGATCTGCTCGACGGCATTGCCGAAGATGGCCGCCATGCGGCGAATTTCGCCGGTGCGGCTTCCCGGCAAAACCAGGAGCAGGGGCGGCCCGACCATGCGCTGCCGTGCCTCCTCGGGATTTGGCCGCAGTAAAGCCACCTGCTCGCTCAGAGGATGACCGACAAAAGTCGTCGGCGGGCCGTCCAGGCGCTCCATCACCTCCGGCTCGAATGGCAATAACGCCAGAACGTGATCGACATACCCGCGCATCCTGCGAGCCCGTCCCGGCCGCCAGGCCCACACCGAGGGACATACATAATCGACGATCGGAATCGTGGGATCGCGTTCGCGCACTTTGCGCGCGACCCGATGCGTGAACTCCGGACAATCGATGATGACCAGCACGTCGGGCCTCGCCGCGACCGCAGCCTCGGCAGTCTGGCGAATGCGCGCCAGTATTTTCGGCAAGCGCGCCGGCATTGACGCAAAGCCTATCATCGACAATTCATCGATCGGAAATAAGGTCTCGACGCCTTCGACGCGCATTTGCGCCCCGCCCACGCCGGCAAAGCGTACGCGCCCTTGCGTCGCACGTTTTAGCGCCGCAATCAGTGCCGCCCCGAGTCGATCGCCCGATTCCTCGCCGGCGACCACGAAGACATTGAGGTCCTGACCGCTCAACATTTTGCTGGTCCGGCTGGCATGCCGACGACGAAGATATTGGCGCGGTCGGCAGCCGCGATCAGCGCTTCAGGCTTGGCAACGATGGTTTCTCCGCTGGCGACGGCAATGCCCGTCAGGCCGGCGCGGGCGGCGCCTTCGACGGTTTGCGGGCCGATCGTGGGCAGATCGAACCGGCGATCCTGCGTGGGCTTGGGCGCCTTCACCATCACGCCGCCACGTGCCGTGCGAATGCGCCCGCCGGCACGCAGTTCTGCCACGCGCGCAAGCATTGCATCGGTGCCTTCGGCCGCTTCCACCGCCAAAACATGTTTGTCTGCGACCACGACGGCCTGACCGATATCGAACGGGCCCGCGGCGCGCAGAAAATCGAAACCGAATACGATATCGTCATGCGTCCGTGCCGAGGGCTGAACGCCGGCGATGATGCCATCCGGCACCAGGATTTCCGGGGCCACCTCGTGCGCGCCAAGCAGGCGGAAGCCGTGATTTTCGATCACGCGTCCGATGCCGGACAGCAGATGATCGTCGCCGCCATGAAAGGCTTTGGCAACTTGACCGATAACCTTCAACGTGAACAGGTCCGGCCGCAACCGCCACAACGAGGGGCGGATCACCGAGCCGAGGCACACGATGTCGCGGCAGCCATTCTCCCGCGCAACGCGGGCGACGGTGCCGAACTGCCCGAGATGCACCCAGTGGTGCGGCCGCGCCGCATAGTCGCCGGCATGAGCCGCGCCGCGCAACGGAAACAGAAGCACCCTGCGGCCGCGGGCCTCGACCAAATCGGCAACGGCTAACGGCAGACTGCCGCCCCCGCAGATCATCGCCAGCGGCGCATCGCCACGCGGGGCTTCAGCCGGCTTCATGGTTCCTCGTCGCCGTCGCGCCGTTTAACGGCGGTCGTGAGCGGACGTTTCCCCGCGCGAATGAATGCGACAATCTTGCG
Source organism: Pseudolabrys sp. (assembly GCA_035652735.1). Classification (GTDB taxonomy): domain Bacteria; phylum Pseudomonadota; class Alphaproteobacteria; order Rhizobiales; family Xanthobacteraceae; genus Pseudolabrys. The sequence continues at coordinate 47,163 of DASRDF010000034.1, read as the reverse complement.
TACGTGCGCATCGGCCGCAAAATCGCGCTCGACTCGATCGAGTCTCGCGCGAAACTCTCCTTCGCCAAAAAATAGCGCCTGATAGGCGCGGCGCACCGCCAGTATTTCCGCTTTCGCGAAGCCTGCGCGGCGCATACCGATCACGTTAAGACCGACGAGATCGGCCAACGGCCCTTGCGCCGTCGCCCAAGGAATGATGTCGGCACGAATGCCGCTAAGGCCGGCGATCATCGCGCCTTCCCCGATCCGGCAGAACTGACGCACGGCCGCATTGCCGCCGAGGACGACATTGTCTTCGACGATCACGTGTCCGCCGAGCACCGCGTTGTTGGCAAAGACGACATTGTTACCGACCTGGCAGTCATGCGCGACATGCGAATTGACCATGAAGAAGCACTTGTTGCCGACGCGCGTTATGCCTCGATCGTCCTCGGTGCCGGTATTGATCGTGACATGTTCGCGGATATCGCAGTCGGTGCCGATGGCAAGTTTGGTCGGGCCGCCGCGATACCGTACCGACTGCGGCGGCATGCCCAAGGAAGCAAATGGCGCAATCACCGTGCGCGCGCCGACGCTCGTGTGTCCCGCCAGATGCACGTGCGCGATCAGCCGGCAATCGTCCCCGATGCAAACATTCGGGCCGATCGTGCAATACGGTCCAATCGATACGTTGTTGCCGATTTGCGCCCCAGCTTCGATCCGAGCCGAGGGATCGATGCGTGTGCTCATGCTTCTGTCAGCATCGCACCGACCTCGGCCTCGGCCACCACCTGGCCTGCAACCTTGGCCTCGCCGCGGAACCACCACATCGTTCTGCGCTGATTGAGCTTGCGCATGTGATATTCGACGGTGTCGCCGGGCAGCACCGGCTTGCGGAATTTGGCTTTGTCGATCGTCAGGAAGTAGACCGAGCGCGGCTTCAGCGAGGGCGTCGCCGCGATACAGAGCACGCCGGCCGTTTGCGCCATGCCCTCGATCATCAAGACTCCCGGGAACACCGGGTTGCCTGGAAAATGCCCTTGGAAATGCGGCTCGTTGATTGTGACGTTCTTGATGCCGACGCCGCTTTCATCGCCCCGGATATCGATGACGCGGTCGACCATGAGGAAGGGATAGCGGTGCGGAAGCATTTTGAGCACCGCCGCGATGTCCGCTGCCTCCAGCTTTTTCACGGCTCCATCCATTGCGCCACCGTTACTCCCGCTGCGCCGGGTCGCGGCTCTCGCTGCGCGCCATCCGTTCCAAAATCATCATCTCGCGGAACCACTGCTTCACCGGCTTTGCCGGCGTGCCGCCCCAGCGCGCGCCCGCGGGCACATCGCCATGCACAACGCTGATCGCGGCAATCTGCGCCCCCTCGCCGATCGTCACATCGTTGTTTACGCCCACCCGTGCGCCCAGCACAACGAAGTCTTCCAATGTCGACGAGCCGGAAATTCCAGTTTGCGCCACCAGCACGCAATGCCGGCCGATGCTGACATTGTGGCCGACCTGCACGAGGTTGTCGATCTTGGTCCCCTCTCCGATCACCGTGTCGCGGATAGCCCCGCGGTCGATTGCAGAGCCGGCGCCGATCTCGACATCGTCCTGAACGATGACGCGGCCGACTTGCGGGATTTTCGCGTGCCCGCCCGCTCCCATGACAAAACCGAAGCCGTCCTGGCCAATTCTGGCGCCTGGATGGATGATCACGCGATCGCCGATCAAAGCGTTGCTGATGCTTGCGCCGGCGCCGACCGCGCAATCGCGGCCAATGCGCACGTCGCCGGCAATGACGGCATTCGCCGCAATCAGCGTGCCGGCGCCGATTTCAGCGCGCGGTCCGACCACTGCGCCCGGCTCGACCGTAACGTCGTCTTCAAGCCGCGCCGTCGCATGGACGTGAGCACCGGGGATCACCCGCCCCTCATAAAGCGACGAGGGCCGCAGCGCGTGCGGGAAAAGTGCCCGCGCGACCTGCACGAATGCTTTGTAGGGCTCCCGTACTATCAGCGGGGCAACGCGTCCCGGCAACGTCTTGGCAAGCGCAGACGTCGTGAGACAGGCGCCTGCATGCGTTGTCGCCGCGACCGCCGCCAGGCTCTTTTTTTCAAAGAACGCGATGTCTCGCGGGGAGGCTCGGTCAAGCGCCGCCACATCGCTGATGCGATGCGCACAGATCGTGGACGGCGGCTCCTCGGCACCAATCAGCTTGGCGATTTCGCCAAGCGTGAGGCCGCCCGCGTACCTTAGAAACAAGGGCTCGCTCATGATGCCGTCGGCTGCGGCAGGCCTAGAACTTCGTGCCGCCGCTAAAGCGGAAGACCTGTGTACGGTCGCAAATCTCCTGCCCAGCGCTGTTGTTCGCGCAGTATTTGGTGATCGGATAGGCAAAATCGATGCGCAGCGGTCCGAGCGGCGAATCCCAGATCAAGCCGGCGCCGATCGAGGAACGAACGTCGGAGAATTTGTCGAGGCCCACTTGCACGGTCTGGAACGGCGCTCCTGCCGGCGCCACGCCTCCCGTCGGACCCTTATAGTCCCAGAGGGACCCGGCATCGGCGAAGACTGCAAATTTGATGCCGATCTCTCGCGGCAAGAAATATAGCGGCGTCTGAAATTCAACGCTGCTGCCCCAATAGACGCTGCCGCCGAGCGCATCGTTGGTGGTGCCGGGCGTCAGGTCGCGCGGGCCGAGACCGGCTGGAGCAAAGCCGCGGACCAAATTTGGACCCATGAAGAAATGGTCGAGCATGCGCAAATCTTTGCCGCCCCAACCGGTTTCGTGTCCTGCTTGCAGATGGACGACGCCGACAACGTCCGGCAGCACTTCGTAGTAGTTGCGCACGTCGCCGGTGGTGCGGATGAAATTCACGTCGCCGCCGACGCCCGCGACATCGTTCGTCAGGCTGGCGAGCAGGCCGCTGGTTGGCGAATTGACGTTGTCCAACGTGTTGTAGGTCAACGTATAGCCGACAAGCGAGACCGTTACCGGCCCTTGGGCCAGCTCAAGCCGTACCGGCAACGATGCCGGCGTACAAGTCACGCCCGAAGACACAGTGATTCCGGCCGGCCAGCAATTGTTGAAGTCCGGCAACGTGATGTTTTGCCGGTAAATCGAATAATGCGGCTGCAGCGCCAGCTCTTCGGTCAGCGCAAAGCCGAGGCGCAAATTGACGCCGATGGTCTCGGAGTTATACGAGACGTAGTTCGTTGCCAGATTCTGCTGCCCATAGATATCGATGCCGCCGGCCATGCGATAACCGAGCAGATACGGCTCGACGAAGGACAGCTGGAAGCCTTTTGTATATTGGCCGTAGCTAACCGATGCCTTCGCAAGCTGTCCGCGTCCCATGAGGTTGCGATCAGCGATGCTCATTTCCGCGATCCAGCCGTTGGCCGTCGAGTAACCGCCTGACACCGAGAACTCGCCGGTGGGCTTCTCCTCGACGTTCACGTCGACCACCACGCGGTCAGGGGCCGAGCCGGGCTCGTTGGTGATCTTCACGGTCTTGAAATAGTTCAGGTTCTTCAGCCGTCGCTCGGCACGATCGATCAGCGCACGATTATAGGGATCGCCCTCGCCGATATCGAATTCGCGGCGAATAACATAATCGCGCGTGCGGGTGTTGCCGTGAATGTTGATGCGCTCGATGTAAGCACGCGAACCTTCTTCAACGACAAAGACGAGGTTGATGAGCCTTTTCTGGAAGTCGCGATCGCCGCGCGGACGCACGTTAGCGAAAGCATAGCCGTGCTTGGAGGCTTCGATCGTCATCGACTCAACGCTCTTCTGCACAAGATCGGCGTTGTAGACGTTTCCCGGACTAAGCTTGACCTGGTTGCGCAACGCATTGGGGTCGAGCGCATGCACGTTCGACACCACGTCCACCGTGCCGACGTGGTATTGCGGACCTTCGTCAATAGTAAAAGTAATGATGAAGCCCTTCTTCGCCGGATCGTACTCGCCCACCGCCGAAACGATGCGTACGTCGGCATAACCATGGGCCAGATAGAAGCGGCGCAGCAGATCGCGGTCCGACTCGACGCGGTCGGGGTCGTAAATGTCGGTTGTTTGCAGGAAGCTCAACCAATTCGTCTCGGTCGTCTTGATCACGCGCTTGAGCCGATTGGCCGAGAACGCATGCGTGCCTACGAAATTGATTTCCTTGACCTTGGTCTTTGCGCCCTCGTTGATCTCGAAGACGAGATCCACGCGGTTATTCGGCAAGTTGATGATCTTGGGAACGACGGTGACGTCGTAGTATCCGGTGTGATGGTAGATCTCGATGATGCGCTGAACGTCGGCCTGGACGGTAGGCTTGGATAGGGTGCCCCGCGGCTTGGACTGAACTTCCGCTTCGAGTTGGGCGTCCTTGGCCTTTTTGTTGCCTTCGAATGCCACCCGGTTGATCACCGGGTTCTCCGCCACCGTCACCACCAGCTTGCCGCCGGCATGACTGATCCGCACGTCGGAGAACAACCCGGTGCCGTACAGCGCCTTGATGGCCTCATCGACTTGGGCAGGTCCGACGATCCCGCCCGGACCGGGGTGGAAATAGGACCGCACCGTCGCGGCTTCGACCCGGCGGTTGCCTTCGACCACAATGGAATTGACGGTTTGCGCGGCGGCGACGCCGCTAAACGCAATCGCCATCCCCCCAGCACTGACAAGAAGGCCGCCGAGGACTGCTACGCTCAGAATCAGCCCCCGCACCCGCCGCACACACAGACCCATGCGCTATGCGCCCTCTACCCCTCGCGACCACCCCGCTGCGGCCGCCTGGCTGGTGACTATGATTGACTTTTTACAGCGTTTTGGTGGCAGCGCAAACGGAACTCCCGGCCAAATTTCGCTTTCCACTCAAAAAGTTGCTGTGGGGCAACGGTTACGAAGTGGCCAGGTGCAGGATGTCATTAAAGGTTGCAAAAATCATCAACATGACCACGATCGCCAGCCCAATGCGGAAGCCGACCTCTTGCGCGCGGTCCGAGAGGGGGCGCCCGCGAATCGCTTCGATCCCATAGAACAAAAGGTGACCCCCATCGAGCAGCGGGATCGGAAACAGATTGAGCAGTCCGATCGAGACCGACAAAACCGCCGTCAGATGAATAAGCGCGACAAAGCCGGCGGATGCGACCTCGCCGGAGACTTGCGCGATACGGATCGGACCGCCGAGTTGGTCGGCCGCCTCGCGGCCGACGAACACGCCGCCGATATAGGAGAGCGTGCGATCGACGACGAACCAGGTCTCTTCGGCGCCCGCCGCGATAGCGCTCAGCGGCCCCAGTTTCTGGGTTTTGATGTCGCCGGGCGCCATTGACCGGCTGATGCCCAGCACGCCGAGGCGATGGCTGTTGCCGAAATTGTCTTTAATCGTCTTGAGTTGCGGCGTTGCCGTAAGCGTCACCTCGTGTCCTTGACGATCCACAACAATCTTGAGCGGCTCGCCGGAACTGACACTCACGATGCGCTGCATGTCGGAGAAGCTGTCGATCTTGTCGCCGTCGATCGAGAGCACCAAGTCGCCGGGCTGAAACCCCGCCGCAGCGGCGGCGCTGCCGGGCTGCACGGCGTCCACCCGCGCGCTCGTGGTCTGTTTGCCGACGCTTATGAAAATGGCGGCGAAGATCGCAATCGCTAAAATGAAATTCGCAATCGGTCCGGCCGCAACGACCGCGGCCCGGGCGTGGACTTTTTGTCCGGCGAAGGTGTCCTTCTTTTCCGCCTCGCTCATGGCGGCCTGCGCATTGCGATCGGGCACGCTGGCCGGATTGTCGTCGCCGAAGAACTTCACATAGCCGCCCAGTGGAATGGCCGAAATTTTCCAGCGAGTGCCATAGCGGTCGTTGAACCCGACGAGCTCGGGACCGAAACCGAGGGAAAACGTCAACACCCGGATGCCGCACGCCCGCGCCACCAGAAAGTGGCCAAGCTCGTGGAAGAACACGACGATCGTCAGAACGAAGAGAAAAGGAACCAAGTAGCCGAGCACCCCGCCGCCGAATGCGCCCAATCCCGCCATGACATCAAAATGCATTTACGTCCTCGTCCCCGGGTCTTCCCGGCCAATAGAGTTACCCAATCGTTACTAAGATGCCTTTACGGCAATTTCCGGCAAGAGCCCTCGGGCAAGACTTCTCGCATTATGGTCAACGGCAACCACCCCCTCGATTCCACTGGGGTCTGCGAGCAGACCGCGGGCTGCGGCCGCGTCCAATGTGGCTTCGACCAGGCTAACGATGGCCGGAAAAGCGATGCGCCCAGCGATGAATTCGCCGACCGCGACCTCGTCTGCGGCATTCATCACGGTCGGGGCGGCACCGCCGGTTTCCATGACCCGCCGCGCCAAAGACACGGCAGGGAAACGCACCGGATCCGGCGCCTCGAAAGTCAACTCACGCACCCGTGCCAAATCGAGACGTGTTGAGGGCGTATTGATGCGCTGTGGCCAGGCCAGACAATGTGCGATCGGAATGCGCATATCGGGCGAGCCGAGCTGAGCCACGACTGAGCCGTCGCGGAATTCGACCAGCCCGTGCACCACCGATTGCGGATGCACGAGCACGTCGATCTCGTCTGGCTTCAGCGCGAAAAGATGCTGTGCCTCGATGAGCTCCAGCCCCTTGTTCATCATGGTCGCTGAATCGACGGTGATGCGCTGCCCCATCGACCAGTTAGGATGGCGGAGAGCCTGTTCGGGCGTTGCCTCCTTGATCTGATCGAGAGACCATGTGCGGAACGGTCCACCGGAGGCAGTGAGAATGACGCGTCGGACGTCCTCGCGCGGACCGGCGCCGAGCGCCTGGAAAACGGCATTGTGCTCTGAGTCGACCGGCAACACGGTGGCGCCGGCGCTCGCTGCGCGGCGCATGAATAAACTGCCGGCGCATACAAGACACTCTTTGTTCGCGAGGGCGACGGTTGCGCCGCGCTCGATTGCTGCAAGCGTCGGCTTCAAACCGATGGCGCCGCTGATCGCTGCCATCACCCAGTCGGCAGGTCGCTGCGCAGCCTCCATCAATGCCTCTTCGCCGCAAGCGACTTCAGTGGATGTGCCGGCAAGCAGATCTTTCAATTCTCCGAAGGCCGCAGGCTCGGCAACGACGGCAAATCGCGCGCCCACCTCGCGCGCAATCCGTGCCAACACGGCGGCATTGCGACGCGCGGTCACCGCCACCACGCGGTAGCGGCCCGGCGAACGTTTGATAAGGTCGACCGTGCTGGCCCCGATGGAGCCGGTCGCACCGAGAATGGTGATATGCTTGCGCTCCGCAGCGGAAGCAGGCTCTGAGCGGGCGAGTGTCACGGTCACCGGCTTACCACACAAGGAGGCCGCGCGCGGCATTATCGAATCCGCCGCGCAACAAACCCACCACGCAGCCGGCAACCGCCGCCGCCCAAAATCCGTCCAGCCGGTCCATGACACCGCCGTGTCCCGGGATCAACCTGCTCGCGTCCTTCGCACCGAACTGACGTTTGACCCAAGATTCGAACAAATCCCCAAGCTGAGCCAGAACCGACAATAACAACGCGACGATCGCAATCGTTCCTTTGTCCAACGGCGGCAACAGCTCCGTGATGCCGATGGCCGCCAAAATGGCGCCCGCCGCGCCCGCAATCGCTCCGGACCATGTCTTTTTGGGACTGACGAGCGGCGCAAGCTTCGGTCCGCCAATGGCTCGCCCGGCAAAATAGGCAAAGATATCCGTCGCCCAGACGACCGCGAACAGAAGCAGCATGGCGGAAAAGCCGTAACTTGAGTCCGCGCGCAAAAGCATGGGCGCAAGCAGCAGGCATCCCGCGTAGCAGATGCCGCCCGTGATCCAGAACCGGCGCTCGCGCGGCGCAAAGATGCTCGCCGCCAAGGCGCCCAAGCCCACCAGCAGGATTGCGGTGATGGGACGATGGCGCCAGCCCACCAGCGCGGCAACAGCAATCGCTGCCGCGCAAGACGACAGCATCAATCGATAGCGCGCGCCCACCACCAACGTGGTCCACTCCCACAGCACGGCAATGGCAGCAACGCCCCAGAACAGCGCAAATATAAAGCCGCCGTTCCAAGCAACAAACAACGCCAGGGGCGCCAGCACCGCGGCTGAGGCGATACGCATAACGAGGTTGTTGGCTGAGGTCGGCACCGGCGTGTCGGCACTTTGCGGTTCGGGCGCGGGACCGATGTCGAGCACGATGATCAGGACCCGGTCTTGGCGGCCAAGCCGCCGAAGCGGCGCTCGCGCTGCTGATATTCGCGGATCGCGGCTTCCAATGCCGAGCGATCGAAATCCGGCCAGAAGGTCGGCACGAAAACCAGCTCACTATAGGCCGATTGCCAGAGCAAAAAATTCGACAGACGCTGTTCGCCGCTGGTGCGGATGATCAGATCCGGCTCGGGCACATCCGGTGCGTCCAGGTAGGAACCAACGGTGTCGGCATCGATGTCCGCGGGCGCCAAGCGGCCCTGCGCCACAGCGTCGGCGATCCGTCGCGCCGCGCGCGTGATCTCCTGCCGGGCGCCGTAGTTGAAGGCGACGACCAAAGTGAGACCGTCGTTATTCTTTGTGAGGTCCTCGGCTTCGACCAGCAACCGCCCGATTTCGGGATCGAGCGACTGACGCTCGCCGATGATGCGTACGCGTACGTTGTTCTGATGCAGCTCAGCGAGGTCGTTGCGGATAAAGCGGCGAAGCAAACCCATAAGGTCGCCGACCTCGGACGGCGGACGCGACCAGTTCTCGGCGCTGAAAGAAAAGATGGTGACGAATGAGATCCCCATCTCGCCCGCCGCGCGGATGGTGCGCCGCAACGCCTCGACGCCGCGCCGGTGGCCCTCCCCGCGCGGCAACCCGCGGGCCGCGGCCCAGCGTCCATTGCCGTCCATGATGATGGCGACATGGCGCGGCACTTGGAAGGGCGGCTCGTCACCCTGCGCGATTTTGATCTCGCTCATCGATCAAGCCTCAGACCGTGAGGATCTCCTTTTCCTTTGCTCCCAGCATCTGATCGATCTCGGCAATTCCGGCGTCGGTCGCCTTCTGAATCTCGGCGGAAAATCGGTCGTGATCGTCCTTGCTGATCTTGTGGTCCTTTTCGAGCTTCTTGACCACATCGAGTGCGTCGCGACGGACATGCCGGACAGCCACGCGGGCCGCCTCCGCATATTTATGTGCGATCTTGACCAGCTCTTTGCGCCGTTCTTCGTTCAGTTCCGGGATACGCAGGCGCAGCACTTGTCCTTCTGTCGCAGGAGACAATCCCAGATTTGAATTGACGATCGCCTTTTCGACCGCGTGCACCAGAGAGCGATCCCATACATTCACGGTAATCAGGCGCGGCTCCGGCACGCTCACAGTCGCCACCTGATTGAGCGGCATCTGTGCGCCGTAGGCGTCGACCATCACCGGATCGAGCATATGCGCGGATGCGCGGCCCGTACGCAGGCCGGACAATTCGGTCTTCAAAACGGAGCTTGCGCCCTGCATGCGGCGCTTGATCTCGTTCAAATCGTAGGTTGCGTTTGCCATGGCCAAATCTCGAACACGCCGCTGCCGCGCGGGCCGGATCGCTGCATGCGGTCGTCGGCCGTAGCCTTAGCCGACCACCGTCGCCCGCCCTTTGCCGCGCAAGACGCCTTCGATCGCGCCCTTTTCGGCGATCGAGAACACGATGATAGGCATACGATTTTCCCGGGCAAGCGCGAAGGCGGTCGAATCCATGACCCCTAAATTCTTTTCCAACGCCTCCTGGTGACCGATAGTCTCGTAGCGCTTGGCCTTCGGGTCCTTCTTGGGGTCCGCGCTGTAGACGCCGTCCACTTTGGTTGCCTTGAGCACGGCCTGCGCTTCCAATTCGGCTGCACGCAACACCGCCGTCGTATCGGTCGTAAAGAACGGGTTTCCGGTGCCCGCGGCGAGCAGGACGATGCGTCCTTTGTCCAGGTTCTTCATCGCGCGCTTGCGGTTGTAGGTTTCGCACACCGAGGGCATCGCCAGCGCCGACAAGGTGCGCGCCTCCCGCCCCGCGCGTTCGATCGCCGCCTCGAGAACGAGGCAATTCATCACCGTCGCCAACATCCCCATGGTATCGCCTACGGGACGCGGCACGCCGCGCGCGGAGACTTCGACGCCGCGGAAGATGTTGCCGCCGCCCACGACCACACCGAGCTCGACGCCGAGCGACGCAGCAGCCGCCAGGTCGCCGGCGAGCCGCTCAACCATCGCCTGCTCGACGCCGAAGCCCTGTGCCCCGGTGAGCGCCTCGCCCGACAATTTGACGATGACGCGGCGGTAGAGCGGTTTAGTCATCGATCCCCTCAAAACCGCCGCGATGGCGGTCAGCTTTGTCCAACGGCGGCCGCGACTTCGGCTGCGAAGTCGCTTTCCTGCCTCTCAATGCCCTCGCCGAGCGCGTAGCGGACGAAACCCGTTACCTTGATCGCGGCGCCCGCGTCTTTCTCCGCCTCTTTGAGGGCCTGCGCTACGCTTTTCTTGTCGTCAAAGATGAACGGCTGCTCCAACAGGCAGACTTCTTTGTAGAAGGTCTTCAGGCCCGACTCGACGATTTTCTCGATGACGTTAGCGGGTTTGCCTTGCTGCTTGAACTTGTCGGCGAGCACATTCCTCTCGCGTTCCACAATCGCGGCGTCGAGCCCCGACGGATCGATCGCTTGCGGATTGGCCGAAGCCACGTGCATGGCGATCTGGCGTCCGACGCCGGCGAGCGCATCCGCCTTGCCGGTCGATTCGAGCGCGACGATCACCCCGATCTTGCCGAGACCGTCGCTTACGGCGTTATGCACGTACGAGCCGATCACGCCGCCGTTGACCGACAGCGACGCGGCGCGGCGCAAAGTCATGTTCTCGCCGACCTTGGCGATGGTTTCATTGATCGCGTCTGCGACCGTGCGGGAGCCTACTTTCGCCGCCTTGATCTTCTCCACATCCGGACCAACCGACAGCGCAACATCTGCGATCATCTTCACAAGCCCTTGGAAGAGGTCGTTCCGCGCAACGAAATCGGTTTCCGAGTTGACCTCCACAAGGACACCTTTGGTGCCTCGAACCAATACGCCGATGAGCCCTTCCGCGGCCACACGCCCGGCTTTCTTCGCCGCTTTCGAAAGACCCTTTTTGCGCAGCCAATCGACCGCCGCCTGCATGTCACCATTGGTCTCCGTCAGCGCCGCTTTACAATCCATCATGCCGGCGCCCGTCGAGTCGCGCAGCTCTTTGACCATCTGGGCGCTAATATTTGCCATCTGACATTTTCCTTGCGTTCGCCACAGCGGCACTTGGGACAGGTCGCCGGCGCTCGCGTGCACGCTCGGGAGCACGTCCCGGACGTGACGCCACTATTATTACTCGGCGGTAAGCTCTTTCGCCTTTGTGATCCAGCCTGGCACACGGCCCGGAAGGCCGACCTCCTCACCGACGTAGTGCGCTGCCTTCTCGTTGAGCTCAGCGATTTGCGAATAATGGAAAATCCCGAGGTCGTTGAGTTGCTTTTCGATGGCCGGCGAGACGCCGGGTAATTTCTTCAGATCATCGGCAACGCCGCGCGGTCCGGGCAATTGCTCGAAACCGGGATCAGCGGCTACAGGCGCGGTCGGAATCTGTTCGGTGACGACCGGCTTTTCCTGGGCGCCGATATCGATGCCCGCCTCGCCTTGCGCACGCGAGATGCCATCGATGGCGGCCTTGGCGACGAGATCGCAATAGAGCGACACTGCCCGGCTCGCATCGTCATTGCCGGGAATGACATAAGTGATCCCAACTGGATCGCAATTGGTGTCGACCACGGCGGCAACCGGGATACCAAGACGTTGCGCCTCTTTGATCGCGATGTCTTCTTTGTTTGTGTCGACCACGAACAAGAGGTCCGGCACCCCGCCCATGTCTTTGATACCGCCCAGCGAGCGGTCAAGCTTATCGCGCTCCCGCTGCATGGTAAGTCGTTCTTTCTTGGTGTAACCCGCAGCTTCACCCGAGCTCAGCATTTCGTCGAGCTTGCGCAGGCGCTGGATCGACCCGGAAATAGTCTTCCAATTCGTCAGTGTGCCGCCGAGCCAGCGTGAATTGACATAGTACTGCGCGGAGCGTTTCGCGGCATCGGCGATCGCGTCCTGCGCCTGTCGCTTGGTGCCGACGAAGAGAATACGGCCGCCTTTGGCGACGGTATCGCTTACCGCCTTGAGCGCCTGATGCAACATCGGCACCGTCTGCGCCAGATCGATGATGTGAATGTTATTGCGGGTGCCGAAGATGAATTGCCCCATCTTCGGATTCCAGCGGTGGGCCTGATGGCCGAAATGTACGCCAGCTTCCAAAAGCTGACGCATCGAGTAGTCAGGAAGCGCCATAATCTTCTCCGGTTGATCCGCCGCGAACGGTTGTGAGCCTCAGAGGCCACCGGATGGCTCTCCGGCCCATTGTCGGGGCCGGCGCCGGACGTCCGCGTGAGTGGTGCGCGGCTTATATAGGCGATTTACCGCCCGAGCAAGGTCGCCCCGCGCTCGGCCTGCCGCAAAAACCCTTACAGTGCCTCAACTTGCACGACCCCCGGCACCGCCTTAATGGCGCCGGCGATCTGCGGCGATACTTTGAAGCGGCCAGGCAGCTTCACTTCGACTTCGGCGCCGCGATTGAGCATGAGAACGACGCTGATCTCCCCCTCGCCTCCGTTCGCGCGTGGCGCCGGCTCAAGACGTTTCGCCAATGCCTCGATCGGCTTGTCGTCGCGCAGGAAAACGCGCAAGCCCTTGTGCAGGTTGGCCGCGGCAGCATCCAGCGCTTCGGCCGACTGGATACGTGCGCGCACGTCATCGCCTTGCACCTCCGCCGAGAGAAACAAAAGGACGGCGCTGCCCGGCTCGAGCAGATCGCGGTGCTCGGCGAGACCTTCGGAAAAAATGACCGCCTCGAACTGACCCGACGGGTCGGAGAGGCCGATGATCCCCATCTTGCTGCCTGTACGCGTGCGGCGCTCGGTTCGCGCGACGACCGTCGCCGCTACTTTGCCCGCCGTGGCGCCAGCCTTGACCGCACGGGCAAACTCCGCCCAGGGCTGCACGCGCAGCTTCTTCAGGACCGCCGCGTAATCGTCCAGCGGATGACCTGAAAGGAAAAACCCGACCGCATCGTATTCGCGTCGCAGCCGCTCCGCGGGCAGCCACGGCTCCGTCTGTGGCAAGTTGATCGCCTCGCGCTTCTCGCCTTGACCGAACAATTCGTTCTGCCCGATGCTCGCTGCATCGTGCGCATGCTGCGCCTGGCGAAGCAGCATGTCGACGCCGGCGAAAACGCGCGCGCGGTTCTCGTGGAATTCGTCGAACGCACCGGCGGCCGCCAAGCTTTCCAGCACCCGTTTGTTGAGCGCACGCGGGTTGATGCGCTCGGCAAAATCGGCAAGGTCGACGAACTTCCGCGTTCCTCGCGCACCGATGATGGCTTCGACCGCCTGCCGCCCCACGCCCTTGAGCGCGGCTAGCGCATAGACGATGGTGTTGCCCTCGACCTCGAATTCGACGCCGGAGCGGTTGATCGAAGGCGGCGCAACGTCGATGCCGAGTCGCTCGGCCTCGGCGCGGAATTCGGCGAGCTTGTCGGTGTTGCCCATGTCGAGCGTCATCGACGCGGCGAGGAATTCCACGGGATAATTCGCCTTCATGTAGGCCGTCTGATAGGCCACCAGCGCGTAAGCAGCGGCATGGCTTTTGTTAAAGCCATATTCGGCAAAACGCTCGAGCAAATCGAAGATGGCGTCCGCCTGCGACCTGTCGATCGCGCGTTCGGCGCACCCGGCGACGAAGCGCTCGCGTTGCGCCTGCATTTCCTTGCGAATCTTCTTGCCCATGGCGCGGCGCAACAAATCGGCTTCGCCAAGCGAATAGCCGGCGAGGATTTGCGCCGCCTGCATCACCTGCTCTTGGTAGACGATGACGCCGTAGGTCTCTTTGAGGACCGCCTCGAGCTTGGGATGGATGTAGTCCGGCACTTCGAGCCCGTGCTTGCGCGCGCAATAGGTCGGGATGTTTGCCATCGGGCCGGGGCGGTAGAGCGCGTTCAGCGCGATAATGTCCTCGAAGCGGTCGGGCCGCATATCGAGCAGCGCGCGCCGCATGCCCGCGCTTTCCAGTTGGAACACGCCGACCGCTTCGGCCCGCGCTAGAAGCTCATATGTCGCCTTGTCGTCGAGCGGGATGGCGGCAAGATCGATGGTGATGCCGCGCCGCCGGACCAATTCGACGGCCTTCTCCAGCACCGTGAGCGTCTTCAGCCCAAGGAAGTCGAACTTCACCAGCCCGGCCTGCTCCACCCATTTCATGTTGAATTGGGTGACCGGCATGTCCGATTTGGGGTCGCGGTAAAGCGGCACGAGTTCGGCGAGCGGACGGTCGCCGATGACGATACCGGCGGCGTGGGTGGAGGCGTGGCGGTTCAAGCCTTCAAGCTTCTTGGCGATGGCGAAGGCACGCTTGACGACCGGATCGCTTTCAGCCTCCGCCTGCAGTTTCGGTTCGTCGTCGATGGCGCGCGCCAGCGTCACCGGATGGGCGGGGTTCTGCGGCACCAGCTTGCAGAGCTTGTCCACTTGTCCGTAGGGCATTTGCAGCACGCGGCCGACGTCACGCAGCACACCGCGCGCCTGCAGCGTGCCGAAGGTGATGATCTGCGCCACCTGATCGCGGCCGTAGCGCTCCTGCACGTAGCGGATGACCTCGTCGCGCCGATCCTGGCAGAAATCGACATCGAAGTCCGGCATCGACACGCGCTCCGGATTGAGGAAACGCTCGAACAGCAAACCGAAGCGGATGGGATCGAGATCGGTGATGGTGAGCGCATAGGCAACCAACGATCCGGCGCCCGAGCCGCGGCCAGGACCGACGGGAATGCCCTGTTTCTTCGCCCATTGGATGAAGTCCGACACAATAAGGAAGTAGCCGGGGTATTTCATGCGCTCGATTACATCGAGTTCGAAATCGAGACGCTCGCGATATTCTTTTTCGTCGTGACCGGGCGCGACCCCGGCTGTCTGTAAGCGTGCGGCGAGGCCCTGCTCGGCGCGTCGGCGCAATTCGGCAGCCTCGTCGGCGTCTGCGGAAAAGCGCGGCAAAATAGGTGCGTGGGTGTGCGGCCGGAACGAGCAGCGCTCGGCAATCTCAACGGTCGAGGCAAGTGCCTCCGGCAAATCCGCAAACAACGCCGCCATTTCAGCGCGCGATTTGAAGCGGTGCTCCTGCGTAAGCTGGCGGCGGTCACCCTCCGCAATCAACCGGCCTTCTGCGATGCAGATCAGCGCATCGTGCGCCTCGTAGTCCGCCGCGGCGGCAAAGAACGGCTCGTTGGTGGCGACAAGCGGAATGCCCTTGCCGTAGGCAAGATCGATCAATACCGGCTCGTTGCGTTTTTCCGCGGCGGTGCCGTGGCGCTGCAATTCGACATAGAGCCTGTCGCCGAACAATTGATGGAGCGCATCGAGCCGACCGGCTGCCAGATGGCTTTGGCCGGACGTTATGGCGCGATCCAGAGGCCCATTGGGGCCGCCGGTGAGGCAGATGATGCCGTCGGTTTGCCCGGTAAGCCATTCCACCTTCAGGCGCGGTGGTTCGTTGAGGGGGGAATCGAGGAAAGCGCGCGATGACAGCCGCATCAGGCTTCGGTAGCCCTGCTCGCGCACGGCGAGCAGCACGATCCGGCTTCGCTCCGGCGCAGAATTGCCGGTGCGCGAGCCATGATCGCTATCGGCAAAGTCGATTGCCAACGCGCAGCCGACAATTGGCTGGATGCCCGCCCCCGCCATCTTTTCGGAGAATTCGAGCGCTCCGAACATGTTGTCGGTATCGGTCAGCGCGAGTGCCGGCTGTTTGTCGGCTTTGGCGAGTTCGGCGAGCCGCGCGATGGTCAGCGCGCCCTCGAGCAGCGAGTAGGACGAGTGCACGTGCAGATGCACGAAATCGAGATCGGCCATCTGTTCCGGAGCTTTGTGGGGTGATTCCCGTATTGCGCCCACATTGGAAAGCTGGGACTGCCAAGTCCACCAACAAAGCCGCGCCTGGGGCGACTATGCCCGCTTTTCAGCGCCGCCCGATTGTTGCCGTGACGGCGGAGCTGAAGCGGTGCGGCTTAAAGGTTGCTGAGTACCTGCGACCAGATGGCAATCATGCCGACGAACATTGCGAGCGAAGCGAGCGCGGCAGCTTCCTGGGCGAGAACTTTGATCATGACTGGCTTCTCCCGACAGAACATACAGGGAACATAGTTCACTGAATGTTCCCGAGTCAAGGGGATAGAGCGACGGAAAGCAGCGAGCGCCAACGATTTTCCGCGGGCCTAAATTCTTGATAAATTTTTGAAATCGCAGAAATTTCGGTAACGCAGCACCGGATAGGCTGCGGCGCTCTGGGTAGATAAGGCTGTCTGGCCTGGGGCAACAGGGAGGCTCCGGGGTCCGCCCGGAGCCTCTTTTTCGCTGGCAAACCGATTTTCGGCCGCGGTCAGGCCGATGCCCGGCGTGCTTACATTCACTTGCGGGAGCTTCCGTGCGGAAGTGGAACTCAGATCGTCGCTACGCGGCAGCTTTAGGATAAAGTTTCCGGCAGACCAGCCGAGTCGTCGCGCCGATGTCTGATGATCCCCGCTTTGAAGCGCGTCCCAACAGCCAGCTGGGCCAAGGCTGGTGCGTCCATGTTTTTTGGCGATCGGGCAAGTCGGAACTCATCACCGGCTTTATCAACCAGTATCAGGCGCTGGAGTGGATCAAGCAGAAGTCGGCAAACTGGATCGCCGACAAGATCATGCAGGATCCCGACTATCCGAATAGGCGCTGACGGCTCCCTGAGAGCGCCCGCCTAGTCCATCTCCACCACCCGCCCCTCGCGCAGCGTCACTCGGCGGTCCATGCGCGCCGCGAGATCCATGTTGTGGGTGGCGATAATGGTGGCGAGACCCGAGGCGCGCACGAGCTGACTGAATGCAGCAAAAACGTGATCGGCGGTATGCGCATCCAGATTTCCGGTCGGCTCGTCTGCGAGCAAAATACGCGGCGCATTCGCCACCGCGCGCGCGATCGCCACGCGCTGCTGCTCGCCGCCTGAAAGCTCCGCCGGCCGGTGGGTGAGCCGCCTGGCAAGGCCGAGATAAGCGAGCAGTTCGCTCGCGCGCTTGTGCGCCTCGCGGCGCGGCAAACCTCGGATCATCTGCGGCAGCATCACGTTCTCGATCGCGGAGAATTCCGCCAATAGATGGTGCGATTGGTACACGAAACCGACTTCCTGACGCCGAATACGCGTACGCTCGTGATCGGGCAGAATCGCCGTTGAGCGACCGTCGATGTAGACATCGCCATGGTCGGGATGCTCGAGCAGCCCGGCAATGTGCAGCAGTGTCGATTTGCCCGAGCCCGACGGCGCCACCAACGCGACCGACTGCCCGGGCCAGAGCGCGAGCTCGATGCCATTAAGCACGTGCAGCGTCTCGTCGCCCTGGCGGTAGTGCCGCTCGATGGCGTGCAGGAACAGGATGGGGATGTCTTCGGGCTGCTGGTGCGCCATGCTCGCGGCCGGATTGACGACCTGCTCATTCATAGCGCAGCGCCTCCACCGGATCGAGGCGCGCGGCGCGCCACGACGGATAGAGCGTGGCGAGCAGCGATAGCGTCAGCGCCATCACAACGACGGCAACCGTCTCGCTGGTGTCCATGTCGGCCGGCAGGTGAGACAGAAAATAAAGCTCGGGCGAGAACAATTCCGTGTTGGTGAGCCAGGACAGGAATTGGCGCAGACTTTCGATATTCAATGAGATGACGACGCCCAGCAGGAAGCCAACCACAGTGCCGACCACGCCGATCGATGCGCCGGTGATCAGAAAAACACGCATGATGGCGCCTTGCGTCGCCCCCATCGTGCGCAGGATGGCGATGTCCTGGCCCTTGTCCTTTACCAGCATGATCAGGCCGGAGACGATATTGAGCGCTGCCACCAGCACGATGAGGGTAAGGATCAGGAACATCACATTGCGTTCGACTTGCAGCGCAGTGAAGAAGGTCGCGTTTCTCTGGCGCCAGTCGATCATGTAGATCGGACGCTGCGCTGCAGCTTCGACCGCCTTACGATAGCTGTCGACGTGATCGGGATCGTCGGTGTAAACCTCGATGGCGGTGACATCGCCGGCGCGGTTGAAATAGGCCTGCGCCTCTTTCAGCGGCATGAACACGAAGGCGCTGTCATACTCCGACATGCCGATTTCGAATACCGCCGCCACTTTGTACACCTTGATGCGCGGCATCGTGCCCATGGGCGTCACTGCCCCGCGCGGCGCAACCAGCGTGATGTTGTCGCCGGCGCGAAGCGACAGCTGGTCGGCCAACCGGCGGCCAATGGCAAGGCCCTGCCCTTCGTCGAAGCCCTTCAACGAGCCCTGCTTGATGTTCTTGGCGACCGAGGGAAGCTTTTCGAGATCGTCGAGGCGGATGCCGCGCACCAGGACGCCGCCGGAATTGAATGGCGAAGACGCGAGCGCCTGGCCTTCGACGATGGGCGCCGCGAGCTTGATACCGGGCACCTTGGCGACGCGCGCCGAAACCTCTTCCCAATCGGTAAGCGGTTTCTCCAGCGGCTGTATCAGCAGGTGGCCATTGAGCCCGAGAATCTTCTCGAGCAGCTCGTGACGGAATCCATTCATCACCGCCATCACGATGATGAGCGTCGCCACGCCGAGCACGATGCCGAGGAAGGAGAATCCGGCGATGACGGAGATGAATCCTTCCTTGCGCCGCGCCCGCAGATAGCGCAACGACAACATCCATTCGAACGGGGAAAAGGGCCGCGTGCCGTTTGGCTCGGTCATCAAGATGGGTTCCCGCCCCGGGTTGGCACTCAATTCTGGCGGATTCGTGCCGGAAGGCCCACTTAAACCCCTTGGCAGCACACAGGTTTTTGGTCGCGAATTGTCATTGCCCGGCCCGGCTTTGCACGGAAGGCGCCGCATTTTGGCATCTCGCAGCCGAGTAGATGGGTGACTATCCACTCGTCAGAGGGTCGAACGCCGCGGGCGCGTCCCGCTTCGCGGTCCGTGTGCTCCTTGTCCTCTATCCATCGCAGAGGAACGCCTTCCAGCGCGTCAGCGCGTGAGCAAATCCAGGGCGCCCGCCAGCGTCAGCATGTCACGGGTGCCCGAGGCGCGGTTTTTCACCTCGACTTTTCCCTCGCCCAGCCCGCGCGGTCCCACCAGCACCTGCCAAGGCAATCCGATCAAGTCGGCCGTTGCGAACTTGGCGCCGGGACGCTCATCGAGATCGTGGTAAAGCACCTCCACGCCTTTGGCTGTGAGGCCGCCATAGAGCTGTTCACAGGCGCCGTCGGTTGCCGCGTCACCCTGCTTCAGATTGAGCAGCGCAACCTTGAACGGCGCCACCGGCTCCGGCCAGATGATGCCGGCCTCATCATGCGATGCCTCGATGACCGCCGCTACCAGCCGCGAGGGACCGATGCCATACGAGCCCATCTGCACCGGCACCTCGGCTCCATCGCCCGTCGCCACAGTCGCCTTCATCGGCGCCGAATATTTCGTGCCGAAATAGAAAATGTGGCCAACCTCGATGCCGCGCGCCGACATCTGCTTGTCGGCGGGAATTTTGGCGAACGCGGCGGGGTCGTGCATTTCCGACGTGGCGGCGTATTGCGACGTCCACTTGTCGACGATCGCCTGCAGGCCTTTGACATCGTCGAAATTGACGTCGGCGGGCGGCACGGTGAAATCGAGATAATCCTTGTGGCAGAACACCTCCGACTCACCGGTCGAGGCGAGAATGATGAATTCGTGGGACAGGTTGCCGCCGATCGGTCCCGACTCCGCGCGCATCGGAATCGACTTGAGGCCCATACGCGCAAACGTGCGCAAATAAGCGACGAACATCTTGTTGTAGGAGTGCGTGGCACCGGCCTGATCGAGATCGAACGAATAGGCGTCCTTCATCAAGAATTCGCGGCCGCGCATCAATCCGAAGCGCGGGCGCACCTCGTCGCGAAATTTCCACTGGATGTGATAGAGATTGAGCGGGAGGTCCTTGTAGGATTTCACGTAGGCACGGAAAATCTCCGTGATCATCTCCTCGTTGGTCGGGCCGTACAGCATGTCGCGCTCATGGCGGTCCTTGATACGCAACATCTCCTTGCCATAGGCATCGTAACGCCCGCTCTCGCGCCATAGGTCGGCCGATTGGACGGTCGGCATCAGCAATTCGATGGCGCCGGAGCGGTCTTGCTCCTCGCGCACAATGCGGCAGATCTTCTGCAGGACCCGCAAGCCCAGCGGCAGAAAGGCATAGATTCCGGCCGCCTCCTGCCGCATCATGCCGGCGCGCAGCATCAGGCGATGCGAGACGATCTCCGCCTCTTTGGGCGTTTCACGCAAGATGGGCAGGAAATAACGGGACAGGCGCATGGAATTTCGCTACGAGGCGGCGGGGACAGACTGAAAGCGGATCGTTCGGAAAAAGACAAGGGCCACGCCGGTTTTTCGGGAATTTCTCGGGGGCTGCGGCATCTATACGGGTAGCAGGGGCAAGGCCTAATGCGAAAGCGCGTCCACCTGTTCACCGTTCCGGCGATCCTGGCGATCGCTCTGCACGGCTTTCTGTTGGGTCTTGTGCCGCCTGCCGGCGCAGCTAACGCCGATCCCTTTAGGGTCATCTGCCACGCAGCCCTGCAAGCCTCGAACGGCGATCAGACGCCGATCTCGCATGTCGCTCCCGTGGGCTGCGAGCATTGCAGCCTGTGCAGCGTCGCGGCGCCGCCAGCCCTCACCGACACAGCGCTCGGCCGGCTTGAGCCGGCGATCCTGCTTCACCTTCTTCAGCCCGATTCCAGCACCGGCGCAATCGGTCTGGCGCTCATCATCGAGTTCGCGCGCGGGCCGCCCGCTTTCGTATGACGACGCCGCCGAGCCGGCGGTGACCACCCCTCGTCACTTGCGAAATCGGAGTTTCCCCTATGTGCAAAGCACTGTGGCGTTGCGCCGCGCTCGCCGGCGCAGCCGGCGCGCTTTCTATGATGCCTGTGGCCGCGCATGAGATTGTCGGCAATCGTTTCTTCCCCGCGACCCTGGCCATCGACGACCCCGGCGTGAACGATGAATTCGCCTTCCCGACTGTCGCACTGTCGAAAAGCGGAGACATGCCGAGCTTCAGGCAGCTCGATGTGTCCGCCGAATTCTCCAAACGTGTTACCGACGATTTTGCCGTATCCTTGTCGCCCACCTGGTCGCGGCTCTATACGCCGGGCGGGCCGGCCATGACCGGAGCGAACGGCTTTCAAAATCTTGAGACAGCATTCAAATACCGGCTGTTCAAGAACGACGAGCACGAATTCGTCTTGTCGGCGGGCCTGGAGATCGAATGGGGTGGCAGCGGCGCGCAAGGCGTCGGCGCCGAGCGCTTCTCCACCTACACTCCCACCGTTTATTTCGGCAAAGGCTTGGGCGACCTGCCCGTCGACTGGCTGCGGCCGTTCGCCATCACCGGACAAGTCGGCTACGCCGTCCCCGGCCAACGCTCGACTACGAGCGTAAGCACCGATCCCACGGGCGCGCAGGAGATCGACACGGAATTTCACCCGCGCGTGCTGGAATGGGGCGGCTCGCTGCAGTACAGCCTGCCCTATCTGAAATCCGCGGTCGTCGATCTCGGCCTGCCCGACTTCGTCAATCACCTGATCCCGATCGTCGAAGCTTCGCTCGAGACGCCGGTATCGAACACGTTTAGTTCGGGCACCAAGACGACAGGAACGATCAATCCGGGCGTCATCTGGGCGGGCAAATACATGCAGTTCGGTGTCGAAGCGATGATCCCAGTCAACCGCGACAGCGGTGCAAATGTCGGCGTCATCGCGCAACTGCACGTCTATCTCGACGATATCGCGCCTACGACTCTGGGCCGGCCGCTTTTCACCAATGTTGCCACAGAAGGGAGGCCGACTTTCGGCCACTGATCATGCGATTTACTTCCCTCATTCTCGGCGCGGCGTTAGCGGCAGCACCGATCGCCGCTTATGCGCATGCCATGCTCGACCATGCCAAGCCCGCCGTCGGCAGCACCGTGACGCCGGCACCGAAAGAGATCGTGCTCACATTCACCGAGGAGCTCGAGCCGAAATTCAGCGGCGTCGAGGTGCGTGATGCCAAAGGTGAGTCCGTGCAGGCCGGCACGGCGCAAGTGCACGGCACCGAGTTAAGGGTGGCGTTGAAGCCGCTGCCCGCCGGCACTTACAAGGTCATCTGGCGTGTTCTTTCGGTGGACACGCATCGGACCAATGGCAGCTTCAGTTTTCGCGTCGAGCCATGAGACGAGGCGTCGGCGCGGCACACCCCGGCACACGGTGAGGCGCATGTGAGCGAACCGATCGTCCTCGCCCGGGCTGTGCATTTTGCCGCCAGCGCTTTGGCGGTGGGCACGGTCAGCTTTCTTGCGCTGGTGGCCGAGCCTGCATTTGGCACCGGCGGCGGCAAGGTGCTTGGCGCGCTGCGCCGACGCTGCGACCTCATGATCTGGACGGCATTGGGTATCGCAGTACTCTCCGGGGCGGCATGGCTCGCACTGCTTGCTGCGGACATCTACGGCGCGCCGGTCATTGCGGTGTCCCTGCACGGCGGCCTGGGGCAAGTGCTCATCGGCACGCGCTTCGGCACGATGTGGCTGGCGCGGCTGGGGCTGGCCGCCGCTCTGGCGGCACTGCTGCCTTGGCCCGACCTGCGCTGGCTGCATCTGGCCTTGGCGGGAAGCTTCATGGCGCTCCTTGCCTTGGTTGGCCATGCCGGCGCAACGCCCGGCCCCGCCGGCGCCTTCGACATCGTCTTCGACGCGGTTCACCTGCTCGCGGCCGCGGCCTGGCTCGGCGGCCTGCCCGGCCTGGCGTTGCTCCTCGCCAGTGTCCGTCAACCGAAGGGGCTGGCGGCACGCGCCGCCGCCCGCTTTTCCGCTCTCGGCATAGCCAGCGTCGGGGCTCTGCTGCTGACCGGCATCATCAATAGCTGGAACCTGCTGTCCGGCCCCGCCGACCTGATTACCACGGCCTACGGCCGGCTTCTGGCGCTGAAGATCGGGTTGTTTGCCCTGATGCTCGCGATCGCCGCGGTGAACCGATTCCACCTCACGCCGCTGCTCGCCGGCCTACAGGCGCGGCGCGCCCTTTCGCGCAACAGCTTGGCGGAAACCGGCCTTGGCCTGGGTGTTTTGCTGCTGGTCGGCGCTCTCGGGACCATGCAGCCCACCGCGCACAAGCATCTGCCGCCGTTGGACATTCCTGCCGATGCTGCCTTCGTCCACATCCACACCGAAGAAGCTATGGCCGACGTGACCATTGACCCCGGACACACCGGCCCGGCGACCGCCTCCATTCGCCTCATGCACGAGGATCTTTCCGACTACCCCACCGCGGCCGTGCGGCTTGCGCTCGAGGCCCCGAGGCGGGGGCCGCCGCCGCAAAACCGGCTCGCGGTGCGCCAGACCGATGGAACCTGGCGTGTCGACGGTCTTGCATTCCCCGAGGCCGGCAATTGGACGGTGCGCGTCATCGTTCGGGAGCCCTCCGGAGCGCCGCTGGTCCTCGATGCACCCATCGTCATTGCTCCGGCGGGCACGGAAAAATGATGACAGGGTGAAAATGGTACGCTAGCGTACGATTTCCGCGATGAAGATCCGGCGTAACGACCGGGCTTTAACTTGCGGTCCAAGTCTTGGGAGGGAAGCAGTCCTCGGCGCGCCAAACGCGGCCGCCTCGATCCGAAGAACAGAACACCATCGAGGTTTGGACGTAAGGCCATGAGCAGGGCATCCGCCCTGCTCTTTTTTTATCGGTTCGGCGGATTGGAGATCGCCAACAGGAAATCAATCGGAATGAGACCCAGCCGATAGGCCCCGGCGGCGGCCGCAAAAACCAGACTGGCGATGATCGTCGTCCACAACAGCTTGAGCCAAAGATTGTGTACCGCCGGCGCGCCCGGATCCGTGCCGGGAGCGATCTCTCCTTTCTCCTGCTGACTCGCCACACCCCAAGGCAACACGGCGAACAGCACCACCCACCAGATGATGAAGTAAATCGCGAAAATAGTGCCGACCGACATCTGCGATCAGGCCTGTTCGAGCTCGACGAGCGTGCCGCAGAAGTCTTTGGGATGCAGAAACAGCACCGGCTTGCCGTGCGCGCCGATCTTTGGCTCACCGTCGCCGAGCACGCGGGCTCCTTGCCGCCTCAGCATATCGCCGGCGGCACGGATGTCGGCCACCTCATAGCATAGATGATGAATGCCGCCGTCCGGGTTCTTGTCGAGAAACTTCGCAATAGGCGAATTTTCGCCGAGCGGCTCCAGCAATTCGATCTTTGTATTCGGCAGAGTAATGAACACGGTGGACACGCCGTGCTCCGGCTGCGGCACTTTTGCCGAAACATCGGCTCCGAGGGTGTCGCGATAAATCGCCGCGGCCTTGGCGATATCGCGCACCGCAATAGCGACGTGATTGAGACGGCCGATCATTGAGGCTCCTTGTGCGATGCCACTCATCATACCGTCAAGACGTGCACATAACACATCGGCTTTTTGCCCCAGCGTTCAGCAAGCGTGGCGCGCACCGCGCGGCGTATCGCCTCTGCCACCGTATCGGGGTCGCGCTTTTTGCCGCGCGGCAATGACTCAAAGGTTTGCAGGATCGTGTCGTAGATCGCATCGTGCATGAACGCGCCCTGGCGGTCGCGCTCGGGAATACCGATGAGGTCATACGAAGGATCGTCTGCAAGACGTCCGTCCTCCGTCAGCGCCAACGCAACGGAGACCGCGCCTGCAAATGACAGGCGGCGGCGGTCGGCAACGGTGCGAGCGTCCGCCTCGACGAGGAGCGCGCCATCCTTGTACACCCGCCCGGCCGGCACCTCGTCGATGAGCCGGGCGTCGGGCGCAAGCCGCACCAGGTCGCCGTTGCGGCATTGGATGACGTGCTTGACACCGCTGCGGCGGGCCAACGCGGCGTGCTCGCCCAAATGCAGCGCCTCGCCATGCACCGGAATGAGAATTTGCGGGCGAACCCACGAGATCAACGCCTCCAGTTCGGCGCGCCGGGGATGGCCGGAAACGTGCACCAGATGCGTGCGATCGGTAATGACCTCGACACCTTGGTCGATCAATCCGTTGATGACTCGCCCAACAGCCTTCTCGTTGCCCGGGATGGTGCGGGCCGAATAAATGACACGGTCGCCGTGCGTGAATTTGATCTCCGGGTGCTGCTCCTCGGCGATACGCGCCAGCGCGGCGCGCGGTTCGCCCTGGCTGCCGGTGCAAAGGGCAACCACTTTGTTGGGCGGCAGGTGACCATAACCGTCGACCGGCTGGAAATCCTGCACGTCGTTGAAATAGCCGGTCTCGCGGGCGATCTGAACGACCCGCTCCATGGCGCGGCCGACGACCACGACTTCACGGCCCGCAGCGCGTGCCGCCTCCGCCACCGCGCGCAGGCGCGCAACATTGGATGCGAAGGTGGTAACCGCGACCCGTCGCGGCGCCGTCTTGACCAAATCGGCAATGCATTTGGCGACATCGGCTTCCGAAGGCGAACGTCCTTCGCGCACCGCGTTGGTGGAATCGCCGACGAGTGCCAGGCAGCCCTCTTCCCCCAATGCACGCAGCTTTTTCTCATCCGTCGCGTCGCCCAGGATCGGCGTCGGATCGATTTTCCAGTCGCCGGTATGCAGCACATTGCCGAGTGGCGTCCGCAGGATGAGCGCATTCGACTCCGGAATGGAGTGCGCCATGGTCACAAGCTCGACATCGAAGGCGCCCGCTTTGAAGCGGGCGCCGACCGGCACCACGGCGATCGGGATTTTCGGCGCTCCCGGCTCGCTTGCGCATTTGGCCTCGAGCAAAGCCGCCGCAAACGGCGTGGCAAAGACCGGCACTTGCAACTGCGGCCAAAGGTCAATCAGCGCGCCGAAATGATCCTCATGCGCGTGGGTCAATACAATGCCGGCCAGATTCTTGCGCTCCTCGACGAGATAGCGAATGTCGGGGAGAATCAGATCGACGCCCGGCAGATGGTCTTCGGAGGCGAAGGACACACCGAGATCGACGGCAAGCCAGCGACGCTGATGTTCGGGGCCGATGCCATAGATCGACACGTTCATGCCGATCTCGCCGACCCCGCCGAGCGGTGCAAACACGAGTTCGTTGGGACCCGCCTGCGCCATGACTAGAACCCGAACACCTCGCCGGCGGTCACGGTCGTCATTCCCGCGGCGTTCGCGAGCAGCAGTCGCCCCGCCTCGTCAAGACCTTCGAACCGGCCGCGAAGCTCGCGATCGGGCAGCCGCACACGGATATCCGCGCCGAGCCCATCCGCGCGCTCGAGCCAGTCGGCCCGGATCGCGGCAAAACTCTTACCACCGCGCCATTGCGCAAGGCGGCGATCCATTGCCACGGCGAACGCTGCCAGCAGCCGATCCGGCTTAACATCTGTACCGGCGGCCAAAAGATCGGTCGTCGGATGCTCGAGCCACTGCGGGTGCGAGGCGCAATTGACGCCAATGCCGACGGCCACGCAGAACGCCGGTTCGCTTTCGCCTTCGATCAAGATGCCGGCGAGCTTTTTACCCGCGAGCAGCAGATCGTTCGGCCATTTCAACCGCAGCGCCGGCGCGAGCGGAGGGGCCGTGTCGCTCACGGCATCGTGCAGCGCGAGGCCGGTCACGAAGGACAATTGCGGAGCAACCGCCGGCGCCGAGGGTGCGCGCAGCAACAGCGTTGCATAGAGGTTGCCGGGCGGAGAAATCCAAATGTTGCCGCGTCGTCCTCGCCCTGCGCTCTGTGTGGCGGCGGTGATCCACAACGGCCCATGCTCGCCGGCACGCGCACGCGCCAGCGCCTCGGCATTGGTCGAGCCGAGCGTTTCAAAGCTCAGATGCCGGGCCCCCGCCAGGCCCGTGGCTTCGCGGTTCATTCAAAAAAGCGAACGCGCCGCCGCCGTCGCTGCGCCGAGCAACGGGCCCGGATAGACAAAGAACAGCAAGTTGATCAATCCGGCGATGCCGAGCACCAGCGCCACCAAGCCCGGCATTCGTTGAAAGCTTGGTGCCGGCTTGTCGAAATACATGATTTTGACGATCGCCAGATAGTAATAGGCGCCGACCACGCTGGTGAGCACGCCGATGATCGCCAGCGCGTAAAGACCGGCTTTGATCGCCGCGAGGAACACGTAAAACTTGGCGAAAAAGCCGGCGAGCGGCGGAATGCCGGCGAGCGAGAACAGCAGCATTCCCATCAGGAACGCCATCGTGGGATGCGTGCGCGAAAGGCCCGCAAGATCGCCGATTGTCTCCACCAATTTGCCCTCGCGCCGCATCGACAGAATCACGGCGAAAGCCCCCAGCGTCATCGACACGTAGATCGCCATATACACCAGCACGCCTTGCACCCCTTCGGCGGTGCCTGCCGCAAGCCCGACCAGGGCGTAACCCATGTGACCGATCGAGGAATAGGCCATCAGGCGCTTGATATTGCGCTGCCCAATTGCGGCGAATGAGCCCAGCGCCATCGAGGCAATGGAAACGAACATCACGATCTGCTGCCATTCGTGCGTGATGCCGGGAAAAGCGACCACGCTGGCGCGCACGAAAATGGCAATTGCCGCGACCTTTGGCGCAGCGGCGAAGAATGCGGTGACAGGCGTCGGCGCACCCTCGTAGACGTCCGGCGTCCACATGTGGAAGGGCACGGCGGAAATCTTGAAGCAGAAGCCGACGAACAAGAACACCAGCCCAAAAATGAGACCGATCCCCACGCCACCGCCGGTCGCCTTGGCGATACCCGCAAAGCTCACCGTGCCGGTGAAGCCGTAGATCAGGGAGGCGCCGTAGAGCAGCATGCCGGACGACAGCGCGCCGAGCACGAAATACTTCAGGCCGGCCTCGGTCGAGCGCGTGTTGTCCCGGTCATAGGCGGCAACGACGTAGAGCGACAACGACATCAGCTCGAGCCCGATATAGAGCGCGATCAGGTCGTTGGCCGAGATCAGCATCAACATGCCGAGCGTCGACAGCAGAAACAGCGCCCCGTATTCGAACTTCTGCTGTCGCGCGAGCTTCAGGTAGTCGAGCGACAGGATCAGCGCGCCGGCCGAGCCGATCAGTGCCAACAGCTTGAGAAACCGCGAAAAGTCGTCGATCACGAAACTGCCGTCGAAGAGTACGAGTCGCCCGCCCGGCACCCAATTCATGGCGACGCCGGCGAGCACGAGCACGCCGATGCACCAGGCATTGACGGCCGCGCCGCTTCGCTCACCCGCGGCGGCGCCGACGAGCAGCATCAACAGCGCGCCGCAGGCGAGCACCAGTTCGGGCAGCACCGGCAGTAAACTGTGAAGATGCAAGAGATCGTTCATCGCGGTGTGCCCGCTGCGTTTCTCGCCGCGACCAGCTCGCCCCGATGGCGCTCAAGCTCCGCCGCCTTCACGGCGCGGCCGTAGCCGTCGAGCAGCTGCGTGACCGACGCGGCGGAGACATCGAGCACGGGCTTTGGCACGACGCCGAGCAGGATCGTGAACACCACCAGCGGCGCGAAGATGATGCCCTCGCGCCAGCCGATGTCCTTGATGCCGGCAACCGCCGGTTTGAGCGTCCCGAAAATCATTTTGCGATAGAGCCAAAGCGCATAGGCCGCCGACAGAATCACCCCGAGTGTGGCCAGAAAGGCGACCGAGGTATTGATCTTGAAAGTGCCGATCAGCGAGAGGAATTCGCCGATGAAGCCCGAGGTCCCGGGCAGGCCGACATTGGCGAGCGTAAACACCATGAACACCATGGCGTACAGCGGCATGCGGTTCACCAGACCGCCGTAGAACCCAATCTCGCGCGTATGCATGCGGTCGTAAACGACACCGACGCACAAGAACAGCGCGCCGGAGACAATGCCGTGCGAGATCATCTGGAAGATGCCGCCCTGCACACCCTGAGCCGTCGCGGCAAAGATGCCCATGGTGACGAAGCCCATATGCGCAACCGAGGAATAGGCGATCAGCTTCTTCATATCCTCCTGCATCAGCGCGACCAGCGAGGTGTAGACGATCGCAACCACGGACAGGGTAAAGATGAGCGGCGCGAAATCGTGACTCGCCACAGGAAACATCGGCAAGGAGAAGCGCAGGAAGCCGTAGCCGCCCATCTTCAACAGGATGGCGGCAAGGATGACGGAGCCTGCCGTCGGCGCCTCGACATGCGCATCGGGAAGCCACGTGTGCACCGGCCACATCGGCATCTTCACGGCAAAGGACGCCAAGAAGGCGAACCACGCCCATTTCTGCAACTCGACAGGAAAGCCATGGCGCAACAGCACGGCAATGTCGGTCGTGCCCGACTGCCAATACATTGCCATGATGGCAAGCAGCATCAGCACCGAGCCGAGCAGCGTGTAGAGGAAAAATTTGAAGCTGGCGTAGACCCGCCGCGGCCCGCCCCAGACGCCGATAATGAGAAACATCGGTATGAGGCCGCCCTCGAAAAACAGATAGAACAGGACCAGATCAAGCGCGGAAAAGGTGCCGACCATCAGCGTTTCCAACACCAGAAACGCGATCATGTATTCCTTCACGCGGTTCTGGATCGCGGTCCAGCTGGCGAGAATGCAGATCGGCATCAGCCCGGTGGTGAGAATGACAAAGGGCAGCGAAATGCCGTCCACGCCCATGTGGTAGAAGGCGACGCCCAGCCAATTGTGCTTTTCCACGAACTGGAATTCGGGTGAAGCCCCGTCGAAACGGGCGACCATCACCAGCGAGATCGCGAACGTTACGAGCGTCGTCCACAGCGCCACCCAGCGCGCCGTACCGCGCGCCAGCGGCGCATTGCCGTGCACCGCGACGGCGATGAAAACCGCCCCGAGCACCGGCAGGAAGGTAACGACGGAAAGAATGGGCCAATTCATCGGCTGCCTACCGGAACGCGAAGGTGAACCAGGTGATGAGGATCGCCGCGCCGATGAGCATGGCGAAGGCGTAGTGATAGAGATAGCCGCTCTGCAGGCGAATGACATTGCGCGTCACGTCGAGCACGCGCGCCGACACGCCGTCCGGTCCGAAGCCGTCGATCAGCCATCCGTCGCCGCCCTTCCACAGCAGATAGCCGAGACGCTTCACGGGGCGCACAAAGATCGCGTCATAAATCTCGTCGAAGTACCACTTGTTGAGCAGGAACTTGTAGAGCACCTCGTGCTGACGCGCGAGCTCGACCGGGATGTCGGGACGGCGGACATAGAAGTGCCAAGCGATCACGAATCCTATCGCCATCATCAGCGTCGGAATAAGGCCGATCAGCAGCGGCACCGTGTGCATGTTTTCCAGCACCTTGTTGTTCGGTCCGAAGGTGAGCGAGTGCTCG
The DNA here is from genome assembly GCA_035652735.1 of Pseudolabrys sp. Lineage (GTDB taxonomy): Bacteria > Pseudomonadota > Alphaproteobacteria > Rhizobiales > Xanthobacteraceae > Pseudolabrys. The sequence goes on along the minus strand of DASRDF010000034.1, from coordinate 16,780 downwards.
AAAAAGCCTTCGACGCCGTGGCCGGCGAAGATTTCCTTGAACGGCAGCCCGGCGAAAATCGACCCGAAAGCGAGGAAGGCAAGCGGAATCAGCATCACCATCGGGCTTTCATGCGCCGCACGCCAATGCGAGCGGTCGTGCGGCTCGCCGTGGAACGTCTTGAAGATGAGGCGCCATGAATAAAACGCGGTCAGCAGCGCCGCGCCAACCGTGCAGACGTAGGCATAAAGCGCAATCGGCGAATGCGACACGTACGCCGCCTCGATGATCGCGTCCTTGGAGAAATAACCGGCGGTGAGCGGAAAGCCGGTGAGCGCCAACGTGCCGATGATCATCACCACGTAGGTGAAAGGGATGCGCTCCTTCAGGCCGCCCATGTTGCGGATGTCCTGTTCGTGGTGCATCGCGACAATCACGGAGCCGGAACCGAGGAACAGCAGCGCCTTGAAGAACGCATGCGTGAACAGGTGGAACATGCCGACCGAATAGGCGCCGAGGCCCATGGCCACGAACATGTAGCCGAGCTGCGAGCACGTCGAATACGCGATGATGCGCTTGATGTCGTTCTGCACCAGGCCGACGGTGGCGGCGAACACCGCCGTTGTCGCGCCGATCACCGTGACAAAATCCTTGGCGACCGGCGCAAGCTCGAATAGTGGCGACAGCCGCGCCACCATGAACACGCCGGCCGTCACCATCGTGGCGGCATGGATGAGGGCGGAGACCGGCGTCGGGCCTTCCATGGCATCGGGCAGCCAGGTGTGCAGCAGGAATTGCGCCGATTTGCCCATGGCGCCCATGAACAGCAGGAAACACGTGAGAGTCAGCGCGTCGAGTTGCCAGCCGAACAGCGGCAGCGTCTTTCCGGTCAGCGCCGGCGCCTGGGCGAACACGGTGTCGAAGTCGACCGCGCCGGTGAGCATGAACACGGCGAAAATGCCCAGCGCAAAGCCAAAATCGCCGATGCGGTTGACGACGAAGGCCTTGATCGCGGCGGCGTTGGCTTCCGGCTTGTGGTACCAGAAGCCGATCAACAGGTAGCTTGCCAGGCCGACGCCCTCCCAGCCGAAGAACAGCTGCACCAGATTGTCCGCCGTCACCAGCATCAACATGGCGAAGGTGAACATCGACAAATAGCCGAAGAAGCGCGGCCGATACGGGTCTTCCTCCATGTAGCCGATGGAGTAGAGGTGGACGAATGCCGACACCGACGTTACCACCACCAACATCACCGCGGTGAGCGTGTCCACCCGCAACGACCATTCGACGGTAAGATTGCCGGACGCCATCCAGGTAAATATCGGGACGCGCGCGTCATGGTGCGCAAAGCCGACCTGCACGAACGCGATCCATGACAGGACCATCGAGATCATCAGCAAGGTGGTGGTGATGAGTTCGCTGGTGCGTGAGCCCGCGGCTGCGGGCTCCTGTGCATGCGCATGATCCGCGGTCAGAGGCTCGTCGTGGGTATGCCGGATCGCGGCACCGCCATGCACCGCCGGGGCGTGCGGCCGCGCGTGGACGTCGGTCGTATCGTCTTCCACGCCCGGCGACGGCCCTTCGCCGCGGCAACGCACTCGCGCCCCGGCGAGGGCGATCAGCCCCGCCAGGATGGCGCCGAGCAGCGGAAGGAAGACGATGGCTTGATACATCCGTCTACGCCCCCAACCGCGTCATGCTCGCGTTGGTCGCGGACATCCATGCCTTGTCTTGCAAAAGAACCGGGTGGATGACCCGAACAAGTCCCGCCATGACTGGCGCATTTTGTGTGGCGTTCGGCAATGCTCTCAGCCTTTCATCAGGTTCACGTCTTCCACGGCAATCGAACCGCGGTTGCGGTAGAGCCCGACGAGAATGGCGAGCCCGATCGCCGTCTCTGCGGCGGCAACCGTGAGCACGATGAGGGCATAGATCTGCCCGACGATATCGCCGAGGTGGGTGGAAAAAGCGACCAGATTGATGTTTACCGCGAGAAGGATGAGCTCGATCGACATCAGGATGATGATGACGTTCTTACGGTTGAGGAAGATGCCGAAAATCCCGAGCGTGAACAGGATCGCGGCCACCGACAGATAATGTCCAAGCCCGATGGTCATGCGCCCAGTCCCTGCCCTGGCCGCACCTGGCGGATTTCGATGGACGCGGCCTTGGTCCGCGCCACCTGTGCCGCGATCGATTGCCGCCGCACGCGCGTCTTGTGGCGTAGCGTGAGGACGATGGCACCGACCATGGCGACGAGCAGAATCATGCCGGCGCCCTCGAAGAAATAGACGTAGCGCGTGTAGAGCACTTGGCCGATGGCCTCGGTGTTGTGCACTTGGTTGAGCGGCGGAATAGGTGCCGTGATCGCCTGCGGCACGCTCGGCCCGATCGCCCAGGCACCGACGACCAACAGCAACTCAGCAAGAAAAATACCACCGATGAGCGCGCCGATTGGCAGATACTGCAGGGCGCCACGCTTGAGCGAGGCGAAATCGACGTCGAGCATCATCACCACGAAGAGGAAGAGCACCGCCACCGCGCCGACATAGACCACGATCAGGATCATCGCCAGAAATTCGGCGCCCATCATCACGAACAGGCCGGCGGCATTGACGAACGCCAGGATGAGGTAGAGCACGGAATGAACGGGATTGCGCGCCGCGACCACCATAAAGGCGCTGGCGACGCAGATGCAGGCAAAAAGATAGAAAAAGAAAGCCTGGACGATCATCCCTCACCTGTATGGGGCGTCGAGCGCGATATTCTTGGCGATCTCCCGCTCCCAGCGGTCGCCGTTGGCGAGCAGCTTGTCCTTGTCGTAGTAGAGCTCCTCGCGCGTTTCCGTGGCGAATTCGAAATTAGGGCCTTCGACGATCGCGTCGACGGGGCAGGCTTCCTGGCAGAGCCCGCAATAAATGCATTTCACCATGTCGATGTCGTAGCGCGTGGTTCGCCGCGTGCCGTCATTGCGGCGCGGACCGGCCTCGATGGTGATCGCTTGCGCCGGGCATATGGCCTCGCACAATTTGCACGCGATACAGCGCTCTTCGCCGTTCGGATAACGGCGCAGCGCGTGCTCGCCGCGAAAGCGCGGTGAAATTGGATTCTTTTCGAACGGGTAATTGATGGTCGCCTTTGGCTGAAAGAAATAGCGCATCCCGAGCACAAATCCGCTCACGAACTCCCACAAGAACAGCGCTTTGGCGAAGCCTGCGAGTCTCATCGCATCCTCATTTCGGCGTCGCAGCGGCGAGACCGCCGTACTGAAGCACGGCGGCAACGATGGCGACCATGGCGAGCGACAGCGGCAAGAACACCTTCCAACCGAGACGCATCAACTGATCGTACCGGTAGCGCGGCACGATCGCCTTGGCCATGGCAAACAGGAAGAACAGGAACAAAGCCTTGAGCACGAACCAAACGACGCCGGGCACCCAGGTAAAGGGAATGAATGGAATGGGCGACAGCCAGCCGCCCAGGAAGAGGATGGTGCCCATGGCGCACATGGTCATGATCGCCACGTACTCGCCGAGCATGAACATCATATAAGGGGTCGAGCCGTATTCGACCATGAAACCGGCGACGAGCTCTGACTCCGCTTCAACAAGATCGAAAGGCGGCCGGTTGGTCTCCGCCAGCGCCGAGACGAAGAACACCACGAACATCGGCAACAGCGGTAACCAGTACCACGAGAACAGACCGTAGGGCCCGTTCTGCGCCTCGATGATCTTCGACAGATTGAGCGAGCCTGCGCACAGCAGAACGGTGATAAAGACAAAGCCGATGGAGACCTCGTAGGACACCATCTGCGCCGCCGAACGCAAGGCGGCGAGGAATGGGTATTTCGAATTCGATGCCCATCCCGCCATGATCACGCCGTAGACCATCAGCGAAGATATGGCGAAGATATAGAGCACGCCGACATTGATGTCGGCGATCACCCAGCCGACATTGAACGGGATCACCGCCCATGCGGCTAGCGCCAGCACGCAGGTGACGAGCGGCGCCAGCAGGAACACGCCTTTGTTGGCGCCCGCCGGAATGACCGGCTCTTTGAGCACGAATTTCAACAAGTCCGCGAAAGACTGGAACAGGCCCCACGGCCCGACGACATTGGGGCCGCGTCGGATTTGCACCGCAGCCCAGATCTTGCGGTCCGCCAGAAGAATGTAGGCGATGCCGATGAGCAGCAGCACCAGCAGCAGCACGGACTCCGCGACGATGACGGCAACCGGCCAGACGTAATTCGTAAAGACGTCCATCGTCCTACTCCGCCGCCGTTCTTGCCGAGGCGCTGGCCAGCGCCGAACATTCGGCCATCACCGCGGACGCGCGGGCAATCGGGTTGGTGAGATAGAAATCGGCGACCGACGAGCGGAAGCCCGCTTTATCGACGGCGCCTCCGAGCTTGGCGAGGTTCTGCACATCGGCGACGCTGCCGGGCGTAATCTCGCCCAGCCGCGCCAGGTGCGGATGCGTGGCAACCATGGCGCGGCGCAAGGCGGCGAGCGAGTCGTAAGGCAATCTGGCGCCAAGCACGTCAGACAGGGCGCGCAAAATCGCCCAGTCCTCGCGTGCTTCACCCGGCGGGAACCCCGCGCGTTCGGCGAGTTGCACGCGGCCCTCGGTATTGACGAAGATCGCCGATTTTTCGGGATAGGCAGCGCCGGGAAGGATGACATCGGCGCGATGGGCGCCGCGATCGCCATGGCTGCCGATATAAACAACGAACGGGCCGGACGCGACCTCGATCTCGTCGGCGCCGAGCAGGAACAGCAGATCGACCTCACCGGCCGCCATTTGTGCTGCGGTTTTGCCGCCGGCGCCGGGCACAAAGCGCAGGTCGAGCGCGGCCACGCGCGAGGCGGCCGAGTGCAACACGGAAAAGCCATTCCAACCGTCTGTGACCGCGCCGAACTCGACCGCCGCCTTCGCCGCCAGCGACGCCACAGCAGCGCCGTCGGGCCGCGCCACAGCGCCGGCCCCGATCAGCAGCAGCGGCCGCTCGGCTTTTTTCAACGGGTCGGCGAATTTGCTCTGTGCCAGATTGGCCAGCGTTTCCGGTCCCGCGCCGAGATAATCGTAAGAGTACGTCAGATCGGCCTTCCCCCCGATCAGTGCGATCGGGAACGGGCCCGCGCGCCAGCGCTTGCGAATACGCGCATTGAGCACCGCGGCCTCGCGGCGCGGATTGGCACCGACGATCAGCATCGCATCCGCGCGCTCGATGCCGGCGATGGTCGCATTGAAGAGATAGCTTGCCCGCCCCCAGGCCGGATCGATGGCGCAGCCGTCCTGCCGCGCATCGATGTTCGTGCTGCCCAGACGGCCCATGAGGTCCTTGAGCGCGTACATTTCTTCCGCGCCCGCCAAATCTCCGGCAATAGCCCCGACGCCCTTGCTTGCGCTTTTCAGCCGCGTCGCGATCGCGGCGAACGCCTCGTTCCACGTCGCCGGGCGCAGGCGTCCGTCGTCGCGAATGTAAGGCTGATCGAGGCGTTGCGTCCGCAAGCCGTCGACCACGTGGCGGGTCTTGTCGGAAATCCACTCCTCGTTCACGTCGTCATTGGTGCGCGGCAGGATGCGCATCACCTCGCGTCCGCGCGTGTCGATGCGAATGGCCGAGCCGAGCGCATCCATGACGTCGATCGACTCCGTCTTCGTCAGCTCCCACGGTCGCGCCGAAAAAGCGTAAGGCTTGTTGGTCAGTGCGCCGACCGGACAGAGATCGACCACGTTGCTTTGCAGCTCCGAGGTCATGGCGTGCTCGAGATATGTGGTGATCTCCATATCCTCGCCGCGGCCGATGGCGCCGAGCTCGGGGACGCCAGCCACTTCGGTCGAGAAACGGATGCAGCGCGTGCAGTGAATGCAACGCGTCATGATCGTCTTGACCAGGGGGCCGATGTATTTGTCTTCCACGGCGCGCTTGTTCTCGGCGAAGCGCGAAGCGTCGACGCCGTACGCCATGGCCTGATCCTGCAGATCGCATTCGCCGCCCTGGTCGCAAATCGGACAATCGAGCGGATGGTTGATCAGCAAAAACTCCATCACCCCTTCGCGCGCCTTTTTCACCATCGGCGTCTTGGTGTTGACCACCGGCGGCTCGCCATTCGGACCGGGACGGCAATCGCGCACGCCCCAGGCGCAGGAGGCCACCGGCTTGGGCGAGCCTTTCAGCTCGACGAGGCACATGCGACAATTGCCGGCGATCGACAGCCGCTCGTGGAAGCAGAAGCGCGGGATTTCGGCGCCCGCAGCCTCACAGGCCTGGAGCAACGTGTACTCCGGCGGGACGTCGATCTCTTTGCCGTCGACGACGAGCTTGGTCATGCCGCCTGCTCGCTGAATTCTTTGCTGCGCATTTGCTTCCAGAGCTGTGTATGCGGGAGGCTCTCCCAGCCGAATGCGTACTCGCTCGCACCATGCGCGAGGAAGTGGTCCCGGCGCGCAACGCCTTCCGCGAGCGTGGGTCGCGCGCCTGCCTCCACCCACCACAGCACCAGCGGCTTCTCCATTGGCTCGAACCAGTCTTCGCGCCGCCGGTAGAACCGGCCGTGCACCGTCTGGAACACAAAGCGTTCGAGGGCACGCTCATTCTTCCAAAGCGTGAGGTTCGGCAAAATCGTCGGATCGCCGTACACAGTCATGTTCATGGCATGGCCGGTTTGGTCCTGCAGGCGCCAGACGAAGCCGTCGATCTGCTCGGCGAGTACATTCACGCGCGCGACATTCGCCGCGAATTCTTTCATTCGCGGATCGTCAAGCGGATAACGGATGCGGGCGACATTGAACTGAGCGAGATGCATCGTCCTACTCCGCCGCCATCGGCGCCGGCTCGCGCACGCCATGGGCATCCGCATTGCGCGTATATTCGTCGATACGGCGCTCGATCTCGGGCCGGAAATGGCGCAACAACCCTTGCACCGGCCAGGCCGCTCCGTCGCCGAAGGCGCAGATGGTGTGACCCTCGATCTGCGTCGTCACTTCCATCAGCATGTCGATCTCGCGTTTCTGCGCGCGGCCTTCCGCCATGCGCGTCAGCACCCGCCACATCCAGCCCATGCCTTCGCGGCACGGCGTGCACTGGCCGCAGCTCTCATGTTTGTAGAAATAGGAGATGCGGGTCATGGCGCGCACGATATCGGTCGACTTGTCCATCACGATTACGGCGGCCGTGCCGAGCGCCGATTTCTTGTCGCGGCAGCCGTCGAAATCCATGATCAGGGAGTCAGCCCAATCCTTGCCCGCCGGAATGAGCGGCATCGATGAGCCGCCCGGAATGACCGCAAGCAGATTGCTCCAGCCGCCGCGCACGCCACCGGCGTGCGTTTCCAAAAGCTCGCGCAATGGAATGCCCATTGCCTCTTCGACGTTGCAGGGCTTCTCGACATGACCCGAGATGCAGAACAACTTGGTGCCGGTGTTGTTCGGCCGCCCTATCGAGGCAAACCACGCCGCGCCGCGGCGCATGATGTCGGGCACGACGGCAATCGATTCCACGTTATTAACGGTGGTCGGGCAGCCGTAGAGGCCGACATTCGCCGGAAACGGCGGCTTTAATCGCGGCTGCCCCTTTTTGCCTTCGAGGCTTTCAAGGAGCGCGGTCTCTTCACCGCAGATATAAGCGCCGGCGCCGTGGTGAACGACGATGTCGAAGTCCCAGCCATGCAGGTTATTCTTGCCGATCAGTTTGGCCTCATAGGCTTCGTCGACGGCCGCCTGCAGCCGCTCGCGCTCGCGGATGAATTCGCCGCGCACATAGATGTAAGCCGCATTGGCGCCCATCGCGAAAGCCGCAATCAGGCAACCCTCGATCAGCAGGTGCGGGTCGTGCCGCATGATCTCGCGGTCCTTGCAGGTGCCGGGCTCCGACTCGTCGGCATTGACCACGAGATAATGCGGGCGGCCGTCTGAGGTCTTCGGCATGAACGACCATTTCAGTCCCGTCGGGAAGCCGGCACCGCCCCGTCCGCGCAGACCGGAATCCTTCATCTCTTTGATGATGGCGTCCCGGCCCTTATCGAGGATGGCTTTGGTGCCGTCCCAAGCGCCGCGCGCACGGGCGCCTTTCAGGCCCCAGTCGTGGAGACCATAGAGGTTGGTGAAAATGCGGTCCTTGTCGGCGAGCATGACCTAATTCGGTTTGGGCTTTTCTTGATCCTGCGCCGGCGGTTTCGGCGTGCCGGAGGTCCAATTGGCCGGCGCACCGGGCTTTTTCGCATCGGCATCTTTCGGCTCGTCCTCGGCGCCGCGGCGCGCGGTGCCGCTCTTGCCATTCAGCAGCGTTGTCGGGCCCCCGATTGGCGCCGACAGCTGACGGTCGATTTGCGGGCCGGGCTTTACTTTCTTGCCTGCGGCGAGACGATCGAGAATGTCGGTGAAGCTCTTCTTGTCCAGGTCCTCATAGTAGTCAGCATTGATCTGCACCATCGGAGCATTGACGCAGGCGCCCAAGCACTCGACCTCAACCCAGGAAAACTTGCCGTCCTTGGTCACCTCCCCTTGATCGCCAATACGCTTGCGGCAGATTTTTTCCAGTTCGTCGGCGCCGCGCAGGCGGCATGGCGTGGTGCCGCAGAGTTGCACGTGGAATTTTCCCACCGGTGCCAGGTTGAACATTGTATAGAAGGTGGCGACTTCCAATGCGCGGATATGCGCCATGCCGAGCATGTCGGCGACATAACGGATCGCCGTCTCCGGCAGCCAGCCGCCGGCCTGCTCTTGGGCACGCCAGAGCAGTGAAATGATTGCCGATTGCTGGCGGCCTTGCGGATATTTGGTGATTTCCTTTCTTGCCCACGCCAGGTTTTCCGCCGTGAAGGAGAACTCCCTCGGCTGCACGTCCGGCGGCGCAAGTCGGCGCACGCTCATCGGTCCACCTCCCCGAACACGATGTCGATGGAGCCGAGGATGGCGGAAACGTCTGCAAGCATGTGGCCGCGGGTGAGAAAATCCATGGCGCTGAGATGCGCAAAGCCAGGGGCCCTGATTTTGCACTTGTACGGCTTGTTGGTGCCGTCGCTCACCAGATACACCCCGAACTCGCCCTTAGGGGCCTCAACCGCCGCGTACACCTCGCCAGCCGGCACGTGGTACCCTTCGGTGTAAAGCTTAAAGTGATGGATGAGCGCCTCCATCGAGCGCTTCATCTCAGGGCGACGCGGCGGCACGATCTTGTTATCGTCGATAACGACCGGCCCTTGTCCGTCCGGCTGCCGGAGCTTTTTCACGCATTGTTTCATGATGCGCGCCGACTGCCGCATCTCCTCCATACGGATAAGATAGCGGTCGAAGCAGTCGCCGTTCTTGCCGACGGGAATGTCGAATTCCATTTCGGAATAGCATTCGTAAGGCTGCGCTTTGCGCAAATCCCACGCCGCTCCCGAGCCGCGCACCATCACGCCGGAAAAGCCCCAATTCCAGGCGTCCTCGAGTTTCACCACCCCAATATCGACATTGCGCTGCTTGAAGATGCGGTTATCGGTGAGCAGCCGATCGAGATCGTCGACGACCTTGAGGAACGGATCGCAGAACGCCTCGATGTCGTCGATCAGTTTGGACGGCAAATCCTGATGCACGCCGCCCGGCCGAAAATACTTAGCGTGCATGCGCGATCCGGAGGCACGCTCATAGAATACCATCAGTTTTTCGCGCTCCTCGAAGCCCCACAGAGGCGGGGTCAGCGCGCCGACATCCATGGCCTGCGTGGTGACATTGAGCAGATGCGACAAAAGTCGCCCAATCTCGGCATAGAGCACGCGGATCAGCTGCGCCCGCCGCGGCACACTGATTCCAAGCAACTTCTCCACCGCCAAGCAGAAGGCGTGTTCCTGGTTCATCGGCGCGACGTAGTCGAGCCGGTCGAAATAGCCGACGGCCTGCAGATAGGTCTTATATTCGATCAGCTTCTCGGTGCCGCGGTGCAAGAGGCCGATGTGCGGATCGACGCGCTCGACTACTTCCCCGTCGAGCTCGAGCACCAGGCGCAGCACGCCGTGCGCCGCCGGATTCTGCGGCCCAAAATTGATGGTGAAATTCCGTACCGCGGTTTCGGGCATCAGTGCACAAGCTCCGCAGAGGCTTTCGCCTTTTCCGCCACTTTGGCGTTAAAGCGATTCCAATCGACGACCACGCGCTCGTGACGGCCCTCGCCGATCAAATCCATGCCATCATGCGCGCGCACGTTGAAGACGAGCTTGCGGCCTTTGAGCTCGACAAGTTCGGCATCCACCGTCACCGTCATGCCCGGCGGCGTCGCCGCGGCATGACTCACGTCCACGTGGGTGCCGAGCGACCCTTCGCCTGCATCGAGATGCGGCCTGAGCAATTCAACACAGGCCCATTCCATCAGCACGATCATGAAGCCGGTCGCGAACACCTTCGGCATATTGGCAATGATGTCCGACTCCGGATAGGTGAACGGCACCGTCTTGTTCTCCGGCACCCGGTAGGACAGCGTGTGCTTGAGACCGGCGACAAGCGAAGGCTTCATGACGGTTTGCCTTCCTTCGCCTTTTCGTCACCCGGAAGGATGTATTCGGTGCCCTCCCAGGGCGACAAGAAATCGAAATTGCGAAATTCCTGCGCCAATTTCACTTTGTCGTAGCGGACGCGCTTTTCCTCATCGTCCCAGCGCACCTCGACAAAACCAGTGAGCGGGAAGTCCTTCCGCAGCGGATGGCCCTCGAATCCATAATCGGTCAGGATCCGGCGCATGTCCGGATGGCCGGTGAAGAGAACGCCGTACAGGTCGTAGACCTCCCGTTCGAACCAATCGGCGCCGCGATAGACCCCCACGATCGATTCGATCGGCGTCGTTTCGTCGGTCACGACCTTGACTCGGACGCGCTGGTTCATCTGCGGCGACAGAAAGTGATACACCAGGTCGAAACGCTGCTCGCGGGTCGGCCAATCCACCGCGGTGATATCGATGATGCAGACGAACTGGCAGGACGGATCGTCACGCAGAAAGCTAACGACCTGAACGATGTCGGCGGCCCGCGCATGCACCGTCAGCTCGCCGCGTACCACTTCGTAGCCGGTCACGGCATCGCCGAGCGCGTTCTTGATCGTCGCCCCAATCCTGTCGAGCGTCTCGTTCATGCCCAGCCCCGCTCAGCGCTCGATCGTGCCGGTGCGACGAATCTTCTTCTGTAGCAACAAGACGCCGTACAGCAGCGCCTCCGCGGTCGGCGGACAGCCCGGCACGTAAATGTCGACCGGAATAATGCGGTCGCAGCCGCGCACGACAGAATATGAATAATGGTAATAGCCGCCGCCGTTGGCGCACGAACCCATCGAAATCACATATCGCGGCTCTGGCATCTGATCGTAGACCTTGCGCAAAGCCGGCGCCATTTTGTTGGTCAGCGTGCCGGCGACGATCATCACGTCGGATTGGCGCGGGCTGGCGCGCGGGGCAAACCCGAAGCGCTCGGCATCGTAGCGGGGCATCGACATCTGCATCATCTCGACGGCGCAGCACGCCAGGCCGAAGGTCATCCACATCAGCGAGCCGGTGCGCGCCCAGGTGATCAGATCGTCGGCGGCGGTGACCAGGAATCCCTTATCCGACAATTCCCGGCGCACGCCGCTGAAATACGGATCGTCGGCACCGAGCGGGCTGCCGGTACGCGGATCGACAATGCCGCTGGCTTCAGGTGCGATGAGGGTCATCGAGCCTTCAATCCCATTCCAGCGCCCCCTTGCGCCACTCATATATGAAGCCGACGGTCAGCACGCCAAGGAACACCATCATTGCCCAGAAACCGAATACGCCGACGTCCCGGAACGCAACCGCCCAAGGGAACAGGAAACTCACTTCCAAATCAAAGATGATGAAGAGGATCGCGACGAGATAGAACCGCACGTCGAACTTCATGCGTGCATCATCGAAGGCATTGAAGCCGCATTCGTAGGCCGAGAGCTTTTCCGGGTCGGGCTGCTTGTAGGCAACGATGAAAGGCGCGATCAGCAACGCGAGCCCGATGACCAAGGCGACGCCGATAAAAATGACCAGCGGCAGATAGTCCATGAGCAACGTCTGCATCGGCAGCCTCTATTGCGTTGGCAGCCCCGCTCCCCTGACCCGGATTGACGCCCGCCCCGGGCTGACCGGCGGCGCGAGCCGGCGCCGCTATCCCGCACAAAACGCCCTTTGCGTGGTGGAAATCGCCGCATGGACGGGCGCGGCTGAGGCTTAGCGCAGCGTCCCATGGGGCGCAAGACGACATTCTTCGACATCCACGGCACGCGATTGCGAGATTTGACAGCATGCGGAGGACGCCTCGATAGTCGTGCCGGGCAGCGGCAGAACAGAACTTTCGGGAGGTCGCGTATGGCTCGCCTGCGTGCAATTGGCGCCTTGCTTACGCTCATGGGCGCCGTGTTCGCCGCAACGGCGAGTGCCGAAGATTACCCCGCGCGCACGGTGAGAATCATCGCACCCTTCGGCGCCGGCGGCCCGGCGGACTTGTACATCCGGGTAGTGGCACAGGAACTACAGAACGCGCTGCACGAACCTTTCGTGGTGGAGAATCGGCCCGGCGCCGGTACGACGATCGGCACCGACGTGGTAGCAAAATCTCCACCCGATGGTTACACGCTGCTGCTGGTATCGGGCACTCAGACCGTCAACGAGACGCTTTACCCGCGCAAGACTTACGTGCTGATGCGCGATCTCGTCCCAGTCGCGCCGATCGTCGACACCGATTTGGTGCTCGTCGTACATCCATCGGTCCAGGCGAAAAACATGAGGGAGCTTATCGCCTTTGCGAAAGCCAACCCGGGCAAGCTCAATTTTGGCTCGTCGGGCCCGGGATCAAACTATCATATGGCCGCCGAGCTTCTGAAAAATCTCACCGGCATCAACATCGTGCATGTGCCGTACAAGGGCTCGACCGGTATGCGCACCGACATTCTCAGCGGCGAGATTCAGATGCTGTTCGATTCGGTGCCGACCATGGCCCCATTGATTCAGGCCGGCAAAGTCCGCGCGCTCGGCACGACCGGGCATCGGCGCTCGCCCATTTTGCCAACGGTGCCGACCATCGCTGAAACCGTGCCCGGCTTTGCCGCCACGCTTTGGGTAGGACTCATGGCGCCGGCCGGCACGCCCATGCAGATCGTTAATAAACTCAATAGCGAAATCTCCAAAATTCTGTCGCGCCCCGACATCAAGGACTCCTGGGCCAAGCAAGGCGCCATTCCGTTCGCGATGCCGCAGCCGCAGTTCAAGACCTTCATGGAGGGCCAAGTCGCCTTGTGGGCAAAAGTCATCCAGGACAACCACATCGCTCTGATCAAGTAGCGGCAGCGGGGCTGTGCTGCGGGGAAATTATGGACCGTAAAATTGGCTTGGCCTTGGCCGCGGTGGTCGGCGGCGTCGTCGCCGTGTTCTTCACCGGATACATGGCCGGCGGACATGAAGCCGATCACGCGGTCGAATTGCTCATCGCCCAGGAAATCGGCAACGGACTGTTAGCGGCAATTTTGGTCACACTCATTCTGCGCTAATCACACGCGGCCGCGCGACCCGGCACATATGAAAGAGGCGCCCTTCCGGGCGCCTCTTCGCCGACGATGAATGGTCAGTCTTTGTTGATCTCGACTTTGGTGCCGGTGGTGTCTTCGGAGCAGATCTTGGTGGTCTTGATGCGGTCCTCGGCCTTCTCGCGCGTCTGGAAAGCAAGCGGCCCGATTTGCGTGATCGTGGTTTCTGTCGTCGGCTTGGTGGTGGTCACGGTGCAATGGTGGGTGTGCGGGTCGCGAATGACGTAGTACTCGTCGGCGAGCGCAGGCGCCGCAACGCCGGCGACCAACGCGGCGGTAATGAGAAGTCGGGTTTTCATCGCGTTCTCCCTAATGGAATGCCAGAGCGTTGAGCAAAAGCGATGCAAACAACAACGCGCCGAGCGTTATGCCAAAACGCGTTGTCGTCTTGAAATCGCTCACACCAAACCTCTGTGTCGCGTAGGAAACGCGAGGAACCCGAAAGCGTTCCGTTGCCGCAGGGGCGCCGCGCTCAGCGCAGCAGGGGCACGAGCATCAGGGCAATGACGGAAAGATACGTAAGCGCGGCCAGCACATCGCCGATCAGCTTGCCGGCCCTCATGAAAGAGTCTTCTGTCGGATCGAAATAGGCCATTGTCCGGTCCTTGGTGTGCCGGAAGGCTACGTAGTTGCCGCGCGCAATCAAGTTAAGTCCGCATCAAAAAGTCGGTCGAGGCCGCCGACTGCGGCGCGTTCGCGCGAGCGCTCAGGCAAGGGCGAGGCCGCCTCGACGCGGTGCACGATTTTTCCGATACTGGGCCGGAGACAAGGCACAAGGTGACCAATGAACGAAATGATGAAAGCGCCGGTGAAGGGCGAAGAGCACTGGACCGGCAAGGACGGCCGCGTGAGGTTGTTTCTGTGGGAGAAGTCGGCCGGCGATCCCGCCAAGAGCCGAGGCAGAATCCTCTTTGTTCACGGCTCATCGATGGCGTCGCAGCCCACATTCGACCTTCAAGTGCCGGGGCGACCGGACTCCTCCGCCATGGATTACTTCGCGCGTTCCGGCTTCGATTGCTGGAGCGTCGACATGGAAGGCTACGGCCGCTCCACCAAGGACCGCGACAACAATGCGCCGATCGCGCAGGGCGCCGACGATTGCTATGCCGCCGCGCTCTATATCCAGAAGCTGCGGGGTAAACGGCCTCTCCTCGTTTATGGCATTTCGTCGGGCGCGCTACGTGCCGCGATGTTCGCCGAGCGGCATCCCGAATTGGTCGCCCGGCTTGCGCTCGATGCGATGGTGTGGACCGGCGAAGGCTCTCCCACGCTCGAGCAGCGGCGCAAGCGGCTGCCTGAATTTCAGGCCAAGAACCGCCGCCCGATAGACAAGGCGTTCATTCATTCGATCTTCGAGCGCGACCACCCCGATACGGCCGAAAAGAAAGTGATCGACGCCTTTGCCGACGCCGTCACCGCGCTCGATACCTCGGTGCCGACCGGCACCTATGTCGACATGTGCGCGAAGTTGCCGGTGGTCGACCCGCAGAAGATCACAGTGCCGACCTTGATCATGCGCGGCCAGTACGACGGCATTGCCTCATTCAAAGACCTTTTGATTTTCTTCGAAAAGCTGCCCAATCCGGACAAACAGTTCGCGGTGATGCCCGGCGTCTCGCACGCAAGCTTCCAGCAGAAGAACTACATGCTCGTTTATCACATCCTCCTCAGCTTCTTCACGCAGCCGGAGCCGGTGTATAAGGGCTGATCGACTCACCTTTTGAAATTGCAATGCCCGACGGGTCCTCGACCGCCCATCTATATCGCCCCAAGCTGACGACGGTCTTAAGCGAAGGCTACAGCATCGCAGCGTTTCGGCGCGACGCCTTGGCCGGCCTGACCGTGGCGATTGTCGCCCTGCCGCTGTCAATGGCAATCGCGGTCGCCTCCGGCGTCTCGCCCGATCGCGGGCTGTATACGGCGATCGTCGGCGGATTTTTGGTGTCTGCGCTCGGGGGCAGCCGGTTTCAGATCGGCGGGCCTGCCGGCGCTTTCATCGTTTTGGTAGCTGCGACCGTCACGACACTCGGCCTCGACGGGCTCCTGCTCACCGTCATGCTCTCGGGATTGATGCTCACCTTAATTGGCCTCTCGCGGCTCGGTTCGTTGATCCGCCACATCCCGCACGCGGTGACGGTCGGCTTCACCTGCGGCATTGCCGTCACCATCTTGGCGAGCCAACTCAAGGACCTTGGCGGCCTGACCCTCGCAGGCGCCGAACCGGGTCCTCTCCTCCCCAAGCTTGCCGCCCTGTGGCACGCAGTACCGACCGGCAATGCGGCGGCGCTCACTGTCGGCTTCGGCTGCGCGACGTTGATTTTCATTTTGCAAAGCTGGCGCCCAACCTGGCCCGCAATGCTGATCGCGGTTGCTTCTGCATCGCTTGTCGCAGCGTTTCTGCCATTCCCGATCGAAACGATTGGCAGCCACTTCGGCGGCATTCCGCGCGGCATGCCCGCGCCGGCACTGCCGACTATCACCTGGCCGCGAGTCCTTGAGGTCCTGCCGGCCGCCTTCTCTTTCACATTGCTCGGCGGCGTTGAGAGCCTGTTGTCCGCCAAAGTTGCCGACGGCATGACAGGCCGCAAGCACCGGTCAAACATGGAACTGGTCGCGCAGGGGATCGCCAATATTGCATCCGCATTGTTTGGCGGCATTTGCGTGACCGGCACGATCGCGCGCACCGCTACCAATATTCGCGCGGGCGCACGTAGCCCTCTGTCCGGCATGATGCATTCAGGCTTCCTGCTGCTGTTCATGCTGATCGCCGCGCCGCTGGCGAGCTTCATCCCGCTGGCGGCGCTTGCCGGCGTGCTGGTGGTGGTGTCGTGGAACATGGCGGAGACGCACGAGTTCGTTGCTCTGCTGCGCGCGTGGCGCAGCGCTGCGGTGCTGCTCGCGACCTTTGCCTTGACGTTGTTCGTCAACCTCACGGCCGGCATCGTTGCCGGATGCCTGCTCGCTGCTGTTTTTGCCGCATTGGGCGGCGCAGTGGCGGAAGAAGGCGACTAGACGTCGAACGTGTCCGCGAGCGCGGCCAAATCGCGCGCCGTATAATCAACTTTCACGATCGGCTTGGCCTCGCCGGTGTTCGGTCCGTATTCGTTGACACGCGCAGTGTGCGCAGTACGCAGGCCGCATTGGGCCGCGGCGGCCAAGTCGTTCGAATGCGCCGCTACCATCATGCACTGGGCAGGCGATAGATCGAGCGCTTCGCAGGCGGCGAGATAAACGCGCGGTTTCG
>DASRDF010000033.1:0-29518 GCA_035652735.1 Pseudolabrys sp. | reverse complement strand
GTCCGACATATTGCTCGGCGAGCGAGCGCATCGCGGATTCTGAATTCACCAGGTAGTCAAGATCGCCCAACTGCCGCCGGCGATCGAAGGCCGATTCGTTGGGAAAACGGTGCATGATCTGCGTCATCCACCAGGAGAACCGCTGCGCTTTCCACACGCGTCTGAGACAGGTTGCGGAATAACTCTGCAGCAGGTCATCGCGTCTGCTTTTGTAGAATTCGATGATCGCGCGCGACAGATAGACTACGTCCGCGAATGCCAGATTCATGCCTTTGGCGCCGGTTGGCGGCACGATATGCGCACTGTCGCCCGCCAGAAAGAGCCGTCCGTATTGCATCGGTTCGGCCACAAAGCTGCGCATCGCCGTGACGCCCTTTTGCAGCATGTGGCCCTCTTCCAGCTTGCGCGCGCGGCCAAGCCGCTTGTGCAATTCATTCCAGATCCGCGAATCCGGCCAACTTTCGATCTCTTCGTCGTGGTCGCATTGGAGATAAAGCCGAGCGAGCGTCGGCGAGCGCATGGTGTAAAGAGCAAAGCCGCCATCGGTGTAGGAATAGATCAGCTCGTGGTCCGGCGGCGGGCTTTCCGAAAGAATGCCGAGCCAGCCGAAAGGATATTCGCGCTCGAACACCGTGAGCACGCCGTCGGGAATGCTTGGCCGGCAAATGCCGTGGAATCCATCGCAACCGCCGACGAAATCGCACTCGATTTCCTGCGCCTTGCCGGCGTGCGTAAAGCGAATCTTCGGGCGCGTGCTGGTCAAGTCATGGACGGTAACGCCGTCGACTTCAAACAGCAGCGTTCCGCCGTCTGCGAGGCGGCGGGCCACGAGATCCTTTACGACCTCTTGCTGGCCGTAAATGGTCACGCGTTTGTCGACCAATTTTTTGAAGTCGATGCGGTGGAGGTCGCCGTTGATGCCGATGTTGATGCCCCAATGCAGCAAGCCCTCGCGCTGCATGCGCTCCCCGACGCCGACTTCTGTGAGCAAGTCGGCAGCCCAGTGCTCGATCAGGCCGGCGCGGATGCGGTTCTCGATATAGTGCCGGTCACGATTTTCGATGACGATCGAGTCGATACCTTGGAGCCGCAACAGCCGTGCCAGCATCAGTCCGGCCGGACCGGCGCCGACAATACCGACTTGCGTGCGCATCGCTCACTCCCGAGAAGTCACGCGCACTCTAGAAAGGCGCAGGGGTTCAAGCCAAGGGATGAAGCCAGGAAAGGCTTGCACAATTATCGCAGCCCGAAAGGCGGCCAGCCATAGCGGCGCACGCGCCGTCGATAGCTGCGGTACTCGTCACCGAACTTTGCCTCGAGATAGTGCTCTTCACGTTTGATGACGCCCACATGAAGAACCAGCGCAAAGACAATGGTCGTCACCATCGTCCAGTCCGAGGCGACGAGGACGGCAAAGCCGACCAGCATCGACACTAGTCCGACATACATCGGGTTGCGCAAATAGCGAAAGACGTCGCTCGTGACCAGCGCCGAGGACGGCTTCCAAGGCTCGGCGTGCGTCCCGGCCCGACGAAAGGCACGCGTAGCGGAAAAGCCAAGGGCTCCGCCGGCCGCCAACAACACGAGGCCGATCGTAACGCGTTGCGGAAAGGACAGAAGAATAGTGAGCACATAAGCGGGAAAGACACGGTCGAGGATGAGCCCAATCACCACCGCCGCCGCCGCGAGCAATGGCGGCGGCGCTATGACGCCCGGGGTATCGCGCATGTCGCCCATCGTTGACCACCATCAAAGCAGAAGGCTCGCTGGTTTAGCCTTCGAGCCACTGACCGAGCGCCGCGTTGACAGCGTCGGGACACTCAACAGTCGATAGATGACCGCATTCCGGCACGACAACGTACCGCGAGCCTGCAATGCCGTCGGCGATTTCCTTATTGAGCTCGGGCGGCGTCGCAACATCGCCCTCTCCTACCAATACCAGCGTCGGGCATTTGATCGAAGAGAGCTGCGGACGCGAATCGGGACGGGACATGATGGCCTGGAGCTGCCGCACGAAAGCGCGCGGTCCTGTCTCGTCGATCATTTGCCGCACAATCCCAGTGATAGCCGGATCGTTTTGGCGGCTGCTGTGAAGGTATCGCGGGATCGAAAGCGCGGCGATCTCGCTGTAGCGCCCGGTTTGCGCCATTTCGATCCATGTCTTGCGCGTCGCCGTCTGTTCGGGCGTATCCGGTCGAGCCGAGGTATCGAGCAGCGCCAGCTTGAGAATGCGGATCGCAGCTTGCCGCATCATCTCGAAGGCGATGTACCCGCCGAACGAGAGGCCCACAAGCGCGAAACGGGGCGGCGCCTCGTCCAGAATGCGTTTGGCGACCGCCCGAATATCGATATCGTGGCGGTGGTCCGCGACCGTGACCGGCCCATACCGCCAGAGGGCGACGATCTGCGACGCATAAAGGCGCGCCGTGCAGGTGAGGCCCGGAACCAGCACCAGCGGCGTCGATTCAGTCATACGCACCTCGGCAAAGCAGGAAAGTACAGCGTTTATACGCTTTATCGCATGCGCTGAGCATTGACTTTGGGCCTGTTAATCCCCATGTTCCGCGCAACCGGTTCGAACGAAGATTCGGCCATCCTCCTCCGCGCAGCGCAACTGGTTTTCTCGTCCGGCGCGGCCGGCGGCCCAACTTGAGGTGATATGTCCTTTTCCCATCTCGGCTTGTCCGACAAAGTTCTCGGCGCTATCGAGGCCGCCGGCTACAAAACTCCCACTCCCATCCAAGACCAAGCGATCCCCCACGTGCTGCAGCGGCGCGATGTGCTCGGTATCGCGCAAACCGGCACCGGAAAGACGGCGGCGTTCGTGTTGCCGATGCTCACATTGCTCGAGCAGGGTCGCGCGCGTGCGCGCATGCCGCGCACACTCATCCTCGAGCCGACGCGCGAATTGGCGGCGCAGGTCGCCGAGCATTTCGAAAAATACGGCAAGAACCACAAGCTCAACGTCGCGCTGATTATCGGCGGCGTCTCCTTCGACGATCAAGACGCCAAGCTGATCCGCGGCGTCGATGTGTTGATCGCCACTCCGGGGCGCCTGCTCGATCATTTCGAGCGTGGACGGCTGTTGCTATCGGGCGTCGAACTGCTGGTAATCGACGAAGCCGACCGGATGTTGGATATGGGCTTCATTCCAGACATCGAGCGAATTGGAAAGCTGGTGCCTTTCACTCGTCAGACTCTGTTCTTCACCGCGACCATGCCGCCGGAAATCCAGCGCATTGCCGACACGTTTTTGCACAATCCGGTACGGGTTGAAGTCTCAAAGCCTGCGACCACAGCCGCGACCATCACACAGCAACTCGTCTCCACCGGCCGCGAGGCGCACGAGAAGCGCGAGACGCTGCGCCGGCTCATCCGTTCGGCGAGTGACTTCAAGAACGCCATCATCTTCTGCAATCGCAAGCGCGAGGTCGCGCATCTGCATCGTTCGTTGCTTCGCCACAAATTCAATGCGGTCGCTCTTCACGGCGACATGGACCAGCCGGCGCGCATGGCGGCGCTGGATGCGTTCCGCCGCGGCGAAGCCAAACTGCTGGTCGCCTCTGATGTCGCCGCGCGCGGCCTCGACATTCCCGAGGTCAGTCACGTCTTCAATTTCGATGTGCCGCATCATCCGGACGACTACGTTCATCGCATCGGCCGCACCGGACGCGCCGGGCGCAGCGGTACCGCAATCACCATTGTCGCGCCGATCGATCGCAAGGCGGTGGGGGCGATCGAGGCGCTGATCGGTCAAACGATTCCGTGGGCCGCCGGCACACCGCCCTCCGCCGAGCCGCACATGGATAGCGAGCGGAGACCCCACCACAAAGCGGCCCGCAGCGGCGGCAATCGCCATACGCCGCGGCGGCACGACAACAGGCCAAAAAGCGGGCCGGTACGCCCCGCCCCGCAGCCGCGCCCGGGGCGGTCCGCCCCTGCCGACGAAGCCGAGGGCAGCCATCTTCCTGCCTTCCTGCTGCGCCCGCTGCCGGCCAAGGTCTAGGAACGCAGAGAAAGGCCCTTTTTAGCAGGTCTTTTACCCTCTGCGGATGCGCGGATTTACCCGCGATTCATAACCCTCGAATACCGTCGGCTTCGAAGGCGCGCGGCCCGAAGCGACCGCGCAGACGAGGATTTGTATGCCCGGGCAAGCCGACGAACACGAACGCACTATAGCGTTCGCCGAAATCGCGCTCGGTCAATTGAAGGCGCTGCGGCAGCCGGCAACGCCGCGAAATTACGAGATCTGGTACGCATACGCGACCGGCTACCAGCCTTCGCTCAACCAGAAGATCAACGAGATCCTCAAGACCGCCGGTACGCTCTCCGACGCGGACCTCGAGCAAATTTATGAGACGTTCTTGTCACCGACGCGACTTTCCGAGCGGATCGACAGCGTCGGCAGCCAGGTGATGGGCGAAATCGAGCAGGTGATGGCCATGATCGACGCCGCGGCCGGCTCGGCGTCGAGTTACAGCGAGAGCCTCGCCGATATGAGCGAAAAGATCGGCAACTCCAAGGACCGCGAGGGCCTGCGCGCGATCGTCGAAAGTCTCGTGCACACCGCCAAAGAAATGGAGGTCTCCAACCAGAAGCTGGAAGAACGGCTCAATGCCTCAAAGCAGGAGATCAACGAGCTGCAGGTGCACCTTGAGGCCGTGCGCAACGAGAGCTTGACCGACCCGTTGACCCAGCTCGCCAACCGGAAGCTGTTCGACGCCACGCTGGACGCCGCCATTGCGGAAGCGCGTGCCAAGAACGAGCCGCTATCGCTGATGATGACGGATATCGATCACTTCAAGAATTTTAACGACAGTTTCGGCCACCTGACCGGCGATCAGGTGCTGCGCCTGGTGGCTACTTCGGTGAAGCAAAACGTCAAAGGTCAGGACACTGCCGCGCGTTACGGTGGCGAGGAGTTCGCGGTCATTCTGCCTAACACGGTGCTGCGGTCGGCGATCGTCGTCGCCGACCACATCCGCCGCGCGGTGATGACAAAGGAGCTGATGAAGCGCTCAACCGGCGAACATCTCGGCCGCGTCACCGTATCGATTGGCGTCGCCTCGTTGAAGAGGACGGACACGGCGCAAAGTTTGATCGAGCGCACCGACCGCTGCCTCTATGCGGCCAAGCGGCACGGGCGCAATCGCGTAATGTCGGAAACCGACCCGGAAGTCACGGCGAGCGGCACGATCGCTGCGCAGGTCGCTTAGCGCGATCGTTCGTCCTCGCGACAGCGGGGACCGGCCTATTCGGCCGCCTTTGCTGGCGTGAGTTGGACGGATTCGCCACAGCCGCAGGCGCTCGTCTGATTGGGATTGTTAAAGACGAATTGCGCCGACAGTTTCTCGGATTTGAAATCCATCTCGGTGCCGAGCAGAAACAAGACCGCCTTCGGGTCGATGAGGATTTTGACCCCTTTGTCTTCGACAACCTCGTCGCTCGGCCGCACGGCGTCGGCATATTCCATGGTGTATTCCATGCCGGCGCAGCCGCCGTTTTTGACGCCGACCCTCACGCCGGCCACCGGCGTCGGCGCGCGCGCGATCGCGTCCTTGATACGCTGCGCGGCGGCATCGGTAAGCCGCATCACCTGGGGCCGAGGTCGGGCTGTCGTCATAACGAATCCTATTTAGTGTCGGGCGCGAGGATTACCACATGTTGAGCACGAGTCGGGCCTCATCCGACATGCGACTTGGATCCCAGGGAGGGTCCCAAACCACGTTGATCTTGGCCTCCTTGACGCCGCCCACGCTCGCGACCGCGTTCTCCACCTGGATCGGCAAGTCTTGCGCCGCCGGGCAATTGGGAGAGGTCAGCGACATGTCGATCGTGACCGTACGGTCATCGCCAATGTCGATCTTATAGATCAGTCCCAGCTCATAAATGTCGGCCGGAATTTCCGGGTCGTACACCGTCTTCAGCGCAGCGACGATACCGTCGGTGAGCTGGTTGAGCTCATCCTGCGGCAGCGCCGACGTGACGGTGGCGTTCTCGGCCGGCCGCTCGGCGATTGGCGGGCTCGTCTGCGTCTCGTCGGTCATGCGAACATATCCTGCGCCTTGCCGAGAGCGGCTGCCAGCGCATCCACCTCGCCCTTGGTGTTGTACAGCGCGAACGAAGCCCGGCAGGTTGCCGTCAGGCCATAGCGCGCGAGCAGCGGCATCACGCAATGCGTGCCGGCGCGCACCGCCACGCCTTGCCTGTCGATGACGGTCGCGACGTCGTGCGGATGCGCGCCCTTCATCTCGAACGACACCAGCGGGCCTTTTCCTTTGGCGTTGCCGATGATGCGCAGCGAATTGACGGCGCCGAGCCTCTGGTGCGCGTATTTGACCAGCTCGCTTTCATGGGCGCGGATGCGCTCCTTGCCGATGGAATTGACGTAGTCGATCGCCGCGCCAAGCCCGATTGCCTGCACGATTGCCGGCGTACCGGCCTCGAACTTGTACGGCGGATCGCCGTAGGTGATGCGGTCCAGAAACACGTCCTGGATCATCTCGCCGCCGCCGTTGAATGGCGGCATCTCGGCCAGGTGCTCGTACTTGGCGTAGAGCACGCCGATCCCAGTCGGGCCATAGAGTTTATGGCCGGTGAAGGCATAGAAGTCGCAGTCGACGTCGCGCACATCGACGTCCAGGTGGACCGCCCCCTGCGCGCCGTCGATGAGCACAGGAATGCCTCTCGCGTGCGCGAGACGCGTGACCTCCTTTACCGGGACCACAGTCCCGAGCGCATTCGACATCTGCGTGATAGCGACCATTTTGGTGCGCGGCCCCAGCAGCTTCTCGAATTCGTCGAGGAGAAAGTTACCGTCCTCGTCGACCGGCGCCCATTTGATCACCGCCCCCTGCCGCTCGCGCAGAAAATGCCATGGCACGATGTTGGAATGGTGCTCCATGATGGACAGCACGATCTCGTCGCCTTGCTTGATGCGCTCGCGTCCGAACGTATAGGCGACCAGATTGATCGCCTCGGTCGCATTGCGCGTGAAGACGATTTCTTCTTTGCGCGCTGCATTAAGAAATTTCCGTACCGTCTCGCGCGCCGCCTCGTAAGCTTCCGTGGCTTCGTTGGCGAGGTAGTGAAGGCCACGATGCACGTTGGCGTATTGCTCGGTATAGGCCTTGTTCAGCCGATCGAGCACAATCTGCGGCTTCTGCGCCGAGGCGGCATTGTCGAGGTAAACCAGGGGCTTTCCATAGACCTGCATGGCCAGCGCAGGGAAATCCGCGCGGATGCGGTCCACGTCATAGCTGCCGTTGGTTACTGCCTGATGCATCATGATCGCGCTCCTAGCCACTTGCGAGCAGCGAACATCAGCGCGTCTTGAATGCCTTGGTGCGTGATTTCTTCGATGACTTCGCCGACGAAGGCTTGCACCAACAGGGCCTCCGCTTCGGCCGCGGGAATCCCGCGCGACATCAAATAGAACTTCAGCTGCTCGCTCGGCGCCGACGCGGTTGCGCCATGGCCGCAGACCACGTCGTCGGCGAATATCTCGAGCTCCGGCTTATTGTCGGCCTCCGCCTCGTCTGAAAGCAGCAGCGCTCGCGTCATCATCTTGGCGTCGGTCTTCTGGGCGTGCGGCTTGACCACGATTCTGCCCTGGAACACCCCGTGCGATTGCCCGTCCAGCACAGAGCGGAACTGCTCGCGGCTTTCACAATGCCCGGCGGCGTGTTCGATCAGCAGCGTAGTGTCGACGTGCTCTTTGCCGCGCAGTAGCGAAACCCCGCGAATGCCGGCTTGGATGCCCTCGCCGGCAAAGCGGATGAAGCTCTGGTTGCGGGCGACGTCGACGTTGGTGGTGAAGGCAAACGCATTGAACCGCGCGTTGGCGCCGACACAGGCGAGCAGGCTCCCCACATGCAAGCCGCGCCCGCGCGTCACTTTCAAATAATCCACTTGCGCGCCCTCGCCGACGACGAGATCGAGTGCCGTGTTCACTTGCGCAGGACCGCCGTCGTGATCCTCGATCAGCACGACCTTGGCCGCCGGCTCGACCACAATCAGCGATCGAATGAAAATCGAAGCCGGCTTGTCGCCGCCGCTGGCGAAAACCAAATGGATTGGCCGCTTGATCTCAGCGTTCTTGGCGATACGGATGACGGCGCCGTCCCCCATAAGCGCGGTGTTGAGCGCGACCGCGGCATCCTCTGTTTCGAACGTCTTTCCGACATGATCGCCGACCAATGCGTCCCCATTCGCCAGCGCCTCGGCCAGCGAGCCGACGCTCAAGCCCGCCTCGGGCGCAAGGTCGGACAATTCGGGGGCAAATACGCCGTCGACGAAAAGCAGGCGCCGGCAATCGGCACCGGCGAAAATGTCAGCCACACCCTGCGCGCGCTTTTTCGCCGCCGCGTCCGGCGGTGCGGCAAGCGGATAGGCCTCGCGCATCAAGGTGCGCAGATCCGTGTACTTCCACTCTTCGACGCGCCGGTGCGGCAACCCGTTCTGCTCGAAGCGCGCAAATGCGGCCGCGCGCAGCTTCGCCACGGCTCCGCCGCCCGGCAGCTTGGCGCCAGCGTCCCGATAGGCTGCGCTCAGCGCCTGTTCCGCCGGCGTCCTTATGACCCGCACCTCCGCCATCAAGCCGCCTCGTCCTCCTGGAACTGGGCGTAGCCCTTGGCCTCGAGTTCAAGGGCCAACTCTTTGCCGCCCGACTTGACCACACGTCCCTTTGCCATGACGTGCACGACATCGGGCACAATGTAATTGAGCAGCCGCTGGTAATGGGTAATCACGATCATCGCCCGGTCCTTCGAGCGCAACGCGTTGACGCCGTCGGCGACGATGCGCAGGGCATCGATATCGAGGCCAGAATCGGTTTCGTCGAGCACCGCAAGCTTCGGCTGCAGCACCGACATTTGCAGAATTTCCTGGCGCTTCTTCTCGCCGCCGGAAAAGCCTACGTTTACTGCACGCCGCAGCATCTCCTGGCTGATACCGAGCTTTGCCGCCGTATCGCGCACCAGCTTCATGAATTCCGGCGTGGAGACTTCGCCTTCGCCGCGCGCCTTGCGCTGCGCATTGAGCGCCGTGCGCAGGAAGGTCATGGTGGCCACGCCCGGCACTTCGATCGGATACTGGAAAGCGAGGAACAGCCCCTTGGCCGCGCGCTCATCCGGAGACAGGCTGAGGATGCTTTCGCCGGCGAGCAGCACGTCGCCCGCCGTGACTTCGTAGTCCTCTTTCCCGGCCATTACATAAGCGAGGGTCGATTTGCCGGAGCCGTTCGGTCCCATGATCGCCGCGACCTGGCCCTTCTCCACCGACAGGTCGAGACCATTGAGAATTTTCTTGCCCTCGATCTCGACGTGCAGATTTTTGACTTCCAAAAACGCCATGTTGAAAA
The DNA here is from genome assembly GCA_035652735.1 of Pseudolabrys sp. Lineage (GTDB taxonomy): Bacteria > Pseudomonadota > Alphaproteobacteria > Rhizobiales > Xanthobacteraceae > Pseudolabrys. Next base: position 20,157 of record DASRDF010000033.1, on the reverse strand, counting down.
TTTCCCCGATTCCTATTGCCGGTCGCCCCAGCGCCAGCGCCATTCGCCGTCGGTCTTGCAATAGCTGACGACTGCCAGCGCGCCCAGAGCCGCGACATCGAAGGCCACGAGCGCCGCGAGCGCCCAGCCGTTTCTGGCTTCAACGCGCAGAAGCAGCGACGCCGCGATCATTGCCAGCACGGCTCCGAGCGTGACTACCCAGCCTTGCCAGGTGATCGGCGTCGCCCCGTAGCCGTAGCGCTTCGGCTTGAACCAATATTGCGCCATGGCTGCTAACCCACGCTGCCTTCGAGCGAGATCGAAATCAGCTTCTGCGCCTCAACCGCAAACTCCATCGGCAGCTGCTGCAGCACGTCCTTGACAAAGCCGTTAACGACAAGCGCCGTTGCCTCTTCCGCCGAGATGCCGCGCTGCCGGCAGTAGAACAGCATGTCCTCGGAAATCTTCGAGGTGGTCGCCTCGTGCTCGAACACGGTCGAGGAATTCCTCGCCTCGATGTAGGGCACGGTATGCGCGCCGCATTGATCGCCGATCAGCAGCGAGTCGCAGTTGGTGAAGTTGCGCGCGCCCTTGGCCTTTTGGTGCGCAAATACCCGCCCGCGGTAAGTGTTGTTGGATTTCCCCGCGGCAATGCCCTTGGAGATGATGCGGCTCGTCGTGTTCTTGCCGAGGTGCAGCATCTTGGTGCCGCTATCGACCTGCTGGTGGCCGTTGGAAATGGCGATCGAGTAGAATTCGCCGCGCGAATTGTCGCCGCGCAGGATGCAGCTGGGATATTTCCAGGTGATGGCGGAGCCGGTCTCGACCTGCGTCCAGGAAATTTTTGAGCGCGCTCCGCGGCAGTCGCCGCGCTTGGTGACGAAGTTAAAGATGCCGCCCTTGCCCTCGGCGTCGCCCGGATACCAGTTCTGCACCGTCGAATATTTGATCTCGGCGTCGTCGAGCGCGATCAGCTCGACCACGGCCGCATGCAACTGGTTCTCGTCGCGCATCGGCGCGGTGCAGCCTTCGAGATAGGAGACATAGGCGCCCTTGTCGGCGATGATCAGCGTGCGCTCGAACTGGCCGGTCGATCGCTCGTTGATGCGGAAATAGGTCGACAACTCCATTGGGCAGCGGACGCCTTCCGGCACGTAGACGAACGAGCCGTCGGAGAACACCGCGGAATTGAGTGTGGCGAAGAAATTGTCAGAGGTGGGCACCACCGAGCCAAGATACTTCTTCACCAGCTCGGGGTGCTCGCGGATCGCCTCCGAGATCGGCATGAAGATCACGCCGGCCTTCTTCAACTCCTCCTTGAACGTGGTCGCCACCGACACCGAGTCGAACACGGCGTCGACTGCGACGCGGCCGCGCGCCTCCGTCCCGGTCATCTCGTCATCGTCGAGTTGCGAAGGTTCGCCCTGCTTGCGCACGCCGGCGAGGATCTCCTGCTCCTTGAGCGGAATGCCGAGCTTCTCGTACGTCTTCAGGATCTCCGGATCGACGTCAGCGAGCGACTTCGGCGCTTTGAACGCCTTGGGCGCCGCGTAGTAGTAGATGTTCTGGTAGTCGATCGTCGGGTATTTCACGCGCGCCCAGGTCGGCTCACGCATTGTAAGCCAGCGGCGATAGGCCTCGAGCCGCCAGTTGAGCATCCATTCGGGCTCGCCTTTTTTGCCCGAAATGAAGCGAATGACATCTTCGGAAAGGCCCTTAGGGGCCTTTTCGGATTCGATATTGGTTTCGAACCCATATTTGTATTGATCAACGTCGATGCGGCGGACCTGCTCGACGGTCTCTTGTACGGCCGGCATTCTTCCCTCCGCTCACGGTTGCAAGGACCGCGGGTTGGACTTGTCGGTTATGGTGCTGAGCGCGCTGTCGCTTAAGCTCGTCCCTTGTGGTGATGGGTGCGCGGCCGCCTCATGCAGCGATCCCGCGCCTCTTAAGTAGTGATCCGGCAAGGTTATTCCAAGTTCCGAGGAACCGCTCGATTTCGGCCTCGGTGCTGCTCCAGCCGATGCTGACGCGTATAGCGCCGCGGGACAGTTCCGGCGGCATACCCATGGCGGCCAGCACATGCGAGGCGGTCACTTTGCCGGATGAACACGCGGCGCCGGAGGAAACCGCGACGCCATCCAGATCGAAGGCAATGACCGTTGTTTCGGCTTTGAGGCCCGGAACCGTAAAAAGCGTGGTATTGGGCAGGCGCGGCGCGCCAGCGCCAAAGATGACAACCTCCGGCGTGATCCGTCTCAGCCCGGCTTCGATCCGGTCCCGCAGCCGCGCCATTTGCGCGGCGTCCACCTGCCGCACCGCCGCTGCAGCGGCGCCGAAGCCGGCAATGGCCGCGACGTTCTCAGTGCCGCCGCGATAACCGCGTTCCTGGGCGCCGCCCTTCACGAGAGGCTCGGTAATGTGAATATCGCTGCGGCGGACGAGAGCGCCGGCGCCTTGCGGGCCACCGATCTTGTGCGAGGACACCGTCATCAGGTCGATGCCGAGCGCGCCCATATCGCAGGGAATGCGACCTGGCCCCTGCGCGGCGTCCACATGCAGCAGGCCACCGGCGGCATGAACGATCGCGGCAATCTCCGCCATCGGTTGGACGACCCCGGTCTCGTTATTGGCGAGCATCACCGACACCAGCGGCCGGGCGGCCTGCGCCAAAGCGCGGCGGAGCGCGTCGAGGTCCACCAGGCCATTCGGGAAAACCGGCAAGGTGTCCACCGCCTCAGCCGCGAAACGACCGCCGCAAAGCACCGAGGGATGCTCGGTCGCCGAAACTAAGAGCTTGTCGCGCTTTCGTTTTTCTCCGGCGGTCTCGATGGCGGGGGTCAATGCCAACATATTGGCTTCCGTCGCCCCGCTGGTGAAAACGACGTTTTGCGACGCCGTCCCAAGGAGTTGCGCGACCTGCGCCCGGGCCCGCTCGACCGCCGCGCGCGCCGCCCGCCCCTCGCCGTGAACGGACGAGGCGTTCCCCGCCTGCGCCAGAGCGCGGATAACGGCGTCTCGTGCCTCCGCCCGCAAAGGTGCGCTGGCATTCCAGTCAAAATAGATTCGAGCATTCATCGAATTGCCTATCTCCGGAAGCGTAAGCCCCCGCAAAATGCTTGCTTTTTGCCCTGGGGGTCGTGCTAGAAGCCGCGCTGACAATGCTTATAGCGCGTGTTGCGGCGCTGCACAGCGGAAAACGCGATATTTAGAATAATTCTAAACTAGAGCCTTTACAGAGGCTCTGTCGAGGTCGAGGCCATGCCCGAGGTCATCTTCACCGGCCCCGCCGGACGCATCGAAGGCCGCTATCATCCGGCGCGGCAGAAGAATGCCCCGATCGCCATCATCTTGCACCCGCATCCGCAATTCGGGGGCACGATGAACCACCCGATCATCTACCAGCTCTATTACGCCTTCGTGCACCGCGGCTTCTCGGCGCTTCGCTTTAATTTCCGCGGCGTCGGCCGCAGCCAGGGTGCCTTCGACCACGGTCAGGGCGAACTGTCGGACGCGGCTGCCGCTCTCGACTGGGCGCAGACCATCAACCCGGAAGCCAAGAGCTGCTGGATCGCAGGCTTCTCCTTCGGCGCGTGGATCGGCATGCAGCTCTTGATGCGCCGGCCGGAGATCGAGGGCTTTATCTCCATTTGTCCTCCCGCGAATCTCTACGACTTCTCGTTTCTCGCGCCCTGCCCATCCTCGGGTTTGATCATTCACGGGGACAAAGACGCTGTGGTTCCGCACAAGGACGTCACCACGCTGGTCGACAAGCTCAAGACCCAGAAGGGCATCGTCATCGAGCAGAAGGTGGTGCAAGGCGCCAACCATTTTTTCGACGGCAAGGTCGAGCCGCTGCTCGCCGCCATCGGCGTCTATCTCGACAAGCGGCTGAAGACGGACCGCAAGCCCACCGCGGCTTAACGGGTTCTCCACAGCGCATTCTGTCCCGCGTGTTTCGCGCTATGCTTTGGGCAGCGGTGATTCATGCTGCTTGTGAAGACCTATCTCGACAAAAGCCGCATCCATGGCATCGGCGTCTTCGCCGGCCAGTTCATCCGCAAGGACCAGAAGATCTGGCGCTTCGTGTCGGGCTTCGACCGCTTCTACACGCGCAAAACGCTGGCGCGCCTGCCCAAGCAGGCCAAGGACTACATCAGATTGCACGGTTACCAGTGGAAGCGCGAAATCCTGCTGTCGATGGACTACGACACCTTCATGAATCACGCGGACAACCCAAACACCTATTTCCGCAACGGCTATGTGCTCGCCCGCTGCAATATCCGCAAAGGCAGCGAGATCACAAATGACTACCGCGCTTTTGAAGCCGCCTTCTGCGCCTCCTTCCTGAAGAAGCGCGCGCGCAGGCGAACTAAGGCCGGAAAATAACGCCGCCGCTCATCGGCCGCGGCACACCGGTCGTGGTGGGAAAGGTGTAAGGCAGCTTGTTCATCGCGCGCACCGCGAGATAGGCGAAAGCCTGCGCCTCCAGCGCGTCGGCCGACCAGCCGACCTCGTCGGCGGTTTCAACCGTCGCCGGGCAGAGCCGCTCGCCGAGCATCTTCATGAGCGTGCGGTTGCGCGCGCCGCCGCCCGCGACCACCCAGGCCTTGGGCACCGCCGGCAGGAACGGCACGATGCGCCCGACCGCCTGTACGGTCAGGGCCGACAAGGTCGCCGCCCCGTCGGGGACCGAATAGTCGGGCAGACCAATATTGGCGAAGGCGAAGCTGTTGCGGTCGAGCGACTTCGGCGGCTTCTGGGCAAAGAAGCCGTCCCGCAGCACGGCCTCGACAAAAACCTTGTCCGGCGTCCCCACCGCCGCCACGTCCCCAAAATTGTCATAGGGAGCGCCGACGCGGGCGCGCATGAAATCGTCGATCAGCGCGTTGCCCGGCCCGGTGTCGCAGGCGACCGGATCGCCGCCGTCAACATAGGTGACGTTGGCCACGCCGCCGATGTTCAACACGGCGATCGGATGCGGATGATCAAGAGCGCGCGCCAGGGCCTGGTGAAACACCGGAACCAGCGGCGCGCCCTGCCCGCCGGCGAGAATATCGGCCTGGCGGAAATCGCACGCGACCGCCAGCTTGAGCCGCTTGGCGAGCGCGGCGCCGTCGCCGATCTGCACCGTCAGCTTGCTCGCCGGCTTGTGGATCACGGTCTGCCCGTGGAAGCCGACAACGGCAACGCTGGCGCAGTCGATCCCGTGCTTGCCGATGAACGCCTCCACCGTTTCGGCGTGCACGCGCGTGACGAATTCGTCGGCGTCCTTGAGAATACCCGGCCGCGAGACTCGCTCGGTGAGCGTCGCGCCGTCGGCGAGCGCCTGGCGCAGCAAAGCGCGTTCCTCATCGGCGTAAGGCCGGTAACCGGTTGGGCCGAAAGCGGCGACGCGGACGCCGTCCGTCTCGATGAGCGCGATGTCCACGCCGTCGAGCGAGGTCCCGCTCATCAAGCCGATCGCCCGCACGACGCCCACCCGCCGCCCCTTCAATTATTTGCCGGACCTGTTACACCACGCGCGAGAGGCAAACGACAAGCCGCGGCTTTCACGATGAGCGCCTATAAATCCGAATTTCTTAATACTTTGGCCGAGCGCGGTTTCATCCACCAGGTGTCGGAGCCGGAGGCGCTCGACGCCGCCGCGCGCGCCGGCTGCATCACCGGCTACATCGGCTTCGATTGCACGGCCCCCTCCCTCCACGTCGGCTCGCTCCTGCCGATCATGATGCTCTACTGGATGCAGCAGACCGGCCATCGTCCGATCGCGCTGATGGGCGGCGGCACCACACGCGTAGGCGATCCGTCCGGCAAAGACGAGAGCCGCCGCATCATCACCGAGCAGGCGATCGAGGACAATCTCAGGGGCATCCGCGCCGTCTTCGCCAAGTTCCTGAAATTCGACGGCCATGGCGGCAACGCGCTGATGGCCAACAATGCGGACTGGCTCAATTCGCTCAATTATATCGATTTCCTGCGCGACGTCGGCCGCCACTTTTCGGTCAACCGCATGCTCTCCTTCGACTCGGTGAAATTGCGCCTCGACCGTCAGCAGGAGCTGTCGTTTCTCGAATTCAATTACATGGTGCTACAGGCCTACGACTTCGTCGAACTCTACAAGCGCGAAAAGTGCATTCTGCAAATGGGCGGTTCCGATCAGTGGGGCAATATCGTGAACGGCATCGATCTCGGCCGCCGAATGATGAACGCGCAACTGTTTGCGCTGACTTCGCCGCTGATCACGACGGCCTCCGGAGCCAAAATGGGCAAGACCGCCGCCGGGGCGATCTGGCTCAACGCGGAGATGCTGAGCCCCTACGACTACTGGCAATACTGGCGCAACACCGAAGACGGCGACGTGGCGCGCTTCCTCAAATTGTTCACCGTGCTGCCGCTCGGCGAGATCGCCAAGCTCGCGTCACTGAAAGGCTCCGAGATCAACGAGGCCAAGAAAGTGCTCGCGAACGAGGCGACTGCGCTGGTGCACGGCCGCGCTGCGGCGGAGACCGCCGCCGAGACGGCGCGCAAGACTTTCGAGGAAGGTGCGCTCGCCGAAACATTGCCGACCGTCGGCATTTCGCGCGCCCAAGTCGCCGCCGGGCTCGGCGTGCTCCATGCTTTTGTTGTTGCAGGCCTGGCGGCGTCGAATGGCGAAGTACGCCGCGCCATCGCCAACAACGCCATCGCCGTCAACGACAGGCGCATCGGCACCGATAAGCACGTGATCGGCGACAAGGACGTGACGCCCGAAGGCGTCATCAAGCTCTCACTCGGCAAGAAACGCCACGTGCTGCTACGGCCGGAGTAGCTTTTTGGGCTTATTCTAACCCGATGCGCGCGTCGTACCGGGCGCACGACAGCGGGACTGTTGCTTGCCCGGCCGAGGCGCGTCAGCGTGGCGCCGGCGTGAAATTCGGATCGAACGCGCCGGGCGACGGGATGAACTTGCGCAGCAGGCCCGGCGCAATGGCGCTGACCGGATTGACGACGATGTGCGGCGCGCCCGGCGGGCCGGTCGCCTCGTAGGTAATGCCAAGCAGCCCCTCATTGCTGCCGCCGCCGAGGAAAAGCCCGACCACCGGCAATTGCCCGAACACGTTATTCAGCCCGTAGAACGGCACAAAGGTGCCGCGCAGGTGCACGTCGTTCTTGATGTAGTCGACCTGGCCTTCGACCGTTGCCCCGACCGCTGGCCCGCGCACCACGCCGTCGCGGATCGACATCTTGCCAGCGTAACGCGTGAAGTCGGCGTGCAGTTCGGTAAATTGCACGCTGCCCTGCGGCTGGCCCGGCGCGCCGGCCACCACGCGCTCGAGCGTACGCTCGCCGCGCACCACAAAATTGCGGATCGACAGGGTACCGACCTGCGGCCGCTGCTCCTGGGTCGGCGGATCCATCGCCACCCACATCTGCCCGCCGTACATGCGGGGGTAAAGGTCGGTGAAGCGAAAGAGTGCGCCGGCATCGGCGGTTTCGAGATAGATGACCTGGTGATTGTCGCTCGAGCGTAGGCGCAGATCCCCGTCGAGCGGCGTGTCGCGTCCGATTTTCGAACTCATCGAAAAGCTCTGGATGTGACCGTTGCGGCGTTGCAGCCGCAAGTCTAGTCCGCGCAAGGTCTCGCCGTTATGGCCGGCAACGATGCCGAGCTTGATGTCGAGATCGAGGTCGGTCTGCTTCTGCTTGCTCTTCTCCGGAGGCTCGCCGGCAAGCGATGATTTCACGAAATTGCGGCCGTCATAAACATCGCCGCGCATGGTGACGCGCAGGACGCCGTCAGTCCCGCGCTCCGCCTTGAGCGACACCTTATCGCCGCCGGAAAGCGCAAAGACCGGCAGATTCGCCGACCGGATATCGCCGTCGTTGTCGATCTCGACCGTGCCCCTCACATTGGCGCCAGACCCCTCGATGACCAGATTGTCAAACCGAATGGCATCCGGCGTTTTCGCCAACGTGTACGTCGCGCGCGCCGTCTTGCCGGCTGGCTTTTGCCAGCCGGGCAACAAGTTATCGATCTTGGCAGCGGTGAGGTCGGCGTCGACGTTGAGCTTTTGGTCGGCGATGTCGTCGCCGACGGTGCCGGCAATGTTGATAGGCACGACGCCGGTGACAGCGTTGCCCAGATCGATGCCGAGCCGATGGCGAGCGGCCTCGTCGAGCTTGGCCTGCAGGCGCAATTGCGCATCGGCGTCTTTCTTCTTCTCGAGGTCGATCGTGGCCGGCGCGCCGTTCACCCTGACATCGCCTTTGATCTGATAGCCCTCATTGGTCGCAGCCACGTGCAGCGTCGAGGCTTCTACCTTGCGGCCGAGCAGAAGCTTGTCGGCGGCGAAATTGGTGAGGTCGGCGGCGATGGCGTAGCTCCACGAATTCTTCGGCAGGTTCTTGCCCACCAGGAGTTTCACATCGACACGCGCGCCGATGCTGCCCCGCGTGCTCGCCGGATCGAGCGTGAGGCCGACGATCTCGCGCAGCCCTTCCTGCGACAAGATCGCCGCGGCGGCGGGCACTGCGCCGTCGAGACGGAAATGCGCGCGCGCCGCCGCCGGTTTGGGGTGCACATCAGGCACCTCGAAAATGCCATTGGCGATGTTGAGCTTGCGGCCGCCCTCCACCTCGACGGTGCCGCGGCCGAGGCTGACGGTTGCGTGACGGCCGACCACGCGCACGGTGAGGTCGGCATCGCGGATTTCCGGCAGCGAATCCACGGGGCGCAGGGTGGTGGCGCTGGTTTCCAGATCGACGGAGAAACCGTCATCCGGCATGGCCGGACCGCCCGGACGGAAATAAGACATCGGCGCATTGCCCGCGACCACTGCTCGTTCGACGATCCCGTCCGCGACGTGACCTTCGACCCATTGGCGCACCGGATAAGCCGCGAAGATCGGCCAGATGCGCTTCATCACGGACGCCGGCATGCGCGTGCAGGCAACGCCGAAAGCGAGATGCGGCTCGCTCGCGGAAAAATCGAGACTGCCGGTGATTGCGATGCCGACGTTATAGAGCGGCCGCGTATCGACGCGGGAAAGATCACCGCGGTCGAGCTCGATCCGCTTGCGTACCGTATCGATACGGCCCGCCATGCTCACGCGATTGATGGCGAACCCGTCGGACTCACCCGGGCCGCTCGCCGCGAAAATGACGGGGTCGATGACCGTTTCGTCGCGCGTCACGTTGAAATGCCACGCCCCGTGCTGATCGGCCGGCGCGAGCAGCGTCGCGCGCATGGTGAACTGGTTACCGCCGGCCTGGACTTGGAACGGTACGACCAAGGCGCGGGCGCGCGGATCCCAATTGAAACGGATGTCGGCACGCTCGACGTCGACGCTGTAGGGATTTTCGCCGTGATCCGACACGGTGCCCTGCCCGGCGATGATCTCGCCCTGCAGGCGCTGCAGCGCGCCTGTCTGCGACAACTCGGCGCGCACGCTCGCCGAAACCGGCAGCTCCGCATCGACCGGCCCGCCATTCAGCCGCATCGCCAGAAGAATATCGCTTGTCGAGACGTTGCGCGCTTCGATGCCAAGCGCGCGCACGCCGTCGCTCAGCGGCCGCACGGCCGCGCTCAGCACCCACGGATGACTCTTGTCCTCCGAAGCCAGCCGGAACGTCAGCCCGCCGAGCGTCGGGCGCGTGAGACTTACCGCGATGTTGCTGAAGCTCCATTGCTTACCGTTGCGCTGGTCGTCCACCACGAGGTTGCCGTTCTTCAAACCGAGCTCGCGCAAATCGTGACCGTCGAGACCGGTCGCGCCGAGTCCGTCGATCCATGCGAGCAGCCCGGCGATATCCTCGACGCCCGCACGCAGGGGCGCCGGAACGCTCGATTCAACGACAGCGGTTGCGGCCGCCGCGGACGACGACGGCGCGGCAGTGGCGATCGGCCGCTTGTTGGCGCCGGCGAACACGGTCACGCTGCCGTTCTTTTCGATGCGCACCGCCATTTCCGCGCCGACGAGATTGAGGCTCTTGGCGCGCACGGTGCCGCCAAGCAGGCTCAAGCCCGACAGACCGACTTCCGCTTTTGGCGCGCTCGCCACGATTGTGCCGTCTGCATCGCGCACGACGATGTCGCGCAGGCGCAGCGATACCCGACCGTTCTCGTCGCGCTCGAGCTGCGTACCGCCGACGGAGACGGTGTGCTTGCCGCCGAAGTTCTCTTCGATCGCCGCCTTGAGCCAAGGCGTCGCCACATCGATCTCGATGGGCCCGCGGGAGAGGCGCCACCATAAAGCGGCGATGGCGACCACCACCAACGCAAACGCCAGCGCGCTACCCCAAAAAACCCGTCGCGCCAGCGGTTGACGCAGCGCCCGCACGACCCACCGCTGCGCCCGCGTCCATTGACGGCGAACGCCTTCTTCCAGCGCACGGCGGTGGTGGCGCTCCGGATGCGCGTGTTCGCGGGCATCCGCGTCCGCGTGTTCGTGCCGCGCGACGTGATGGACCGGATGCTGGACGGAGTGATGCGACGGATGTCGAGCGGCCGCCGCGTGGTGGGCCGGATGCTTGGCGATGTGCTGGTCGTGGCGTGTCATGCCCGAGCGGGCGCCCCTCGTCCGGCGCAATGCGCGTCCGCTGCAAACCGATACCCGCGGAACCGCTTGCGTCCCCTTAACGCAAATGGCAATGGCGACATTGACCCAGCGAAAACGACGAAAGGAAGGCATATGCCCCGCGATCTCGCCATCGGCGACAAGGCCCCCGATTTCCGGCTGCCGCGCGATGACGGCACCGAGGTCTCATTGAGGGATTTCATGGGGCGCAACCTGGTCCTTTACTTCTACCCGAAGGCCGATACGCCGGGCTGCACCAAAGAGGCGATTGCATTCTCGCGGCTTCGTGCCGCTTTTACCAGGGCGGGGACCGATATTCTCGGCGTCTCCGCCGATCCCGTCGCAAAGCAGGACAAGTTCAGGGCCAAACACAAGCTCAGCATCGCGCTCGCCTCCGACGAGAGCAAAAAGATGCTCGCGGCTTATGGCGCCTGGGGTGAAAAAACGCTCTACGGCCGTAAATTTCTTGGCGTCATGCGCAAGACCTTCCTTATCGACGGCAAAGGCCGCATTGCCCAAATCTGGCCGAAGGTCACAGTGGAGGGCCACGCCGAGGAAGTGCTCGCCGCCGCAAAGGCACTTTGATTCGCGCTATTGCCTGCGAATCGCATGCGACACGCCGCAATTAGCGGCTTTTTAACCATATCGGCCTGATATCGCGCTTGAGTGCTGGTCCACCGGCCCTGGTGTGGGCGGCGGGAGCGTCGATGTCGTCCACCTCCACCTATTACCGCAGCCACGACGACGATCACGGCGGCCACGCGCGGGCGCAATCAGCGGCCGCAGTGTCGCGGCACGTTCAGCAGCGCAGCCGCAACGCTTACACGCTTCACCATGGCGGCCGGCAGGTTCGCATCGGACCGGTCGCATTTTGGATCGTGGTTGGCACGCTGGTGGTGATGGCGATCTGGTCGATCGGCACCGGCACTTATTTCGCTTTCCGTGAAGACGTGCTCACCCGCCTGATCGGGCGCCAAGCGCAGATGCAGTTCGCTTACGAGGACCGCATCGCAGAGTTACGAGCGCAGGTCGATCGCATCACCAGCCGGCAACTGCTCGACCAGGAGCAGTTCGAACAAAAACTGAAAGAATTATTGCAACGTCAGGCGACGCTGGAGCAGCGCACCAACGCTCTCACCGGCGACATGCTGACCACGGGCTCGGTGCGGCCCACGCATCGGCCCTCTCCGCCGCTCACCGAAACACCAAGGCCGTCGCCGATCAGCGACACGGTCATATTCCATGTCCCGCCCGACCGCGAGGCACGGCTGCAATCGCGTGAACTGCCCTCAAGCGCGACACGGCTTGCTTCGCTCGGCAATGGCGGCGGCTTGACCGGCATCCTGACACGGGTTGAGGAGCAACTCGACAAGGTTGCGCACCAGCAGACTGCGGCGCTGAGTTCGCTCGAGGAGCACGTCGACTCGAAGGCACGTCGCATTCAGAGCGTACTCAGCGATCTCGGCGTCAACCCGGGTCGAATGCCGGCCGCAAGCGCCGCCGGCGGGCCATTCGTGCCCTTGCGCGCACCAAGGTCGGGCGCCAGCGCCTTTGACCGTCAGCTCTATCGCATCAACGTCGCTCGCGCAGAGATCGATCACTTGAGCCGCGTGCTGGTCGCCGTCCCCGTGCGTAAGCCGGTAGCGGGCGAAGTAGACATGAGCTCGCCGTTCGGCGTGCGTCTCGATCCCTTTCTCGGCCGCCCGGCGATGCACACCGGCATCGATCTGCGCGGCGAGATCGGCGAGCCGGTGCATGCAACCGCCGCCGGCACCGTGACCATTGCCGGGCGCGACGGCGGCTACGGCAACATGGTCGAGATCAATCACGGCGGCGGCCTTGCCACGCGCTACGGCCACCTGTCGGAGATCGACGTCAAGGTCGGCGACAAAATCCATATCGGGCAAGTGATCGGCAAGATCGGCTCGACCGGACGCTCCACCGGGCCGCATCTACACTATGAAACGCGCGTCAATGGCGAGGCGGTCAATCCGCAGAAATTCCTGCGCGCGGGGATTCGCCTCGGCAGCGTTTGAGAATGCGCTGGCGCGCTATTCCACGTCCTCTACCTGGGCCGGCGCGCCCCCGAACGCCTTTTGGGCCAGCGCCGCCTGCATGAACGCGTCGAGATCGCCGTCGAGCACCGCGCCGGTATTGGATGTCTGCACGCCGGTGCGCAGGTCCTTCACCATCTGATACGGCTGCAGCACGTATGAGCGGATTTGATGGCCCCAGGCGATATCGGTTTTGGCGGCCTGGTCGGCCGCGGCTTTTTCTTCGCGCTTCTTCACCTCAAGCTCGAACAGGCGCGCGCGCAACATGTCCCACGCCATAGCGCGATTGCGGTGCTGCGACTTGTCGGTCTGGCATTTCACGGCGATGCCGGTCGGAATATGCGTCAGGCGCACCGCCGACTCGGTCTTGTTGACGTGCTGGCCGCCGGCGCCGCCTGAGCGCATCACGTCGGTGCGCACGTCGTTTTCGTTGATCTCGATCTTGATGCGGTCATCCACCACAGGATAGACGACCACGCTGGCAAAGGACGTATGCCGCCGCGCATTGGCGTCGAAGGGCGAGATGCGCACGAGGCGATGCACGCCATTCTCGCTTTTGAGCCAGCCATAAGCATTGTGGCCCTTAATCGTCACCGTAGCCGACTTGATGCCGGCGCCCTCGCCTTCGGTCTCCTCGACCCATTCGACTTTGTAGCCGTGCGCTTCCGCCCAGCGCACGTACATGCGCATCAGCATGTTCGCCCAGTCCTGGCTCTCGGTGCCGCCGGCGCCGGCATGCACTTCGAGATAGCAATCGTTGGCGTCCGCCTCGCCCGAAAGCAGCGCCTCCAATTCGCGCCGCGCGAGCTCGGCGCGCAGGCCCTTGAGCATCATCTCCGCTTCCGCGATCGTCTTGTCGTCTTTTTCGGACTCGCCAAGCTCGATCAGCATCAGCTGGTCGTCGAGCTCCTGCTCGATGCGTCCGATGGCGCCGAGCTGGTCGTCAAGCGCGTCGCGTTCGCGCATCACCCGCTGCGCGCGCGTTTGCTCGTTCCAGAGATTGGGGTCTTCGGCCTGCTTGTTCAGCTCGGCCAGGCGGCGCTTGGCGGTATCGACGTCAAAGATGCCTCCTCAGCAGCCCGAGCGACTGCTTGATCTCGCCGACGAGTTTTTCCGTTTCTGCGCGCATATCTTTCCAACGCGCCCATGGGGCGCCTTTGATTCTCAGAGCCCGGATTTAGCGACCGTGCCGCTGCGCCGCAAGGATCAATAAAGCCCGCCCGTCCCGGAGCGCACCGCGCGGCCCGCATCGGGCGGCACATTGCCGAAGAAGGGTGGGCCATTGCCGCGCTCGCGGTTGTCGGCGTCGCCATAGCCCACCACGGAGTAGTTATCCGGGGGCGCGGTGCCGGGTTTGAAGGCTTCGAGGATTACGCGCTGGCTGTTGGGACCGGCGCGCGTACCGGTCTTCAGGTCGACGCGAACGAGCTTGATGCCAGGCGGCACGCGGAATGGCACCGGCGGCTTGCCGGCAAGTGCCACCTTCATGAAGTTCTTCACCACCGGCGCGGCGAGCACACCGCCCGTCTCGCCGCGGCCGAGCGAGCGCGGTTTGTCGTAGCCCATATACACGCCGACGACGATGTCGGGCGTGAACCCAATGAACCAAGCGTCCTTGTAATCGCTTGTGGTGCCGGTCTTGCCGGCCACCGGCTTGCCGACCTCTTTCTGGAATCCCGCGCCCGCCGCGGTGCCGCGCTGGACGACGCCTTCCATGATCGACGTGATCTGATAGGCGGTCATCGGATCGAGCACCTGTTCGCGGCGGTCGATCAGCGACGGCTCAGGCTGGTTGTCCCATTTCTTGGCGTCGCAGCCGATGCATTCGCGCTGATCGTGCTTGTAGACGGTGTGGCCGTAACGGTCCTGAATGCGATCGATCAAGGTCGGCTTGATACGCCGTCCGCCGTTATCGATCATGGCGTAGGCGGTGACCATGCGCAGCAGCGTGGTTTCCCCCGCGCCCAGCGCGAAGGACAGATATGGCGGCAGATTGTCGTAGACGCCGAAACGCTTGGCGTATTCGGCGATCAACGGCATGCCGATATCTTGCGCAAGCCGGACCGTCATCACGTTGCGCGAGTGCTCGATACCGAAGCGCAGCGTGGAAGGACCGAAGAAATCGTGCTCATAGTTTTCCGGCTTCCAAACGCCCAGACCCGGCCCCTGATCGATCTCGATCGGCGCGTCGAGAATGAGCGATGATGGCGTGTAGCCGTTATCCAGCGCCGCGGAATAGACGATCGGCTTGAACGCGGAGCCCGGCTGGCGCAGCGCCTGCGTGGCGCGATTGAACTGGCTCTGATCGTAGGAGAAGCCGCCGACCATCGCGAGCACACGGCCGGTCCAAGGGTCCTCCACCACCATGGCGCCCGAAATCTCCGGCACCTGACGCAACACATACTGGCCTTGCCCGGTCGTCGGCTCGACATAGATCACGTCGCCGGGCGCGAGCACTTGGTCGGCCTTGGTCGGTGCGCGCCCTTTGACGCGCGCCCATTTGAGGCCGTCGAGCGGGATGATGCCGA
This sequence comes from Pseudolabrys sp., assembly GCA_035652735.1. Lineage (GTDB taxonomy): Bacteria > Pseudomonadota > Alphaproteobacteria > Rhizobiales > Xanthobacteraceae > Pseudolabrys. The sequence continues at coordinate 5,037 of DASRDF010000033.1, read as the reverse complement.
CCTCGCGTTCCTTGCTGATGAAGCCACCGGGTTCGCGACCGGGCTGCAAGCCGATGCGCGCGGATTTATCGCCGGTCTCGAGCACGACGGCGAGCCGCCATGGCGCCACGTCGGCGAGCGCCTTCACGTCGGCGAGTTTGACCCCCCAGTCGCCGCTGATATCGATCTTTGTCACCGGGCCGCGATAGCCGTGCGCCTCGTCATATTTAACGAGGCCCTCGATCAGCGTCTTGCGCGCCAGCACTTGCAGGTCGGTCTCCAGCGTGGTGCGCACCGACAAGCCGCCTTCGTAGAGCTTCTTTTCGCCATAGCGCTCGTAGAGTTCGCGGCGGACCTCCTCGGCGAAATATTCGGCAGCAAAGATATGCGTGCTCGGCGGCTTGGTGATTACGCCAAGCGGCGCGCGCTTGGCCTTCTCGGCGTCTGCGGCGCTGATGAAGCCGTCGGCCGCCATCTGGTCGATGACCCAGTTGCGCCGCTCGATCGCGCGCTCACGCTGACGGAAGGGTTGGTAATTGTTGGGAGCCTTGGGCAAGGCCGCTAGATAAGCCACTTCGGGAATGGTGAGCTCGTTAACGCCCTTGTCGAAGTAAACGAGCGAAGCGGCTGCAATTCCGTAGGCGCCGAGACCCAGATAGATCTCGTTCAAGTAAAGCTCGAGGATCTTGTCCTTTGAATAAGTGCGCTCGATCTTCAGCGCCAGCAGCGCCTCTTTGATTTTGCGTGTGAAGGAAACCTCGTTGGACAACAAGAAGTTCTTGGCAACTTGTTGCGTGATGGTTGAGGCCCCTTGGGGATGGCGGCCGGAACCGTAGTTTTCCGCATAGTTGAAGGCGGCGCGGATAATACCGGTGAAATCGAGGCCGCCGTGCTCGTAGAAGTTCTTGTCCTCGGCCGCGAGGAAAGCGTTGATTACCCGCTTCGGCACCGCCTGGATAGGAATGTAGAGCCGTCGCTCCTTGGCATATTCGGCGACCAATGAGCCATCCGCCGCGTGCACGCGCGTCATCACCGGCGGCTCGTAATCCTGGAGCTGCGAATAGTCTGGCAGGCCTTTGGAGTAGTGCCACAACAGGGCCGCAACGCCAGCCACCCCCACCACGAAGAGAATCGTGCCGGCTGCAAAAAGAAAGCCGAAGAAGCGCAAAAATAGCTTCATGAAATGGCGGTCCCGCCTCGACCCGGTATCATCCTGCCGCGCGATTGCGCCGAGTCTACGACCGATATAGCGAGGGCATAAGCACCCGCAGAGCCGAGGTTAAGTCCCTGTGCTGGCCGGGTTTTATGTTGAAACTGAGGCCCACCCATCACCGCGCTCCCACGCTCGCTGTGCCCACAAACCGGCGCACGAAGAAGTCGTCCACCGCCTGCGCCATTGCCTTGGCCGTGCGCTCCTGCCAGTCGGGTGAGGTCAGATTTTTCAGGTCGCGCCGCGTCGACATATAGCCCAATTCGACCAGAACCGAGGGTACGTCCGGCGCCTTGAGCACGATGAAGCCTGCAGACTTGACCGGGTGCGCATGCAAGGGAGCCACCGTCTTGATGTCGCCCGCCACCGTGCGCGCGAATTGCACGGAAAACGTCTTGGTCTCGCGTTGGGCAAGATCGATCAGGATGTTGGCGACGTCGTCAGGTTCGGCGGTTAAATCCACGCCGGCGATAATATCCGATTTGTTCTCGGTCTCGGCGAGGCGGGCGGCCTCGGCATCGGAGGCGTGTTCGGACAGGGTGTAGACGCTCGCACCTTCTGCTTGCCCCTCGCTGCGCGGCACAGAATCGGCGTGCACCGAGATGAACAGCGCCGCCTTGAGTTGCCGCGCGATGCGCACGCGTTCGGTCAGCGGAATGAACGTGTCGTCGCTGCGCGTCATGGCCACGCGGTATTTGCCGGTCTTTTCCAGTGCGGCGCGCAGTTTGAGGCCAAAGGCGAGCACAATGTCTTTTTCATCTTGGCCGTCGAGGCCCTTGGTGCCGCTGTCGATCCCCCCATGGCCGGGATCGATCACCACCAACGGCCGCGAATCGCCGTCAGGCTGTGTGGCGATGTTCTGCCGGCTGTGATGATGCGGCAATGCGACGGCCGCGACCTCCATATCGTGCAGAAAGCTCTGACGATCGGTCTTGACCAGGTCGATCACCAAGCGCGCCGGCTGTCCGTCTACCGCGGCCAGCGTGAACGCCTTGTCGACACGGACCGGCCCGTTGGTGTCGAACACGATGCGCGATCCGCCCTGCATGATGAGGCCGTAACGGAACGCCTTGATGAGGCCGCGGCCCTGCTCGCCCGCATGCGCCGGCAACTTGAACACCACCTGGGGCAGATCGACAACGACGCGGTAAGGGTCGGCAAGCGTGAAAGCGGCAACATCCACTTTTTGGCTGAGATCCATGACGAAACGGGTCTGCCGGCCATCGCCGCCGAGCCGGAAGTCGGTCGCTTCGGGGCTGGGTTCAGACGGCGCGGCCAGGGTCTGCACCGCGATTCCGTCTGCCGCGGCGGCGACAGCCGGCCGGGCAACAACGAGCAAACCGAGGATGCCGGCGGCTATGAGCGGGCGGAACGGCACGTTCGTGGACCCTTTCCGGCTCTTTCTACTCCAATAAAGGCGCTTCGGTTAACGGAAGTTAAGTGCCACCCGTACTTCGCGGCGTCACTGTGACCAGCCTGCACAGCCGCCTTGCCAGCAAGCAGCCGGGGCCGTATGTAAAGGTTGCTGACGGTTACTGTTCCGATTGTGCCGCGTTCGGGTTCCGGCGCGCTTTGAAGCCCAGGACCGCCCCCTCGAGGAAGGCCGGCGGACGGGCGAGCGAAAATGAGCCGAAATCCTTGTGAAGGACGATCGGATTAGCGCGCAGCTGCAAGCCGCCCGCCTCTATCCGTGAGCAAAACGAGAAACCTGGGCTCGCGCTCCTCGCAGCGCGGCCACAGCGCTACGGGTCGCAGTTCATGCTGCCGAAGATGCAGCAAAAGCATTTCGGGGTGCCTCGCTTTCGCGACGTAATCGTGACGGCGCATCTCGCGACGCCTGAATACGCCGGCCCTTCCTTCAACACCAATATGGCGGAACGTCCTTTGCGCCCTCTTGCGCGGATAACGTCGCGCGAGCGCGCAGCGGCTGCCGCCCCAGTGAGATTTATCCATGGCCGACAAAATGTTGATCGACGCGGCCCACCCGGAAGAAACCCGAGTGGTGGTCCTACGTGGCAATCGCGTCGAGGAATTCGACTTCGAAAGCGCCAACCGCAAGCAGCTTCGCGGTAATATCTACCTCGCCAAAGTCACACGCGTTGAACCGTCGTTGCAGGCGGCGTTCGTCGATTACGGCGGCAACCGTCACGGCTTCCTCGCCTTTTCGGAGATCCATCCGGACTATTACCAAATTCCAGTCGCCGACCGGCAAGCGCTGCTGGCTGAAGAGGCGCGCCAGCAGAGCGAAGCCGACGCCGAGGCCGACCATCGCGGACGCCGCGGCCGCCGGCATCGCCATCGCGGTTATCGGCAGCGCGATGAGGTCAGGCGCAGCGAGCCGCTCGATGCGGATGCTTCCGCCGATCCAGCGGCGCCGCTGCCGGACACCGAATCCGCTGAGCAACCGCAGGCCGACACTGCCGTAACGGTGGGCGATCTCGCCGGCGCCGCGCCCCCGATCACCGAGTTCGCGGCCGACGACACGAGGCCTGAGGCGACAGCGCCTGAGAATGCCGCGCCCGAAACAGCCGTCGTCGAGGATGCGGCAGGCGCGGACGTCAACGATGCGGATGCAGCCGCGCACGGCAGCGAGGAGCCGGCCGCGGCACCGGCGGAATCCGGCATTGAAGCCAGCGCTCATGAGCTCGGCGACGCCTCTGCCGAAGGCACAACGGCCGAGGCGCCGTCCGAAGCTGCGGAAGGAAACACCGAGGACGCGGCTGAAGCGGGCGAAGCGGGAGACGAGAGCGCCGAAGACAGCACCGTCGATACGGTTGGCGGCGCCGACGCGCTCGAGGAAGTGCAGGAGCGCCTGCCGCGCTTCCGCCGCCAGTACAAGATCCAGGAAGTCATCAAACGCCGGCAAGTGATGCTGGTGCAAGTGGTCAAGGAGGAACGCGGCACCAAAGGCGCCGCGCTCACAACCTATCTCTCGCTCGCCGGCCGCTATTCCGTGCTGATGCCGAACACCGCCCGCGGTGGCGGCATTTCGCGCAAGATTACTTCCGCGGAAGACCGCAATCGGCTCAAGGAGATCGCCCAGGAATTGGAGGTGCCGGAGGGCATGGGCGTCATTCTGCGCACCGCCGGCGCCTCGCGCACCAAGACCGAAGTCAAGCGCGACTTCGAGTATTTGCTGCGGCTTTGGGAGACGGTGCGCGATCTCACGCTCAAATCCACCGCGCCGAAGCTTGTTTATGAGGAAGGCTCGCTGGTCAAGCGTTCGATCCGCGACCTTTACAACAAGGACATCGACGAAATCATCGTCGGCGGCGAGGAAGGCTATCAGGAGGCGCGTGAGTTCATGCGCATGCTGATGCCGAGTCACGTCAAGCACGTGAAGTTCTACAAGGACACGCAGCCGCTGTTCACGCGGTACGGCATCGAGAGCCAGCTCGATGCCATGTTCTCGCCGGTGGTCCAACTGCGTTCCGGCGGGTACATCGTGATCAACCAGGCGGAAGCCTTGGTGGCCATCGACGTGAACTCCGGCCGCGCAACTCGCGAACATCACATCGAAGATACCGCGCTCAAGACCAACCTCGAGGCGGCGGAGGAAATCGCCCGCCAGCTGCGATTGCGCGACCTGGCCGGTCTCATCGTGATCGACTTCATCGATATGGACGAGACCCGCAACAACCGCACCGTCGAGCGCCGGCTCAAGGATGCGCTGAAAAATGACCGCGCCCGCATTCAGGTCGGCCGCATCTCGCATTTCGGCCTGCTCGAAATGTCGCGTCAGCGCATTCGCTCGTCGGTATTGGAAAGCTCGACGGAAAAATGCCCGGTGTGCGGCGGCTCCGGACACGTGCGTTCGGTGTCGTCGGTGGCGCTGCAGTGCCTGCGCG
>DASRDF010000032.1:0-32381 GCA_035652735.1 Pseudolabrys sp. | reverse complement strand
CGGATCATGCCGCGCGTGTCTTTGCCCGCCGCACCCGCCTCGGCGCGGAAGCACGGCGTGCAGGCGGTCAGCCGCATCGGCAGTTGCGCTTCGTCGACGATTGACTCGCGCACGAGATTGGTCAGCGGGACTTCCGCGGTGGGGATGAGCCAGAGTCGATCGAGATTTACAATTCGCTGCACACGACTCCGCAGCCGCCCCGTACTAACTTTGATGGCTGCGATTTCTCTGACGATATCATCACGCCTTGGTTTCAAAGCACCCGCGTCTAGCTCGTCTTGCAGCTTCTTTTGTTTGTCGCGCGCTTTTGCAATTTCATCTATGCACGCACTAAATTCTGAGCCAAGGCCCGCGCTCAACTCAGCATCAAACGGAGTGTAAAACTGATCAGCCTCAAATTTCGGGAGTTGGGCAGTGCCAAACATCGCCTCGCTACGTACTAACACCGGCGGATTTACCTCGGTGTAGCCATGCTGCTGCGTATGCACATCGAGAAACAATTGCCCGAGAGCGCGCTCCATGCGCGCCAGCCCTTTCTGCAGCACGACAAATCGCGCGCCGGACAACTTCGCCGCAAGCTCGAAGTCCATCTGGCCGAGCGCTTCGCCCAGTTCGAAATGCTGCTTGGGCTTGAATGCGTAGTCGCGCTTTTTTCCAAACTGGTGTCGCTCGACATTGCCGCTCGCATCGGCGCCGTCCGGCACATCGTCTGCCGGCATATTGGGAATCTGCGCGAGCTCTTTGTCCAAAGCAGCGGAGGCTTCTTTTTCTTTCGCCTCCATGTCGGGCATCGCGGTCTTCAATTCGGCGACTTCCGCCATCAGCTTCGACGCGGTCGTCTCGTCCTTTCTCGCCTTGGCCTGGCCGATCTCTTTCGACGCCGCATTGCGCCGCGCCTGCGCCTGCTCGAGTTTCGCGATCAGCGCGCGCCGGGTTTCATCAAGCGCCAGCAGCTTCTTGGAAAGCGGCTCCAGCCCGCGCCGCTTCAGCCCGCGGTCGAACGCATCCGGATGCTCGCGAATCCATTTCATATCGTACATGGCGTGGCTTCTTAGTCGGAATCCGGCACAAGTTAAAGCGATGGGAGAATGCCAGCGAACGCGGGCATCCAGTGCCTGGCTTTCAGTGCTGGGTCCCCGCTTCCGCGGGGACGAACGGAAATCTATTCCGCCGGATTGGGCGTCGCGGTCGAGGCGCCCGCGGCAGCCTCGCGCGCCTTGCGGCGCTCGACCATTTTCACCGACCAGATCGAGCCCTCGAACAGCAGCAATAACGGGATGGCGAGCGACATCTGGCTGAGCACATCGGGCGGCGTGAGCACGGCCGCGAGAATAAAAACGCCAACAATGGCGTAGCGGCGCTTCGACTTGAGCTGGTCGGAGGTGATGATGCCGACGCGGCCGAGCAGCGTCAGGATCACCGGCAACTGGAACGCGGCGCCGAAGGCGAGCACCAGCGTCATCATCAGCGAGAGATATTCGCCGACCTTCGGCATCAGGGCGATGGTGGCTTCGCCCTCGGTTCCCGGCTGCTGCATGTGCAGCGAGAAGCGCACCAGCATGGGAAAGACGAGAAAGTAGACGACCAGCGCGCCCATGGCGAAGAAGATCGGCGTCGCAATTAGATATGGCAGAAATGCCTTGCGCTCGTGCCGATAGAGACCCGGGGCGACGAACATGTAAATTTGCGACGCCACCACCGGAAACGACAGGAACGCCGCGCCGAACATCGCCAGCTTGAGCTGGGTGATGAAATATTCGAGCAGCGCCGTGTAGATGAATTTGGAGTTTTCCGGGCCGGCCACCCACACGAACGGCCAGACCAGCACATTGTAGATGTCCTTGGCGAAGACGAAGCAGAGCCCGAACATCACCGCGAACGCGATCAGCGCCTTGATCAGCCGCGCGCGCAGCTCGATCAGGTGATCCATCAACGGCGCTTTAGTGGCCTCGATGTCCTCGTGGCTCATGCCGCGCTCCCGGCCTGCTTGGCCGGCGGAGATTCGATCGCTGCGAAATCTTTTTCGCTGACGGGGACCGGCCGCTCGGGCGGCGACAGGTCGAATGCAGGGGCCGGCGGTGCGGCTTCGATAACGGGTGTCACCGGCGCGGCCTGCCCTTGTGCAGTCTCAGCCGGGGTCGGCTCGGTCTCGGTTGTTGTCGGAGGAGTGGCAGTCGGCTGCGGTTCGGCCAGCGGGTCCATGGTGGCGAAATCGGTGACCGTGCTGCGCAAGTCATCCGCATGTTTCTTCAGGTCGGCCATTTCGGCCTCGCGCAGCGCCTCCTGAAACTGGCCCTGGAATTCGGAGGCCATGCGCTTGACCTTGCCCATCCACTGGCCAAGCGTGCGCAGAACGGTCGGCAGCTCTTTCGGCCCGATCACGATCAGCGCGACAATGCCGATGATGACGAGCTTGCCCCAATCGAGTTCGAACATGGATAGGTCAACTCTTGGGCGCGTCGGACCCCGATGGCCGGCGCATCAGTGAGCGTGCGGGCGCTCGCGCTCCGTCAGGAGCGCACGCCCTCGGCGCGCTCGCTTTCCGTCTTTGGCGCCGCATTGGCGGCCGCCTGGTGATCGATCGTCTTCGGCTCAGTCTTGTCGGCGGTCTTGTCGTCTTCCGCCATGCCTTTCTTGAAGGCCTTGATGCCGCTCGCCACGTCACCCATCAGATCGGAAATCTTGCCGCGCCCGAACAGGAGCAGCACGACTACGATCACGATCAGCCAGTGCCATATGCTTAAACCACCCATCGGCAAATCCTCCGCGGCAACGCGCTTGTTGCGCTCGTGCCGCCACGATTTGAGCTAGAAACTAGGCTGCACCTGGAGCAAAAACAAGGACTTCGGCGCGCTAAATCGCGCAGCGAGTCCAGCGAATGCGTCGATATTTACCCTATTTCGCGGCCATCAGCGGTCGCCGCTATCGTTGCGCGGCGTCAAACCGAGATCGAGATCGCCCGGTTCGAGCGGATCCTCATCCTCACGCAAAGTTGCATCGTCGGAGGGAATAGGAACCGCGAATCCGGACGGCAAATTGCCCTCCAAAAGGCCTGCACCCTTCAGCTCCTCCAGACCGGGCAGATCGCCCACGTCTTCCAGACCGAAGTGCGACAAAAAGGCTTCCGTGGTGCCGTAGGTGAGCGGACGTCCGGGCGCCTTGCGCCGGCCGCGCGGCCGGATCCATCCCGTACGCAGCAGCACGTCCACGGTTCCAGCCGCGGTCGCGACGCCGCGAATGTCTTCGATTTCCGCGCGTGTCACCGGTTGGTGATAGGCAATAATGGCAAGCGTCTCGATCGCGGCGCGCGACAGCTTGCGCGTTTCGACCGTCTGTTTGGTGAGCAGCCAGGACAGGTCGTCGGCGGTGCGGAACGTCCATTTCTTGCCGATCTTGACGAGCGTAACGCCACGACTTGCGTACTCGGCTTTGAGACGCGCCAGGGCGTCCTTCAGGTCCACCCCGTTCGGCAAATGGCGCGACAGCGTCGCCTCATCGATCGGCTCGCGCGAGGCGAACAGCAGCGCTTCAAGCAGCCGCAATTCCTCGGCACGCGCCGCCGGCTGTTCCAGAGCCGGGGCCGGCTCGCTGCTTTGCACGACCCTGAGCTTCTTCGCGGCGCTCGGCATCGACTTCTTCTCCTTATGCGTTTTCTTGCGCGTCATGCGTGGCGCTTCCGTTCGCACCCATACGCTTGCGCATATAGATGGGCGCGAACGACTCTTTCTGATGGATTTCAGCGATGCCCTCGCGCACCAGTTCGAGCGCGGAGGCAAAAGACGACGCAAACACCGTCGCCGCGAGCGAGGGCTCCACGACGTACTGAATCAAATATTGATCGAGTCGCGACCAATCCGACGTTTGCCCGATCAGGCGGTCAAGCGCCGAGCGCGCTTCGGCAAGCGACCACACGGTGCGCTTCTTGAAACGCACGCGCGAGAGGGCGCTCTTGGCGCGTTGCGTCGCGTAAGCGGAGAGCAGGTCGTACAGCGTCGCCGTCCATTCCGGCTGCTTGATCTCGGCGATCGGCTCCGGATTGCCGCGGGCAAACACATCGCGGTCGAGCTGCGGGCGCGCCATGAGCCGGTTCGCTACCTCGCGAAAGGCTTCCAGCCGCCGCAGCCGGTGCGCGAGCGCCAGCGCCATATCCTCGGCGCTCGGCCCCTCGCCCGGTGTTGTCTCCGGCAGCAGCAGGCGGGATTTCAGATAGGCTAGCCACGCCGCCATCACGAGGTAGTCGGCGGCAAGCTCGAGCCGCAACTTGCGCGCCGCTTCGATGAAAGCGAGATACTGGTCGGCCAGCGCGAGAATGGAGATTTTGGTGAGGTCGACCTTTTGCTGACGCGCAAGCATCAGCAGGAGGTCGAGCGGGCCCTCAAAGCCTTCGACGTCGACCATCATCGCCGGTTCATTGGTGGCGCGGTCGGCTTCCAATGTGAACTCTTCGCTCATGCGACCGGGATCCGCTGCGGTTTTTCACTCATCATGCGGGCGAAGAGGCTACGTGCCGCTTCTACGTCGAATTGTTCGGGCGCCGAACGCAAAGCGAGAGCGCTTTCGGCGCGCTTGCCGGCGGCCCCGGTGAGTTCGGGCACCGAATCCGCCACCGCGCTCATTTCCGCGAGATCGCCATTGCAGTGAAGAACGACATCGCATCCGGCGGCGATAGCCGCCCGGCAGCGCTCGGCAATGGTGCCTGACAAAGCACCCATGGAAATGTCATCACTCATCAGGAGCCCTTGGAACCCGATAAAGCCGCGAATCACATCGCGCACCATTGTGACCGAAGTGGTGGCCGGTGTGGCGGGGTCGATGGCGGAAAACACAACATGTGCCGTCATGCCGAGGGGCAGGTCGGCAAGCGGCTTGAATGCCGCAAAATCGGTGCGTTCCAGCGTTGCCCGGTCGGTATCGACAACGGGGAGACGATAGTGGCTGTCGCTTTTGGCTCGGCCGTGGCCGGGCAGATGCTTGAGCACGGGCAAGACGCCGCCGGCCATCAATCCGTCCGCCATTGCCCGGCCGATGGCCGCCACCTTGACCGGGTCTGCGCCATACGCGCGGTCACCGATAACCTGATCCCCGTCCGGAGCAGGGACATCGGCCAACGGCACGCCGTCGACATCGATACCAAGCGCGCTCAGGTCGGCAGCGATGAGATGGCCAGCGAGGCGGGCAGCAGCCTCACCCGTCTCAGCCGCCCTGTCGTAGAGAGCGCCATAGCGTGCGCCGGGCGGATAGCTTGGCCAATGCGGCGGTCCGAGGCGCTGGACCCGCCCGCCTTCCTGATCCACGAGAACCGGCGCTTCCCATCCGACTGTATCTCGAAATGAACGAATAAGTTCCACCACTTGATCTGGTGTATTCACGTTTCTCTTGAAGATGATCAGACCCCATGGCGAGGCCTCGCGAAGAAAAGCCCGTTCGCTGGCGGAAATCGTCGATCCCGCCAGGCCGGTAATGAATGCGCGTGAGGGCATTGACGCGGGATAGCTTGCGACCACCGTTAGGGCAAGCGCGGAAGCCTTAAATCTTCTGGACGATGCACTGCCCGCCCGCGGCCTTGAGGCTCGAGCACAAATGGCTAGCCTCTTCGGAGGTGCTGAACGGGCCGACCATGGCGCGGTAGTAGACGCCTTTGGAGCCGAGATCGACTCGGCGAATGAGCGGCTGCTTGCCGCCGAGCTGCTGCGGATATTTCGCCTGCAAGCCGCGGAATGAGGCCTGCGCCTCCGCCTCATCACGCTGCGAAGTGATTTGGACCGCGTAGCCGCCGCTTGCGGCGTTCGTATGCGGCCGCGCCGAAGGCTCGCTCCGCGGCGGTGCAGCGACTGCGGTCTGCACCGGACGGCGCGCAGGCGCGGCAGGAGCAGCCGCATTCGGGGTCAGCGACAAAGGCGCGTTGCTTGGAGCCGTTTCGCGATGCGGCGGCGGTTCGGCGCGGGCCACCGTTTGCTGCGCCGGCTCGGTCGCCTGCGCGCGCGGCACTGGTGCAGCGCGGGTTGGAGACGGCGGCGCAGCGGGCGCGGCAGGTGCTGGCGCCGGCGGCGGCGGCGGCGCGGCTGCCGCAGCAGCGGCTGCTGCGCCTGCGTTGGCGAGCTCAGTCCCGTCAGGACGGATCGCGATCGTGTGGATTTTTTTCGGCTCGGTTGCAATGACACCAGTGCCCATAGCCGGCTGAACGGATGCCATTGTGGCGCCCGCCTGGCCCGGCATGGCGCCGGTCGCATTATCCCGCATCTCGACCGGCTGCTCCTCGCGCGACACCAACTTCTCGCCCTGTGCACCGCCGACGCGGTCGTAGATCAGCTTGCCGGATGTCGGGTCTTTCGATGCCGCCGCCGGTACGATCTTCGTCGGCGTCGCGTCAGCCTTGATCACGGGCGGCGGCACTTTGGCGCCGGAGGTGCCGAACAAAGCTCGGTAGCCGAAGGCTCCCGCAGTTCCGACAATGGCGAGCGCAAAAATGCCAGCCGCGGCGAGGACTCCGATGCGCCGCCGCGGCAGGACATCGTCGTAAAACCCGTGATCTTCCGCCGCCGAATAGCCTTGAACCGGATCCTCCGGATGCGAATAGGCCGCGGCTTGCGTTCCATAAACTGGTGTGGAGCCGCGGGTATAGTCGCCGTGTGGATAGTGCTGCTGCGCGTAATCTTGCTGCGCGTAGCTTTGCGAGGCGGCATAGCGCTGCGCATCGACGTTTGGCGGCACATGGTGCTCATCCGCATAGGCAGGGGCAGATACCGATGGCTGCACCGGCTGCGGCGCGGGGCGCGCGGCATTTTGACGACCGTATTCTCCGAAGGGATCGTTCTGTCCGATCAGCCGCGCAAGCTCGGCGAGGGGATCACTGCCCGACGCATGTCGGGGCGCTGAACTCGGCGTACTTCGCACTGGCGGCTGACTGGCACGATAGGGCCGCTGAGTTTGCTCGTCCGCCATACGGTCCCCGGTTTGCACGCGCGCTCTGGAGGCGATGCGGCGCCGCCTAGCGCATTTCTTGCGGTGCCTCCACCCCGAGAAGAGCGAGGCCCGAGGCGAGCACCGTCACAACCCCCTGCACCAGCGCAAGCCGCGCTTTGGTCGTTTCTGGATCATTCTGGATAATGAAGCGTAAATGAGGCAAGTCTTTTCCCCGCGTCCAATGTGCGTGAAATTCACTCGCTAGCTCATAGAGATAGAACGCAATGCGGTGCGGCTCATGGGCCGCCGCCGCGGCTTCGACCATGCGCGGATAGAGCGCAATTCGCCTCAGGATCGCCTGTTCCCCGGCGTCGCTCAAAAGTTCCAATTTGGCATCGCGCAGCCATCGCAATCGCGCCTCAAATGCCTGCGGCACATCCGCTATCTCGGCATGCGCATTGCGAAAAACGGACTGCCCCCGCGCGTGGCCATATTGCACATAGAACACCGGGTTCTCGCGCGTCTTCTCGATCACCTTGGCGAGGTCGAAGTCGAGCGGCGCATCGTTCTTGCGAAAGAGCATGTCGAAACGCACTGCGTCGGGACCGACCTCGTCCACGACCTCGCGCAATGTGACGAACTCCCCGGCCCGCTTGGACATCTTCACCGGCTCACCCGCGCGCAGCAGCCTCACGAGTTGCACGAGCTTGACCTCGAGCTTCGCCTTGCCGCCGCTCAGCGCCTTGACGGCCGCCTGCATGCGCTTGACGTAGCCGCCATGGTCGGCACCCCACACATCGATGAGATTGAGAAAGCCGCGCTCGATCTTCGACTTGTGATAAGCGATATCGGACGCGAAATAAGTGTAGCTGCCGTCCGACTTCTTCAGCGGACGGTCGACGTCATCGCCAAAGTCGGTCGACTTGAACAAGGTTTGCTCTCGGTCTTCCCAATCTTCCGTCGCTCCACTCTTGGGCGGCGGCAAACGTCCTTCATAGACCTCGCCCGACTTGCGCAAGGCCTCGATCGTGGCAGCGACCTCGTCGCGGTCGCCTTCGATCAGCGAGCGTTCGGAAAAATAGACGTCGAATGACACTCCGAGCGCGGCAAGGTCGTCGCGAATGACATCCAACATCATATGCACCGCCTTCTCGCGTACGAGCGGCAGCCATTCGGCTTCGCTTTTGGTCGTGAGCGCCGTGCCGTATTCCGCCGCCAGCTCGCCGCCGACTGCTCGCAGATAGTCGCCGGGATAGAGGCCCTCCGGAATGGTGATGCTCTCGCCGAGCGCTTCGCGGTAACGCAGGTAAGCCGAGCGCGCGAGCGTATCGACCTGGGCGCCGGCGTCGTTGATGTAATATTCGCGCGTGACATCATACCCGACGTAGGCGAGCAGGTTCGCCAGTGCGTCGCCAAACACGGCGCCGCGGCCGTGTCCGATATGCATGGGTCCCGTGGGATTGGCGGAGACGTATTCAACATTGACGCGCTCGCCATGGCCCATGTTACTGCGGCCGTAGTCGGCGCCAAGCGCGAGGGCGAGTTTCAGCTCCTCGCCCCAGACATGCGGCTTCAAGGTCAAATTGATGAAACCGGGACCGGCGACGTCTGCCTTCTCAACGCTGGGCTCGGACCGCATCTTTGAGGCGATCGCTTCTGCAAGCTCGCGCGGCTCCTTGCCGGCCTCCTTGGCGACCACCATGGCGGCATTTGTCGCCATGTCGCCGTGCGAGGGATCGCGCGGCGGCTCAACGACGATGCGCGAGAGATCGCCGTTCGGTCCCAGCACGGCTGCGGTCGCCGCGCGCACGCGCGCGAGCATGGCGGCGAACAGATGCGCTTGCGGTGTGGCAGCAGGCATGCCGGGCTGCGGGTAAGGGATTTCGTACGAGGAGTCAAAAATAGCCGCGACAACCCGGCCAACGGCAGACAATAACTTGGACGCACCCGCTCATGGAACTATGCTTTCCGCCGACGATTGCGATAACAAGCTGAGTCGGAGAAAGCATGGCTAGCTTGGTGCTCGTCGACTTGTTGGGCGGCGTTGCGCTGCTGCTCTGGGGCCTGCATATGGTCCAAAGCGGCATCCTGCGCGCGTTCGGCTCGGACCTGCGCGGCGCGCTCGCCAAGGCGTTCGGCAACCGTTTTGCCGCCTTCGCCGCGGGTCTTGGCCTGACGGCGCTTCTGCAGAGCAGCACGGCGACCGGCCTGATGACGGCCTCGTTCTGCGCCGAAGGCCTCGTCGGCCTGGTGCCCGCGCTCGCCATCATGCTCGGCGCCAATGTCGGCACGACGCTGATCGTGCAGGTTCTGTCCTTCAACGTCGCCGCCGCCGCGCCGGTGTTGCTGGTGATCGGTGTGGTCGCCTTTCGTAGCGGCGGCCGCAGCCGGGTAAAGGATTGCGGGCGGGTAGCCATCGGCCTGGGTTTGATGCTGCTCGCGCTGCACATTCTGATTGATACTCTGGCGCCGGCCGAGAACGCGCCGAGCGTGCGCGCCTTGCTGCACGCCCTGAGCGGTGACCCGCTGCTGTGCATTCTCGTCGCCGCTGCACTGACTTGGGCCGCGCATTCCAGCGTCGCCATCGTGCTGCTGGTCATGTCCGTTGCCTATTCGCATTTCGTGACGCCAGCGGCGGCACTCGCATTGGTGCTCGGCGCCAATCTCGGCAGCGCCATCAATCCGGTAATCGAGGGCGCGCGGCGCGACGACCCGGCGAGCTACCGGCTGCCCATCGGAAACCTGATCAATCGCTGTGTCGGCGTGTTGGCGGCGCTGCCCCTGCTTCCCGCACTGACCGATCTCTTCGCCGCTTTCCAGCCGAATATGGCGAAAATGACCGCCGAGTTTCATATCGCCTTCAATCTCGCGCTCGCGGTTCTCTTTATCTGGTTGCTCGATCCGCTCGCATGGCTATTGACGCAGGCGTTTCCTCCACGTGCCGCGGCGGCCGATCCGTTGGCACCCCGGCACCTCGATGAGACCGCGCTCGAAACGCCGCCGCTCGCGCTCACCGACGCCGCACGCGAAACGCTGCACATGGGCGACATCGTCGAGGTCATGCTGCGGCAGGTGATGCAGGCGCTGATGACCAATGACCGCGCCCTCGTCGCCGAGGTCTCGCGCATGGACAACGCCGTCGACCGGCTCGATGAAGCAATCAAGCTCTACATCACCAAGCTGACGCGCGGAACGTTGGACGACCGTGACGCGCGCCGCGCCATGGAGATCGTCTCTTTTGCCATCAATCTCGAACACATCGGCGACATCATCGATAAGAACCTGACCGAGCTTGCCGCGAAGAAAATCAAACGCAACTTGCAATTTTCCAGCGAAGGCGCCGAAGAGATTACCACGTTTCATAGGCGCATCCTGGAAAGCCTCAGGATTGCGTTCGGTGTGTTCATGTCAGCCGATGTGACGGAGGCGCGAAGACTGATCGCCGAAAAGGCGCAACTGCGCAGCGCCGAGCTTGCGGCCGCCGAGCGGCATCTCGAGCGCCTGCGCGAGGGCCGTCCCGAGACACTGGAGACGACGTCGCTCCATCTGGACATCCTGCGCGATCTCAAGCGCATCCACTCGCACATTTGCTCGGTTGCCTACCCGGTGCTCACCGAAGCGGGCCAACTGCCGGCGAGCGAGATTAGCGAGAGCGATCCGATCACCTTGGCGGCGGAGAGCGTCAAGCCGGCGCATCGCTAGCGCCCGCCCGCGCGATTAGCGGATGGTGGCGCCGCTATCGACCGACAGCACTTGCCCGGTCGTGATCGCCGATTCATCGGAGGCGAGGTACACCGCCATCTCCGCCATGTGCTCGGGCAGACCGAGGCCGAGGAGATGCGTGGCAGCAAGCTTCTCGATATCTTTGGCGCTCTGCATCAGCTTTTTCACGCGCTCGGTAAGCACGACGCCAGGTGCGATGGCGTTGACGCGAATCTTGTGCGGCGCGTATTCGACCGCCATCGACCGCGTCAGCGCGGCGATCGCGCCCTTTGCGGCGGTGTAGCAGTCGCGGCCCGGTAGTGCGCGCAGCGCCACGATTGACGACATGTTGATGATCGAGCCGCCGCCGGATGCAATCATGTAAGGAATACCGAGCTTGGAGCAGAGGAAGGTACCGTAGAGGTCGAGGCGCATCACACGCCAGAACTCCTCCTCAGGCGCTTCGGTGACCGGCCCATCCTGCGGGGTCGAACCGCCGGCATTGTTGTGCAGAATGTGCAGGCCGCCGAAGCGGCGTACCGTTTCCTCCAGCGCCTCCTCGACCTGCTTGCGCTCACGAATATCCGTGTGGATGAACAAGGCGTCGCCGCCTGAATTCTTTGCAAAAGCGTGGGCGGCGAGAGCGGCCGCCTCCCCGCTCGCTTTGTCGATCTCAGCGACCACGACCTTAGCGCCTTCCTCGGCGAAGCGTTCGGCCGTCACGCGGCCGATGCCGCCCCCGCCTCCGGTGATGAACGCTACCTTGCCGGCCAGTCTTGGCATCTCATCCTTCTCCCTGCCCGCGGCCGGACCTACTCGATCGGCTTCGGTTTGAGTTCGTCCGCGCTCGCATTGACGAAGCCGTACCGCGCATAGACTTGTTGGCCGTCTGCGGTGCCAAGAAAATCCAGGAAAGCGTCGGCCGCCTCGCGGTGAGGCGTCCCGTTCAACGAGCCGATGACGTAGGAGACCTCTTTGCGCAGGCTATCCTGATCCGGCAGTTCGACGGCATCGATTTTTGCGCCGTTACGCTTTGCCGCCAGCACTTCCGTTTTCCAAACCACGCCGGCATCGGATTGATTGGCGAGGATACGCTCCGGCGTCTCGCGATGATGCACGGCGGTAAACCAATTGTTCGGTGTGGATTGACAGTGCACGCATTCGTTACCGCCCGAGATTGTCTGCCAGAGGCCGTGCCGCTCCAGCACCTTGCGGATATAAAACTGCATGATGCCTTCGTTGATCGGGTTGGGCATCGAGGTGCGCACGTCGCTGCGCGCGAGGTCGTCGATGCCTTTGATGTTTTTCGGATTGCCTTGGGCGACCATGATTTGCAGCTCGTTGTGCATATAGACACGGTAGCTGTCCATGATGCCCGCCGCTTTGAGCTGCTTGAGGTGCCCGAGATTGACCGAGGCGTAAATGTCGGGGCGGCCGCGATAGGCGTTTCCGCCGTAAAGCCAGCCGCCCGCTTTGATGGCCTGCAGCAGCAAGCCGGGCGGCAGCGTGATCAGCCCGATGCTGGTCGAGGGATGTCCGTTTTGGAAGGCGGCGACGACATCGTCCATGGCGAAGAACTGATTGCCGGCAAGCCAAAGAACCAGGCCGGCCTTTGGCATCTGAGCGAAGGCATCCTTGCCGGTCACCGCAGCCCCGGATCCCTTAGCCGGATAGAATTTGATGTCGGTATCTTTGCCGGCGGGAATGCTGGGGGTCTGCGCGACGGCGGCGGTCGACATGGTCAGCGCCACAAGGAGCCAAGCAAAGAGTCTCATGGATTGATTGTCCTTTCGGCTTTCCCGGCGATCCTAACGTAACTCCGGCGTCGTCTTGAAGTGTCTGGCATGCTCGACGAGCGCATAGCGGTCGGTCATTCCGGCGATGTAATCTCCGACTCTTCGGGCGCGCACGGCAGCGTCAAGAACGTCAAGCCCTTCACGCCACTCCTGCGGCAGGTCGGCGGTGTTGGCGCTGTAGTGGCCGAAGAGGTCGCGCACCACGTCTTCAGCGTCGCGCATCACGTGCATCACCCGCTCCGAGCGGTACATGCGCGGATAGAGAAAGCCTTTGATGTCGGCGTCCGCTTTGGCCATGGCCGGCGAGAAGGCGACAAGAGCCCGGCCGGCATTGCGTACATCGGCATAGGAGCGCGGCTTGAGCGCACCGACGCGGCGGACGCTCTCGGCAATCACATCCTCAATCATACGGGTGATGATGCGTCGCACCGTCTCGTGGGCGCGACGCGAAGCCTCGAGCGCCGCATCGATCTCGCGCACGATCGCGCCGACCGCCGGGACGCCGGCGATGTCGTCGAGGCTGAACAAATCGGCACGCAGGCCGTCGTCAATGTCATGGGCGTCGTATGCGATGTCGTCCGCCAAGGCCGCAGCTTGTGCTTCGGCGCTGGCATAAGACCACAATTCGAGGTTTTGAATACGGGTGTAGGCAAGGATCGGCGCCGGCACGCCGCGCTCGGCATAGCGCCCCATCGGCTTGCCGTCGCGGTCCGTGAGCGGCCCGTTGTGTTTGACCAGGCCCTCCAGCGTCTCCCATGTGAGATTGAGGCCGTCGAACTGCGCGTAGCGGCGCTCGAGCGCGGTGACGATGCGCAGCGCCTGCGCATTGTGGTCAAAGCCGCCCGCGGCCTGCAGACATTCGTCGAGCGCGCGCTCGCCGGCATGGCCGAAGGGCGGATGGCCGAGGTCATGGGCAAGCGCGGCGGCTTCCGCGAGGTCCTCGTCGAGGCCGAGCGCGCGCGCAAGTGAGCGGGCGATCTGCACGACTTCCAAAGTATGGGTGAGCCGCGTCCTGTAATGGTCGCCTTCGTGATAGACGAACACCTGCGTTTTATGCGCGAGGCGGCGGAAGGCCGCGCAATGAATGACACGGTCGCAGTCGCGGCGAAAGTCGTTACGCGAGGCCGAGGGAGGCTCCGGAAAGCGGCGGCCGCGGCTTTGTGCCGGATCGGCGGCATAAGGCGCGCGTGCTATGGGCGTGGCAACCGCCATTCACACTCCACATTGACCTCACAGTTCCTCGCACTTAACTAATTGGTGCGGTTTCTGCCAATAGGTACGCATGGTCCCGAAAGGTGGGCACCGGTTTTCGGATAAGATCATGCGCCGAGGATGAGCATGATGAGCGACGGCGGCATCACGGTGAGCGAACGTGCGGCGCGGCGGATCAGACAAATTCTCAAATCCGAGCCGCCCGGCACCATGCTGCGCGTTTCCGTTGAAGGCGGCGGCTGCTCCGGCTTTCAGTACAAGTTCGGCATGGAGACAGCCAAGGCCAACGACGACCTTGTGATTGCGCGGGACGGCGCCACGGTGCTCATCGACCCCGTCTCGGTGCAATATATGGCCGGCGCCGAGATCGACTTCGTCGAGGACCTGATCGGCGCCGCCTTCAAAGTGAAGAACCCGAACGCCACCGCCTCCTGCGGCTGCGGCACAAGTTTCGCCCTATAACGGTCCGGCTCCGCGCGAAGGATTGAGGCCTTTACTCCGCCGCGACCGCGGGCGGAGCTTCTTCGACTTCCTGGAGCTGCGGCTCGATGCGGCGCTTGATCATCTTATCGAAGCGATCGAGGTAGAGATAAATCACCGGCGTGATGTAGAGCGTCAGCAGTTGGCTGAGCATGAGACCGCCGACCACGGCCACGCCCAGCGGCTGGCGCAGCTCGGCGCCGGAGCCGGTGCCGAGCGCGATCGGCAGCGTCCCGAAGATCGCGGCGAAGGTCGTCATCATGATTGGGCGGAAACGCAGCGTCGCCGCCTCGCGGATCGCCGCCTCGGCGGAAAGCCCGACGCGGCGCCGCTCGATGGCGAAGTCGATCATCATGATCGCGTTCTTCTTCACGATACCGACCAACATCACGATGCCGATCATGGCGATCACCGACAAATCCATGCCGAACAACATCAGCGTCAGAATGGCGCCAATGCCGGCCGACGGCAGACCGGAGATGATGGTGATGGGATGGATGAAACTCTCGTACAAAATGCCGAGCACGACATAGGCGGCAAAGACCGCGGCCAGAATCAAGATGCCCTGCCCGCGCAAGGAATCTTGAAACACTTGCGCAGTGCCCTGGAAGCCGGTCGTGATCGAGGCCGGCAAGTGCTCCTGCTGCTCGAGCTGGCTGATCTGATCGACGGCCTGCCCGAGCGAGGAGCCCGGCGCCAGATTGAAGGAGATGGTCACCGAGGGCTGCTGGCCCTGGTGATTGACCTGCAGCGGCCCGACTGAATTAACGAAATGGGTGACTGCCGACAGCGGCACCGTCGTGCCGCTGCTGGTTTTGAGATAAACGGAATTGAGATTGTTTGTGCTCTGCTGGAAGGCCGGATCGGTCTCCAGGATCACTTCGTAATCGTTTGTCGGGGTATAAATGGTGGCCACCTGGCGGTCGCCGAAGGCGTCGTAAAGCGACTGGCGCACCTGATCGACGCTGACGCCGTAAACGGCGGCCTTCTCGCGGTCCACCTCCACCGTCACCTGCGGGTTCTTGACGTAGAGATCCGTGGTGACGTCGCGCAGCGCGCTCAAGTTCGCCATCTTGTCGCGCATCTCCGGCGCGATGCGATAGAGCGCGTCAGTGTCGTTAGACTGCAACGTGTATTGATATTCGCTCTTCTGCAAACGTCCGCCCAGATTGATGTTCTGGATTGGCTGGAAAAAGATTTCAATTCCAGGAACGACGTTGGCCTTCTCGCGTAGCCGCGCGAGCACCGCGCCGAGCTTGCCGCGCTCGCTCCGCGGCTTGAGCGCAACCAACATGCGCCCGTTGTTGCCGAGCGTGTTCGGACCGCCGACGCCGACCGTTGAGTTCACGTATTCGACCGCCGGATCTTTGCGCACGATCTCGGCGACCTGGCGCTGCAGGTTGGCCATGGCCGGAAAGGCAATATCGGTATTGGCTTCGGTGATGCCGATCACGTAACCGGTGTCCTCGGTCGGGAAAAAGCCCTTGGGCACCACGATGTAGAGCCAGATCGTGCCGGCAATGGTGGCGAGCGTCACCGCCAGCATGATGGATCTGTGCGCCAGCACCCGGTCGAGCGACCATTCGTATGCGCTTTTCATGCGTTCGAACATCGCCTCGAACGCCCGCAGCACGATGTTCTGCTTCTCCTCGCCGCCGTGGCCTTTGAGCACGCGCGCGCACAGCATCGGCGTCAGCGTCAGCGACACGAAGCCGGAAATCACGATGGCGACGGCGATGGTCACCGCGAATTCGCGGAACACGCGGCCGACCATGCCGCCCATCAGCAGCACCGGGATGAACACGGCAATCAGCGAAAATGTGATGGATATGATCGTGAAGCCGATCTCGCGCGAGCCTTTCAGCGCCGCCTCAAACGGGCGCATCCCACCCTCGACGTGACGCACGATATTTTCGAGCATCACGATGGCGTCATCGACGACGAAGCCCACGGATAATGTGAGCGCAAGCAGCGTCATGTTGTTGACGGAAAAATTAAAAGCATACATCGCGGCACAAGTGCCGATCAGCGATACCGGAACGGCAAGAGCCGGAATGATGGTGGCCGACAATTTGCGCAGGAACAGGAAGATGACCATGATGACGAGGGCAATGGCGATGCCGAGCGTTTCCTGCACATTGCTCACCGCCGAACGGATGGAGACCGAGCGGTCGAAAAGCGGCTGCATCTGAATTGCCGGCGGCACCTGCGCGCGCATGGTCGGCAACGCGTTACGCACTTCATCGACCACTTCGACCGTATTGGCGTCGGGCTGGCGATAAATGCCGAGCACGATGGCCCGCGAATCGTTGAACCAGCTCCCCGCCTTGTCGTTCTCGACGCTGTCGATCACGTGCGCGATTTGATTGAGCTTGACCGGGGCGCCGTTGCGGTAGGCGACGACAACGTCGCGGTAGTCGGAGGCCCGGCGCATGGCGCCGGTTGCCAGCAGGGTCACCGCCTGCTGATTGCCCTGCAGAGTACCGACGGGAGCATTGGAATTGGTACTGGCAATAACGGAGCGGATGTCTTCAAGCGAAATGTTGCGCGCGGCGGCAGCCAGGGGATCGACTTGAACGCGCACGGCAAATTTCTGTGCGCCGTAGACCAGCACCTGGGCGACACCGGACATTTGCGATATCTGCGGCGCCAGTACCGTTTCTGCGTAGTCGTCGATCGCCGACAGCGGCATGGTGGCGGACCGCAGGCTCAGATAGAGCACGGCGAAGTCGCCCGGATTGACCTTGCGGAAGCTCGGCGGCGTCGTCATTTCGACGGGCAGATTTTTTGCCGCCGTCGACAAGGCGGTCTGTACGTCGAGCGCGGCGCCATCGATATTGCGGCCGAGATCAAACTGGATCGTGATCTGCGTGACGCCCAGCGATGACGACGAGTTCATCGACGAAATGCCGGAAATCGTGGAGAGCTGCCGTTCGATCGGGGCCGCGACCGAAGACGCCATGGTTTCGGGGCTGGCACCCGGCAACTGCGCGGTGATCTGAATGGTGGGGAAATCCACCGCCGGTAGGGCGGCAACCGGCAGCAGCCGATAGGCGAAGGCGCCGAAGACAATCAGCGACGCCGTCATCAGCGTCGTCAGCACCGGGCGGCGAACACAAGTTTCAGAGATATTCATCGCTTAGGTCCCGGCCGGAGCCCGGTTGCCGCCGGCCGCCTGCGGCGCACGTGGAGAGACCTTGGTGCCGTTCGAGAGCAGCAACTGACCGTCGGTGACGACAGTTTCACCGCCCTGCAGGCCGGCTGTAATGACCGTTTCCTTTCCGACCTGACGCTCGGTCGTAACGTGCACGATCTTCGCCGTATTGTTGTTGTCGATGACGAAAACGAAGTTTCCGCTTTGGCTGACCTGCACGGCCGGGGTCGGCACCACCACCGCCTGTTCGGTGCGCAAGGTAAGCTCGGTGGTCACGAGCGTGCCAGGCCACAGCCGCTCGTCGGTGTTCGGCATGGTCGCCCGCAGAGTGGCCATGCCGGTCGAGGAGTCCACCGTGTTCTCGATCATGCTGACTTTGCCGGTAGCGGGCTGTGTATCGCCCGGGATCATCGCCTCGACGGAAGCGGTTTTCGCTTCGATCGCCTTTCTGATCTTGGGCAGATCCTTCTGCGGTACCGTGAAGCTGACATAGACCGGCGCCATCTGGTTTATGGTCGCCATCGGCGAGGTGTCGGCCTGGCGCACGAAATTGCCAACTTTCACCGCAGCCGCGCTAATGCGGCCGGTGATCGGAGCGGTAATCGTGCAATAGGTCCGTTGCACCTTGAGATTTTCGAGCACACCCTGGTCGGACTTGATCGCTGCGTTGAACACGTCAGCCTGCGTCTGCGCCGTGTCGAGCGTCTGCTGCGGCGTCGCGTTTTTGGCGACAAGCGTCTTGTAGCGGGCCACATCGCGCTCGGCGCCGGCCAGTTGCGCCTGGTCGCGGGCGATCTGGCCTTCGGTCTGCGCGATCTGGGCATCGACCGCCCGGCAATCCAGCGTAAACAGCACCTCGCCCGTGGTGACGTGAGCGCCGTCTTGGAAGTGCACGCTTTCGATGGCGGTATCGATCCGCGCCTTGATGGCCACGCTGGCAATGGGTGTCACCGTACCCAGCGCCTCAATGCGCACCGGGACGTCTTTGCGCACGGCTTTTGCCACCTCAACCGGCACGACCCGGGCGTGCGTTTGCACACGCGCCGCGGCACGGTCATTGGTCCAGAGACCGCGGACAAGCACAGCAATGCCGATCAGGGCGAGCAGCGCCACCCCAAGGAACCACTTTCGCTTCAGCATCGGCAATTTTCGACCCGGGCTCGCACGGGCCCCGCCCGGGCCCTCCTTCGTCCGCGAAATGCTCAAAACCTCGCCGTTTGGGCCCTAAGTGGGCGGTTGCTTAGCATATAAACGGGTTCAAGTGCATATCCCTGCGGTCGCTGGTAAACACCGGCGAACGGCGCGTAGTTCGGCGAAGCGGATGGTTTTGCATGCGAATTGCGACTTGGAACGTGAACTCTATCCGGCAACGATTGGACAACCTGCAGGCGTGGCTAAAGGAACGCACGCCGGACATCGTCTGCCTGCAGGAAATCAAATGCACCGACGATGCCTTCCCACGCGAGCCCTTGGAGGCCCTCGGCTACAATGTCGCGGTCCATGGGCAAAAAACCTGGAACGGCGTGGCGCTGCTGTCGAAACTGCCCTTTGACGAAGTGGCCCCGGGCCTGATCGGCGACGGCACCGATGTGCAGGCGCGGTTTCTGGAGGCGCTGGTCTCAACCAAAAAGGGCGCGCTCCGGGTGGTCAGCCTCTATCTTCCCAACGGGAACGGCGGCGACGATAAATATGCATATAAACTCAACTGGATGGATAGACTTATTCGTTTTTCAGATGAGCGGCTGAAATTGGAGGAGCCGATGGTTCTGGCCGGCGACTACAACGTCATTCCGACGCCCCTCGACGCCAAGCGGCCGGAGGCTTGGGTCAAGGATGCGCTGTTCCTGCCGCCGACACGAGAGAGATTTCGCGCGCTCACCAATTTAGGCCTCACGGACGCCATCCGAGCGGTCAGCGAGTCCCGCGAGCTTTTTACCTTTTGGGATTACCAGGCCGGCGCATTTCAAAAGAATGACGGCATTCGCATCGATCACTTGATGCTGTCGCCGCAGGCTGCAGACCGGCTGCAAGACGCCGGCATCGATCGCCATGTGCGCGGCTGGGACAAGCCATCCGACCACGTCCCCGCCTACGTGGACCTGGATATCGAAGGGCGCAACTGAACCTTTGTGCAAAAAGCGAGAGGGGTAAGCGGCACCAATCGCGGCAAATTACTCCCGCCGTGTCTCCAACCAGTGTTTGAGATAGACGGCCGCCATCGCACGCTCATCCTCGGTCGACTGACGGAAAGCGCTATCGTAGAGCCGATTGATCCACGCTTGGTCGGTGGCATCGGCGCTATCCTTGGCTAGCGTAAGCCACATGAGGCCACGCGCCGCCTGGCGTGGAATATGGTCGCCCGCAAACAACATGGCGCCGAGCATCGCCTGGGCCTTGCACAATCCTTTGTGCGCCGAAAGGCCGAACCAGCGCGCAGCGGTACGCGGATCGTGCGGCGCACCGACACCGTCGAGGTAGAGGCGCGCGAGGTAATACTGCGCCTCTGGATCGCGGAAATAAGAGGCGGCATACGCGAACATCTCGCGCGCACGTTCAGGGTCCCTCTTAACCGCGCTGTTGGGGATGCCTTGCAGGTAATACTGGCCGAGAGCGACAAAGGCATTGGCAACGAAGCGCGCCTCGCGCGTGTCGGGATTGTCGTCGGCGTGGCTGTCGGCGATGCTTTCGAAGTAATGGAAAGCCTTGAGGTCGTTCTGGGTAACGCCCTCGCCCTCGGCGTACATGCGCCCGAGCTTCCATTGCGCCAGCGCATGGCCGTTGTCGGCAGCGTATTCGAGCGAATGCACCGCTTTGGCGGTTTCGCCGGCCTTGAGGAATTGCGCCCCGGACCGAAAAGCCTCCGCCGCGGTCATCGGCGGAGCCGGAGCAATGGCCGCGTCGGTTTTGGTTCCGTCAAACGCAAACGCGGGCATGGCAGCCAGCGCGGCCGCGATCACCAAGGCTCGTGCGCAGAGCTTAGCTGTCGGCATAGCACTGCTTCTCGGCCGCTCCGCCCGGGTGGGTGACGGCGCCGTTGAGAGCCGATCCCACCTGCTGCGCGTATTTCCACAAATAGCCGGAGCCGTAGTCGTTCGCCCGCGGCTTCCAAACCGCTTTGCGCCTGGCGAGTTCGTCGGCGCTCAGCTTGACGTCGAGCGTCCCGCTCTCTGCATCGAGTTCAATGATATCGCCGTCGCGAAGCAGGCCGATCGGTCCCCCGACCGCCGCCTCCGGCCCGACATGACCGACGCAGAAACCGCGCGTGGCACCGGAGAAACGCCCGTCGGTGATGAGCGCGACCTTGCTGCCCATGCCCTGGCCATAAAGCGCCGCGGTGGTGGAAAGCATCTCGCGCATGCCGGGGCCGCCTTTCGGCCCCTCGTAGCGGATGACGAGAACGTCGCCTTCCTTGTACTTCTTGTTCTTGACCGCCTCGAAACAATCCTCTTCGCGGTCGAAGCAGCGCGCCGGGCCGGTGAATTTTAGGCCGCTCATGCCGGCAACCTTCACGATGGCACCGTCGGGCGCCAGATTGCCTTTTAGCCCGACGACGCCGCCGGTCGGCGACAGCGGCTTGTCCGCCGGACGGATCACATCCTGATCCGGGTTCCATTTCACGTTCGTGAGGTTCTCGGCGATGGTGCGGCCGGTCACGGTCAGGCAATCGCCATGCAGGTAACCGTGATCGAGCAACGTCTTCATCAGCAGCGGCACGCCGCCAGCTTCGAACATATCCTTGGCGACATAGCGGCCGCCCGGTTTCAAATCCGCGATATAGGGTGTCCTTTTCATGACTTCGGCGACGTCGAACAGCGTAAATTCGATGCCGCATTCGTGCGCGATGGCAGGCAAGTGCAGTGCGGCATTAGTCGAGCCGCCGGTGGCGGCAACAACGGCGGCGGCATTCTCCATCGCCTTGCGCGTGACGATGTCGCGCGGGCGGATGTTCTTGGCGATCAAGTCCATGATCATCTCGCCGGCGAGCATGCAGAACTTGTCACGAATTTCGTAAGGCGCCGGCGCGCCGGCCGAGTAAGGCAGCGCCAAGCCGATGGCCTCGGAGACGGTGGCCATAGTGTTGGCGGTGAATTGCGCGCCGCAGGCGCCGGCAGAGGGGCATGCATTTTGCTCGAGAACGAACAGGTCCTCGTCCGACATCTGCCCGACCGAATGCCGGCCGACGGCTTCATAGACATCCTGGATGGTGACTTCCTTGCCCTTGAATTTTCCGGGCAGGATCGAGCCGCCGTAAATGTAGATCGCCGGCACATTGAGCCGGCACATCGCCATCATCATGCCCGGCTGTGACTTGTCGCAGCCGGCAAGGCCAATCAGCGCGTCATAGGCATGGCCGCGCACCGTCAGCTCGACCGAATCTGCGATCACCTCGCGCGAGGGCAACGAGGCCTTCATGCCGGCATGGCCCATGGCGATGCCGTCGGTGACGGTGATGGTGCAGAACTCGCGCGGCGTGGCTCCGACCGCGGAAACCCCCTTTTTCACCGCCTGGGCCTGGCGCATGAGGGCGATATTGCAGGGAGCGGCCTCGTTCCAGCAGGTGGCCACACCAACGAAGGGTTGATGGATCTGCTCGGGCGTCAGCCCCATCGCGTAGTAAAAAGCACGATGCGGAGCGCGCTCTGGGCCTTCTGTGGCGTGGCGGCTGGGCAGGCGTGTCTTTAGCTCGGTTTTGGCGTCCATACCTTACTCAGTGCCCCGCCCCCTGCAGCAAACGCCGCCGGTTGCCCTACCGGCTTACCCGAGGTTGATTGCCTGAGGGTAAAACCTCCAAGGCTCAACAGTTTGACCCAACCTCGGCGGCCTTGGATGTCGTGTAAGGGTATGGCCAAATCGCGGCGCGGCGGAAACTTACCGGGCGATATCGTGTATTTGCCGTAACACTGTTGCCGAGAGGACACAGGAACCATGGGCGGACCGCCGCGCCTGCGCCGCGCTTTCTTCGACCGCTCGGTTCATGCCGTGGCCCCTGAGCTGATTGGGGCCACTTTGCTGGTCAACGGGGTGGGCGGATGCATCGCGGAGGTCGAGGCCTATCACCACACCGACCCGGCGGCGCACTCCTACATCGGCAAGACCCCCCGCAACGCCGTCATGTTCGGGCCGCCAGGCTTCGCCTATGTGTACCGCTCCTACGGCATCCACTGGTGCCTGAATTTCGTCTGCGAGGCCGACGGATCGGCCAGCGCCGTGCTGATCCGGGCGCTGGAACCGACCGAGGGACTGGCCACCATGCGCCGGCGGCGCGGTGTCAGCGAGCCGCGTGCGCTTTGCTCCGGGCCCGGCAAGGTCGGCCAGGCGCTCGGCATCAGCATCAAGCACAACGGCATGGCGCTCGACCGCGCGCCCTTCGAGCTGCGGGCCCGCGCACGAACGCCGGAGATCGCCGTCGGCGTGCGCATCGGCATCAGCAAGGCGGTGGACCACCCATGGCGCTATGGCCTCAAGGGGTCGCCCTACTTGAGCAAGCCGTTTCCCTCGTGATGCAATGAGACTGGAATCGGAGAAGGCCACCATGGCGAACTTGGTCGACCGCAAGCGGCTCTATGTCCCTGCCGCCGGCGGCCTCTATGACGTGCTGGCGCCGCTGGCGCCGACGCTGGTGCGTGTGACACTGGGCGCCATTCTTATCCCGCACGGCTTCGGCAAGGTCTTCGGCAACGACGCCGTGCACGCGGCCAACAATTTCGTAAAGTTCGGCTGGTCCTTTCCGCTGGCCTGGGCGTATTTCATCGGCTGCCTCGAATTTTTCGGCGGCATCGCGCTGGTGCTCGGCCTGTTCACCCGCGCCATCGCCCTCGCCTTCGCGATCGAGATGGGCGTGATTGCATTTGCCGTGCTGTGGCCAAATTGGGAATGGGCGCATCACGGCATGGAGTACGCGGTGTTCATGGGGCTGATCGCCATCTCGATCCTGTGGCGCGGCAGCGGCCCCTATGCGCTCGACAATCTGATGGCGAAGGAATTTTGACGCGCAACGAAAGTTAAAGGCGAAAGGCGGGATCGAAACCAAGCTCGCGCTTCGCTTTTTCGCTGGAAAGCGCGGGGTCATCCTCGCCGATATTGTAAATGCCGGGTCTGCCCTTCGTAAGTGCGAGCATGCAGGCCTGCGCTGCTGCATCGATGTGCACGGCAGGTTTACGCGACGGCCCTTGCGGCGACCAGGTGCCCGGGCCGTAAAAGAAGGCGTAGCGCAGTACAATGCCTTCGGGCAGCGACAGCGTTTCACCTTCGAGGACTTTAACCGCATTCACGGTATCGGCGGCAGCCGCATCGCTTGTCAGAGCGTCGCCCTCGACGCGCGCACCCTCACTCGGCGCATAGATAAAGCCGATGCTTTGCGCCACCAGACGGCGCAGACCGGCGGCTTTGGCGGCGGCGACGAGATTGCGCGTGCCCTCGATGCGCAGCCGCGCATTGCGCCCGAGCCCTTCCTGGTAGCGCGGCGAGTCCGGTGGAAACGCCAGATCCGTGAGCTGGTGGATGACAGCGTCCGCCTTGGCATTTTTGACGGCGCGCGCGAGCGCCGCGGCATCGAAGACATCGACGACGATAGATTCGGCTCCGAGGGCGGCGATTGCCGGCGCTTTGGCAGCGCTGCGGGTCGTGCCGATGACTGTATGGCCGGCGCCACACAACAGCGGCGTCAGCCTGCGTCCGATCGCCCCGCCCGCTCCGGCAAAAAAGATGCGCATGTGGCCCTATCGTTCCCTTTCTGACCAAGGCCGTTCGTCCCCGCGCAAGCAGCGACCCAGAGCCACATCACTGGATTGCCGCTCACGCGGGAATGAGCGGAGTTGGTTCGATGTCACGCCGCGCCCTTCAGCCGCTCCAGCGCCTCGGCGATCTTGGCCTTGCGCGCCACCGCCTCCGCGCGCTTTTCCTTTTCCTCTTCAACAACCTCTTCCGGCGCCCGGGCGACGAAATTGGCATTGTTGAGCTTGGCATCGACACGGGCAATGTCGGCGTCAGCCCTGGCCATTTCTTTGGCGAGACGCGCGCGCTCGGCGGCAAGATCGATCACGCCCTTGAGCGGCAGCGCCGCGACTTCACCCCGCACCACAAGCTGCACCGAGCCTTGCGGCGGCGATGCCGCAGAGGAAATCTCCGACACGCGGGCCAGCCGCTTGATGAACTCGCCCCAGCGTTCGGCGCGGGCCTGCGTTTCCGCGGAGGCGCCGGCCAATACCAGCGGGATTTGCGCGGCGATGTTCATTTCGGCGCGGACTGAACGAATAGCGGTGACGAGATCGATCACCCAGCCGATCTCGGCTTCGGCCTTGTCGTCGCTGAAATCAAGATTGGGCCAGTCGCTTAAGGCGAGCAATGCCGCGCGTTTGCCGGCGGCGGTCACTGCCCACAATTCCTCCGTCACAAAGGGCATGAACGGGTGCAGCAGCCTCAGGATCGCATCCCGCGCCCATGCGACCATCGCGCGTGTTTCTGCTTTCGCCCGCTCGTCCGCGCCGGTGAGCAGCGGTTTGGCGAGCTCGAGGTACCAGTCGCAATAGATGTTCCAGACGAAGCGATAGACCGCGGCAGCGGCATCGTTGAAGCGATAGCTTTCAATCGCGCCGGTGATTTCGGCGATGCCTTTGGCTGTCTCGTGCGCGATCCAACGGTTTAGCGTTTGCTTGGCGGAATTTGGATCGAAGCCCTCGACCGTCGCGCATTCGTTCATCTCGGCAAAGCGTGCCGCATTCCACAACTTGGTCGCGAAGTTGCGGTTGTTCTCGACGTCGTGCGGGCCGAGCCGGATATCGTGACCCTGCGCGGCTCCGCGCGCCAGCGTGAAGCGCAGCGCGTCGGCGCCGTATTGGTCGATGACGCTGAGCGGATCGACCACATTGCCCTTCGACTTCGACATCTTGGCGCCTTGGGCGTCGCGCACCAGACGATGGATGTAGACGTCTTTGAATGGAATCTCCTTCATGAAATGCAGGCCCATCATCATCATGCGCGCGACCCAGAAGAAGATGATGTCGAAGCCGGTGACCAGCGCCGACGTGGGATAAAATCGCTCAAGCTCTTTCGTCTTGTCCGGCCAGCCGAGCGTCGAGAACGGCCACAGGGCCGAGGAGAACCAGGTGTCGAGCACATCCTCGTCGCGCGTGAGCTTCGTCGATTTGCCGTAGTGCTTGTCAGCCTCGGCCTGCGCCTCTGCTTCGTTCAGGGCCACGAAGACCTTGCCGTCCGGCCCGTACCACGCCGGAATCTGGTGGCCCCACCACAATTGGCGGGAGATACACCAGGGCTGGATGTTCTCCATCCAGTTGAAATACGTGTTCTCCCAATTCTGCGGGATGAACTTGGTTTTGCCCTCGCGCACCGCGGCGATCGCCGGCTTCGCCAGTTCCTCGGCGTTGACGTACCATTGATCGGTCAGGAATGGCTCGATCACCACATTCGAGCGGTCGCCGTGCGGCACGACGTGCGTGTTCGGCTCGATCTTTTCGACAAGGGCCTTCTCCTCCAGACGAGCGACGATCCTCTTGCGTGCGGCGAACCGATCTAAGCCGTGCATCGCCAGCGTCTCGTCGAGATCCGCCGATTTCGGCACCGCCGCAAGAAACGCGTCGTTGTTCTTGAGGTCGAGCTTAGCTTCGACGCTGAAGATATTGACCTGCGGCAGAGTGTGTCGCTTGCCGACCTCGAAGTCGTTGAAGTCGTGCGCCGGCGTGATCTTCACCGCGCCGGAGCCCTTTTCCGGATCGGAATATTCGTCGGCGATGATCGGAATTCTGCGCCCGACCAGCGGTAGAATCGCGTGCGCGGGCTTTCCCGCCCGGAACGCCGCGACGTAGTCCCGGTAGCGCTCATCCTCAGGATGAACGGCAACGGCGGTATCGCCCAGCATCGTCTCCGGGCGCGTCGTGGCAACGACGATGTAGGTCGACTTGTCCTCCGGGTTGAAGGTCTTGCCCTCAATCGGATAACGCAGGTGCCAGAGATGACCCTTGGTCTCGACCTGCACCACTTCGAGATCGGAGATCGCAGTGAGCAGCTTCGGGTCCCAGTTGACCAGCCGCTTGTCCTTGTAGATGAGGCCGACGCGATAAAGCTCCACAAAAACCTTAACGACGGCGCGCGATAGCCCCTCGTCCATGGTGAAACGCTCGCGCGACCAGTCGCAGGAAGCGCCGAGACGTTTCAACTGCTTGACGATGGTGCCGCCGGATTCCGCCTTCCACGCCCAGACCTTCTCCAGAAATTTCTCGCGCCCGATCTCGCGCCGCGACGGCTCCTGCCGTTCCATCATCTGCCGCTCCACCACCATTTGCGTGGCGATGCCGGCGTGATCGGTGCCCGGCTGCCAGAGTACATCCTTGCCGCGCATGCGCTCGAAGCGCGCCAGGATGTCCTGCAGCGTGTTGTTGAGTGCATGGCCCATATGCAATGAGCCGGTGACGTTGGGCGGCGGAATGACGATAGAGTATCGCTCGGCCCGGGCGCGCTCGGGCCGGCCGGCGCGAAAGGCGCCTGCCTCTTCCCAGGTCCGATAAATGCGGGCCTCAACGTCGCCGGGCTGGTATGTCTTGTCGATCATCGCCGTTTTGACCAAACTCCGCTCATTCCCGCGCAAGCGGGAATCCAGCCGCACAATTGCAAACGCCGCAGGGAGCCGCCCTGGGTCCCCGCTTTCGCGAGGACGAGCGGTTTATGATTGCGCGCCAATTTCGCGGTAGAAAGCCCGCCGGCCCGCCGAGAGTCAACTTGTCCGCCGAATTGACCGCCGCAGCCCTTTCCGACCGCGCGCTCACCCGCGTCATCGTGCTGATGGCACTTGCCGCGTTCGCCAGCGGTGCGTCCTTGCGCGTGTCCGATCCGCTATTGCCGCAGGTGGCGCAGGACTTCGGCTCAACTTTGGGCGCAGCCTCGTCCATCGTAACCGCCTACGCCGTCCCTTATGGGTTCACCCAGATCTTCTCCGGCGTGATCGGCGACAGGTTCGGCAAATGCCAGGCAGTGGCGGCGACATGCGCCTTGTCTTTTCTCCTGGTGCTGCTCTGTGCCGGCGCACAGTCCGTGCCGCAACTAGCGCTCGCCCGCTTTATTGCGGCGCCGGGCGCGGCCATCATCGTGCCGCTAGGCATGGCCTATGTCGGCGACGTCGTGCCTTACCAGCGCCGGCAGACCGTGCTCGCGCGCTTTCTTGCCGGCCAGATGTGCGGAATGATCGCGGGACAGGTCGCCGGCGGCATCATCGGCGATCATTTCGGCTGGCGCTCGGTGTTCCTCGCGCTCGCGTTCGTGTTTGCCGCAGCAGCGGTCGCGCTCGCCACCCAATTTCGCGGCAATCGCTGGACCCGCGCGCCGCACCACGACGACATCCCGCGCGAGGGCTTTATCTCCGCCTATCGCAAGCTGCTCGGCGTACCCTGGGCTCGCTACATCCTGCTTGCCGTCTTTCTCGAAGCCGGCATTTTCTTCGGCGGCTTTACCTACGTCGCTGCCGATCTGCACGCGCGCTTCGGCCTGAGCTTCTCGGCGGTAGGCACGGTCGTCGGCGCCTACGGTCTCGGCAGCGTTCTGTACGCGAGCAGCGTGCACCGGCTGGTGAATGCGTTCGGCGAACGCGGGCTGGCGATCGGCGGCGGCGCGGTTGTAATGGTCGGATTTCTGATGCTTGCAATTTCGCCGGTGTGGCAATCGGCGCCGGCTGCCGTCTGTCTGCTCGGCTTCGGCTACTACATGGTGCACAACACGCTGCAGACCAACGCCACGCAGATGCTGCCGCAGGCGCGCGCCACCGCGGTCGCCGGCTTTTCCGCAGCCTTGTTCCTCGGTCAGAGCGGAGGCGTCGCGCTCGCCGCGCCTGTGGTCGACCGCGCGGGCGCCGTTCCCGTGTTCGTTGCCGCAGCGATCATGTGGGCGGCACTGGCAGTCTGGATCAGGATCAGAATCGGACGACGAGAGATTTTTTAGGGCTTGCCGCGCGAGACACGTTCGATTTCGGCGCGCACGATGCGCTCGACGAGGCTGGGCAGATTGTCGTCGAGCCAGGACTTGAGCATCGGGCGCAGCATTTCCTTGACCAAGTCCTCGAGCGTGCGCGCATTCTGCCCGAGCACGGTCGCGGCGAGCGCATTGAAGGCGCTGTCCACCGCGGCGGCCGTCGCATTCGACAGCAATCCGGAGTCGGCGGCTGGCGGCGCCACGCGGCGCGGCTCTTCCATCGCGCGCGGCGCCTCCGGCGGCCGGTCGGCGAAGACCACGTCCGAATGACCCTCGATGGTGCGAAAACTCGGCGCCGGTCCGGACGTTGGCGTCGTCATCGCTTCGGTGAGGTCGAGCACATCGCCTGCCGGCGGCGGTGCCGGCTTCGGCGCCTCCGCCTTGGGCGCCGGCTTGTCGAAATCCGCCAGCATGGCGTCTGTTTCGGTTTGTTTGGCTGCCACGGGCGCCGGTGGCGGCGGCGGAGCCGGCCGTGACGGAACCGCGGCGATCGGGGGCGGCGGCTTTACCGGCTCCGGGGCTTTCGCTGTCTTTCCACTATCGTCGTCGGCAATGATGCGTCTGATGGAGGCCAGAATCTCCTCCATCGAGGGCTCTTGTGCCTTCGCCGCTTGGCTCATCCGTCCTCGATTCCCGAATAAATCCTCGCGCACACGCCACAGGCGGCGGCCTGCAGGCGAATCAGCGGCTCATACCCGTTTATACGCCAGAGCGGCGCGACTGTGGCAGTTGCAATAGCCGCAGAAGGCTAACGAACTGTGGACACAAAGGCTGTGCTTAGCGGCCGTCGGGATTGCGCAAGCCGGCCCAGCTGTCGCGCACCTGCTGGTAATGCACCTGCGGCTGGTAGACCGGCACATGCAGGCCGAGCACCTCCGGCGACAAGCGGCCGACCGCCGCCAGCAAGGTGTAGGAAGCCACCACCCGATCGCGTTGCGCGCTCACCAACGCCACCCGCGCGTTGACCAATTCCTGCTGCGCGTTGAGTACGTCAAGCGTGGTGCGCTGCCCGACGCGCGCCTCCTCACGCACGCCGTTGAGTGCGATCTCGGCGGCCTGCACTTGCGCTTGCGTCGAATCGACGGTGGCCTTGGCCGCCTCGAGCTGCCCCCAGGACTGCACCGTGGTCTGCCGCACCTGGTCGCGCGCCGTATCGAGGTCGAGCCGCCGCTGACCCAGCGTCTCCTTGGCCTGCCGCACGAGCGAGTATTCGGCGCCGCCCTGATAGATCGGCACGCTGACCGTGCCGAGCACCGAAGCCTGGTAGCTCTGGACCGTGTTGAGGCTGCCGACCACCTCGTAGTTCTTTGTGTAATTGCCGGTGACCGACACCGTGGGATAGAGCGAAGCCTCCGCGACTTTGACCGCCTGGATGGCAACATCGACGTTGTACTCCGCCGTCGCCACCGAAGGATGCGTCGCGGTTGCGACACCGATCGCCGCGCTCAGCGCGTTCGGCGAGAAGCGGTCGACGGGCGTGCCGGGCGTGAGCTTGCCGGGATTGACGCCGATCACCTGACGATAGGTGGCGACCGACGCCTTGTAGGTCGCCTCCGCACTCAGCACCTGCGAGCGGCCGGCGGCCAAGCGCGATTCCGCCTGTGCCACGTCGGTGCGCGTCACCTCGCCGACATTGAAGCGGTCGCGGGTCTGCCGCAGCTGCTCCTGCAGCACTTCGACGTTGCGCCGTTGCAGGTCGAGAATGGCGGTATCGCGCAGCAGGTTCATATAGGCCGTCGCCGCGTTGAGCAGCACCGTCTGCTCGGTGACGCGCAAGGTCGCGCGCGCCGCGAACACCTGCGATTCCGCCTGGCGCGTTTTGCTTGCGGTCTGAAAACCGTTGAACAAAGTTTGGGTAATCGTGGCGCCGAGCGCGACCGGCGTGTTGTAGCCGCTTTGCGTTGCGTAGGTCGCCGGACTATTCGGGGGCTCGTTCGCCGGCAGGTTCGATTCGACGACCCTGTTGGTCGAGGACAGCGACTGCTGGCCGCCGGTCGCAGTGATCGTCACTTTCGGACGGTAGCCGGACAGCGCCTGCGGCACGCCCTCGTCGGTCGCGCGCACCGCCGCGCGTTGCGAGTTGAGCGAGGGATTGTTCATGTAGGCTTGGACCAGCGCCTGCTCGAGCGTCTCGGCGCGGGCGAAGCCCGGTGCGGCCGCCAGCGTGGCGCAGCCGGCCATCACGGCCGCAAGTCCGCGCGGGCACCGACTAGGTCCGCAAAGCCACATCCCCACTACCAACCCCCCACGCGCGAGCGCACCCGCACGCGATTCGTCACCGCAGGACCAGGCACCATAGGCGTCCGAATTGAGGCTTAAAACCCCCTGCCGGTCAAATCCCACAGAATGCGGGTAAAGTGGGGCTTATGCGCAACGCGGCGGGCCCAAAGTGTGTCAAAATGCGAATTCTGCGGGCTTGACGAAGCCCGGGAGCAGCGGTGCCGCAGCATCGAAAATCGCCCGCGCTCCCATATCGTCGCCGCTGCGCCGGTAGAGCATGGCTTTGGCCGCGGGCCCCGGCCCGAGGATACACACCAGGCGGCCGCCATCGGCGAGTTGCCCGGACAGTTGCGCCGGCACCAGTTCGACCGCGCCCTCAATCAGGATCGCATTATAGGGCGCGCCTTGCGGCCAGCCTTCGGCCAGCGAGCCGGCCTCCACGGTCACGTTGCCGATGCCGGCGAGCGCGCCGCGCGCCGCTTTCGCGAGCGAGGCATCTTCTTCGAGCGCAATCACCTGGGCCGCCATGCGCGCGAGCAAGGCCGCCGCATAGCCGGTGCCGCAGCCGACGTCGAGCACGCGATCGCTCGCCGCGATCTCGGCGGCCTGCATCAGCTTGGCCAGCACCATCGGCTTGATGAGCCGCCGCCCGCCAGCGCCCAGCGGCACGTCGAGATCGAGATAAGCAAGCCCGGCCGCCGCCTGGGGCACGAAGGCCTCGCGCGGAACATCGAGCATAGCGGCTTGAATGCGCAGATCGGTCACGCCCGCGGTGCGCACCTGCCCCTCGACCATGTTGCGGCGCGCAGTGACGAAATCGATCATCGCAGCCCTCGAATAGACCAATTGCGCGGCTTTTTGCGGCAAGGGCGGCGCAAATGCAAGCTGCGGCCGCACGTTGTCGATCGCGGCGCGCTCCTATATAGGCTTGCAGCGCGAGCGATTGCCTCCAAGCCAAAGGCCACGTGGCGGAGTGGTTACGCACCGGTCTGCAAAACCGGGTACGCCGGTTCAATTCCGGCCGTGGCCTCCAGCCTTCGCTCCTGCGGAGCTTCGGCTCGGCGGGCCAGCCTTCGCTCCTGCGGAGCTTCGCTCGCGCAGGCTGCCGCCATCGCGTCGGCGACGGCGTTAATGGCTTTGCAAAGCAGAACTGCTTTGTTATAGGCGCGCTTGCCGAAGCGCCGGCGCTGTTCCCCGGTAGCTCAGTGGTAGAGCAACCGGCTGTTAACCGGTTGGTCGCTGGTTCGAATCCGGCCCGGGGAGCCAACGCCTCGCTACAGCACGGCTCCCACAATGGTGCCGACGGCGCTTGCGGCCATGACCAACGTCGCCCCCCATCCGAGCCACAGCAGCGGCCCCTTGATGACGAATTTTGCCATCACCTGTGGATTGGTGACCACGAGCATCATCGTGACCATGACCGGCACCGAAATGATGCCGTTGAGAACCGCCGTCCAGAACAGGGCCTTGATCGGATTGATCGGCGTAAAGTTCAAAATCATGCCGACGAGGGTGGCGATCGCGATCACCGCATAGAAGGCTTTGGCCTCCTCGGGCTTGCGCGCGAGACCGACGGGCCAATGCCGGGACTCGCCGATCGCATAAGCCGTCGAGCCTGCGAGCACCGGCACGGCCAAAAGGCCGGTCCCCAGAATGCCGAGCGAAAAAATGATAAACGCAAAATTGCCGGCCACCGGGCGCAAGGCCTCGGCCGCTTGCTGCGACGTTTCGATATCGGTGACACCCTTGGCGTGCAGCGTGGCGGCCGTGGTGACGATGATGGCCAGCGCGACGAGGTTGGCAAACGCCATTCCGACATAGGTATCGAGTCGAATGCGATGGAAGGCATGCTCCGATTCGCCCGGCGCTTTCACCAGCGGGTGCCGATAAGGCTTGACGCGCTCGTCTTCCGCCTCTTGCGAGGATTGCCAGAAAAACAG
>DASRDF010000031.1:0-35622 GCA_035652735.1 Pseudolabrys sp. | reverse complement strand
CCCGGCAATCCATGATGCGTTGCCGCGTTGAACAACCCCCGCACATGACCGCTTCAGGAGCAAGCCCGCAATGAACCTGCCCCGCCGTATCGTCGACATCTCGGTCGCGCTCGACAACGACACCGTGCTCGACCCGACCTTTATGCGGCCGAAAATTCAATACCAGACCGGCAAGGACACCGGCCCGCTGCTGGCGTCGCTGTTTCCCGGCTTGAAAACGGAGCAGCTGCCCGACGGCGAAGGCTGGGCGATCGAGCAGGTCAACCTCGCCACCCACAACGGCACGCATAAAGGGCGGGTCGAGCACGGTGTCGTTGTCGAGCGCGACCGAGATGTCGACGATGCGGCGGGGCAGGTTCATTGCGGGCTTGCTCCTGAAGCGGTCATGTGCGGGGGTTGTTCAACGCGGCAACGCATCATGGATTGCCGGGCCGAGCCCGGCAATGACAAGTCTGCGTGTGCTGCGATACATTTTCGCAAAACGGGAGAGCACGCATGGCGAAGAAGGCCTACTGGATTTCCGTCTACCGCGAGATCAAGGATCGCGCCAAGCTGGAGGCCTACGCCAAACTGGCGCCGAAGGGGACGCTGCCGTTCGGCGCCAAATATCTCTGCCGCGGCGTGCCGCAGATGGTCTACGAGGCCGGGCAGAAGGAGCGCATCGTGGTCACCGAATTCCCCAGCCTCAAGGCTGCGATCGATGCGCATGACTCGCCCGGCTATCAGGAGGCGCTCAGGGCGCTCGGCGATGGCGCCGTGCGCGACGTGCGCATCATCGAAGCGGAGGAGTGAGCCTCTCCGTTCATGTCCGGGCGCGGCGCAGCACGCAGCGGTGCGCCGCAGACCCGGGACCGCGGCAATAACCGGGGTCGCGAAAGGAGTAGCTCTCTTCCCGCTCATTCCCGCACAGGCGGGAATCCGGCGGCGAGGCAAATATCTAGGTCCCGGCTTTCGCGGGGACGAACGGCAGAGGTCGCTACAGCTCCCGCATCACGCTCATTCCCGAGGAGGAGGGCGGCGCAAGCCTTCGTGTCCCGGGGGTGGCGCAGCACGCAACGGTGCGCCGCAGACCCGGGACCGCGGTGTGGCTCCGCAGCAAACAACGACGGTCCCGGATCAGCGCTGCATCGTTACGCTTCGCTCCACGCTGCACCGCATCCGGGACACGAACGTCACGTTACGCAATCACGGCCGCCCGCCCAGTTTCTCGGCAAACAGCACGAGCGTCTTGCGATAGACCTCGGAGTGATTCCACTCGCGCATGGCGTCGAAGTT
The DNA here is from genome assembly GCA_035652735.1 of Pseudolabrys sp. GTDB lineage: Bacteria > Pseudomonadota > Alphaproteobacteria > Rhizobiales > Xanthobacteraceae > Pseudolabrys. The sequence goes on along the minus strand of DASRDF010000031.1, from coordinate 34,347 downwards.
CGCCGTGCCTTCGTGATAAGGCTGCCCGGCCTGCCAGCCGTTGACCTTGAGCAGGTTCGCTGTCGAGGCGAGCACATCCGGCACCGAGTGGCGCAGGTCGACGCGGCCGTCGCCGTCGAAGTCGACGCCGTACTTGATGTAGGACGAGGGCAGAAACTGCGTCTGCCCGATCTCCCCGGCATAGGCGCCGATCAGGTCGCGCAACGGCAGGTCGCCGCGCTGCACGATCTTGAGCGCCGCGATCAGCTCGCCCTGAAACAATTCGCTGCGGCGGCAGTCATGCGCGAGCGTGGCCAGCGTGCGGATGACCGGCAGGCGGCCCATGTCGCCGGTGCCGTTGTCGCTCTCCATGGTCCAGATCGCCATCAGCAATTCGCGCGGCACGCCGAAGCGGCGCTCGATGCGCGAGAGCAGCGCCGCGTGCGCCTGCATCAGCCGCCGCGCGCGGGCAAGGCGCGCCGGCGTGACGCGGGTGCGCGCATATTCCTCGAAGCTCTTGCTGTGAAACATGCCGCGCTGGCGGTTGTCGAAAGCGAGCACGGCGCCGTTCGGGGTGAGGCCGGTGAAGGCCTGCGCGATCACCTGGCGGGAGACGCCCGCAGCTTCCGCATCGTGCGTCATCTGCGCGAGGAAGCTGCTGAAGCTGCCGCCGCATTGCGCGGCCTGCGCCGACGCCGCCAGCACCGTAAACAGAAACACCAAAGATACACGCGCGATCATGCCCGGTCTCACTCGACCCCGTGCGGATACTGGCACGTCATGGCCGATCCTGTCGCGGCTTCCGCACCAGACCGCGGCGTCCGGCTCGGCGACGGGGGGCGGCTGCAGTCCGCACACATGGTTCGCACATGCCATCGGCTCCAAGCCGGGATGCTTAACGAATGGCTAACGGCGCGGTCACGATTTACGCCCATTTTGCCGTTGCGTGGGGACTCGTCAGGCGCGCATCGCATGAGCGCGGCGCATGGAACACATGCTCGCGCCAATCTACCGAACGCGTGCGATTGCGCTAAGTTGCCGCTCATAACAATAAAAACATGCGGGGACACGCCAGGGAGCCTGAAAGGAGAAGGTTTCCATGGCTTATGTCTCGTCGGCCGCGGCATCGCACGGCCTTGCGTCCGCCGCCGCGCCGCGCCTCAAGCGCAATTTTTTGCTCCGCCTGCTCGACGCGGTCGAAGAAACGAACCGTCATCGCGCCGAACAAGAGGTCGCCCGCTATCTCGGCGGCCATGGCGGCAAATTCACCGACGAGTCCGAGCGCGAGATCGGACGGCGTTTTCTCCACCAGTAATCGGCGATGGACTGTTGACATGTGGACGTTCGCAATCATCCGCGGCCTTGCCCGCTTGGCCTCCGCACTATGGACGTTTGTCGAGGTGTTTGACGAAGCGCAGCGCCAGGCTGCCGCGGCGCGCCATCGCTATCCGTTCATCGCCTGTTGATCGGCACCGGCGCGGCTCATTCCGGCGCTTCGACAACGCGCATGTCGCGCTCGACATTGCCGCTGCCGAGGACCCGGAGCGCCTCTTTGTATCCAGGCGTGTCGTGCGCGGCGATAGCTTTTTCCAGGCTGTCGAATTCGACGAGCACCACGCGCTCGTTGAGCCCCGCTTCCCACGTTCTGGCCGGCTTGCTGCGCGCGAGAAAGCGGCCGCCGGCGGCGGTGATCGCCGGCATCGCGATCTTGGCATAAGCCTGCCAGACGTCCGGATTCTTCACCGAACGATAGGTCACGACCCAATAAGCCTTCGGCATCATCGCCCTCCCGCTGTTGTTGCCGTGTCGATTTTAACCGCGGCTGCGCCTCGGCCAAGGGCTACCGCAAACCGGCGGCGTGGTGTCCGGTGCTGTTAACGGGAGATGCAAATCGTGATGGAACGCTCTCGCGCTCAGGTCGTTGCGCCACAAACTCGCCGAAGTTCCCGGGGACAAGACGAACATCCCCCACAACTCGATTCGTTTCACGCAAGGGAGCCGAAATGATTCGCCATCTCCTCCTCGCAACGACCGCGCTTGCGCTTGCCGCATCTGCTTCTGCCGCGTCCGCCCAACATCGTCGTCACGTCGCGGCGCTCGATGCCAACGGCAATCTCGACACGCTCATTGCTAGCCAGGCCGCCGCCAACAACGTGCCGGTCGAACTGGTCAAACGCGTGATCAGGCGTGAGAGCGGCGGCAATCCGCGCGTCGTCAGCGCCGGCAATTACGGGCTGATGCAGATCAAGCTCGCCACTGCGCGCAGCATGGGCTATCGTGGCGATGCCGCCGGCCTCCTCGATCCCAACACCAACATGACTTACGCGGTGAAATATCTCGCCGGCGCCTATCGTGCCGCCGGGGGCAATACCGAACGCGCCGTGCACTATTATGCCAGCGGCTATTACTACGCCGCCAAGCGCCAAGGCCTGCTTGCCAAGGGCAATGACGGCGCGATCGGTGCCTTTGCCTCTGAGGCTGCAGGCGGCCCTGCGAAGGTGGTGCCGGTGCGCTACAAGCTCGAGCGGGCGCGAGCCGACAATATGAGCGTGGCGTCCTCGTCGAGCCTCTACAGCGGCCGTCTCGATTATTATTGAGGGTCGCGAACCGACGGGCCGGGGCCGCGTGCTTAGTAATGCGGGTCGGGCGTGGGCTCGCCGCCGTTTGTCGGGCCGAATAGTGCCTGGAAGAAATCGGGCTGTGCCGCCGTCTTGCTCGCCGCCTTGATGCGGCGAACGCGACGTTTTCTGGCCTGCGGTTTGGCGCGCTCGATCGCCGTCTTGATCTCGCCGGCGGGCTTCTCGCCTGCCGATGTCACCGCGGGTGGCGTGGTCGTCGCCTGCCGCACCGGCGCGATCGCAGCCGGCTTTGCAGTTGTCTCCGTCGCAGGATGGCGTGCGGCCGGCTGCGCGATTTCGGTCTTGTCGGGCGCCGGCGCTACGACGCCGTTATCGGATGTGCCGGCGGCTGGGCCGACAACCGGCGGCGCGTCCTTCTGCGGCAGTACCGGCAACTCTGTTGAGGAGGATTCGCCGATGTCGACCGGGATGGCAGCATCGGGCGCCTGCACCGTGCCGGTGACGTCCTGCGGATCGCTGTCATCGCGTTTGTTGGGCACCGCGGCGACGGAGGGCGGCTTGACGGCCTTCGCTGCGGCGGGCGGCTTCGGCACAACCACCGGCGTGTCGGGCAATTGCCGTAGACGATTGATTTCGTCGGCGCGGCGCACCGCTGCTTGCATCAAAAATTGCCGCCATTCGGGATGGAATTCGAGCGCGAGCAGCGCGCCGGTCGCGGGCAGCAGACCGCGAGCCAGGCGTGCGCGCTGGTCGCCTGACGGATTGAGCGCCAGAAGCAAAATCGCGATGGCGAGGAATACGCCGCCTACTGGAATTACACGAAGAATCGGCAGCATAGGCTGTGCATAACTGAGTCGGGCTGTTTTCCAAATACGACCGCGGCAGGTTTTTGCGGAGTGCGGCTGCCAAAGCACATGTCTCTAACGCCGAAGAAGGGGCGACGGTGACAGCAGGAAGGGCCATTGCTACCAATGCGCACTCATCCCGGGGAAACCGCTCATGTTCAAAAAGCCGGGAGTGCCGGTCATCGCCATCGAGGAGCATTACTGGGACCCCGAGCTCACCAAGCATTACTCCGGCCCCGAAGCCGGTCGCGGCGGCGACATCGAGAAAATGCTCTATGATCTCGGCGAGTTGCGCCTGAAGGAGATGGATGCAGCCGGCATTGATGTGCAGGTGCTCTCGCACGGTGCCCCCTCGACGCAGAAGCTGCCGGTCGAAGCGGCCGCTGAGCTGACCCGCGCGGTCAACGACCGGCTCGCCAAAGTCTGCGCGGCCAATGCCAAGCGCTTTGCTGCCTTCGCCGCGCTTCCCACCGCCGATCCCAAGGCCGCCGCCGACGAGTTGGAGCGCGCTGTCACCAAGCTCGGTTTCAAGGGCGCCATGATTCACGGCATGGCCAACGGCGAGTTTCTCGATCTGAAGAAGTTTTGGCCGATCTATGAGCGTGCCGAAAAGCTCGATGTGCCGCTCTATTTCCACCCTTCGCTGCCGCATCCGAAGGTGACGGAGATTTACTACCAAGATTACGCCAACGACTTCCCGCTCGTGGTACGGCCGGCGTGGGGCTACACCGTGGAGACAGCGACGCAGGCGATTAGGCTGGTGCTGTCCGGCGTCTTCAACGCGCACCCGAACCTGAAAATCATCCTCGGCCATTTCGGGGAGACGCTGCCGTTTCTGGTCTGGCGGATCGATACGGCGCTGAAGCGCCCGGGGCAGAAGCCGATGAGCTTCCGCGATATCTTCACCAGGAACTTCTATCTCACCACCAGCGGCTTCTTTTCCAATCCGGCGCTATTGTGTTGTGTGATGGAAATGGGCGTCGATCATATCCTGTTTGCCGTCGATTGGCCGTTCGTCCCCGACAATCAGGGCGCGATGGAATGGATGGCGGGCGTGCCGCTCGCGGACGAGGACAAGGCCAAAATTCTGAGCGGCAACGCCAGGCGGTTGCTTCGCATGTGATCAGCCGATGGGATGCTGCCGATAGTACGCGGCGTCCTCGGCAGACTGCGTCCAATCAGGGTTGCCGCGCCAGGCGTGGTGGTGCGCGCGCATGTCCGGGCCATAGCGCACGCGGAAGAGCAAGGTACGCTCGCGGCCATTTTCGTATTCGTGCACTTCGCCCGGCGGGTGCACGACGAAAGCGCCCGGCCTGACCGCGACGGCCTCGCGCGGCGTGCGCATGGTTCCGCCGCCGGAAAAGCAGAAATAGATTTCGGTCGCCTGCGGATGGCAGTGATAGGGGCTGATCTGACCAGGCTCCCAACAGGCCACAGTGACGTCGCCGCCCGCAATCGCGCCGAGAATCTTCTCGACGTGATGGTTGGGGCTCCACTCCTGCTCGCATGCGAGGTCGAAAACGTGCATGCCGGCGCTCCCGCTGGTCGCAAGCAACTCTAGCGTAACGACGCATCCGGCAGTAGAAGGGCGGCCTCCGTCGTCGGGCCCGTAGCTCAACTGGTTAGAGCCGACCGCTCATAACGGTCTGGTTGGAGGTTCGAGTCCTCCCGGGCCCACCAGCCTTCGGCTGCAGCAGGCGAGTGAAGGCGGGGCGGGCCAGAGCCAAAGGACGACTCTTCCGCGCGAGCTACGTAATCCCAACCAGACTACGAAGAGCTTCGGCGCGCTGAAGCCGGTCAGCGCACGATCACCGTAGCGCCAATCTTGGTGCGGTCGTAGAGGTCGATCGCATCGTTGTTCGACATACGGATGCAGCCCGACGAAACCGCGGCGCCGATTTTCCACGGCTCGTTGGTGCCGTGGATGCGGTAGAGCGTGTTGCCGAGATAGAGCGCGCGCGCGCCGAGCGGGTTGTCGGGGCCGCCGTCCATGTGCTTCGGCAGGTCTGGAAACCGTTTGAGCTCGCCGGGAGTCGGTGTCCAGTCCGGCCATTCGCGCTTCATGGCAACAACGCTGGTGCCGTGCCAGCCGTAGCCTTCTGCGCCGACGGCGATGCTGTAGCGGATCGCCTCGTTGTTACCGAGAATGTAATAGAGATAGCGGTTTTTGGTATCGACGATGATGGTACCGGGAGCGTTTTTGCTTTCGTAGTGCACCTGCTGGCGCGGCACCTCGCTGTACCACAGCCCGAACGGCGTCTGCAGCGTCCATGGATCACGCGAGCTCGTCTTTGGCGCGACCTGCGGGCCGTGCCCGGCAGACGCGTATGCTTGCGCTCCCCCTTGGTCCGCGGCGCACCCGCCCAGCGACAATGCCGCAACAATGATCGCGGCGATCACAATCGTAGTCCTCACGACGCACCCCAAAGAACCAGAGCACACCGAAAAGCGGCCGAGTGCCGAACTTTCCCGTGCCGCATCAGCATTACTGAATACAGCAGCGCCACAATTGGGCTCTAGTGCGCAAAAGCCACACTCGCCGGTGTTTTGCAGCGGGGGACAATCCCGATCAGCGTCCCGTCCACCGGAAAACGCTTTCGTCACCAGTGGTTTGCTCGGGCTGGGCGACGATAAGCAACTAGATACCTAGGCGGCCAGTGTTAGCACTTCCTCCAGCACCTTGGTGTTCAGGATCTCTTCTAAGCGGGTCAGGGCGCGGGCGACAGTCGCGCCGTTCATCACCCGGTGGTCGTAGATGATTCTCACGTCGAGCGTGCCGTCTGCGTTCATCACCCCGTAGTTGAGCAAACTCGTCAGCGGCGACAAAGGGTGCAGCGATTCCGCATTGAGGGCGGAATAGACCGACACGCCGAATGTGCCAAAGTAGTTGCCCCGCTGGCGTCCCCAGTTCAGGCAAATCCACCAGAAAACACGGCGCAATGGCGCCGGCAGCCGAGCGAAATTCATTGTGCGGGTGAAATCCTTGATGGCCTCAACCGGTGCCGTTGCCGCCTGTTCGAGCTGTCGCCCGATCTCGCGCAAGGATTGCTCCGCCGGCTCCTTGACCGAAATCGAAAACAGCGCCGGCTCGCCGCGGTACTCGCGCTCGATAATAATCGTCGCATTGCTGCGCGGATATTCATAAAGGTGCGGCCACGGCAGCTTGACATATGCCCGGCGGAATTCGGGGACATCGCGCGCCATCAGCGCATAGGCCTTGGTGAAAATTGCGGTCCAGCGCGGCCGTTCTTTGCAGGCGGCGCGCGCGGCAATCAATGGTCCGAGCGCCATGCGCTTTTGCACCGGCACCGTAGGGATGCCACGGGCAAAGTAAAGCAGGTCTATGACCATGCGTCGCGGCACCGAAAGAGGGATCATGCGCCCGCGCATCGCTATCTCCGCCCGCTTGCGGTCGCTACATGAGCCACGGCACCAGCCGCTTTGTGCTGCGCATATATGCGCGGTAATCGTCGCCGAAGCTCTCGAGCATCATCTGCTCCTCGCGGCGGACACGGAAGCCGTACAAAATCGCGGCTCCGGCAATTCCGGCAAGGCCCACGAACCAATTCGGCAGCAGCAGGAATTGGGCGATGCCCAAAAGGAAAAACGAAGAATACATCGGATGCCGGATCAGGCGGTAGACGCCGGTTTTAACGAGAGCATGCTCATCGCGAAGCTCGAGCGAAATCGACCAATTGCGGCCGAGATCGGCGTGGCTGCGGCGGAAAAGCCAAAGTGCAGCGACGGTCGCTGCAACACCGAGCCAGGCGAGGGCCGGGATGAAGGGACGATCGAACGCCCTGGGAGCGCCGGTGAGTGCGTAAACAGCCGGAATCACGAACAGGCCGAGCAGCGCCAACAGCAGCAGCCCGGATTCGCGACGATCGAACAGCGAACGCCTGATGCCGACCTTCCGCGCCCTTCGCTCAAAGGGGCGGCGTATGATGTACCAGCCCACAAGTCCGGCGAACCAGACGACCGCGGCGACGGTTTGCGTCATCATGCTGCGATCCTAGGGCCAAAGGGCCGCGTCCAACAACTCACTGATTTGCAGCACGTTTCCGCTTTTTTGACGAGGGACGAATCTTGACGGAGGCGGTTGTGCGATGGAAATATCGTCACAGGGTCAGATCGCGAATCGAGGTTGTCTTGATCAGACGCATCGTTGCCCTCATCAGCCTTTCCATCTTTGGTCCGGCATTGCTAGCTCCTACGCCAGCGGCAGCGCGCGGCGATATCGTGCGCTTTAGCGGCTTTCCGCAGGGCACAATCGTGGTCAAAACCGGCGAACGGCGGCTTTATTACGTCCTCGGCGACGGTCAGGCGATCCGCTATCCGGTTGGAGTCGGCCGCAAAGGTATGGAATGGTCGGGGACGGCGCATATCGACGGCAAGTACATCAGGCCGGGCTGGTCGGCGCCTGAATCCATCCGCAAGGACTACAAGAATCTGCCCCGCGTCATTCCCGGCGGAAGCCCGAGCAATCCTATGGGCGTGGCGGCGATGACCCTGAGCGGCGGCGGCGAATACGCCATCCACGGCACTAATAATCCGGGATCGGTCGGCCACTTCGTGTCGCACGGCTGCATCCGCATGTATAACAGCGACATCATGGATCTTTACAACCGGGTCAGTTACGGCACCCAGGTGGTCGTGTTACGATGAGGGGCGGCAAGGCAAAACTTCCAAGGCACTGATCATGACGTTGCGTATCCTTGCTTTCCTGCTCTCGGCATTCGCGCTTTTTGCAGTCTCAGCCGCCCCGGCGCTCGCCTGGTGGCAGTTCGTCGGCTACAATCCAAGCGGTGAACGGAAGGTCTATGGCCGCTATGCCACCGAAAAGACCTGCAACACCGCGCTGAAGCAGGTCGACGCCGAGCTAGCCAAGAAATATCCCAAGCTTTATCCGCGCGTTGGCAGCTGCGAAGAGTATCGCTGACCCGCTCACGAAAAGCGGATTTTGCGGTGCCGCAGCAAGCCGCGCTGAAGCCAAGCAAGTTTTCCCAAAGCTGTTCAATATTTGTTCGTGTGCGCGCCGCTTCGGCAGCGCGGAGCAACGCATCGAAAACCGCGATATAGCGCCAATCCCTGGCCTACAGCGCTGCACAATTGTGTGGAGTGTGGCTTTTGCGCACTAGCTGAGCAATCGAGCGCTCTGTACACGTGACAGGGTCAAGAGGGTAAACACGGGTGGCGTCGCCATGAAAAAAATCCTGATTCTCTTCTGCTCGGCAATTCTTGCTTTGGGCGTGGCTGGCTGCGCCGGCAAGGGCAAGGTTCCGATCGGCAAGGGCAAGGCCCCGGTCGTTCACACCAAGGGCTGAGGACTCACTCGCGCGAGGGTGACAAGAAAAGGGCCGGCGTGAATCGCCGCGCCCTTTCTTGGTCCCGCGTGTGGTGTGACTTTGCAATGCTGGAAAATCTCCGGCCAGTGCCGGAGGTTTTGGCGTCGGGGCTTGGGGCGTGACGCGGGAATGTTGACTAACCTCGGTCCGGGTTAGGGAGTTCGCCCATGTGCTTTTCGTCCAGACTTGTCCATCGTGCCGGAATTCTCCTCGGCGTGAGTGCTGCCGCTATCGTTCTGATGGCGTCAATCAGGCCGGCGCTTGCGCAGACTACTGCGGCCGAAGAAAAGTGGACGGTAACGACCGCCGACTCCAAACGCGGGCATGCGGGCAAGCCGTACTTCATCGAATTCCGGGGCCGCGCTGCCGCCAACTATGGGCACCTGTACGTGCTCTACGGGCGGGTCAACGCACACGACGAAATCATATCGAGCCGAATTGCCGGACTGCATCCGGCTGGCGACGCGGCCGACTGCTATAACTGCAGTCTGCTCAATTGGACGATCGGACATCTGATACCGGTGCCATCGGAGACCGGCGCCAGCGACGGCGACCTCGAAGAGAAGTACGTTACCGCGCGCTATCGGATCTGGCTGACGGCGGCCCAGTTCAAGGACATCGATGCCTATATCCGCAAGCTGCAGGCGGATAATCCGACTTGGAACGCGCTGTTCAATAATTGCGTGGAATTTGGACGTAGCATCGCTTCGCACATGGGCCTGAAGTTGCCGGCGTTCGTGTGGCTCGAGCCGGAGAATTTCGTCAACGATTTGCGCGAGCTAAATGGCGGTCCGAAAACGGAGCAGTTGCCGCTCAAAGATGCTGCGAAATCGACGCCGGTACGCGAAGCCTCGCATGCCCAGTCGTTGCCCCAGGAAAAGCCGAAGGTACAGCCGGCGAGCGACCAGGCTCCCGCCGCAAAGCCGGCGGTGAAGCCGAAGAAGCCGGTCGCCAGCGCGAAGAAGCCTCAACACGAAGCGCAGACGGACTCCTCGGCATCGTCAACGCTCGCATCGATCTTCTCGCGTCCGCAGAAGATGACGGATGGTCTCGGCGATCACTGATTGATCGACGACGTGTGTGAATGCGGCCGGGTCACGCCCGGCCGTTCTCGTTTAGGCGGGCTTTTTCGCCGCCAGCCGTTTTGCGAGCCGTGCCAGATCGACCACCATGCGTTCGTGCGTTCCGGTGCCGATTTCTTCGGTTTCGTCACGGGCGCTGACCTTGAACTCGATGCGGCGGCCATCGACTTTGGTGACTTCGGCCTGCGCTGTCACGCGATGGCCGACGGGGGTCGCGGCGAGATGGCGCACGTTCACAAGCGTGCCGACGGCGCTCTCGCCCGGCTCGAGATAGTCGCGCACGGCGTTGAGCGCGGCGTTTTCCATCGCCGTTATCATCATCGGCGTGGCGAAGACCTGCGGCAGCGCCGAGTCCTTGAATTGATTGGCGAGATGCGCCGGGGTCACCAGCAGCGTGAAGCTTCCCTTGGCTCCAATCGGTATTGGGCGCATCGGTCTAGCTCTCTTGCCGGACAACGCTACGGACGCGAGCGGCAGCTTTCGCTAGCAAATTCCAGGAGCCGAGCACAACCGCATGCGGCTCTTAGATCCGAAGGGGTGCCTAGGCTGCGTTGAAGCGGCGGCCGCTGCCGCGCAAAAGCAGCGGCACTTCTGAGACCGGCCGCGGCGGGCTGAACAGGTAGCCCTGCGCATGGGTGCAGCCCTCGCCGCGCAGGATCTCCAGCTGCTCCGGCGTCTCCACGCCTTCCGCGATCGTCACCATGCCGAGATTGCTGCCAAGCCGCGTCACCGCGCGGATGATGGCGATGCAGTCGTCCCGCTTGCCCAGCTCGCGGATGAAGGAGCGATCGATCTTGATCTTGTCGAAGGGGAAACTGCGCAGATAGCTGAGCGAGGAATAGCCGGTACCGAAATCGTCCATCGAGATGCGCACGCCGAGCTGGCGCACCTGGTGCAAGGTGTCGAGCACCGCCCGTTCATCCTGCAGCAACACGGTTTCGGTGATCTCCAGTTCGAGCCGATTGGCCGCCAGCCCGGAGGCGCCGAGCGCCGAGACGACCGATAGCGCGAGCGTCGGATTGCGGAATTGCGCGGCCGAGAGGTTGACGGCGACGGAAAGCGGCGCCGGCCAGGCCGCGGCGTCGCGACATGCCTGTTTGAGTACCCACTCGCCGAGGGGCACGATCAAGCCGATCTCCTCGGCGACCGAGATGAAGTCACCGGGGCCGACAACGCCGCGGGTCGGATGATTCCAGCGGATCAGGGCCTCGAAGCTCGTCACCTTTCCGGTGCCGAGCTCTACGATCGGCTGGTAATAGAGCTCGAATTCGCCGGCGGTTAGCGCCTTACGCAGGTCGTGCTCGAGCGCGTGGCGCGCCTGCATCTGCGCATCCATTTCCGCCTGGAAGAAGTGGTATGTGCCGCGGCCCTCGCTTTTGGCGCGATAGAGCGCCATGTCGGCATTGCGCAGGAGCTGGTCCGACTGCCTGCCGTCCGCCGGCGCGACGGCGATGCCCACGCTCACCCCGATGACAACCTGATGGCCAGCGATCTCAAAGGAGTCCGAGATCATCTCGATGATGCGGGCGGCGAGTTCGCTGGCGTCCGCGGGATCGGCGCCCATCTGCACGATGGCAAACTCGTCGCCGCCAAGCCGCGCCACCATATCGGCGCCGCCAACCGCTTTTTGCAGCCGTTTGGTGACGGCGCAGAGCAGCGCGTCGCCGACAGGATGGCCGAGGCTGTCGTTGACGGTCTTGAAGCGATCGAGATCGAGGAAGAGCACGGCGAGCTTCTGCCCTTGCGCCAGCGCCTGCTCCATTTTCTCGCGGAAAAGGATGCGGTTGGGCAGGTCGGTCAGCGCGTCATGGCGCGCCATATGCATGATCTTGGCCTCGGCCTGCCGACGCTCCGTCACATCCTCAAAGGTCGCGACCCAACCGCCATTCGAGGTGAGATTGCACACGCTGGCAATCACGCGGCCGTCGTTCAGCTCGTAGTAGTGCGTGCCGGTCTCGTGACGCCGCATGAACTCGGCCTGCTCGGCAAGGACTTGTGCCGGCGCTTCGGACGCATGGTGGTTGCGCGCCTTGCTCAAGGCGAGGAGCTTGTGGAAGTCGAGACCGGGCTCGATCAAGTCGCGCGACAAGCCGAAGATTTCGTAGAAACGGCGGTTGACGACCTCCAGCCGGTTCTGCGCGTCGAAGAGGCAGAGGCCTTGCGACATGTTGTCGAGCGCGGCGTCGAGCCGCATGTTGGTCTGGCGCAGGCGCGCGCCTTGCTCTTTCGACTGGCTGATGTCGCTGCACACCACGATGAAGCCGCCGTCGCGAGTGGCGCTCTGGCTGACCCGCAGCCAACGGCCGTCGCTGACGCGGACCTCCTGCGGCTCTCCGTCGTTCTGCCGGCGTACAATGCGGCCGCCTTCGATGGTGTGCGGCAAAGCCGGCCACAGCTCGGCAAGCGGCTTGCCGGACTTCAGGAGATCGGGATCGATGCCGAGAAAGCTCGCAGCCTGCGCATTCGCCAGCGCGATGCGGTCGTCGGCATCGACCAGGAGCACACCCTCCTGCGAACTCTCCAAGGCGTCGGCAAGGCGCGCCTGCGCCGTACGGCGCTGCGCGACCTCGCGGTCCATCATCGCTTTGATGTTGTCGCGCATGACCTTCATCGCGGCCAGCAGATTGCCGAGTTCGTCGGCTGAGCCGGTCGGGATATCGACGTCAAGTTTGCCGCCGGCGATCTGCTCGGCTGCGCGGGACGCCGCGGCGACCGGCCGAATAATGCGGCCGGTCAGAGCCAATGCGACGACGATCGACAGCGCCAGCGCGAAAAGCGTGCCGGCAATATTCAGGTTGATATCGCGGGCGACCGCGGCGCGCGCCGACTGCCGATAAAGGAAACCGTCGCCGGCGGTATAGTTGACCAGAAGGTCGATCTGTTCGTCGACTTTGGCAGCGTATGCGTCGAGCGTCTGCCAGCTGGCGTCGAGCTTTGTCTGGTCGAGCAGCCGCTCACTCATGTTTTTCCATTCGGTGGCGGCGCGCAACACGTTGGCTGCCGCAGCGCGCGCGCGTTCCGACTGCGAGCGTTGCACCGCGACGCCGAGATCGTCGCGCAGCGTCTTCGCCAACACCTCGATGTCCTGATCGAGCTTGGCGCGGTTGGCCCGGTCGGTTTCGATCCAGCGCCGCGCGAATGCGGCCCGCATGGTGGCAAAATCCGTGGCGGCGGCGCGCGCATAGTTGATCGACATCAGCGACTGGTCGTAGGTCTTGTCGACCAGAATGCCGGCGTCGCGAACGCCGGACGTAGCGTAAAAACCGAGCGCAGCGGTGATCATGCTGATCACCAGGAATGCAATGATGATGCGGCCCCGGATGGTCTTGCGAAACGCAGCAAGATCCGAGGCGCTTATGCGCCAATGCGGCAGCATCCGATCCATCGCCTGACTACGCGCGTTACGCACGAAGACGCCTGTTTTTTCCCGCTGTACACCTAACTCCCGCGGGTTAAGGGCGATTGATCGGTGCCTCCAATCCGCGCCGCTTCCTTAACGCTGCCTTAACCCCGCGACGCCACGGTGTGAGGCGCGACGCGAACACGCGCGTTTGCCAAGCATGGGGCCCAATTTGCACAAAATTAACGCTGTCGCGCGCTCCGCAATCCTTGCCTTCGCGCTGGGTGCGTGCGCGGCCGGGCTGGGCGTTATTGCCGGCCAGGCGCAGTCGCAGAACGTGGTCTCGCAAAAGGGGCGGCAATTCAATCCCGGCGAGATGACGATCAAGAAGGGCGAAATGATCCTCATCGTCAATGACGACGGTGACCTGCGCCATCACGCCTATGTCGATTCCGACTCTTTCAAATTTGACTCGGGCGACCAGGAGCCCGGCAGCAAAACACCGGTCAAATTTCCGGTGGCCGGCACGTTCGACGTGCTATGCGCGATTCATCCGAAGATGAAACTGATCGTGCACGTCAAGTAGTTACGTGACCGGCGTGCCGTAAATCGCCGCGTGCATCAGATAGTAGCTGGCCAGGAAGATGGCGAGCGCGCAGGGATAAGCCGCCGGTATCAGCCACGGATAACGCATGAGCTTGGTCTTGCGCACGTCGTCGGCGACGATGCCGAAAAGCACCACCACGATCATGGTGTGGCCGATCAGATCGATTTTGCCGAACTCAAACACTGCGCTGATGAACATGGCCGAGAGCATGATGGCGCCCACGCGTCGCACCAGCGGCGTCCAAATCAACGCAAAAGCAAGCGCAAATTCGATGGCGCCGGCTGCGCGCATGTAGAACTCGGGATCGAAGCCGAGCGTCATGTTCGGGTGCTGTACGAGCAGCGGAAACGACCATTCGGGATAGGCCCACTTCTCGATCGACGCCCACATCAAGGTGATGCCGGCCGACCAGCGTACGACGTCGAGGGGACGCCAGCCGAAAAGATCGCGCTGCAGTCCGGTCAGAGCGAGATAAAGGGCGATGCCAAGAAAGATTGGATAATCGGCCAGATGAAAGATGCCGTAGCCCCAGATGCCGACGCCGAAGATCACGAAAATTCCGAGCGCCGAGAGCGGCATGGTGCGGCGTGACAGCATGCCGGCGGCGATGCCGAGTTGAATCGCTCCAATCCAGGCCGAATCCGTCTTCAACTCGGGGGTGAGCAGGATGCCGCCGGCGCCCCAGATCGCAATGAAGAAAAAGGCCGTGCTGGCGCGGAAGATGGTCTCAATGTTCTCGCGGATGTAGCGCGTGGTGCGGTCAAGCGCGCGCATCGCGGCATCGCCGACGACCGTACCGTCGCAAAGCGCGCCGCTCATCAGCGCCAAGATCGATAAGCCAATAAGGAATTCGAAATCCGGGCACAGCACGTTTTCCAATCCGCGCGGCTGTCCGGCAATGTTGTAGGCGCAGAACCACTTGACGTGTGCGTCGGCCGTCCCGATGGCCAAGGCGTTAACCATAAATGCCAGCGGAATTGCCGCGGCATACGGCAGCCGTGCCGGCAGCCGACCCATGACTTGCCTCCCAAACACAACCCTACGCAGTTTTCACACCGGAGTTGCGCCGCCGCCCGCAGCCCCCTGGTAACCCTCGTTTTTTATCACAAATTTTAGGAATTTGGTAACGCTGAGCCGACGAAATTAGGTTTTGGTTAACCTTCGAGGCGAAACGTCGTGTCACGTCACACGACGACGAAGCCTCTTGGTAAGTTTTGGCCCCTAAACCGCGTGCAAAACGATGCGCATTTCAGCGCTGAGGACGCGTCATGCTCGCGGTTACCAGTCTGCTCAGTGTCACTGCCGGTGCAGCGGCGGCCTATCTGGCCGAACGCCTATCCAGGCACGCACAAGCTATTGAAACGTGCGCCGGATTTCTGTTGATCGGCGGTTTCGCGCTGATTGGTATGTTGCTACCAGCGGCGCTTTAGCAGCGCTTAGCGGGGCAATACCGGAAACGAGACCGGCTCTTGTTGCGCGGTGAGCGTTTGCAGAAACGTCACCAACTCGGCTTTTTCCTGAACGCTCAGGTGCAGCGGCTTGATTTCGTCGGCGCGGCTCGGTCGATCGATGCCGCCGCGATCGTAAAGGTCGATGACCGCATCCAACGTCTTGATGGAGCCGTCGTGCATGTAAGGCGCGCGTCGCGCAACGTCGCGCAGCGTCGGCGTTTTGAACGCATATTGTAATTTGACGGACTTCGGAAACAGCTTACCGCGGCCGAGATCCTTCCCGCGTGCGACGCCGATGTCGTGAAACGATCCGTCCGTGAAGGCCCAGCCGCTGTGGCAGGCCGCGCAATTGGCCTTGCCGTTGAAGAGATCGAAGCCGCGTTTTGCCGGTTCGCTGATGGCATTGCCGTCGCCTTCGATCCAGCGGTCGAACGGCGCCTCGCCCGAGACAATCGAACGCTCAAACGTCGCCAGCGCGGATTCGATTTCGGTCTTGCTGATTGTGCCGTCGCCGAACGCGGCGCGAAACGCCGCCACATATCCCGGATTGGCCGACAAGCGTTCGATCAGCGCCTTTTCCGGCATGTTCATATTGTTGGCGGCGGTGATGGGACCAAAAGCAACGGCTTCTAGATTGCGGAAATGGCCGTCCCAACCGAGCTGCTGGCCCCAGGCAACATTCAGCAGCGTTGGGGTGCGAAGCGGCAGCGGCAATTGCCGCTCGCCGATGGCGCGAGGCAGTCCGTCAGCCCACGACAGGCCAGGGACGTGGCAGGTCGCGCATGAGCGCGAGCGCGATGCGGACAGGATAGGATCGAAGAACAGCATGCGCCCAAGCTTGGATTTGGCTTCTGAATAGGTGTCGCCTTCGGGGAATGGGATTTCCGCGGGCCGCCGGTATTTCGCTTGCCAAGCAGTGCGGTCCGCCGGCGTATCGCTCGACAGCGATGCGCCGGCCCAGAGCGTCAGCGCAAGCGCGCCGAAAGCGCCGCAGATCGAGGCCGTTTTGGCATGATGCCGCCGCATGTTCCCACAGTCGGTCAACGTCCTTGAGGATCGGTAAATGGCGCCGCTTCACATTGGCGCACCGGCTTCGCCGATGAGCGGCTCCGTTACCGCCGCACTCGATATCGGCGGGGCTCCCGGAACACGCTCAGCGCGGTTGGCGTTGCAATGGCGCCGGGGGGAAACCCAAGGAGCATGCGATGCGTAAGATTCTCGCTCTTATCGGGGTCCTGTCGGCCTTTGCGCTGGCGGCCCCCGCCGCTTCCGCGGCCGGTATGTCCGGCAGCGGCAGTATGTCCGGGAAATATTGCCTGAACGGGCCTGGAACGACCAAAAACTGCAGCTTCCAGACGATGGCATCTTGCGAAAAAGCGAAAAAGGGCTCGCAGACCTGCGCCGCCAACACGGCCACCACGGGCTCGGGAAGCAGCATGGGCAAGAGCTCGTCCGGTTCGAAGAAGTACTAAACGGCGCGACCTCACTCCGAATGTCACAGGCGCCCCCAAGGGGCGCCTGTTCTGCTTGGTCGAATCAGAGGAGGACTAAAAGCGGCGTGCCATCTGCACATCGCGCCGCACGCGCCGCACTTCGTCGTCCAAACGCTTTAGCTCGCGCGTCATTTCGGCCAGTGCTTTGAGCAGACTGGAATTGATGTCTTGCTGCGAGTGCTGTTCGCGGGCGTTGCGGATGAAGTTTTCGGCGATGGAGAGCGACATGGATTTCCCGGTACTGCGGTTGGCGGCACCATGGCGAAGACCCATAAACATCGGCGGAAAATCGACGCTAAAATTGTAGCGGAATTCTTCATTGTCCGGCCCTCCGGTTGCCCTTCGCCCACCGACAGGGCACAGTAACCAAAGCCTCAGACGCATTCGGGGGGTGCCGATGCCCTTGGTCCGGCTTTTCTTCGCGCTTCAGCTTGCCTTGCTGCTGGCTTTTGCCGCCCTCCCGGGCGCTCGTGCCCAAATCGGCGGCGATGGCGATCAACCGGGTTATGTGCCGAGTGAGCAGGAAGAGCAGCTCGATCCGAAATGGCAGAAAACCGTCGTGTTCTACCGCACGACCGAAGCCCCCGGCACCATTATTGTGAATACGCAGGAACGCTTCCTCTATCTCATCATCGGCAACGGGCGGGCGCTGCGCTACGGCATCGGCGTCGGTCGCGACGGTTTCCAGTGGCAGGGTCTGGTGCGCATCACCCGCAAGCAGGAATGGCCGGACTGGACACCCCCGCCGGAGATGATTCAGCGCCAGCCTTATTTGCCGCGCTGGATGGCCGGCGGGCCCGGCAACCCGCTCGGTGCCCGCGCGCTCTATCTCGGCCGCACCGAATACCGCATCCACGGCACAAACCAGCCGCAGACCATCGGCACGAAGGTGTCCTCGGGCTGTTTCAGGCTCACCAATCCGGATGTGTCCGATCTTTATGATCGCGTCCCGGTTGGCACCAAGGTGATCATTCTGCAAGGTCCGCAGGTGTAGCGATGGCCAAGCAGGGCGTGCGGGGTTATTTCGGACGGAATTTCCACACCGGCTTGATCATCGGCTGTCTGATTGCAGCGGCGGTCGCCGCGCTGGCGGTCACTTACGTGCGCTACGATACCAGGACGCTCAAGCGCACAGTGCGCCGCGACGCCGTCTACTGTGGTGTCAACACAGGATTGCCCGGGTTCTCGGCACAGGATGCGCAAGGTAATTGGGCGGGCTTCGACGTCGATTTTTGCCGCGCCGTAGCCGCCGCTATTTTCGACGACCCAAAAAAGGTGAAGTTCGTTCCACTCGACGCCAAGGAACGCTTCCAGGAACTGGCCGACCGCAAGGTCGACGTGCTCGCGCGCAACTCGACCTGGACCATGTCACGCGAAACGCAATACGCGCTGCATTTCGCCGGCGTGTCCTACTATGACGGGCAGGGTTTCATGGTGCCGCGGGCGCGCAACAAGACCTCGGCGCTCGAGCTCGACGGCAGCACAGTCTGCGTGCAGAGCCAGACCACGACCGTGGTCAACCTCCCGGATTATTTCCGCGCCAATCACATGACCTATACGGAGAAGCGCTTCCATTCCGTGGACGAGGTGTTCAATGCCTACGCTTCCGGCCAGTGCGATACGCTGACGGCGGATGCCTCGCAGCTTTATGCATTGCGGCTGAAGCTGCCCAAGCCGGCGGATCACATGATCCTTGCCGACGTCATCTCGAAAGAGCCGCTCGGCCCCGTGGTGCGGCAGAAGGATGATGAGTGGCTCTTGATCGTGAAATGGGTGCTCTTCGCCATGATCGACGCCGAGGAGCTTGGCGTCACCTCAAAAAACATCGACGCCGCGCTCAACTCGACCAAGCCTGAAGTGATGCGCCTGGTCGGCAATGACGGCGACTACGGCGCGGACATCGGCCTGCCCAAGGACTGGGCCGTACGCGTGATCCGCGACGTCGGCAATTACGGCGAAGTCTATGCGCGCAATGTCGGCAACGGCTCGCCGCTCGGCATCCCGCGCGGTCTCAACCAGCTTTGGAGCGCAGGCGGCATTCTGTACGCGCCGCCGATCAGGTGAGCGCCGTGAAACGCGTGCCTTTCGCTTTGGCGCTCGTTGTCCTTGCAACGAGCGCGTCCGCCAAAGAGCCCGGGGAAACAGACTACATGATGCGCGTCATGGCGTGCGCGGGCGAGGGCGTGAGCATGGAAATCTATCTGCCGCAGTCGCTGATCTTCAAAGCACCCGGCGAGACTGACAATATCCTCTCGATGCCGCCGACCATCGGCTGGTACGCGCTCGATCTGACCGGCGCGTTGAAAGGCAAACCGCTGGAGCCGGTGCGCGTCAGCATTTCACCGGACAAGAAATATCTGATCGTCGATCAATATACCCGCGGCCTTACCACGCGCGTTCCTGTGACCGGCGGCACTGTCGACTTCGACCGGCGCTTTGGCAGAAACGCCAAGTGCGGTGCGCTCAACATTCGCGAATAACTTGCGCGCTTTGACCGCACATCGCCAATTTCGGCGTGGTCAACGACCGTATAGTCGTTATTGCAGCTTGCCGTTCGGACTTGCCTGATCGACCGCCTGCGGCAGTGCGGCAGACAACGCCTCGAGCGCCTTGTCGGCCGGCACGCCGAAATGCGCCGCAATCTGCTTGACCTGCTCGCTGCTCAGAGCGGCGCGCAGCTGTTCGGGCGTGATCTGCATGTTCGCGCCGTTGCCGAGCCAGGATTTGACCTGATCGCCGAGCCCGTTTTGCTGAAGCTGATTTACCAAACCTTGCAAATCGCCGAGATTGGTCTTGGCCAGCGCCGCGGAAATAATCGCGGGCGCTGCCGTCTCGGCGGCCTCGCCAAGGAGTCCACCGAGTTTGCCGCCGAAATTATCGAGCAGTCCCATAGGTTCCTCCATTCCGAGTCGTAATCATTGCCGCCACGGTGACTTGCGCGGCTACGGATGCTTCTCGTTCTTGGCGGCGCGCATCCCTTGGCTTTCGGCGTCCTTCTCGCACATGTAGGCGCCTTTCTTGGTGTGGCCGTAATCGTTGTGCCCCTCGAAGTGATAGATCTTCGAGTCGAGATTGGCCCATACCACCGTGCCGCCCGGGCAGTGGCTCTTGGCTTGCGCCTCAGCGGCATATTGGTTGGCGCCGCTGGGCTGGCTGGCGGCCGGTGCAGGTGTTGCCGTCTTCTGCGGCGCCATTGGTTTCGCAGCTTTGTTCTCTTCGGGCGCGGCGGTCCGTGCGGGCGCCGCAGGCGTCGAAGCCTTCTCTTCCTTGGCCGGCGCTGTTGGCGCAGGCATTGAGCCCGGCTGCGCGATCGTTTCGCCGGCGCGACACTTCTCGACGTAGGACTTTTCTGTGATGCCGGCCTTTTCGTTGGCCGCCTTATTGGCTCGCCACTCTTCCTGGCACGCTTTCACGGTCTTCTTGGCACCGGCCGCTTCCGGCTTCTTCTCAGTCGCTTTGGTCGGTTCTTCTTTGGTAGGCTTTGCCTTGGTGTCAGTCGCCGCCTCGCCGCGGCATTTGGCGACGTAATCCTTTTCCTTAACGCCGGCCTTCTCATTTGCCGCTTTGTTGGCGCGCCACTCGCTCTGACATTCCTTCGCGGTCTTTGCCGCGGCGGGCGAAGACAATGCCAAAGCTCCGATCATCGCCAAGCAAATCGCCGAAGCCAGAAGCACTCTCATGTCGACCTCCCAATTCATTGCCGCGCAAAAAACCCAGCGGCTGTTGGCCGCTGGGTTATCTGGCAAAAGCTAACCGCCGGCTTCGCACTTCTTCATGAAGCTGGTTTTCGCCGCTCCGCTGAGCGGCTTGCCGTCCTTGCCGACCGCTTGCCCTTCACAGCATTTCTTAATCGATGACGTCTTGGCGGCGCCGGAAAGCGGCTTGCCGTCCTTGCCGACAGCCATGGCCGCGCAGCTTGCCGCCATCGCCGATCCGCCGGCGAATGCGGAGATCAAGATTGCGAGAACGATGCGTTTCATTGTCGGTACTCCGTTTCCTCCATGGATATGGACAGAGTCAAAGAGCAGGTTTGAGAAAGTGCATCAAGTATAGGTCGGGTTCGACACGACGAAGTTGCAAGATTTAGGGGTGCAGCCGACGGCGAGAGATCTCCCGCCAACCGTCCGCGAGATCAGCGAATTTTGCGAGGCCCGGCGTGATTTTGGCGCCGCTCGTGAACAGGGCAGGCGCATATCGGCTATACCAAGATACCGACCCGATCAATTTTTCGTCACACAATGGGCGCCTGTGGTGGGCGAGGCTCGTCGTCTTGCCGACGATCTAGGTGGTGCAGACTACTGTGCAGTGATGCCGCCTTCCCTGACCACGCGACCCCATTTCACGATCTCGCTCTTGATGAAATCGGCAAATTCAGCCGAGCTCATCGATACCGGCGCGGCGCCCTCGCGCGCAAAGGCCTCCAGGATGTCCGGCGATTGCAATGCCAACTGAATATTCCTGTAGAGCTTGTCGATGATAGGCTTAGGCGTGCCGGCGGGCGCCAAAATGCCCCACCAGTTGTTGGCTTCGTAGTCGGCCACGCCCGCTTCGGCGATCGTCGGCACGTCGGGTAGCGCCGGGCTACGCGTCTTGCCGCCGGTGCCGAGCGCGCCCAATTGTCCGGATTTGATGAACGGCCCCGTCTGGATGAGCGATGAGAACATGATCTTGACGTGGCCGGCGATGACGTCCTGCATCGCCGGACCGCCGCCTTTGTAGGGCACGTGCACGATGTCGACCTTGGCATCGAGCTTGAACAGTTCGCCGCCGAGGTGCTGGAAGCTGCCGATGCCGGCCGATGCATAGTTGAGCCTGCCGGGCTCTTTCTTGGCGAGCGCGATCAGCTCGGCCACCGATGTCACGCCCAGGGACGGATGCACCACCAGCACGTTCGGTCCGGTGGCGAGGATGGATACCGGCTCGAACGATTTGAAGGGATCGTAGGGCAGCTTGTGCAGCGCCGGGTTGACCGCGAAGGCAATGGAGGCGATGCCGATGGTGTACCCGTCGGGCGGCGCCTTCGACAGCGCATCGGTGCCGATCACGCTGCCCGCGCCGCCGCGATTGTCGACGAACACCTGCTGGCCGATTTTTTCGCTGAGCGTCTTGGCGATCAGGCGGCCAACGACATCATTACTGCCGCTCGGCGGGAAGGGGACGATCAGCCGAATCGGTTTGTTCGGATAGTCGTCGGCAAGCGCTGCCGCAGCGAGTGCCACAGGCATGAGCGCGGCCACCGCCAGCCGCGAAAATAACTTCAGCATCGTCGCCTCCGGAATGACGGCCAGATGGCTCAGTGCCAGTACGGCGGGTAATCGCTGGCCTTCTGTTCGGCCTCCAGCAGCCGCAGCATCGCCGGCCATTCGAGAATGCCGTAGGGCCGTCGCGTCCCCGGCTGATAAAGATGCGCGGTATGCGCGAGCACGTTTTCGCCCGGCATGCTGAGTTCGGTGCGCGCCGCCATGGCGTCGACCTGCGAACGGCATGACAGTTCGAGCTGGTACATGGTGTTGAACGCCTGCTGGATGGTGGCGCCGCAAGTGAGCAGACCGTGATTGCGCATGATCAGCGCGTCGTGCGGGCCGAGGTCGCGCACGATGCGCTCGCGTTCATCGAGATCGACCGCAGGGCCTTCGTAGTCGTGATAGCCGATATGGCCGACGAAGCGGATTGATGTCTGCGACAGCGGCAGCAAGCCGCATTTCATTGCCGACACCGCCATGCCGGCCCGGGTGTGCGTGTGCAGCACGCAAGACACGTCTGGCCGCGCTTTATGGATGGCGCCGTGAATGACATAGCCGGACTTGTTGATGCCGTAATCCGTGTCGGGTTTCCAGATGATCTCGCCGTCGACATGGATTTTCACCAAACTCGACGCGGTGATCTCTTTGTAAAGCAGCCCGTAAAGGTTGAGCAGGATGGCATCCTTTTCGCCGGGCACGCGCGCGGTGATGTGGTTGTAGATCAGGTCGGTCATGTCGTATTTGTCGACGAGCCGGTAGCAGGCAGCGAGATCGAGCCGCGCCTGCCATTCCTGCGCCGACACTCGGCCTTTGATCGACGGGAAATCGGTCGAATAATTCATGGCATCCTCTACTTGGCCGGCACAATGCCGGCCTCCGCGATGACCTTGGCCCATTGCGGCCGCTCGGCAGCGAGCGCGGCTGCGAATTCCTTGGGCGAACTGTTGACGACCTCCATGCCGATATTGCTGAGCCTGGCGCGCACGTCCGCGTCGGACAGCGCGCGTACCGAGCTTTGGTGGATGGCCTCGATCACCGCCTGCGGCGTGCCAGCCGGCGCCATCAGCCCCATTGCCAGCACCGACACAAAGCCCGGATAACCGGCCTCGATCATGGTCGGCAGGTCAGGCACGGTGGCGAAGCGCTTCGCCGAGGTGACCGCAAGTGCGCGCAACTTGCCTTCGCGCACCAGCGGGATGAGGGGCGAGATGGCGCCGAAATGCATGTCCACGCGGCCCGCCAGCAAATCGGGAATGACGGGGCTCGCGCCGCGATAGGGGACGTGGCGGATGTCGATATGCGCCATCGCTTTGAAGAGTTCGCCGGCGAGATGCTGCGTGGTGCCGACGCCTGCCGAAGCAAAAGTCAGTCCCGGATGCGCACGCGCATAGTCCACAAGCTCTGTGACCGATTTGACCGGCAGCGCTGTCGGTACGACGAGGATGTTCGGCGAGTAAACAGCTTCCGAGATCGGGACGAAGTCCTTGCCGGGATCGTAGCTCATCTTGGCGTAAAGGCTCGGATTGATGGCGACGGTTGCGTTGGTCGCCATCATCAAGGTGTAGCCGTCGGGTGCGGCGTGGGCCATGCGGTCGCCCGCGATGTTGCCGGCGGCGCCCGGAACGTTCTCCACCACCACCGGCTTGCTCCATTGCGCGGCGAGCCTGTCGCCGACAACGCGCGCGATGATATCGACCGGCCCGCCGGCCGGATAACCGACGAGGATTTTCACCGTTCGATCGGGATAGCTTTGGGCGAAAGCGGCACCGGTGGCCGCAAGGGACAGCGCAACGGCGATTGTCGCCCTTAATGCCATCGCGCCCCTCCCGGGTTTGCCTTGAACGAGCATAGCGCCAGCCGAAGCAACGGGCCAAGGCACCTCATCATTGCTCGCCCCAGCGTTCTTTCACTGCTGCGGCGACGTAGAGCCTGCGGCCCTGCCGTCCCGGCGTCGTGCCGTGGCTGGCACACCAGGCCGGGAAAGTAGCGGGGTCGATGCGGATTTTCATCACCGGGTGGCCGTAGGCTTCGAGACCTTTCTTCATCTCCTCGGCCATCTTGCGCCAGTCCGTCCAGCTCGGCGGCAAGCTGGCACCGTCGTCGAAGTTTTTCCGCGCGGCCGGATAGTCGGCCTCCTCAATCCAGAAGATGCCGATCGCGGGCAGAGGCTTTTCGTGCGAGGGCATCAGCCGAACACCGCCTTCCCCAGTTCGCCGAGCCAGGTCAGCACCGGAAAGGGAGTAAACACCTGCAGCAGAACGAGGGTGGCTACGATTACGAGCACGTTGCTGATCGCGCCGAGCAGCATACGTTGCACGAGCGGAGGGTATGGCGGCTTGTTATCGGCAGGCCACGCAAAAGTCTGTTCCCAAGTTTCTTGCGGGATATTCGGCGGCCTGATTTTTTCAAACGGCACCCAGGCGCGGTACGCGGCGATGCCGCGTTCCCGCGCAATGGCGTTTCGCAACCAAAATGCATTGTACCGCCCGACGAGATCGACAACGAATCCGACCGCGCTGCGCGCAAGAAAAAGGATCAGTAGGCAGGCGATATAGACATAACCAATCCAGAATCCGGAGGTGAGCCACGATTTGGTGAAAGCACGCACATTGAAGATCGCTGAAAACACCTGAACGGTGGCATCGACGAGTTTGTCGAGGCCGCTGAAGACGTGACCAGGCACCGAATTCTCATCGGCGGCTTGCAACCACAAGATCAGGGCGACCACGACGGCGAGCTGAAACAGGGGAAATCTCACCAGGCGCCGAATCGGCGCTGCAATGTGCTTGATGAGGCCCAACGGGTGCTCCTGTCAGTTGCGGCAGCGTGGCGCCGTCGAGGCGTGGCGGCTCTCGCCGGCTTGCGCCATAACCCGAGGCTACCATAAGGCTGTGCGGCGGGCGCGCGAGTCTGCTAGAGGGTGCCGCATGAACAGCAAAACAAGCAGGAATGAGATGTCGAAGCAGGCTATGCGCGAGGAGACCGAGCGCCTGATCAAAGAGGCGATGGAGCGCAAATCCGTCACCATCACGCAAGGCGACACGCGCATCGAGACGCGCTGCGGCAAGTGCGGTGCGCCCAACCGGATCAAGGCGCCGAAAGGAGAGACGCGCGTCGAATACACCTGCAAGGAATGCGGAGCGAAGCAACGGACGTTGTGAGGGGGCCCGCCGGCAGGCGCGCGCGATGTCCGGCGGCTGCGGTCCGGCTCATGGCACGGCCGCGACCGCCATGACCTCGACGAGCGATCCAGACCTGGACGCTCAGGAGTTTTGATTTGTCGGTTCCCGCAAGCTTGAGAAGCTCATCGACCCGTCGCAGCACTTGAGCGGTTTGAGCTTTGATGTCGCCAACAACAGGGTTGGGGGTGACGCCGGCGAAGTAGGCGACGTTACCGTAAACGACGGCTTGGCTGATGATCGGCTGACCACGATTGTCGTCCGTTATCTGCCTGATGTCGTGACGTGTGATGGACATCATGTTGCCTTTCCATCAATTGAGCCGGGCTTGGCCCTATCGGTGAATCTCAGATGCTTTCGACGATGACGACCTCCAATTCGCTCGCGCCGTCCTTCTGGCGGTGCGCCGCGGCTTCAAGGTATTCGGGCGATTCGTGACAGGAGACCGCCTTCTCGAAGCTCGGGAACTCGATGACGATGAAGCGGTGGAATTTCTCCGGGCCCTCAAGGATCTTGAACTTGCCGCCGCGCGCTAGAAACTTGCCGCCGAATGTCCCAATGATCGGCGTCGCCAGATCGGTGTACTTCTTGTATTGCTCGGGATCGTTAACCTTCGAACGCGCGATCCAATAGGCGGCCATCTCATCCTCCATGAAACCGTGGACCCTGCCCAGGACTACAGCGCATTAACGCGGCGAGGATCGCAATTGTCTCGCGCGAACAGTTCGGCCCGTGCCGAACTGTCTGCGATTGATAGCTCTCGGTATCAGCAGTACGGTGAAGGATGGTCGCGGCGGCAAACTTGGTGGAAGTGGCCGCTCTCGTGGGTGACACTGCGCGAGCCACGATGCTTAACGCCCTCATGGGCGGCCGGTCGCTGACGGCCACCGAACTTGCCTGCTGCGCCAATGTCTCACGCGCGACGGCAAGCGGCCACCTAAGCAAGCTAATTGCCGCGCGGCTTTTGACCGTCAGGCGCAATGGCCGCTTCAGCTACTATCGGATTACGTCTCCCCTGGTCGCGACAATGCTGGAGAGCATCAAGGTTGTCGCCGCCATAGAAGTACCACCCCGCCGTCAGCCGCGCTCAGCAAAAGACGATGCGCTTCGTTATGCCCGCAGTTGCTACGATCATCTGGCTGGCCAGCTAGGAGTTGCAGTTACCGATGCACTTGTAGCGATGGGGCACATCGTCCTCACCGATGAAGGCGGTGAGGTCACGTCTTCGGGCGAGCATTTCCTTTCCGCGTTCGGCGCCGATCTGAGGCCGCGAACGCGGCGGATTTTCTGCCAGCCTTGCCTCGACTGGAGCGAGCGTCGTTATCACATCAAGGGATTAGTCGGAGCTCGGATTCTCGATCGACTGTTGGAGCTCGGGTGGCTCAAATCTGTTTCAGGAAGCCGTGCACTCCGACTGACGCCGTCTGGAAGGGTAGGTTTGTCCGAAATCTTCCAGATCGAGATCAACGATGAGGGTGCTGCAACCGTCCGATTGTCGGCCCCCCGACGGCTGACGGCTTAGGCCGAGCGAGCGTAAAGACGGCTGTGGCCTCGTTTGAGCTAACAAAACGAGCCTTTTGCACCGCCGCCCGTGACCTCCTATATCTTTTCCGTCACGGAGTCACCCGTCCACCATGTCCACCGCGCCCTCGACGCCTGCTGCAGCGTCCAAAATCCCCGTCACCGTGCTCACCGGCTACCTCGGCGCCGGCAAGACTACGCTGCTCAACCGCATTCTGTCGGAGCCTCACGGCAAGAAGTTCGCCGTGATCGTCAACGAATTCGGCGAGATCGGCATCGACAACGAGCTGGTGGTCAATGCCGACGAGGAAGTGTTCGAGATGAACAACGGCTGCATCTGCTGCACGGTGCGGGGCGATCTGGTCCGCATCATCGACGGGCTGATGCGGCGCAAGGGCAAGTTCGACGCCATTATTGTCGAGACAACCGGGTTGGCCGACCCCGCGCCGGTGGCGCAGACTTTCTTCGTCGACGAGGCGGTCGGCGCAAAGACCAAGCTCGATGCGGTGGTCACCGTCGCCGACGCCAAGTGGCTCAAGGACCGCCTCAAGGATGCGCCCGAGGCGAAGAACCAGATCGCCTTCGCGGACGTCATCCTGCTCAACAAGACCGACCTCGTCACGGCCGACGAACTCGTCGAGGTCGAGGCACGCATCCGCGCCATCAATCCATATGCGACTTTGCACCGGACCCAGCGGGCCCAGGTCGGCATCGACGAGGTGCTCGGCCGTAACGCATTCGACCTCGACCGCATCCTCGATATCGAGCCAAAATTTCTGGAGGCCGACGATCATGACCATGAGCACGATCATCATCACGACCATAGCCATCATGATCATGGCGCCCATCACGGTCATCATGGCAACGGTCTCAAGCACTATCACGACGAAGACATGCAATCGCTGTCGCTGCGCAGCGAGAAGCCGCTGAACCCGGACAAGTTCTTTCCGTGGATTCAGGACCTGGTGGCGACCGAAGGGCCTAATATCCTGCGTTGCAAGGGCATCCTCGCCTTCAAGGACGACGCCGAGCGCTTCGTCTTCCAGGGCGTACACATGATCCTCGACGGCGATCACCAGCGGCCATGGAAGCCGGACGAGAAACGCGACAGCCGCATCGTGTTCATCGGCCGCCAGCTGCCTGAGGACAAGATCCGCAACGGCTTCGAGGCCTGCGTGGCCTAGGAGGCCGAACCAACTCAGCGTCGTACGCGAGCGTCGACCGCGGCATCCATAGTGGCTTGCCGCGCGTTAGGGCGTTACGTAAGTCTTTTTGCCGCTCGACTCATGGATTGCCGGGTCGAGGCCGGCAACGACGGCGCTGAGAATGACTGAGTCCACTGCCACGCTTCCTTCTCTCTACGACCGCGTCCGTACCTTGGACGCAGGCGGCAGCGTGTTCGGCGTGCATTTTCTCGGCGCGACGCCCGTCTTTGTGCTTGGCGAGGAGCAGTTGTTCTTTGCGGGCGAGACCGAGCGCCGGCTGACGATCCACAAGGGCGCCATTCTCGCCAGCGTCTGCGACGGCACTCGCATCGTCACCGGCGGCGACGATGGCATGGTGATAGCAACGACTGAAGGCGGGGAGCACGAGATCGTCGCAAGCGACGAGACGAAGCGTTGGATCGATCAGGTGGCGGTGGCGCCCGACGGCTCTGTCGCTTGGTCCGCCGGCAAGACGGTCCAGGTGTTGGCCAAAAAGGGGGAGGCGCGCGCCTTCGAAGCACCCTCGACGGTCGCCGGTCTTGCTTTTGCGCCCAAAGGCTTGCGTCTTGCCATCGCGCACTACAATGGAGCCACCCTCTGGTTTCCCAACGCTTCTGCCGCGCCGCAAAAGCTGCAATGGAAGGGTTCCCATCTTGGCGTCACGGTGAGCCCCGACGGCCGCTTCGTGATCACCACGATGCAAGAGCCCATGCTGCACGGTTGGCGCGTCGCCGACGGCCAGCATATGCGCATGTCCGGCTATTCGACGCGCGTACGCTCATTATCGTGGACGTCGGATGGCGAATTCCTCGC
This sequence comes from Pseudolabrys sp., assembly GCA_035652735.1. Lineage (GTDB taxonomy): Bacteria > Pseudomonadota > Alphaproteobacteria > Rhizobiales > Xanthobacteraceae > Pseudolabrys. Next base: position 5,665 of record DASRDF010000031.1, on the reverse strand, counting down.
CACCTCCGGGTCCGAGCAGCTCATATTATGGCCGTTCGATGGCAAAGATGGGCCGATGGGCCGCCAACCGACCATCCTTGCCGGCGGCGTTGCGCGTGTGACGGTGGTCGCCTGCCACCCGCGCCAGCCGGTAGTCGCCATCGGCTGCGCCGATGGCGTCGTCCTGCTGGTGCGGATCGATGACGGCGCCCTTATTTTGGTCCGGCAGGGCGATGGCGAGCCGGTGAGCGCGCTGGGATGGGACGCTACGGGCCAAACGCTTGCGTACGGCACGGAAGCGGGACGGGCGGGCGTGCTGCGTTTATAATTGCGGCGGTATTGCGCTCGGGTTCTCAGCTTCCATTCAGTTTCGCAGTATTACCCTCGCCACAATTCGCACTACCGTATTGTATCGGGCTGATTCGTGCACGCGAGGAGCAGAACGATGGTTGAACGCACCTTTCGCCGGCTGCTGCTTGGTCTACTGACCAGCGTTGCGCTGGCGCTGGCAATGACCGCCGCGCCAGTTGTGCCTGGCGCTCTCACCGCTGCCTCCGCGCAGGTCTCGGTCGAATTCCAGGAAGCACTGGAGCCTTACGGACATTGGCAGCGCCATCCGCGTTGGGGCGAAGTCTGGGTGCCCGATGAGTTGCCGCCGGACTGGCGCCCTTACGAGTACGGCCACTGGGTCTACACCGATGAATGGGGCTGGTACTGGATCTCCGATCCGGAGGAACAGGATTGGGGCTGGGTGGTCTTTCACTACGGCCGCTGGGCGCATGATGCCGCCCTCGGCTGGTTCTGGATTCCCGGCGACGAGTGGGGACCGGCCTGGGTCGATTGGCGTTACGGCGAGGACTACGTCGGCTGGGCACCGCTGCCGCCGGACGACATCATCGTCGAATACGACGACACGCCGACCTACTGGGTGTTCGTCTCGCCGCGCTACATCGCCGAGCCGCGCTGGCGCAGCTATCGGCTGCCGCCGTCGCGCCGGGTGGAGGTGTTCAGCCGCACCTACATCATCAATCGCACCGTCGGCTACGGCCGCGGTCGCGCTGCGGTCAATGCCGGCATCTCTCCGGTTTTCGTCGCGCGCGCGAGCCACAGGGCACTTCCCACTTATCGCGTGACTCCGCATGTGCTGGCAGGAACGCAGGGCGTGGCCGGAGCCGTGAGTGTTTCGGCGCAGCAACTGCAGTCGCAGCGCGGCTCCGTGCAGCGCGGCCGCCGGCCGAGCACCAGCCGCGTTAACACGGTCGTCGTGCAACAGAGCACGACCGTGATACAGCCCACGGCAGCAGCACCTGCGCCGCAGCCGCTTGGAAAGGGTGAGCGCGGCAAGCTCGGCAGCCATCCGCCGCGCGCTGCGCAGGGTGCTCCGCCGACGCAACCGCTGCCCCAGCAGCAGCGCCAGCAAGCGCCGGCCACCCAGCCGGCTCAGCAACAACAGCAGCAGCGTCCGCAAACGCCGGTGCAGCCGCGGCCACCGCAGCAGCCGTCCGGTGCGCCGGCGCCGCAGCCGCAGCGCCCTGTCGCGCCGCCGCCCACCGAGCAGCGCCGCGAAACGCCGCCGCAGCTCAATCAGCAGCGACCGCAGCAGCCGCAGCACGAGCAGCGGCGCGAAACACCCCAGCAGCCGCAGCGCCCCGTTTCGCCTGCGCCTGAGCAGCGGCGCGAAACGCCGCCGCCCCAGCAGCGTGAGCGCGAGGAGCGCCCGCATGCGCCGCCGGCCGCCGTGCAGCACCCGCAGCCGCCGCAGCCGGCTGCCCGGCCGGCTCCGCCTCAGCATCCGGCTCCGCCGCCTCCGGAGGCGCATAAACCGCCGCCGGCGAAACCAGCCGCCAAGCCTGAGGAAAAGAAAAAAGAAGAGCCGCCGAAGTAACGGACGGTAGGAACGCAAACGGGCGGCCGCGAGGCCGCCCGTGGCGTGTGGGTGTCTTGGTCGCGCCTCAGCGCACCAGCACGTTCTTGAACTGCCACGGGTCGCGCCTGTCGATGTCCTCGGGAAAGAGTCCCGGCCGCCCGGTAATCGGCGTCCACTCGGTATAGGCGCCGATGATGGGGCCGAGATAGGGCATCTGCACTTCCAGGCAGCGCTCGAAATCCATTTCGTCGGCCTCGACGATGCCGGCATTGGGGTTTTCCAGGGCCCAGACCATCCCGGCGAGCACGGCGCTGGTCACCTGCAGCCCGGTGGCGTTCTGATACGGTGCGAGCACCCGCGTCTCGTCGATTGAGAGCTGCGAGCCGTACCAGTAGGCGTTTTTCTTGTGCCCGTAGAGCAGCACGCCGAGCTCGTCCACGCCGTCGGCGATCTCGTGCTCGTCCAGGATATGCACGTGCGGCTGGCGTTCTCCGCCGCGCCCGAACATCTCGTGCAGCGACAACACAGCGTCGTTGCACGGATGGTAGGCGTAATGGCAGGTCGGCCGGTACAGCACCTTGCGGCCCTGGCGCAAGGTGAAGAAATCCGCAATCGAGATCGACTCGTTATGCGTGACCAGAAAGCCGTATTGGCCCCGTGCCGTCGGCGTCCAGGAGCGCACCCGCGTATTTGCGCCGGGCTGCAGCATATAGATCGCCGCCTGGCAGCCGGTCTTATGGTGGCGCGCGTTGGGAGGGACCCACTTCTCGTGCGTGCCCCAACCGAGCTCCGCCGGCTGCAGGCCTTCGGATATGAAACCTTCCACCGACCAGGTGTTGACGAAAACGTCGAGCGCCTTGGGCCCCTTGGCACGCTGGGTGTCGCGCTCGGCGATGTGGATGCCCTTGATTCCGGCCCGCTTGGCGAGCCGCGCCCAGTCCTCCCGCGTCTTCGGCGTCTTGAATTTAAGACCGATGTCGCCGGCGATGTTGATGAGCGCCTTCTTAACGAACCACGACACCATCCCGGGATTGGCGCCGCAGCAAGACACCGCGGTGACGCCGCCCGGGCGCTTGCGCCTTGCAGCAAGGATCGTTTCGCGCAGCGCGTAGTTCGAGCGCGCCTCCGGGCCGAGCTTCTTGTCGAAATAAAAGCCGGCCCAGGGTTCGACAACGGTATCGATGTACAGCGCCCCGATCTCGCGGCAGAGCTCCATGATGTCGAGCGAGGAAGTGTCGACGGAGACGTTGACGCAAAAGCCTTGGCCGCCGCCGGCGGTGAGCAGCGGCGTCAGCAGGTGCCGGTAATTGTCCTTGGTGACGGCCTGGTGGACGAAGCGGACGCCGCGCTCGTCGAGCAGCTTGCGGTCCTTGTCCTCCGGATCGATGACGACAAAGCGGCTTTTGTCATAGCTGAAATGGCGTTCGATCAGCGGCAGAGTGCCTTTGCCGATCGAGCCGAAGCCGATCATCACCACCGGCCCGTCGATGCGGGCGTGCACGGGCCAATTGGCCATTCAGTCTCCTCCAGCCTCACTGCCGTGATATCCGCCGCTGCGTGCAAACGGAAGGGCGGCGGCGCCGAAAAGCGCCGCTGCGTCCACGACTTTCTGCGTTTTGGCTAAGCGGCGGCGGCGACGTGCGGCGCGGACGGCCCCGCCGCTTTGATGAGGCCGCGTGCGTTGTCGAGTGTGCCGGGCCTCAGCTCCAGGGCGAGCAGGCGGTGGCGCTCGAACGGCCCCGGCAGCCGCAGCCGCCGCGCCTTGTCGGCGCTGAAGCCGAAACGGCCGTAGTAGGACGCATCGCCGACGAGGATGATGCCGCCATGGCCGTGCTTGCGGGCCGCCGCGAGCGCGCGGCGCATGAGCGCCGCGCCGATCCCGCGACTGCGATGGCCGGCGGCGACGGCGACTGGGCCGAGCAGCAAAATTCGCTCGCCGGTCGCGCACTGCACATGCCAGAGCCTGGCGGTGCCGAGTATTCGGCGGCCTTCGGCGGCAATAAAGGCAAGGCTCTCGGCCGGCAGACGGCCGTCGCGCAGCCGCTGCGAGCTTTTGCGCCACCGGTCCGGGCCGAAGGTCTCATCGAGCAGCGCCTCGCGTGCCGGCGCATCCGTCGGACGTTCATGGCGGATAGTGATCATGGTGCTCAACCTCCGTGTCGAGACCGGGCGCAGCGCGCAGGCGCTGCACCCATGATCCGAAAGCACGTGGTCAAATGTGATACGTCTTCAGCGGCGCGAAGCCGTTGAAGCAGACCGAGGCATACGTTGCCGTATAGGCCCCGGTGCCTTCGATCAGCACCTTGTCGCCGATCTCAAGGCTGACGGGGAGCAGATAGGGCTCCTTCTCGTACAGCACGTCGGCCGAATCGCAGGTCGGGCCGGCGAGCACGCAGGGAGCCGTATCGGCGCCGTCGCGCGGCGTCTTGATTGGGTAACGGATCGACTCGTCCATGGTCTCGGCGAGCCCGCCGAACTTGCCGATATCGAGATAGACCCAGCGCACGTCGTCTTCCTCGCTTTTCTTGGAGACGAGCACGACCTCGGCCTCGATCACCCCGGCGCTGCCGACCATGCCGCGGCCCGGCTCGATGATGGTCTCCGGGATGCGGTTGCCGAAGTGCTTGCGCAAAGCGCGAAATATCGCGTTGCCGTAGGTTTTTACCGTCGGCACGTTCTTGGTGTAGCGGGTGGGGAAACCGCCGCCCAGGTTCACCATGGTCAGGTTGATGCCGCGCTCGCCGCATTCGCGGAACACGGCGGCGGCCGACGCCAGAGCGCGGTCCCAGGCATGTTGGTTGCGCTGCTGCGACCCGACGTGGAAGGAGACGCCGATCGGCTCCAGACCTTGGCGCAGCGCATGCTCCAGCACCTCGACCGCCATGGCCGGCTCGCACCCGAACTTGCGCGACAGCGGCCATTCGGCGCCCATGCAGTCCGAGAGGATGCGACAGAAGACCTTGGATCCCGGAGCGGCGCGGGCAATTTTGTCGACCTCGGCCTTGCAGTCGACGGCATAGAGGCGAACGCCGAGCGCGAAGGCGCGGGCGATGTCGCGCTCTTTCTTGATCGTGTTGCCGTACGAGATTCGATCCGGGGTGGCCCCGGCGGCGAGCGCCAGCTCGATCTCGCTGATCGAGGCGGTGTCGAAGCAGGAGCCGAGGCTGGCCAGCAGGCTCAGCACCTCCGGCGCCGGATTAGCCTTCACCGCATAGAACACCCGTGTGTCGGGCAGGGCCTTGGCAAAGGCGTTGAAGTTGTCGCGCACTACGTCGAGGTCGACGACCAGGCATGGCCCGTCGTCGGTCCGCTTACGTAGGAATTCCCGAATGCGCTCGGTCATTGGCGCAGTTCCCCTAAGCTCAGCAGAGCGCCTTTTCGCGCTCCTTGATGTTGCGGCTTGCCTGCGCTCGGGCGCTGCGCGCGATGGGGACGCGCAAAACGCTCAACGCGAGCTAACCGCTCATGCTGCCTTGGATTGGAAGGGGATGAACCCCGTCCGCACGGCCGGCAAAGATGAACAAGCCTCTTCGGTGACCCGCGCCGGTGGTGGAGACCGGCAGAGACCAAGGAAGCCCGATCGTCGTTGCTTTAAGCCGCGTCCCCTGCTGAGAGCAGAGTGCGCCGGTTTCGCCTCCGGCTGCCGATCAGAAAACTTGAGGCTACTTACTCTTCTCGTCCGAGAAGGAGCTCGCTGACCTCAGGCGGCTGGCGGGCCTCTTGTCCCGCTACCTACCGATCGACACACGGCCACAGGCACGTGCGAATTTGGGCAATTCCGAAATAAGTAATTTTCGAACGCAGTGCAAGCGGAATAGT
>DASRDF010000030.1:0-15473 GCA_035652735.1 Pseudolabrys sp. | reverse complement strand
GATCTCGTCGCCGAACAGCGACACGCGCCAGGCGCGGTCCTCATAGTGCGCCGGGAAGATTTCCACGACGTCGCCGCGGACGCGGAACGAGCCGCGGTAGAAATCGCCCTGCGTGCGTTTGTATTGCAGCGCCACCAGGTCCGCGAGCAGCTGGCGCTGGTCGATCTTGCCGCCCTGCTTCAATGTGAAGGTCATGGCGGAGTAAGTTTCGACCGAGCCGATGCCGTAGATGCAGGAGACGGACGCGACGATGATCACGTCGTCGCGTTCGAGCAGGGCGCGCGTCGCGCTGTGGCGCATGCGGTCGATCTGCTCGTTGATCGAGGACTCCTTCTCGATATAGGTATCGGTGCGCGGGACGTAGGCCTCCGGCTGGTAGTAGTCGTAGTACGAGACGAAATATTCGACCGCGTTGTCGGGGAAGAATGACTTGAACTCGCCGTAGAGCTGGGCGGCGAGCGTCTTGTTCGGCGCGAGGATGAGGGCGGGGCGCTGCGTTTCCTCGATCACCTTGGCCATGGTGAAGGTCTTGCCCGAGCCGGTGACGCCGAGCAGCACCTGCGTGCGGTCGCTGCGCTTGACGCCTTCCACCAGTTCCTTGATGGCCTGCGGCTGATCGCCCTTCGGCTGGAAGTCCGACGCGATCTTGAAGCGCACGCCGCCTTCGGATTTTTCCGGCCGCGGCGGCCGGTGCGGCGTCCACGGCTGGGCGGAAAATTCCGGGCGCCCCTCGCGCAGCAGCTTTTCCAGCGATTGCTGGCTGGCGAGCCCGGCGATGCCGCCGCGCTGCGTCGGCAGGTCGGCGCGCGGCAGCCGATATTTCATTTCGTCGGAGAGGCCGAGTTCTTCCGCAAGCTTGGGATCGAGCCCCGTGACCGGCGGCCCCTCGAAGTCCGCCTGCGGCGCTTCAGAAAATCCTTTCGGCGCGCGCGCCGATTTGCGCGCGGTGTGCGCGGCCGAGAAATCGCGGCGGCGGTCCCACGAATTGTCCGGCGGCGGCTGCAGATTGGGATTTTTGCCGAGGCTCGGACCGAGCCCGGCCGTGCCTTTGTTGATCGCCGGATTGAGCAGATCGGCAAGCGCGGCAGGCGTCGGCGGCGTATCGGGCCGATTGGCCTTGGCGCGTGTCGGCCGCGCGGGATCTTTCGTCTTTTTGGGAGGCTTTGCCATCGTCCGAATATGGGACGAGTCCGCGTGCGGGGAAAGGGCGCCGCGTCCGGCGCCCCGTCTCCTTTCACTTCGCCGCCGGGAACGGCTCGGTGTAGAACTCGCCGTCACGGCCGAAATACATCGCCTTGCGGCCCCCGATGAATACGCGATAGCTGGCGCAGCCGGCGCACATGATGCGGCGCAGGAATTCCGCATAGCCGATGCGTCCTTGTTGAATCTCTTTCACCGTCGCTGCCACGGCGTCGCCGTCGAATCGCGCGGCGATCGGCGGACCCTCGGTGAGCGGCAGCGGCTCGTCGGCGTTTTCACCGCCGGCGCCGTAATAGGTATTGCGCAACGCGATCAGGTCGGCGGTGTAAGCGGCGACGCCGGCTGCGGCGAGCTTTTGTACCACAATCGGGAAAGGCGTATCGGCGAAGCTGAGCGTCATGCATTCGGCGATGGTCTCGGTGTCCATGGTAGTTACTCCTCACGTTGTTAGATCGTTGTGAGCAAGCGCGGCGAGCAGGCGACGCAGGCTCTTGTGCATGGTTTGGACATCGGCTTCGGCAAGCTTGCGTGCGAGCTTGGCGTGCCGCGCCTTGGCGGCTTTGCCGAGCGCGGCAAGCGTGGCGTGGCCGCGCTTGCTGAGCACGAGAAAAGGCGAGCCGCGGTGGTCGGGATTGGGCGTGAACGCGGCCGAGCCTTCTGCCACCAGCAGATCGGCAATGCGTTGCACGTTCTGCCGCGTGACGCCGAGGCGGCGGGCGATTTGCGGCACGGTCTTCGGCTCGGCGGAGGCCGCGCTCATCACTTGCCAGCGGGCTTGCGTCTGCCCGACCGCGTGCGCGATCGCTTCTCCGGAAGCGCGGAAGCGGCCGGCCAGTTCGTAGATATCGGCGATGATCAGGGGAATCAGCTCGATGTCTGCATTCATGTAAGTAGATTGTCATATTGACAATATATTGTCAATATCTGGACAGTCGCTCGGCGCCGAGAAGAATGAAGCCAGTCCGCGCTGGAAGCGCGCCCGTCCCGGGCGCAGCGAGAAAATCTGTAACGTGGGCAAAGGCGCGCAAGCGCGGTGTCTACGACGTGCCGTTATGCGCGCGCGAGCCGTCATGCTCGCGGTAAACCCTACGACCGCGTCACCGAGCCTTCGCTGTTCGTCCCCTCAGGGACGGGCCCAAATCACGCAGCCCGCGTCCACAGCTGCTCGCTGGCCCGACGCGCGCCTTCGACCAGCGAGGCCAATTTCAGCCACACGATTTTCGAGTCGACCTGCACGCGCCCGGCGAAGGTGCCGAAGCCGCAATCGACCCCGGCAATCACGTTGTCTCGCCCGGCCACCGAAGCGAAATCCAAAATGCGGTCGCAGACCACCTCCGGATGCTCGACGGTGTTCACGGTGGAATCGATGACGCCGGGAATGATCTTCTTGCCGTCCGGCAGCTTCACCTCGCGCCAGATTTTCCACTCGTGCTCATGCCGCGCATTGGCTGCCGGGAACGACACCGCATGCGGGCGGCCGGACAGAATAATGTCGACGATGTCCTTCATTTCCACATCGGTATGATGTGGCGCGACGGTGGAGCCCCAGCACACGTGCATGCGCATGCGCTCGGGCGGCAGATCGCGCACCGCGTGGTTGAGCGCGGCGACGTTGGTGGCGATGATCTTGCGGTATTCCGCAAGGGGTAAATCGAGATAAACCATGTGCCGCAGCATCGCGAGATCGGGGCAATCGAGCTGCAGGATGAAGCCTGCCTCGACGATCGCCTGGTACTCGCGCCGCATCGCGTCGGCGAGCGCGAAGATGTAGTCCTCCTCGCTCTTGTAATACTTGTTCTTCAAATAGCGCGCGACCTGCCCGGGCGACGGCGAGGTGTAGAAGAAATCCACCGCCGCAACGCCGGCCACCGCCTTCTTGGCGCGGTCGATGTCGGCCTGCGCCGCCGGCCAATCCTTCCACCCCACGGGCCCATTGCAGGCCGGCCGGTGCTGGAACGGCGAGGCGAAGTGCTTGAGGATTTCGGCGAGCTCGGGAAATTCCTCATCGCCGGTGCCCAGTGGCGGCGCGCTTTCACCCTCGAAGCCGCTGAGCCGATGCATGACGTGCACGGTGTAATCGGTGCGGCCCTGCTCCCCGTCGTTGACGATATCGAGGCCGCACTCCGCCTGCTTCTGCACCACGGCGCGCACGGCCGCGTCGACGGCGGCATCGAGCTCGGCCTTGCGCGCGCCGGGCCTCTGCTGCTCGGCGAGCAGCAGTTCGACGACTTTGGCCGTGCGCGGCAGGCTGCCGGTGTGGGTGGTGAGGATGCGGTCAGCCACTCCAGTCCCCCACTAAGGAAGACACTCGGTCCATAGATCAGAACCCGCGCACCACCTCGGTGACATGCTCGACATTCGGCGGAGCGGCGAAGCAGTGGCCGACGAGCTTGCGCCATTCCTGGAAGTCGGCGGATTCGCGAAAATCCTTGGTGTGATTCTCCAGCGTCTCCCATTGCACGAACAGCCGATAGCGCTGCGGATGTTCATGCGACTTTTGCAGCGCCAGGCCCTTGCAGCCTTTGGCGCGCTTGAAGATGGGCGCGGCGCTTTTCACGCCGGCTTCGAAGGCATTTTCCATGCCGGGCTTCACGTCGATCTGCGCGATTTCGAGGATCATGGCGGTGTCCAAAAGCGAGGCGGGCCGCCATTATGATTGGGCGCAGCAAGCGTGAAAAGGGAGGCAAGCGCCTGTCCTGCCTGGTTATTGCGGAGATGTGCGCAAGCCTACTCCGCCGCCTGCTGCGGGACCGACACGTCGATGAAGCCGCCCGACTGGCGCCGCCACAGCGCTGCGTAGTGGCCGTTGTCGCGCAGCAGGCTTTCGTGCGTGCCCTCCTCGACAATGCGGCCGCGGTCGAGAACGATCAGCCGGTCCATTTGCGCGATGGTGGAGAGACGGTGGGCGATGGCGATCACCGTTTTGCCGCGCATCAGCGTCGACAGGCTCGATTGGATCGCCGCCTCGACCTCGCTGTCGAGCGCCGAGGTCGCCTCGTCGAGCACCAGGATCGGCGCGTCCTTGAGGATGACGCGGGCGATGGCGATGCGCTGGCGCTGGCCGCCGGAGAGCTTGACGCCGCGCTCGCCGACATGGGCGTCGTAGCCGCGGCGTCCGAGCTGGTCCTCGAGATCGAGGATGAATTCGTGCGCGTGGGCGAGCTTCGCCGCCGTAACGACATCCGCCTCGCCGGCGCCGGGCTTGCCGTAACGGATGTTGTCGCGGATCGAGCGGTGCAGCAGCGAGGTATCCTGGGTCACGACCGAAATTTGCCCGCGCAGGCTCTCCTGCGTCACGCCGGCGATGTCCTGCCCGTCGATGAGAATGCGCCCGTCCTCGAGATCGAAGAAGCGCAGCAGCAGGTTGACCAGGGTCGATTTGCCGGCGCCGGAGCGGCCGACGAGGCCGATCTTCTCGCCCGGCCGCACATCGAGCGTGAGGTCCTCGATGACGCCGCTCTGCCTGCCGTAGCCGAAGCGCACGCGCTCGAAGCGCACCCCGCCGCGCGGCACGGCCAGCGCCACCGCATCGCTCTTGTCGATCAGCGTGTGCGGGCGCGCGATGGTCATCATGCCTTCCTGCACCACGCCGATGTTCTCGAAGATGCCGGTGACCTGCCACGCCACCCAGCCGGAGGCGCTGACGATCTGCGTCGTCATCGGCAGCGCCATCGCCACCACCCCGACCTCGACATGGCCGAGCCGCCACAGCACCACCGCGAAGGCGCCGGTCGCGGTGATCAGCCCGGCATTGAGCAGCGTGAGCGTCAGCGCGAACCAGGTGTTGAGCCGCAGCGAGGCATGGAACCGGCCGGTGTGCAGGTCGAGCGCCTCGCGCACATAGGCGTCCTCGTCCTTGGCGCGGGCGAACAGCTTCACCGTGACGATGTTGGTGTAGGTATCGACGATGCGGCCGGTGAGCATCGAGCGCGCTTCCGACATGGTCTTCGACTTGTCGCGCATGCGCGGCACGAAGAAGCGCAGCATCACCACATAGGCAGCGAACCAGACCAGCACCGGCACGGCGAGCCAGCGGTCGGCGCGCGCGAGCAGCACCAGCGAAGAGGTGCCGTAGATCAGGATGAACCAGACGGCGGTGATCAGCGAAACCAGGCTTTCGCGGATGGCCGGGCCCGTCTGCATGACGCGGGTGGCGATGCGGCCGGCGAAGTCGTTCTGAAAGAACGCCCAGGATTGCCGCACCACGTGCCAGTGGTTCTGCCAGCGGATGCGGTTGGAGACGTTGGCGGCGATCGCCTGGTTCATCAGCAGATGCTGGACGGTGAAGGCGGCCGGGCGCGCGAGCAGCAGCACCGCAGCCATGCCCGCGAGCATCGGCCAATGCTGCGCGAACAGCGCTTCCGGCTTGGTCGTGGTCACCAGGGTCACCACTTTGCCGATGAACACGGGAATGGTGACGTCGAGGAGCGCCACGGCAAAGCCGGCGGCGAACAGCGCGAGGAAAAGGCCGCGTGCTTGGCGCGCGAAGTGCCAATAGAACGCGATCAGCCCCGGCGGCGGCTCGGTGCGCGCGGGCAGGCTGGTCGGCGGCAGCGACTTTTCGAACAGGCGGAACATGGGCCCAAGACGGTTGCGCGCGGCGTCCCAGAGACGCCGCGCGCGGGTAATACCCGAAGATTCGGGGACGGTCGTCTAGGGGGCCTTCGTGTCCACACCGTGGCGGGTGCAGCGGCAGCTTTGCGTTGCGCCGCAGCGGGCGCAGGCCGGCCGCCGTCGGCCTGCAGGGCGTCGAGTGCGATCGGGACGAGCGGCTGAGGCCTGCGACGTAGGCGATCATGAAGGAACCGCCGGCGCGTCCAAGCCGTTGGATTGCGGGGCAAGGCTGTGATCGGCCCGTTACGCGGGGCGAGCGGTTTTTGATTAATGCATTTGCATCGTCGTGAATTGTTGGCGACAGCGGCGTGGTTCGTAGCCGGAACCGCCGCAGCGCGAGCCGGCCTTATCAGCGGACATCTGCCATGGCAGCCCAATGCGGGATATCCGCCGATTGCTGCGCGGCCCGGCCCGTGGCTGTTTTTTTCGTCCGACGAGGCCGCCACCGTTGAAGCGATCGTCGACCGCATCATCCCGCCCGATCCGCAGACAGCCGGCGGCAAGGAGGCCGGGTGCGCCGTGTATATCGACCGGCAGCTCGCCGGCCCTTACGGCAAGGATGAAGGCCTGTTTCGCGGCGGACCTTTCCAGCCAGGCACAAAATCGCAAGGCCCGCAGTCTCCTGTCACGCCGGCTGAGCTCTATCGCAAAGGCATAGCCGCGCTCGATAAGCATTGCCGCGACAAATTCGGCGGCAAGCGTTTCGCCGATCTGAGCGAGACCGACAAGGACGCTGTGCTGCATGACCTCGACGCCAGCCAGGTGAAATTCGAGCAGGCTGACGGCAAGGTCTTTTTCGATCAGATCCTCAAAGACACGCAGCAAGGTTTTTTCGCCGATCCGATCTACGGCGGCAACAAGGACATGGTCGCCTGGAAGATGATCGGATTTCCCGGCGCCCGTTACAATTATCTCGACTGGATCGAGCGGCATAACGAGCGCTTTCCGCTGCCGCCGGTGGGCATTGTCGGCTCCATCAACTGGACGCCGAAGAAGAGCTAGGCCATGGCGCGAAAGCTCCCGCACAAGGACGTCGTCATCATCGGTCTCGGCTGGACCGGGTCGATCCTCGCCCATGAGCTGACGGACGAGGGCCTCGATGTCATCGCCATCGAGCGCGGACCCTGGCGCGACGAGGCGACCGACTATCCGCCGAACTACGCTCAGGACGAGTTGCGTTATCGCATTCGCCACGAGCTGTTTCTGCGGCCCGACCAGAACACCTTCACCTTCCGCAACAAGATGAACCAGACGGCGCTGCCGATCCGCACCTGGGGCGCCTTCATGCCGCCGAACGGCGTCGGCGGCGGCGGCGTGCATTGGAACGCAGAGACCTGGCGCTTCCTGCCGAGCGACTTCGTCCTCAAGACACATCTCACGCAACGCTACGGCGCGAACTTCCTGCCCGAGGACATGACCATCCAGGACTGGGGCATCACCTGGGAAGACATCGAGCCGCATTACGACCAGTTCGAATATCTGACCGGCACGTGCGGGACCGCCGGCAATCTGCAAGGCAAGATCCGGGAGGGCGGCAACCCGTTCGAGGGACCCCGCTCGCGGCCCTATCCCAACCCCGCGCAAAAGCAGGGCTTCGGCCACACGCTGTGGGCCAAAGCGGCGAAAGAACTCGGCTACAAGCCGTTCCCGCAGCCGTCGGGCAACATGTCGCAGGCCTATGTGAACCCGCTCGGAGTGCGCATGGGCCCGTGCACTTATTGCGGCTTTTGCGAATGGTTCGGCTGCGGCAACTACTCGAAGGCCAGCCCGCAGACCACCATCCTGCCGGTGCTGGTTCGCAAGTCCAATTTCTCGGCGTACGACAATTGCGAGGTGACCAAGATCAACCTCGACGGCTCTGGCAAACGCGCCACCGGCGTCACCTTCGTCGATAGCCAGGGCAACGAGTCGGAGCAGACCGCCGACCTCGTCATTCTCGCCGGCTTTTCAATTTTCAACGTGCAGATGCTGCTGCATTCCAAGATCGGGACGCCTTACGATCCGGTCGCCAATACCGGAGTGATCGGCCGCAATTTCACGCATCAATGCATGTCGAGCGTGGATGCTTTCTTCGACAACAAGAAGTTCAACTTCAACCCGTTCATCGCCTCGGGCGCGATCGGCATGTGCATCGACGATTTCAACGGCGACAATATCGATCATGGCCCGCTCGGTTTCGTCGGCGGCGGCTACCTCGGTCAGGTGCAGACCAATGGGCGGCCGATCGAAACGACGCCGGTGCCAAAAGGCACGCCGCGCTGGGGAGCCAAATGGAAGCAGGCCGTTCGCGACAACTACCTCAGCAACATCAAAGGCGGCAGCATCCACGGCAGCATGTACAGCTATCGCGATGTCTATCTCGATCTCGACCCGACCTACAAAGATCGATTTGGCCGGCCGATGGTGCGCATGACGATCGACTTCCATGACAACGAACTGAAGGCGGCGGCCTTCATGGCCAACAAATATGCCGAGATCGTCAAGGCGATGGGCGCTCACACCATCGAGCCCAAGCCGCGCAAGGGTCCCTATGACGTCACGACGTACCAGACGACGCATCTCAACGGCGGCGCGATCATGGGCACCGATCCAAAGACCAGCGCGCTCAACCGCTACCTGCAGAGTTGGGACGTGCCGAACCTGTTTGTGATGGGCGCGACCGCGTTCCCGCAGAATGCCGGCTACAATCCTACGGGCACGGTCGGCGCGCTGGCCTATTGGTCGGCGAAGGCCATTCGCGAGCAGTATCTCAAACACCCCGGACCGCTCGTCAATGCCTAGGCCGGGCCCATTGCTCGCGATTGCGTGCGCTTCGGCATTGCCGCTGGCGCTCCTGGTAAACGGCGCGCCCGCAGCGACGCCCAATCAGCAGAATTTCGCGCAGATCGAGCACGGCCGCTATCTGGCGACGCTCGCCGATTGCGTGGCGTGTCACACCAAAAAAGACGGCGGTCCGCCGTTCGCCGGCGGTCGCCCGATCGAAACGCCGTTCGGCATGATCTTCTCGGCCAACATTACGCCCGACCCCGGCACCGGGATCGGCAACTGGACGGAGCAGCAGTTCGATGACGCGGTGCGCCGCGGCATTCGTCCGGACGGCAGGCGGCTTTACCCGGCCATGCCTTACCCGTTCTACACAAAGATGTCGCGCGACGACGTCAGGGCGATCCGTGCGTATCTCGCCACCATCCCGGCGGTGCATAACCGCGTCGTCACCAATCAATTGCCGTTCCCATTCAACATACGCATGGCGATGCAGGTCTGGGACATGCTGTTTTTCACGGCCGGCGAGTTCAAGCCCGACCCGAAAAAATCGGCGGAATGGAATCGCGGCGCCTTCCTTGTCCAGGGCCCCGGTCACTGCGGCGCCTGCCATACGCCGAAGAATTTCCTCGGCGCCGACGAGAACTCCAAGGCATTGCAGGGCAGCCCGGTGCAGGGCTGGTTTGCGCCGAACATCACCAGCGACAAGACGCGCGGCCTCGGCTCGATGTCGGTGGAGGACATCGCGGCGCTGCTGAAAACCGGCCACGATCGCATCACGACGGTGACCGGGCCGATGGCCGAAGAGGTCGAGGATGCCAGTTCGCACTTCAAGGGCGATGACCTCAAGGCAATCGCGACGTACCTCAAGAGCGTGCCTGGCGGTAACGACGAACCCAATCGCACGCCCGTGGCTGCAAACGATCCGCGCATGCAAGCCGGCAAGGCGATCTTCCGCGATACCTGCTCGGCCTGTCACGGGCTCGACGCCAAGGGCGTGTCCAACCTGTTTCCGGCGCTCGCCGACGCGCCTTCCGTGAGATCGCCCGATCCGACCTCCGCCATCAGAGTGGTGTTGCGCGGCGCGCGGAGCGTGGCGACCGCACAAGAACCGACGGCGCCGGCGATGCCGTCGTTCGGCTGGCAGTTGAACGACGACCAAATCGCTGCCGTGCTCACCTATGTTCGCAACAGCTGGGGCGCTGCCGCCAAGCCGGTGTCATCCGACGACGTCAAGAATCAGCGCTCCGCGCTCGCCCAGCGCACCGACTAGCGAAACGGCATCAACCGCGCGGCACGCAAAGACATAAGGCATACGCACGACAGGAGCATCGCCTGGCGACGCCGGGCTGCGGCGGGACGTTGACACCCCATGTGCGGCTGTGGATAGAAGGCCGCCCATTTCGACGCTTGCGAGGCCCCATGCCCGCTTTGTCGCCTTATCTGCTGCCGGTCGCCCTGTTGATCGGCTCCAATATCTTCATGACCACGGCCTGGTACTGGCACCTGCGCTTCAAGGAGGTCTCGCTCTGGCAGGTCATCCTTATCAGTTGGGGTCTCGCCTTCATCGAATATTGCCTCGCGGTGCCGGCCAACCGCTACGGCAGCGACGTCTACGACCCGGCGCAGCTCAAGACCATCCAGGAGGTCGTGACGCTGTCGGTCTTTGCGGTGTTCTCAGCGGTGTATCTCAAGGAGGCGCTGACCTGGAGCCAAGGCCTCGGGTTTGCACTGATCGCGCTGGGGGCGTTTTTCGTCTTTCATAAGGTTTGACGCCAGACCATCAGCCGCTATCTCGCCGGGGCGACGCGAAGGATGCGCCCCGCTTCATTGTCGGTGAGCAGATAAAGCGCGCCGTCCGGACCCTGCCGCACGTCGCGGATGCGCTCGTGCAGTTCGTGCAGGATACGCTCCTCCTTCACGACTTTGTCGCCGTTCAACTCGAGCCGGGACACCAGCTCGAATTTTAGCGCGCCGTTGAACAAGCTTCCCTTCCAGCCAGGAAACAGATTGCCGGTGTAGAAGGCCATGCCTGAGGGCGCGATCGACGGCGTCCAGTGCCAGATCGAATCGACCATCCCCGAATGATGCTGCTTGCCGGTGCCGACCGGCGTGCCGTCGTAATTGACGCCGTAGCTCACCACCGGCCAGCCGTAATTGGCGCCTTTCTCGATGATGTTGATCTCATCGCCGCCTTTCGGCCCGTGCTCCTGCTCCCACAGTTGGCCGTTTGCCGGGTTGAAGGCGAGGCCCTCGGCATTGCGCAAGCCATAGGCCCAGATTTCCGGCAGGGCGTCCTTTTTGCCGACGAAGGGATTGTCCGGCGGCGCTTTGCCGTCCGGCGTGAGGCGCACAATCTTGCCGATGTCATTGTCGAGCGTCTGCGCCATTTTTGCATCCGTGAAGTGGTCGCCCAGCGTGACAAAGAGGTTGCCGTCCGGCGCCTGCACCATGCGACAGCCGATATTCAGGCCGTGATCGGCCGGGCCGCGCTGCCGGAAGATGATGTCGACCCCGACCAGCCGCGGCGTGTTGCCGTCGACCAGCCGCTTGCCCTCCAGCAGCCGGGCGGTCGCCACCGCGATGCGGGCGCCGCCATCGTGAGGCTCGGCGTAGCAGAAGAAGATCTTGTGACTCTGCTCGAAATCGCGCGCCAGGATCGCATCCATCAGGCCGGCCTGACTGTGCGCGTAGACTTGCGGCACGCCCATCAATGGCGCGGAAAGCTGCCCGCCGCGCGAGACGATGCGCATGCGTCCCGGGCGCTCGGTCACCAGCATGCTGCCGTCGGGCAAAAAGGCGAGCGACCAGGGATGCACTAGCCCGCCGGCGACGGTTTCAATGGCGAGCGGGCCGGCGGAGGAAGGCAATGGTTCTGCCGCAGCCGGCATGGCCGCCAACAAGGCCGCCAGCGCAAAAATCAGACGCATACCCCTCTCCATCGACGCCGCACCAATGTGCGACATCGCGAAGCGTTCCGAAAGGCGGGCGATGGTCAGCGCTTCTGGTCAGCGCTTCTTGGGTTTGCCGGGCAGGGTCAGACCGCCCATGCCGATAAAGCCGAGGCCGAGCAGCAGCGCGATGGCGAACAGGCCGCTCTCGTTGCCGATGACGCCGTCGACGACGTCGGCACGGGCTGCGCCGGTCGCAATCACCGTCGCTGTCACAATCGTGGCGAGTGCCAGACCAAGCGTGGTCACGAATTCCGCGATCGCCGCCACACGGCGGCCGTTGCGGGCCGGCGGGCTAAAGCCTGCGTTTTGGGTGGTGTCCGACATGGCAATCGAAAACGTGCAAATCAAAGACTTGTTCCGTGCCCGACATAATGGCGATGGAACCCGGCGGCGGTTCGGCCCGATTAGGGCAAAGCCGGTCGAGAACAGGGGCTTTTTCGTGGCTTTCGCCGCGGCTATTTGGCCGCCGCAAGCTCGCTGGGCTGCCACTCCATCGCCACGTGTCCCGGCTCGGCGGCGACGCGATCGAGCCAGGCGCGCACCGCCGGGAAGCGGGCGAGATCGAAATCGCACAAATGCGCGAGGTGGGTGTAGGCGTACAGCGCGATGTCGGCGATGGTGAAGTGGCCGGCGACGAAGAAGCGGTGCTTGGCGAGATGCATCTCCATGACGCCGAGCGCGCGATAGCCGTTCTCCAGCCAGTCCTCCAGGGCGTGCTGCTGCAACTCGCGCCCGCCCTTGATCAGGCACAGCCAGAAGTAGGCGGCGCCGATGTTCGGCTCGAGGCTATGTTGCTCGAAGAACATCCATTGCAGCGCCTCGGCGCGCTCGATGCGGTCCTCGGGCGCGAGCCTCGTGCCCCCGGCGACATACCAAAGAATGGCGTTGGACTCGGAGATGTAGCGGCCCGGCGCCACTTCGAGCAGCGGAATCTGCCCGTTCGGATTCTTGGCGAGGAATTCCGGCGTGCGGCTTTCGCCCTTCAAGATGTCGGTTTCGATGAGACGATAGGGGATGCCGAGACGCGCAAGCGCGAGACGCACCTTGTAGCTGTTGCCCGATCGCTGGTCGGAATAGAGCGTGTACATCGGTCCCCCGAGTCGTCACGCGGCAACTAAACGCGGCAAGTCCGGCAATTGCGTGACCGTCATACTACAACGCTCCGCGTTGTGCGTCACGAATTCGCGACTGAGGGAGTATGAACAATCTATCGCGATGCAGGAAACGACAATTTTGTTTTATTCGATCGCCGCGCGTTGACTCTCCCGCAATCGAGTGACGCTTGGTCATCGGCCGGCGCCATCAGCCGGCAGGTTGTCAGACGTCTGCCGCCGCCGAGATGACGCGCTCCCCATGGCGCGGTGCAGCAACATGGCGGAAATGAGCATCGTCCTCGGCACGGCGAGCGGAGCGGCAGTCGCCGCGAGCCGCATCGGCGCGACCAGGCGCGCGCGCCCGCGTGCGAGTCAATCGCCGCAGCACGAACAATCGAGCGGTGCCTTCCGCCCAGCAGCCCAAAGGCCGGTCGGGGCCATCAACAGGCTTGATCGATCGATCATTCTTTGCGACTTGCTGTGGCCTCATTGGCCCTTTACGACGTTGTTTTCCGGCCTTTGCCCGGATTCGGAGCCTTTCGATGACGTTCCTGGCCGACAACCTGAAGCGGGTGAAGCCCTCGGCGACCATCGCCGTGACCGACAAGGCGCGCGCCCTCAAAGCGGCGGGCCGCAACGTCATCGGGCTCGGCGCCGGCGAGCCCGATTTCGACACCCCCGACAACATCAAAGAAGCGGCCGTCAAGGCGATCCGCGAGGGCAAGGCATCGAAATACACCAATGTCGACGGCATTGCCGAGCTCAAGGAGGCGGTGGCCAAGAAGTTCAAGCGCGAGAACGGATTGGACTATAAGCCCTCGCAAATCACGGTCGGTACCGGTGGCAAGCAGGTGCTCTACAACGCCTTTGTCGCCACGCTCAACCCGGGCGACGAGGTCATCATCCCGGCGCCCTATTGGGTGAGCTATCCCGACATGGTGCTGCTCGCCGGCGGCGAACCGGTGGCGGTGGAAACCTCGATGGCGACCGGCTTCAAAATGACGGCGCAGCAGCTCGAGGCCGCCATCACGCCGAAGACAAAATGGGTGCTGCTCAATTCGCCGTCGAATCCGTCCGGCGCCGCCTACACGCGCTCGGAGCTGAAGGCGCTGATCGAGGTGCTGAAAAGGCACCCGAGCGTGTACGTCATGAGCGACGACATGTACGAGCACCTGGTCTACGACGACTTCGAATTTTTCACTCCGGCGCAGCTCGAGCCGTCGCTCTACCCGCGCACGCTGACGATCAACGGCGTGTCGAAGGCCTATTGCATGACCGGCTGGCGCATCGGCTTTGCCGGCGGCCCGGAGCCGCTGATCAAGGCCATGGCGATGATTCAGTCGCAGTCCACCTCCAACCCGGCGGCCGTTTCGCAATGGGCCTCCGTCGAGGCGCTCAACGGGCCGCAGGATTTCATCGCCAAGCACAACAAGATCTTCAAGGAGCGCCGCGATCTGGTCTGTTCGATGCTCAACCAGGCGAACGGCATCAAGTGTCCCACGCCGGAAGGCGCCTTCTACGTCTATCCGTCCTGCGCCGGCACCATCGGCAAGACGGCGCCGAGCGGCAAGAAGCTGGCCAGCGACGAAGACTTCGTGACCGAGTTGCTGGAGGCCGAGGGCGTCGCCGTCGTGCAAGGCTCGGCTTTCGGGCTCGGGCCCAATTTCCGCATATCCTACGCGACCAAGACCGAGGACTTGGAAGAAGCCTGCCGCCGCATCCAGCGCTTCTGTGGAAACCTGAAATAGTGACCGCTCTCTCTTTGCAGCCGCGGAACACGAACGGTTCGCCGACGCGACGGTGAGCCGTTACTGCTGCTATTTGCGCCTTGCCAGTCTCATTGCCACCTGAGACGATACCCTAAAGGGCCGGGAAACCAGGTCCGACCTCCCGGCCGGCAAGGGAGGTGCGTATGGGACAAAATGGCTCGGCACCCAAGGGTCCCCGGTGCATCGCGCTGGTGGGCCCGTTCCAGAGTGGCAAGACCACGCTGCTAGAGGCCATTCTTGCCCGCACCGGCGCCGTTCAGCGGCAAGGCACGGTCGACGCGGGCAGCACGGTCGGCGACGCCAGCAAGGAAGCGCGTCATCACAAGATGAGCGTCGAGGCGTCCATCGCCACCATCGCCTTCATGGGCGACAGCTATACGTTCATCGATTGTCCGGGCTCGATCGAATTCATCCAAGACATGCGCGCCGTGCTGCCGGCGGTGGACGCCGCCGTGGTCGTCTGCGAGGCGGATGAAAAAAAGGTGCCGCAGCTGCAATTGATTTTGCGCGAATTGGAAGATCAGAACATTCCGCACTTTCTTTATCTCAACAAGATCGACAAAGCCGACAAACGCGTGCGCGACACCATCAAGCTCCTGCAGCCGGCATCGCGCGTGCCGCTGTTGCTGCGGCAGATTCCCATCTGGAACGGCGAGCTTATTTCCGGCTTCGTCGACCTCGCGCTCGAGCGCGCCTATGTCTACAAGGAATATGCGCCCTCCGAGATCGTCGAGCTGCAAGGCGAGAACGCCGATCGCAAAAAGGAAGCGCGCTTCACCATGCTGGAGACGCTGGCCGACCACGACGACCAGCTCATGGAGCAGCTGCTCGAAGATATCGAACCGCCCCGCGACAAGGTGTTCGACGAGCTCTCGAAAGAACTGCGTGAGCGGCAGGTTTGCCCGGTGCTGCTCGGCGTTGCCCTTCGCTCGAACGGGGTGCTGCGCCTGCTCAAGGCGTTGCGCCATGAGGCGCCGGGAGTCGCCGAGACGGCGGCGCGGCTGGGCGTCAAAGGGGGCAACGAGGCGGTGGCGCTGGTGTTGAAGACCTTCCACACCGCGCATGGCGGCAAGATGTCG
>DASRDF010000029.1:0-31854 GCA_035652735.1 Pseudolabrys sp. | reverse complement strand
CCAGTCGCGCGCGCGCTTGGCCTCCGCGGTGCCAACCGTCTTGCCCAGCGCGCCGCTGTAGTAGGCGCGCTCGTCGGCAAACTCGGCCGCGGCGAACATGTCCTTGGCGTGGATGACGAGAAGGATGTCGCCGGCAATCTGCAGATGGATATTCCAGGTGTTTGCAGGCGCCGCGATGTAATTCACGGGGCGCGGATTTTTGGCGTCGCGCACGTCGATGACCGAAAATCCCTTTGAGAACATGTGCCCCACATAGGCAAAGCCCTTGTGCACCATCACCTGCACGCCGTCAGGCCGACCGCCCTGATCGGTATGGCCTACGATGCGCATGTTGCGGGCGTAGTCGGGTTTGGGGAGATCGGTCATGCCTGCCCCCGTTCATTCCCGCGCAAGCGGGAATCCAGCCCTTTAGCCCAGCGTTCGTTGCTCTGGGTCCCCGCTTTCGCGGGGACGAGCGGAGAGAATGTCTTCATCTATACGCATCCAGGAAATTCGGCACCGCGATCCAGTCGAGCATGGCGCCGTCGCTTTGCAGCAGTTCGTGCATGCGGCGGTCCTCCTCGGTTTGGAGGTTGACGCCCATATGCGTGCCGAGCTTGCGCCCGTGCAGGACGATGGTATTGCCGATCGGCTGACGCTCGGCGTTATAGGCTTCCAGCGCCTCCTCGATGTCGTCATGCGCATCGAGATGCCGCGCCAGGGCCTGCGCGTCGGTCGCCGCCTTGGCCATGCCGAAGCCCATATGCGGCCGCGCGTTGGCGGCGGCGTCGCCCACCATCGCCACGCGGCCGAAAACGATCGAAGGTGCGGTGAAATCGTAAATCGGCGTGATGAACGGCTGCTTGATCGCCATAAGCGCGTCGAGCAGCGTATCGGGGAGAATCTCGCGCGCGTCGCGGTGCATGTCGGCGATCAAATCCTTGCGGATGAGCGGCGGCGGCACGGAATATACGTGCTGCACGCCGTTTTCATCGACGTTCATCTCGCGCAATCGCGCTGCGTCGGCGACGCGGTACCAGATGAAATTGAACCGCCGCTTGCCCGGCGTAAGATCGTCGTCGAAGCCGGCGATCGGATAGGTGATCACTTCCTGCCGCGGCGGCAGGTAAAAGGTGAAATAGGGATAGATGTCGCGCCGCGTGCGCTCCGACAGGTCGGCCTCGTTGGGCGCGCCGCGCCAGATGTAATAGCCGGCATAGACCGGCTGCACCTCGGGCGCCATTTGGGCACGCACGCTGGAGCGGATGCCGTCACCGCCGATGAGAATGTCGGCATCCTCGAGTCGCCCGCCGGAGAACTGCACCCGCACGCCGCGCTCGTCCTGGTCGACGCGCTCGAAATTCCATCCGAGATGGTAGTGCGCCGGATCGATGGTGGCGCGCAACAGACGTTGCAGCCGGTCCCACGAGGTCAGAATTTGCCTTAAAGGACGCTCCTCGGTGATGCGGCCCTGGCGATCGATGGCGATACGCTTTTCCACCGCGATGCCCAGCCGCTCGGTGCCGGCGCCGCTCGCCTCAAGTGCCTCGAATAATTCGGGATGGCCGGTAATCCCGGCGCCGCGTCCGACCAGCTCCACCTTCGAGCGCTCATAGACATCCACGTCCCAGCCGATCTGGCGCAGGAAGGCGGCGGAAAACAGCCCCGACATCGAGCCGCCAATGATCACGGCCCGTCGGCGGCGCCGTGCGGATGAAGGAGAACCCGGCATAGCGAGAACAACTTAGCCGCGGCCCGGCGCCTGTCCATGGTAACCGCAAGGAATGGGACAGATAACCAGCCGGCCGGCAATTTGTGGCCGCTCTATGCCGGGGCGGGCCGCGGGGTTATCAACGGCGGCATGGGCGCCCAAGCGATTCGCATTCTCGGCATCGACCCGGGACTCCGCCGCACCGGCTGGGGCCTCATTGAGGTGCAGGGCAATCGCCTCGTCTATCTTGCGTGCGGTTCGCTTGCGACCAGCGACAAGGCTGCCTTGGGAGAACGATTGGTGGCGATCCACGACGGCTTGCTCGCTGTGATCGCGCAATACGGGCCGCATGAGGCGGCGGTCGAGCAGACCTTCGTCAACGCCAACGCGACAGCGACGTTGGCGCTCGGGCAGGCAAGGGGCATCGCTGTGCTGGTACCAGCGAAAGCGGGGCTTGTTGTTTCTGAGTACGCGCCGAACGTGGTGAAAAAGACTGTCGTCGGCGCCGGTCACGGCGAGAAGGCGCAAATCCGCATGATGATCGGCGTGCTGCTGCCAAAGGCCGATCCGTCGAGCGAGGACGCTGCCGACGCGCTGGCCATCGCGGTGTGCCACGCGCATCATCGGACCCGGCGCGCGGCAGGGTGAGGGCGGGCGCATGGAGACCACGCCGAAAATCGCGGCGGACAGGAACAAGCGCGGCTCGCTCGCTTTCGGGCGCAATCTGATCGTGCTTGGGACGATCATCTTCCTTCCCGGACTGTGGGGTGCGGCGCATGGCGTGCTGACGCTGCGGTGGCCGCGGGCCGAGGCGAAAATTATCGATGCCAGCCTGCGCACCTTCAGCAACGACAGCAACGAGCGCAAGCGTCGCGACGAGTGGCACAGCTTCGCCGTGCACTACACCTACAACGTCGCGGGCCGGGACTACTTCAGTGGACGGGTCGAGCCCTACGATTTCGGCATGCAGAATTCCGCAGGCGCCGATCAGATGCGCGACCGCCACCCGGTCGGCTCGACCGCAAGCATCGCCTATAGCCCCGACGATCCGAGCCTTGCCTATCTCGAGCCGGGGCCGAGCTCGTTCTCGCTGCTGATGATCGGCATCGGCGGCTTCATGGCACTCACCGGTCTGTGGATCCGCGGCCTTGCCCGGCGCGGCATCGGGCGGATGGAAACATGATCGGCAAGCTCAAGGGCATCGTCGATTCTTACGGCGAGGATTATGTCATTCTCGACGTCGGCGGCGTCGGCTATCAGGTGCATTGCTCGCCGCGCACCTTGCAGCTGCTGCCGGGCGTGGGGGAGCCGGCGACGCTGTCGATCGAAACCTATGTGCGCGAGGACCAGATCAAGCTGTTTGGCTTTGCGAGCGACCTCGAGCGAGAATGGTTCCGCCTGCTGCAGACGGTGCAGGGCGTCGGCGCCAAGGTAGCGCTGTCGGTGCTGGGCACGCTCAAAGCTCCCGAACTCGCCTCCGCGATTGCCATGCGCGACAAGGCAACGGTGGCGCGCGCGCCTGGCGTCGGCCCGAAGGTCGCCGAGCGCATCGTCACCGAGCTGAAAGACAAGGCGCCGGCCTTCGCCAATGTCGATCCGTCGGTTGTGCATCTGGCCGGCGCGGTCGACGAAAAGCGCGCGCCGCGCCCGGTGCTCGATGCGGTTTCCGCGCTGGTCAACCTCGGCTACGGGCAGCCCCAGGCTGCCGCCGCAATCGCCGCCGCCGCGCGCAACGCGGGGGAGGGCGCCGACACGGCGACGCTGATCCGGCAGGGATTGAAGGAGCTGGCGAAGTGACCGCCCCGCGCCTCGTTGCCTCCGACAAACGCGACGACGACGTGGACGCCTCGCTGCGTCCGCAGCGGCTCGATGAGTTTATCGGCCAGGAGAAGGCGCGCGCAAACTTGCGGGTCTTCATCGAGGCGGCGCGTGCGCGCAAGGAAGCCCTCGATCACGTGCTGTTCGTCGGTCCGCCGGGTCTCGGCAAGACCACGCTGGCGCAGATCGTGGCGCGCGAGCTCGGCGTCAACTTCCGCGCCACCTCCGGCCCGGTGATTGCCAAGGCCGGCGACCTCGCGGCGCTGCTCACCAATCTCGAAGCACGCGACGTGCTGTTCATCGACGAGATTCACCGCCTCAATCCGGCAGTCGAAGAAATTCTCTATCCGGCGATGGAGGACTTCCAACTCGATCTCATCATCGGCGAGGGACCGGCGGCGCGCTCGGTGAAGATCGATCTGGCGCCGTTCACGCTCATCGGCGCAACGACGCGCGCGGGGCTGCTCACCAATCCGCTGCGCGACCGCTTCGGCATTCCGGTGCGATTGAATTTCTATGGCGAGAGCGAGCTGGAAGAAATCGTCAATCGCGGGGCGCGCGTGCTCGGCATCGGCATGACCGCCGACGGGGCCAATGAGATCGCGCGCCGTTCGCGCGGCACGCCGCGCATCGCCGGCCGCCTATTGCGGCGGGTGCGCGACTTCGCCCATGTCGACGGCGCCAAGCAGATCGACCGAAAAACGGCGGATCGTGCGCTGGCCGCGTTGGAGGTCGACGCCGCCGGCCTCGACGCCATGGACCGGCGCTACCTTTCGACCATCGCCAACAACTACGGCGGCGGGCCTGTCGGCGTCGATACCCTCGCCGCCGCGCTATCCGAGCCGCGCGACGCCATCGAAGACATCATCGAGCCGTTCCTCATCCAGCAGGGCTTCATCCAGCGCACGCCGCGCGGACGCCTGGTGACGTCGGCCGCGTTCAAACATCTCGGCCTGCCCGAGCCGCAACGCGATCCGGCGCAGTTCGGGTTGTTCGCGCAGGATGAGGACGAATAGACCGTAGTTCGCTTCCGCGGCGTGAGGACTCCATGGCTATCGTCTATCGGCCTGCCCTTGAGCAAGATTTCGCGATTGCCGAAGCGTTGACGGTGGCGAGCATCAACGATCTCACCGAGAGGCACGCGTTCGGCGCGATGGCTTCACCGGGTCCGCACCCCTTCCTGTCCTTCTCTTTGCAGGATGATCCGGCCGGTTTGTGGGTCGCCGAAGAAGCCGGGAAAATGCTCGGGTTTGCTTTTAGCTGGGTATGCGGCGATTTGTGGTTCCTGGCGCAATTGTTCATTTCGCCCGACCGTCAGAACCAAGGTATTGGCCACGCGCTCATCACGCGCACGATGGACCAGGCGCGAAAGTCCGGCGTGACGACGAAGGCGTTGATCACGTTCGCCTTCAACCGCGCTTCGCAAAGCCTCTACATCCGCCACGGAATTTTTCCGAAGCTCCCTCTCTATTTCTTCGCAGTTACGCGCGACGCCCTTCGGCTGCCGGGCGAGCGGCTGCCGAGCACGCCCCTGTCGGCGAGCGCGGCTCATCTGCGCGCGCTCGACACTATCGATGTCGCCGTGCTCGGCGTCTCGCGCGCCAAGCATCACCGCTATTTGCTGTCGGACGCTGCGGCTAACGGTCTGCTGTTCCAGGCGGCGAACGGCGACTGCATCGGTTATGTCTATGTGATTGACGGCCACGTCGGCCCTTTGGCGATTTCGAAGCAGGAGGCCGCCGGCGCGGCGCTTGCGACGGCTTTGGCATTTGCTGCCGATGCAGGCGCCGCCCGAGTCTCGGCTTTTATTCCCGGTTCGTGCCATGGCGCATTGATTCTCGCCCTCGCCAGCGGCATGCGCATCACATTCCCGATGCTGTTGATGGCCGACCGCGATTTTGGCGACTGGTCGCGCTATATGCCGCGCAATCCCGGGTTCATGTGATACGCGGACGGTACACAGATGAAGACCATGCAAGGCGGCTGCCACTGCGGACGGATACGCTTCAAGGTTACGGCCGATCTCGACCGCGTCACTTATTGCAATTGCTCGATGTGCAGCAAGAAAGGGTTCTTGCATCTCATCGTGCCGCCGGAGCAATTTGAGTTGCTGAGCGGCAAAGACAATCTCACGACTTACGAGTTCAATACCAAGACGGCCAAGCACACCTTCTGCAAAACCTGCGGCATCCACGCCTTCTACGTGCCGCGCTCCGATCCCGACAAGATCGACGTCAACGTGCGCTGCATCGACGGCGTCGATATCGCGTCATTGTCGATCACGACCTTCGACGGCCAGCACTGGGAAGAGGCGATGGATGGGAGGGTGCCGTGGCGATGAGCGCGCTCGACGGTGAAATCCGCAACGGCCGCCACCACCAGCAGGTGCGCGTCTATTACGAGGACACGGATTTCTCCGGCGTCGTCTATCACGCGAGCTACCTGCGTTTCATGGAACGCGGGCGCACCAATTATCTGCGGCTGATCGGGGCCGATCACCGCGCGCTGTTCGAGCAGGCGGAAAAAGAAGCGCCGGGCTTTGCCTTCGTCGTGCGCCATATGGATATCCATTTCAACAAGCCTGCGCACATGGACGATCTGCTCGACATCGTCACTACGCCGGCCGAGGTCAAAGGCGCCTCCGTCACCCTTAGTCAGAAGGTCATGCGCGGCGATGACCTGATCGTTGAGGCAGACGTGCAGGTCGCCTTCGTCTCCGCCGGCCGCGCCAAGCCGATCCCCAAGCCCCTGCGTATTGCCATGGCGTCTGACTTGGCCACCGATCAGAAAGCGGGTGGCGCCTCCGCTGCGCCGTCCTAAGATCGGCAACATGATCGAGCGTCACTTCGCCTTGTTCGAAACCGCGATCGGCACCTGCGGCATCGTATGGGGGCCACGGGGCATCTGCGGCGTGCAGCTGCCCGAGGGCAGCAGCGTAAAGACTCGCGCCCGGCTGCAGCGCCGTCATCCCGGCGCGCAAGAAGCGCCGGCTTCCGCGCAAGTGCAGCAGGCGATCGACGGCATCATCGCGTTGCTGCGCGGCGAGCGCGTCTCATTCAATGGCGTTGAGCTGGATTTCGGCGATGCGCCCGCGTTCAATCGCAAGATCTACGACATCGCCCGACGCATTCCCGCGGGACAGACCATGACCTATGGTGAGATCGCGGAACAGCTCGGCGACAGGTCGCTGGCACGCGATGTCGGCACCGCGCTAGGCGCGAACCCGATCCCGATCATCATGCCCTGTCATCGCGTGGTCGCCGCCAGCGGCAAAACGGGCGGCTTCTCCGCTGCCGGCGGCGTGGTGACCAAGCTGCGGCTGCTGACGATCGAGGGCGCCGAACCGGGCGGGCCGACATTGTTCGGCGCGCTGCCGTTGCAGGCCCGGCGGCAGCGGCTAAGGGCCGCCCGGCATCGGTAACCTATCCTTAACCACAATCAGCGCTGTTTAGGCCGCTGAGCGCCGGTCCGCGCCCTAGTTTGGCCAAGTTTCGCGGGGAATTCCTTGTCCCGCCGGTGGCGGGACATAAGCTCTTCGCGAGACAAAGTTTTTCGGCTGAGCGCGTGAGCGGCCTCGCCCGGCGCGCTCTTTTCCGTTTGGCGATTGCGCGCCGCGCCGGCGTGAACGACGGACCCGGAGCGGAAAGGACGTGCCCATGAATCCTGGCGATGTGGCACAGTCGGTGCTGCCGGTTACGTCCGACCTGTCGCTCTTTACCCTATTCTGGCACGCCGCCTGGATCGTCAAAGGGGTGATGATCGGGCTGCTGATCTGCTCGATCTGGGTATGGGCCATCGCCATCGACAAGACCGTGCTCTATGCGCGCGCCCGCCGCGCCATGGATGCTTTCGAGCACGCCTTCTGGTCCGGGCAGTCGCTGGAGGAGCTTTACCGCACCTTGTCCGCGCGCCCCTCGCATTCGATGGCGGCCCTGTTTGTGGCGGCAATGCGCGAGTGGAAGCGCAGTTTTGAGGGCAGCCCGCGCTCCTTCGCCGGGCTGCAGATGCGCATCGAGAAGGTGATGGAGGTCACCATTGCCCGCGAGGTCGAGCGGCTGGAAAAGCGGCTGTTGGTATTGGCGACCGTCGGCTCGGCCGGTCCCTTTGTCGGCCTGTTCGGCACCGTTTGGGGCATTATGACCAGCTTTCAGTCTATCGCGGCCTCGAAAAACACGTCTCTGGCGGTGGTGGCGCCGGGTATCGCGGAGGCTCTTTTTGCCACAGCCGTCGGTCTTGTCGCCGCCATACCGGCGACCATTTTTTACAACAAGTTTGCATCCGAGGTGAACAAGCAGGCGCAGCGCCTGGAGGGGTTCGCCGACGAATTCGCGGCCATTTTGTCGCGGCAGATCGACGAGCGCGGGTAAGGGATCGTCGCCATGGCGTTTCACGCCAGCATGCCGGCAGGCTTCAAGCGGCGCGGACGGCGCCGTGCGCCGGTGATGAGCGAAATCAACGTCACGCCGATGGTGGACGTGATGCTGGTGCTGCTCATCATCTTCATGGTGTCGGCGCCGTTGTTGACGGTGGGGGTGCCCATCGACCTGCCGCAGAGCCAAGCGAAGAGCCTGGAGCAGGACAAGGAGCCGCTGACCATCTCGGTCAACGACAAGGGCGCGATCTACCTGCAGAATTCCGAAATCGACCTGGACGCGCTGGTGCCGAAATTGCAGGCCATTGCGGAGGCGCGCGGCGGCAACGACGCGCGCATCTATGTGCGCGGGGACAAAACCGTCAGCTACGGTAGCATGATGAAAATCATGGGGCGGCTCTCGGCGGCCGGCTTCCATCGGGTCGCATTGGTGACGGAATTCGAGCAGGGCTCGAAATAATCGCGATGCAGTTTCGCACGGCGTCAGTGATCTCGACCGGGCTGCACACGGCGGTGCTGCTGTGGGCGCTGGTGTCCTTCACCGGCAAAACGCTGAACGCGACGCCGACGGATTCGCTTCCGGTCGACATTATCAGCGACAAGGAGTTTTCCGAGATGACCAAGGGCGTCAAGGATGCGCCCAAGCCGGTCGATACGCCCAAGCCGCTGGTCGAGAAGAAAGAAGAGCAGAAATCGAAGATCGAGGACTTCAAGGCCGAGATCAACGAGAAGCGCGAGGTCAAAGCGACGGCGGAGAAATCGGCGCCGGCGCCGCAGGCCAAGCCCGATCCGATCGCCGACAAGATCAAGAAGATCGACAATCAGGTGACGCAGAAAGAGCCCGAGCCGCTGCCGCCGAAAAAGCCGCCGCAGCCCAAGCAGCCCAAGTTCGACGCCAACAAGATCGCCGCGCTGCTCGATCAGCGCGCGCCGGAGCGCAAGGCGGTCACCGGCGAGACGCCGACCGCGCCGACGCTCGGCACCGCCTTGGGCAACGCCTCGCAATTGTCGCAATCGGAGCTTGACGCGCTACGCGCGCGGCTGATGGCGTTGTGGAATCCGCCGGTCGGCATTCAAAACCCCGAAGATTACGTGATCCGCATCCGCATTCGTCTCGACCGCAGCGGCCGGCTGACGGCGCCGCCGATGGTGCTCTCCAGCGGCCGCGGACAGGTGTTCGATTCCGCTCGCGATAGCGCGATACGCGCCGTGTTCCAGGGGCAGCCCTTCACCATGCTAAAGCCGGAGCATTACGACATCTGGAAGGACATCGAAGTGACTTTTGATCCGCGCGAAATGTTCGGGGGCTGAAAGCAAGACACATCAATGAACGATATCAACGCCCGCAAGCTCTCCCCATATGCAACCGTGAACCGCCGCCGCCTGCTCGTTGGCGCCGGCGCCGGTGCCCTTGCCGCGCTCGCGCCGCGTACGGCCTCTGCGGTCGTGCGGCTCGACATCACGCAAGGCAATATTCAGCCGATGCCGATCGCGATCACCGGCTTTCTTGCCGGCACGCCGGGCGAGGGCGAGGCGGCGCAGGGCGTCACGCAGGTTATCACCAACAACCTCCAGCGCAGCGGACTGTTCGCGCCGATCAGCCCGCAAGCCTTTATCGAGCGCGTCACCTCGACCGACCGGGTGCCGCATTTCGCCGACTGGCGCACCATCAACGCGCAGGCGCTGGTCACCGGCCGCATCACCAAGCAGGGTGACGGACGGCTCAAGGCCGAGTTTCGCTTGTGGGACGTGTTCGCCGGCCAGCAACTCGACGGCAAGCAATATTTCACGACGCCGGACAACTGGCGGCGCATCGCCCACATCATTTCTGACGCGATCTACGAAACGCTGACCGGCGACAAAGGCTATTTCGACAGCCGCATCGTCTTTATCGACGAGACCGGTCCCAAAGATCGTCGCGTCAAGCGCCTCGCGATAATGGATCAGGACGGCTACGGCGTGCGCTATCTCACGCGCGGCGACGAACTCGTTCTCACACCGCGATTCAACCCGAGCACGCAGGAAATCACTTACATGTCGTACGGCCAGGCGCAGCCGCGCGTCTACCTGCTGAACATCGAGACCGGACAGCGTGAAGTGGTCGGCAATTTCCCGGGCATGACGTTTGCGCCGCGCTTCTCGCCGGACGGCCAGCGCGTCATCATGAGTCTACAGCAGGGCGGCAACGCCAACCTGTTCGTGATGGATCTGCGCTCGAAGCAGACGACGCGGCTCACCGACACGCCGGCGATCGATACCGCTCCGTGCTATTCGCCCGACGGGCGCTACATCTGCTTCGAGAGCGACCGCGGCGGCACGCAGCAAATCTACGTCATGCCCGCGAACGGCGGCCCGGCCCAGCGCATTTCCTTCGGCGAAGGCCAGCACTCGACCCCGGTCTGGTCGCCGCGCGGCGATTACATCGCCTTCACCGGTCAGGCGCGCGGCCAATTCTCCATCGGCATCATCAAGCCCGACGGCTCGGGCGAGCGCGTTTTGACGCAAGGCTTTCACAACGAGGGCCCGACCTTTGCGCCGAACGGCCGCGTGATCATGTTCTTCCGCGATCCGGGACAGGGGCCGAGTCTCTATACAATCGACGTCACCGGCCGCAACGAGCTGAAGGAACCGACGCCGAGCTACGCTTCTGACCCGGCGTGGTCGCCGCTTTTGTCCTGAGCGCTTGCCGCTATGGCCGCTGGCGCAACCGAGATGAGGCGTTGTGGGTCAATCGCCACGGGTCTCGGCGAGCGCAGTAAGGCTGAACGCCAGAGAGCCATTGTTTTCCCGCCGCCGGAACGCCTCCAAATCAGCTTTATATGCCTCTAGATCATCTCGAAAGATGCGAAGGCAGTTCTCGAAATCATCGAGAAGCTTTTGGGCCTCGATCCAGTTCGCGTGAGCAATTCTAAGATCGTCGACAAGTTGGCGCTGGCGCGCAACGATTTTTTCACCTGTCATCACATGCCGCTCGGCAAGAGCCACCTTTTCCTCAAGGTGCTTTTCTGTTCTGGCGTTGCGCATGGTGAGGAGGCCCTCAAGCGGTATTCGGACTAGCTGCGCACAGGTTACGGGGGGGGGATTCATGCAAGCGCGATCAGGAACGGGTCTCAGCTCGTGCGCAGAGCCCCACGCGCCCCATGCATTCATTTGGCAGCGACGACCCTTTCTTAGCCAAGGCGGACGTCGGCTGCCTGCGGTCACCGATCTCGAGTGATGACCATATGGTCGAGCCGTCCTAAGACCGCCGTATTTTCACCGCCTCTTAACCATCTCCGAAGGATTACGCGTTTGCGCGGTGTTTGAGGGGGCCGCGCAAGGTTCCATCAAGGTTGACGGAACGTTCGATTAACCCGCGTCCTGCTAGACCATTCGTCAAGCTCCGGTCTGTGCGAAGTCAATGGAGGCACCGGAATGTTCGAGCTCAAGCACATCATGCGCGGCGCGCGCTTTGCGGCGCTGCTGGCGGCGGCACTGGCGATCTCGGCCTGCGCAAAGAACGGAATGGATGCGCAAGGCAGTGCCGCGGCGGCGACGCCCGGCAGCCAACAGGATTTCGTCGTCAATGTCGGCGACCGCGTGTTCTTCGAAACGGACTCATCCGAGCTCACGCCGCAGTCGCGCGCGACCCTCGACAAGCAGGCGCAGTGGCTCAATAACTACACGCAATACGCACAGTTCACCATCGAAGGTCACGCCGACGAGCGCGGCACGCGCGAATACAATCTCGCGCTTGGCGCCCGCAGAGCCCAGGCCGTACGCGACTATTTGATCTCGCGCGGGGTCGCTGCCAACCGCATGCACACGATCTCCTACGGCAAGGAGCGGCCGGTAGCATTGTGCGACGACATCTCTTGCTGGTCTCAGAACCGGCGTGCGGTGACCGTGCTCAACGCAAGCTCATAAGGTTTTCTCCCCCGATCGGCGATCGTCGGCGCGCGCGGCCCCGCTCGCGCCGGCGTGCTGGTCTTGGCGCCGTGTTTCCCGCGCTAGGCGGCGGCGCGGTCTATCGCAAGAAACGCCGCACAACCGCCAAGACGAAGTGTGCCGCGGCGCGGCCACATTCTGGTCGAACTCGCCGGGCTATGCTAAAAAACCGGGCCGCGGGCGCCTATCCGTGTTCAAATTGACAGCGACACCGCCGATGACAAGTCACCGTCTCTGCGCGGGCTTTGCCTGCGCACTTATTCTCGCTGCCGGCGTTTCGGCCGCCGCGCGCGCGCAGGAGCGCCCGCCCGGCCTGCTCGACAACTTGTTCGGCGGGCGGCAACAACCGCAAGCCGCGCAGCCGGCCCCGCAGCCGCAGCGCGAGGTCGCGCAGGCCGGCGGCACGGACGTCGACTCCCGCATCGATCGCATCGAAAGCGCTCTGCGCCAGCTCACCGGCACCATCGAAGAGCTGCAGCATCAGAATCAGATGCTGCAGATGCAGCTCAAGCGCATGCAGGACGATACCGAATACCGCTTTCAGCAGATGGGAAGCAGGGGCGGGGGAGCGCCGGTTGCCGGCCCCGCTGTGGCGCCGGTGCCGCCGCCCGGTGCGGCGCCGCCGGCGAACAACAACAATGGTCGCCGCAGCGACGTGTTCGATCCGGCGCAGCATCCCAATGCGCCGGGCACGCCGCGCGCGCTCGGCAACGCATCGGCAACGGCATTGCCGCCGACGCCAGCCAATCCTCCGGTCATGAGCGAGCAGGCGGTCGGTGCTCCCGGCGGCCGCGATGCCGGCGCGCCGCTCGATCTCTCCACACTCGCAGGAAATCAGCCGGAGCCGCCGGCTGCGCTGCCGAGCAGCGCAGGAGTGCAGGCGCCGATGACTGCGGCGCGGGCCTCCGCGATGCCGCCGGTGGCGGCGCCGCAAGGGGGCCAATTGCCCCCACCGCCGCCGCGCAACACGAGTTCAACGGGCGTGCAGCTTGCGACTCTGCCGCCGACGGCATCGCCCAAGGACGAGTACGAGCTCGCCTATGGCTACGTCCTGCACAAGGACTACGGCCTTGCCGAACAGGCTTTCCGCGATTTCGTGCGCAAATATCCCAACGAGAAACTGCTGCCGGAAGCGGAATATTGGCTGGGCGAGAGTCAATTCCAGCAGCAGCGCTATCGTGATGCAGCCGAATCCTTCCTCGCGGTGTCGACCAAGTACGAGCACTCAAGCAAGGCGCCCGATGCGCTGTTGCGCCTCGGCCAATCGCTCGCCGAGTTGCATCAGAAGGAAGCGGCCTGCGCGACGCTCGCCGAAGTCAGCCGCAAATTTCCGCACGTTTCAGCGAACGTGAAGCGCAGCGTCGCGCGGGAACAGAAGCGTGTCCACTGCTGAGGCTTCCGCGCTCACGCAGTCGGAAGTCAAATCGCTATTTGCCGGTCTTGAGAATGCACCCGCGCTGGTGCTCGCCGTCTCCGGCGGACCGGATTCGACGGCGCTCATGATTTTGGCGGCGCGTTGGCGCAGGACGCTGAAAGCGAAGCCGAAGCTGACGGCGATCACCGTCGATCACGGCCTGCGCAAGGAGTCGAAGCGCGAGGCTATGGACGTCGCCAGGTTGGCGCGCAAACTTGGCATCGCGCACCGCATCGTGCGCTGGACCGGCAAGAAAGCGGCGACCGGTCTGCAACAGGCCGCGCGTGCGGCGCGTTACAGTCTTTTGGCGAAGGCCGCGCGCAAGCTCGGAGCGGGTCACATTCTCGTCGCTCATACGCTCGATGACCAGGCGGAAACCGTGCTCATGCGCATGAGCCGCGGCAGCGGCTTGCACGGACTTGCCGGTATGCAGCGGGTGTCCCGTCTGGATGGCGGTAACCCGCCGCTCCAACTGGTGCGGCCTCTGCTCGAAATCCCAAAGGCGCGGCTGATCGCCACCTGCAAGGCCGCGAAGACCGCTTATGCCGATGACCCTTCAAACCGCGATCCACGGTTCACGCGTGCGCGTCTGCGCGTTCTGGCCGCGGAATTGGCCAAAGAGGGCCTGACAGCGCGCCGGTTGGCCGTGCTCGCACAGCGGCTGCGGCGGGCCGACAAGGCAATCGAGACAACTGTCGACCGCGCTCAAGCCGAGATTGTCATCCGGTCCGAGGCTGCGATTACCGTGGATTCGGCCGGATTTGCCCGTCTGCCCGCCGAAATTGCACTGCGCCTGCTGGGCCGCAGCGTCGCGGAGCTGGGCGATGAAGGTCCCGTCGAACTGGCCAAGCTGGAATCGCTCAGTGCGGGGCTAAAAACCGCACAAAACCGGCTTCACGCGCGCTTTCGGCGCAGCTTGGCCGGCGCTCTGGTGACGCTCGACGGGGGAAAGATCGTCGTCGAGCGTGCACCTTCCCGGCATGGCAGAACCTTAACCAACGCGGGACGCGGGAAAGCCAAAGGCCGAGAAAGGCATTAGAATATTAGGGATTCGGGCCTTTCCCTTACGGAATGACGCCCCTACATTCAAGACAAAGCGACGCGAAGTCGCCACGAACGTTGGGCATACAAAGCTGCTGCGCGGGCAGCGGTCAGGGCTTCGGATGAACGCCAATCTTCGCAATTTCGCCCTCTGGGTGATCATCGTTTTGCTGTTACTGGCGCTGTTCACGCTGTTCCAGAACCCGAGCCAACGCACCAATTCGCAGGAAATCTCGTTTTCGCAGCTCTTATCCGAGGTCGATCAAGGCCGCGTGCGCGATGTCGTGATCCAGGGCCCGGAAATCCACGGCACCTTCAGTAACGGGAGCTCGTTCCAGACCTACGCGCCGAGCGATCCCGGCCTGGTGCAGAAGCTCTATTCCAAGGGCG
This sequence comes from Pseudolabrys sp., assembly GCA_035652735.1. GTDB lineage: Bacteria > Pseudomonadota > Alphaproteobacteria > Rhizobiales > Xanthobacteraceae > Pseudolabrys. The sequence continues at coordinate 17,202 of DASRDF010000029.1, read as the reverse complement.
TGCAGATCACCGCGCGGCCGCCCTCGGACAACGTGCCGTGGTTCGTCTCGCTGCTGGTTTCCTGGCTGCCCTTCATCGCGCTCATCGGCGTCTGGATATTCCTCTCGCGGCAGATGCAGGGAGCGGGCGGCAAGGCGCTCGGCTTCGGCAAGTCGCGGGCAAAGCTGCTTGCTGAAGCGCACGGCCGTGTGACATTCGAAGATGTCGCCGGCGTCGACGAAGCCAAGCAGGATCTGCAGGAGATCGTCGAATTCCTGCGCGATCCGGGAAAATTTCAGCGTCTCGGTGGACGCATTCCGCGCGGCGTGTTGCTGGTCGGCCCTCCGGGTACCGGCAAGACGCTGATCGCGCGCGCCGTCGCCGGCGAAGCCAACGTGCCGTTCTTCACCATTTCGGGTTCTGACTTCGTCGAGATGTTCGTCGGCGTCGGTGCTTCGCGCGTGCGCGACATGTTCGAGCAGGCAAAGAAGAACGCGCCGTGCATCATTTTCATCGACGAGATCGACGCTGTGGGCCGGCATCGCGGCGCCGGGCTCGGCGGCGGCAACGACGAGCGCGAGCAGACGCTCAACCAGTTGCTGGTCGAGATGGACGGCTTCGAGGCGAACGAGGGCATCATCCTCATCGCCGCGACCAACCGTCCCGACGTGCTCGACCCGGCGCTCTTGCGCCCCGGCCGTTTCGACCGTCAAGTCGTGGTGCCGAACCCGGACGTGGTCGGCCGCGAGTCAATTCTGAAGGTGCACGTGCGCAAAGTGCCGTTGGCTCCGGACGTCAACCTGAAGACCATAGCGCGCGGCACGCCTGGCTTTTCCGGCGCCGATCTTATGAATCTGGTCAACGAAGCCGCCCTGATGGCGGCCCGGCGCAATAAGCGCATGGTGACTCAGGCCGAGTTCGAAGACGCCAAAGACAAGGTGATGATGGGCGCCGAGCGCAAGTCGCTCGTCATGACGGAGGAGGAGAAGCTCCTTACCGCCTATCACGAAGGCGGCCATGCCATCATTGCGCTCAACGTCAAGGCGACCGATCCGGTGCACAAGGCAACCATCATCCCGCGCGGCCGCGCGCTCGGCATGGTCATGCAGTTGCCCGAGCGCGACAAGCTGTCGATGAGCCGCGAGCAGATGACCTCGCGCCTCGCCATTATGATGGGCGGGCGCGTGGCCGAAGAGATGGTATTCGGCAAGGAAAAGGTGACCAGCGGTGCCGCGTCGGACATCGAGCAGGCGACCAAGCTCGCGCGCATGATGGTGACGCGCTGGGGCCTCTCCGACGAACTCGGCACGGTCGCCTATGGCGAGAACCAGGACGAGGTGTTCCTCGGCTATCAGGTGTCGCGCCAGCAGAACATTTCTGAAGAAACGAGCCGCAAGATCGACAGCGAAATTCGCCGGCTGGTCGAGGCAGGCTATGCCGAGGCGACGCGGATTTTGACCGAGAAACGCGCGGACCTCGAGACATTGGCGCGCGGGCTGCTCGAATTCGAGACGCTGAGCGGCGACGAGATCAAAGACCTGCTCGCGGGCAAGCGGCCGGTGCGCGAAAGCGTCATCGAGCCGACGGGACCGCGTTCCTCCGCTGTGCCGCCGGCCGGCAAGCCGCGCTCGGCGCCGCCGCCATCCGGCGAGGTCGCGCCGCAGCCGCAGGGCTAAGCTCGCGACAAGGAATTCTGCCTCGTGCCCGGCCAACCGGGTCCGGCCTGTGGCCGGCTGCCAGCTTGTGTCGGGCATCCACGTCTCTGAGGCAATACATTAAGACGTCGATGGCCGGGACGAGCCCGGCCATGACGAGTCGAGAATGCCGCTGCAAAACCGCGTCACGCCGTTCGGCGCACTGATCGCAACGTCCGCGCGCGGCATGCTGATGGGCAATCGCGGCGGCAAGTTTCACACGGAGGACAGGACACTGACGACGCGGCGCTGGGTCTCGCGCCAGTGGATCTGCTGCGTGCTCGATTTCAACGACAGGCAGCGAGATGTTTGGGGCCGTTATTATACAGAGCTGTTCTTTCTTGACGAGGTCACGGCCTTTGCCGCCGGCCATCGGCCGTGCTTCGAGTGCCGGCGCAAGGATGCCGAAAATTTTGCCGCACTGTTCGCGAGCACACATCAAAAATCCGCTCGTCCACGCGAAAGCGGGGACCCAGAGCTGGATTCCCGCTTTCGCGGGAATGAGCGGAGCTTGTGGCCGCCGGCTCGTATGTCGGCGCCGGCGATGGATCGCGTGCTGCACGCCGAGCGGCTGGACGGAAAAAACAAGCGGATGCATCGCCGCGCGGTCGATGGGCTCCCCGACGGCGCGATGATTGCGCTCGATGGCGAAGCCTTTGCGCTGCGTGCGGGGCAAATGCTGCGCTGGTCGCCTCACGGCTATGGCACCCGCCGCGCCAAACCCCGCGGCGCGACCGTCGACCTGCTGACGCCGCCGTCGATCGTCGCCGTGCTGCGGCGCGGCTACGCGCCGCAATGGCATGTGAGCGCAGGCTGAAAGCGTCATTGCGCCGCGGCTTTGCGCTGGATCAAGGAAATCGCTGCGGAGACGCGCTATATGCCGCCGTGGAGGTGGTTCGATGTCCATGCCCGCCGCTCTCGCCCGCCGCCGTGACTATTCCGGCCTCGCGCTGTTTGCCTACGGCTTCCGCCCCTTCTTCCTGGCCGCGGGAGCCTGGGCCGCTTTCGGGATTCTGCTTTGGCTGCCGCAATATGTCGGCGCGCTGGCTTTGCCGACGGATTTTAGCGCGCTCGATTGGCACATCCACGAGATGCTCTACGGCTATGTGGCGGCCACCATCGCAGGCTTTCTGCTCACCGCCATTCCCAACTGGACCGGGCGCCTGCCGGTGAACGGCCGGCCGCTTGCGGGACTCGCGCTGCTGTGGCTCGCCGGACGTGCCGCCATCCTGTTCTCCGGTCTTATCGGCGGCGTTCTCGCCGCCGTGATCGATATCGCTTTCCTCGCTGTGCTGGCCGCCGTTGCGGCGCGCGAGATCGTGGCCGGGCAGAATTGGCGCAATCTGCGTGTGCTTGTGATGCTGTGCGTGCTCATCCTCGGCAATATCGTCTTTCATGCCGAGGTGCTGTTGACCGGCGGCGCCGATTACGGCATCCGCATCGCTATCGCCGCTGTCATCATGCTGATCTCGCTGATCGGCGGCCGCATCGTGCCGAGCTTCACCGGCAATTGGCTGGCGCGCAACAATCCGGGCAGGCGGCCCATACCGTTTTCGCGCTTCGATGCGGCGACGCTTGCTGCGAGCGCGGCCGCGCTCATCGCCTGGATTGCGGCGCCCGCGCACGCGGTGAGCGGAGCGCTGCTGATCGTTGCCGGATGTTTGCAAGCTGTCCGGCTTGCGCGCTGGGCGGGCGACCGCGCGACCGCCGACCGGCTGGTGCTGATCCTGCACGTTGCCTATGGCTTCGTCCCGCTCGGTTTTGTGCTGGTCGGCGGCTCGGCCCTGAGCGTTGTCATTCCCACCAGTGCCGGCATTCACGCCTGGACCGCTGGGGCCATCGGCTTGATGACGCTGGCGGTGATGACACGGGCGAGCCTCGGCCATACGGGGCACGCGTTGCAGGCAGGGTGGGGCACGCAGGCGATCTATGCGTTAGTCTTCGCCGCTGCGCTGCTGCGTATCGTCGCGGCGTTTATCGGCTCGATGGCTTTGATCGACATTGCAGGCGCCGCATGGATTGTCGGCTTTGCGCTCTTTGTCGCCCTGTACGGTCCGCTGCTTGTCCGGCAGAAGCCGGCTTGGGCCGAGGAGGGCCGCTGATCACGGCGGCTCGACGGCTGGCGCTTCCGTTCCGGCGGGGACCCGTCGCGTCCAGCCGAAGAACACGGTTGCGGCGAGGACGGCCAGCATCGCCACCACCAGCGCGACGCAGGCCGGCCATGCGCCATAGGTCCAGGCGATGCCGCCAAGCGCGGCACCGAAGCTGCCGCCGACATAGAAGCTGGTGACGTATAAGCCGACCGCGGAGGAACGGCCGGCTTTGGCGGTGATGGTGACGTAAGCAGTCGAAACCGCCTGACAGATGAGACCGCAGCCCGCGCTAATTGCCAGACCCAAAACGATCAGCGGCAGCGAGGGCGCGAGCGTCAGAGCGATGCCGCCGGCCCAAACGGCGATGACGCGCACCATGAACCGCCTTCGCCCGAAACGACCTACGGCCCAGCCGGTCCACGGCGTGAGCAGCGAGCCGGTCAAATAGACGACGAAGATCGCCCCGAGCCAACTGGCCGAAAGATTGAACGGGGGCGCCGCTAGGTGAAAGCTCACATAGGTGAACGTGCAGATGAAATTGAACAGCACGCCAAAGCCGACCGCATAAGTGGCGAGCAGTTGCCCGTTGCGGAAATGCGCGAGCATTTGCCGCCCCGAGGCCAGCAGCCCTTCCGAGCGCACAAATCTTCGCTCCCGCGGCAGCAGGAAGGCGACGGCGATCGCGCCGCAAAAGGCGATGCCGGCGAGCGCAAAAAATCCGGCACGCCAGCCGATCAAATCGGCGAGAAAGCCGGTGATCAGCCGCCCTGAAAAACCACCGATGCTCGATCCGGACGAATAGATGCCGGCGGCCGTGGTCGCTTCCTCGCGCGGCCACTCGTCGCCGATATAGGCGACCGCCACCGCGAAAATCGGCGGCAGCACCAGGCCTTGCACCGCACGCCAGAAGACCAGCGTCGGCAGGCTCGACGAGAGCCCTGCCATCACCGTTGGGATGACCAGCATGAACATGGCCGCAACGATCACCCGTTTGCGCCCGAGCACGTCGGCGACGGTGCCGGTGAAGGGCGCCGTCAGCGCCACTGCGAGGGTAGACACGGTGATGATGGTGGAGATTTCCGCGGCCGTTGCGCTGAACTCCTGCGACAGCAGCGGCAGGATGGCCTGCGGCGAATAAAGGTTGACGAAGGCGCAATAGCCCGCGAGGCCGACCGCCAGATGGCGTGCGGAGAACATTGGGCGGCGGGCGGCGGCGTTCATCGTCGAGACCGGCGAAAGCTAAACGTGGTTTCTCGCCGCATGCCAAGGGCCGGTGTGGCGGGACAGCGCGCCACCCGGCGCATAGCTGATGGAAGAATGGCGCTGATGGCGCGCAGCGACGAATTCCGCCTGAGGCGACAGGCGGACTTGCAGGCCGTGCGCAATCCCGCCATAACCGAGCGGGGGTAAGCGCGGAGATTTACGTGATGCGCGCGCTGACCGTCCTTCCCGGAAAACCCAATTCCATTCGGCTTGAAGAGGTGCCGCCGCCGCTGGCAAGCGACGGACCGGTGCTGGTGCGCGCGCTCGCACTTGGCGTGTGCGGCACCGACCGCGAGATCGTCGCCGGCCTCTATGGCGAACCGCCTCCGGGCCAGCAGCGCCTCATCATCGGCCACGAGTCTCTCGGCGAGGTCCAGGAGGCACCCGACGGTTGCGGCTTTGCGCCCGGCGACCTCGTCGTGGGCATCGTCCGCCGGCCCGACCCGGTACCGTGCCCCGCCTGCGCTGTCGGCGAATGGGATATGTGCCGCAACGGCCGCTACACCGAGCGCGGCATCAAGCAACGCAACGGCTATGGCTCCGAGCGCTTCCGCGTCGAGCCGGATTTCTTGGTCCGCATCGACCGGGGCCTCGGCCCGCTCGGCGTGCTGATGGAGCCGACCAGCATTGTCGCCAAGGCCTGGGAGCACGTCGAGCGCATCGGGGCGCGCAGCCGCGCCTGGAAGCCGCGGGTGGCGCTCGTCACCGGCGCGGGGCCCGTCGGTCTTCTCGCCGCGCTGCTCGGACACCAGCGCGGCCTGGAGTTGCACATTCTCGACCGCGCCGACGAGGGTCTCAAGCCGCAGCTCGCGCGCGACTTGGGTGCCACCTACCACACGGGCGATCTCGGCACGCTGGCGCCGGATGTCGTCATCGAGTGCACAGGGGCGGCTTCCGTGGTGCTCGATGTGATGAGCCGCACGGCGCCCGACGGAATCGTCTGCCTCGCCGGCGTGTCGTCGGGCGGCCATTCGCTGAAATTCGATGTCGGCAAGCTCAACCGTGAGATGGTGCTGGAAAATGACGTGGTGTTCGGCTCGGTCAACGCCAACCGCCGCCATTATCAAGACGCCGCCGATGCGCTGGCCAAGGCCGACAAAAACTGGTTGTCGCGCTTGGTTACCCGCCGCGTGCCGCTCGACCGTTGGCGGGAAGCCTTCGAGCGCCGTGACAATGACGTGAAGACCGTGATCGACTTCTCTCAGTAGCCCCGCCATGCCCGCTCGCATCGAAGATTATGCGCTGATCGGCGATCTCGGCACCGCCGCGCTGGTCTCACGCGACGGGTCGATTGACTGGCTGTGCTGGCCGCATTTCGATTCGGAGGCCTGCTTTGCCGCGCTGCTCGGCGGTCCGCAACACGGTCGGGCGCGGCTTGCCCCCAAGCACCCGCAACCCCGCATCACGCGCCGCTACCGGCCCAACACGCTCATTCTGGAGACACGGTTCGAAACACCGGAGGGTGCGGTCACCCTCATCGACTTCATGCCCCCGCGCGAGCACGAAAGGTCACATGTCGTGCGCATCGTGGTTGGCGAGCGCGGCTCGGTTGCCTTTGAAAGCGAATTGGTGCTGCGTTTCGGCTATGGCGCCAACGTCCCTTGGGTCACGCGGCTTGAGGATGGCACGCGCCGCGCCATCGCCGGCCCCGACATGGTGATCATGCGTACTCCGGTGGGCGTGCGCGGCAAGGATCTCACCACCGTGGCCGACTTCACAGTGCGCGCCGGAGACCGTATCCCCTTCGTCCTCACTTACGCGGCCTCGCATGAGGAGCCGCCGCCGCCGGTCGACCCCGAGCAGGCATTAAAGGCGACAGAAGCGTTCTGGCTCGACTGGGCCAGAAAGAACCGTATTTCCTGTCCCTGGGACGAGCCGGTGAGCCGCTCCCTGATCACGCTCAAGGCGCTCACTTACGCGCCGACCGGCGGGCTATGCGCGGCGCCCACCACATCGCTGCCTGAGGCGATCGGCGGCGAGCGCAACTGGGATTACCGCTTCTGCTGGTTGCGCGACGCCACCTTGACGCTGCTCGCGCTGATGAATGCCGGCTATTACGACGAGGCGAAACGTTGGCGCGATTGGCTGTTGCGCGCGGCAATGGGCAGCCCGTCGCAAATCCAGATCATGTACGGCTTGCGCGGCGAGCGCAGGTTGACCGAATGGCAGGTGCCTTGGCTGCCGGGCTACGACAATTCGGCGCCGGTGCGCATCGGCAATGCCGCGCACAACCAGCGTCAGCTCGACATCTTCGGCGAGGTGATGGACGCGCTGCACCAGGCACGCAAAGGCGGGCTGGCGAGCTATCAAGCCGGTTGGGACCTGGAGCAGGCGCTGCTCGACCACCTTGAGAAAATCTGGGCAGAGCGCGACAATGGCATTTGGGAAGTGCGCAGCGGCCGCGAGCACTTCACGTTCTCCAAGGTGATGGCCTGGGTTGCCTTCGACCGCGCCATTAAAAGCGCGGAGGCTTTCAAGCTGCCGGGCCCGCTCGACCACTGGCGCGATTTGCGCGACCGCATCCACAACGATGTCTGCGAACGCGGTTTCGACAGTGAAGTCGTGAGCTTCGTGCGCTCCTACGGCTCGAAGGAGCTCGACGCCAGCCTGCTGCTGCTGCCGGCGGTCGGCTTCCTGCCTGCCGATGACCCGCGTATCCGTGCCACAGTCGAGGCGATCGAGCGCGAACTGCTGGTGGACGGTTTTGTGTTGCGCTACGACACGGACAAGTCCGAGGACGGTCTGCCGGCGGGCGAGGGCGTGTTCCTCGCCTGTAGCTTCTGGCTGGTGGACGCCTATTTGATGCTCGGCCGCCGCGACGATGCGGTGCGGCTGTTCGAACGCCTTATCGCGTTGCGCAACGATGTCGGCCTGTTGAGCGAGGAATATGACCCGCGCGCCCGCCGCATGGTTGGCAATTTCCCGCAAGCGTTCTCGCACCTTGCTTTGGTGAATTCGGCGAGCAATCTCGCGCACGACCGCAAGCCCGCCGAGCAACGCTCGCAATGGTCGGGGGAGCCGGGGACGGCGCCGGCGCCCGATATCTCCGAAGTCTATTGACCGGAGCGCAAGCGGCCGGGAAAGTGCGCGGCCCGCCATTCGCGGCGGCCCACCGAGGGAGGAAGCGACACGTGCTTATCGATCTTCGCACTTATACCGTTCGTCCCGGCACCATGCCGGCGCAACTCGCGCTCTACCAGAAATACGGCTATCCGGTGCAACTGCGCTACATGGGCGAGCCGCATTTCTATCTCACCGCGGAAAGCGGCGAGCTCAACACCATTGTGCACGGCTGGGTCTACGACAGCGCCGGGGACCGCGAAGCCAAACGCGCGCGCATGGCCCAGGATCCGGATTGGAAGGTCTACCTCTCCGAGAATGCGAAAGCGGGCAATATCACCGGCCAACGCACCAGTCTCATGGTGCCGGCGTCGTTTGCGCCGCAAATTCCGATGCCGAAGATCCACAAGTAGCGCGATCACGAATGCGCGGCAGCAGCAATACGCGGACCGGCGGCGAGATCCTGGTAGACCAGCTCGCGATCCATGGGGTGCGCCACGTCTTCTGCGTGCCGGGCGAGAGCTATCTTGCGGCGCTCGATGCCTTCTACGGCCGCGATATCAAGCTGACGGTGTGCCGGCACGAGAGCGCAGCGGCGATTGCCGCCGAAGCGATCGGCAAGACGACGGGGCGGCCCGGCATCTGCTTCGTCACGCGCGGTCCGGGCGCGACCAACGCCTCCGCGGGTATCCATATCGCCCGCCAGGATTCGACACCGCTCATCGTCTTTGTCGGTCAGGTGGCGCGGTCGATGCGCGGACGCGACGCTTTCCAGGAGCTCGACTATCGCGCGGTGTTCGGCTCGATCTGCAAGTTCGCCACGGAGATCGACGATCCGGCCCGCATTCCGGAGATCGTCTCCCACGCCTTCCATATTGCCTGTCAGGGGCGGCCAGGCCCGGTGGTGATCGCGCTGCCCGAGGACATGCTGACCGAGGGCGCAGTCGCCGCGGACGCCACAGCGTTTGCGCCGGCGGAGACTTGGCCGGGCGCCGCCGATATGACGCGCCTGCAGCAGATGCTCGCGGCGGCGCAGAGACCGATCGCGCTGCTCGGCGGCAGCCGCTGGTCGGAAGCGGCCTTCGCCGCCTTCGGCCGCTTCGCCGAACGCTTTGCGCTGCCGGTCGCCACCACGTTCCGCCGCGGCCATCTCTTCGGCGCCTTGCATCCGTGTTTTGCCGGCGATCTCGGCATCGGTCCCAATCCGAAGCTGCTGGCACGCGTCAAGGCATCGGATCTGGTGCTGCTGATCGGCGGTCGGCTCGGTGAATTGTCGTCGCAGGGTTACACGCTGTTCGATATTCCCCAGCCGCAAACCAAATTGGTGCACGTCCACCCGGGCGCCGACGAACTCGGTCACGTTTACAATCCGGCGCTCGCCATCAACGCGTCGCCCGCAGCGTTCTGTGCCTTGCTCGATGGCGTGCAGGCTCCGCAGGAGATTGGCTGGCGCAAGGAAAACGAGGCCGCGCATGCCGACTATCTCGCCTGGTCGGACAAAGCGACGCCGCAGCCCGGGCCCGTCAATCTCGGCGAAATCATGATCTGGCTGCGCGACAACCTGCCGGCCGACGCCATCGTCACCCAAGGCGCCGGCAATTTTTCCGGCTGGGTTCACCGCTTCTATCGTGTGCGCCAATATGGCGGCCTCGTCGGCGCCACCTCGGGTTCGATGGGGTACGGGCTGCCCGCCGCTATCGGCGTACAAACTCTTTACCCCAATCGCGCCGTCGTTTGTGTCGCCGGCGACGGCGACTTCCTGATGACCGGACAGGACTTTGCCACCGCCGTGCAGTACGAGCTGCCGGTCGTCGTCATCGTGTGCGACAACGGGCTCTACGGCACCATTCGCATGCATCAGGAGCGCGAATACCCCGGCCGCGTAATCGCCACACAGTTGCGCAATCCCGATTTTGCCGAATACGCCAAAGCGTTCGGCGGCTTCGGCGTGCGCGTGGAGAAGACCGCCGACTTCCCCGCCGCTTTCGACGCCGCGCGCAAATCCGGCAAGCCTGGGATCGTCCATTTGCGGATCGACCCGGAAGCGCTGACGCCCGGCATGTCGCTCAGCGCCATCCGTGAAAAATCGCTTGCGGCGAAGCGTTAATCCTCCTGCTCGTGGCCGCGACAGCGGCACCTCGTTCCACCCAAAGCACTGTGCTTCGCTTCCCCGGCGACGAACGCGACGTTTGCGCCTTGCCATGACGCGTTGAATCAGCATTCATTACATCGCGATGCCCTATCGCCGCACCGACAATGTCGTCCGGCGGCTTGCCGCCCGCGAGCAAGCAATCCTCGATTCCGCTACGGCGCTCGCCGCCGAGGGCGGAATGACAGCCGTACAGATGACCGCAATCGCCGCCCGCGCTTCCGTCGCCGCCGGCACGGTCTACCGCTATTTTCCATCCAAGGCCGATCTCGTCGCGGCGGTGATCGATGCGCTGTCCAGGCGAGAGCTCGCCGCCTTGCGCGATGCGGCCGCGCGCGCGCCCGGCCCCCTGTCCGCCCTTGCCGCGTGCATTGCCACCTTTGCGGCGCGCGCCTGTTACGCGCGGCGGCTCATCTGGGCCGCCACCGGCGAGCCCGCCGAAGCCGAGATCGACCCCTTGCGTCGCGCCTTTCGTCAGTCGCTCGCCGCCGAGTTCGCACATCGCATCGAGGCTGCTTTTCGCACCGGTCATTTATCGGAGGTCGACGCGCATCTGGCGGCGTCCGCGGTGCTTGGCGCGCTGCTCGAAGGCCTGGTCGGTCCGCTGGCGCCGGCGGCCGAGAGCGCGCCCGCCCAGCGGCAAGCGGTGCAAGCCGCGACCTTGCTGGTTCTGCGTTCGCTCGGCATCGTCGATGCGCGTGCCCGGGGCTTGGTGGCGCAATGCGCGCTGCCGCCGAATGAAAGGGCCGCCGAGGCGCAGCACGTCGCTTGAGGACCGGCGCGTCCGTGGAATTGCCGGCTCGGCGATTGCCGGGCGTCTCCCGTCAGTGCGACATCAACACCGGCACCGTCATCGATTCGAGCAAGCCGCGCGTCGCCCCGCCCAGGATGAATTCGCGCAGCCGCGAGTGCCCGTACCCGCCCATCACGATCATGTCGGCCGAGGAGTCCGCGGCATAAGAAAGGATGGTGGAGGGTACGTCGATATCCGGTGCGGTGATGCGCTTGACCTCCACATTGATCTTGTGGCGCGCGAGGTGCTGGCCGATATCGGCGCCGGAGACCTCGTCGCTCTTGGGCGGCTTGTTGCCGACGACGACGACCTCGACCTTCTTGGCTTTCTCCAGAAACGGCATGGCATCGCCGACCGCGCGCGTCGCGGTGCGGCCGCCGTCCCAGCACACCATCACGCGATCGAGCTTGAGCCCGCCCTTTTGGATGAAGGGAACGAAGATGACCGGACGCCCACTGTCGAACAGCACGCCTTCGTCGACGACCTCTTCCGGCGTCGGCTTGTCGCGCCCGGGCTGCCCGACCACGACCAGGTCGAAGCGGCGAGCCATGCGTGCGAGCTGGTCGGAAGCGCCGGATATGCTGGCGTTGAGCGAGAGCGTTTCGAATGAAATGTCCTCGCGCTTGGCCAGTTGTTCAAAGCGCGCAATGGCGGTGCGCGCCCGTTTGTCCGATTCCGTCCGCTGCGATTCGATGAATTCGGCCGGCACGCCGCCCATGACCGAGCCGGGAACGATCGGGTCGTAGGAGAACGCCACGCCAAGGACATGAGCGTCGAATTCTTCGGCGATCGACACGGCGAAGGCGCCGGCGGCATCTTGGGCGCCCAGGGCGAGGTTGACGATGACGTCCTTGATCATGTGCTCTTCTCCTGAGCGCGCGCTTGCGGCGTCCTTCACGTCACCGCGGAACGGCCGTCGACTGGCGCCCGCCTATTTCTTGTTGCCGTCGGGGCCGAACTGCTTGAGATACGCCCAGAGGTCGTCGATCTCTTTTTTGTCCTTGATGCCGGGAAAAATCATCTTGGTGCCGGGAATCTTCGCGCGCGGATCCTTGATGTACTCTTTGAACGTTTGCTCGTTCCAGGTGATGCCCGAATTCTTGTTGGCAGGCGAATAGCTGTAGCCGGGCGCGGTGCCGGACTGGCGTCCATCGAGGCCGTTGAGCTCGGGCCCCACCTTGTTCTTGGCGCCCGGCCCCACGGAATGGCAGGGCAGGCATTTCGCAAACACGTGCTCGCCCGCCGCCGGATCGCCTGCGGCCTGCGCGGCCTGCGTCAGCGCCGCCGAGGCCAAGAGCGCTATCATCCATTCCGTCCGCATGTTTGCCTCCCTAGCGACATTTCTTCGCGCCGCCGGCCAATCACGCTGGCCGGCCTTTGCCAGAGTTTTGCCAGCCCTATGTGTCTGCCGTCAAATGGCTGATAACCTGAGGCGGTCGCGGCCGGAGTGACGGATATGACGCTGCAAATGCCGGAGACGGATGGCGCGGTTCTCGCGCGGCGCAACAAGATCGTTGCCGCGCTGCGCCAAATCGTGCCCGGCGAAGGGGTGATTGCCGGCGAGCGCGAAATGCGCCCCTACGAGACTGACGGTCTCACGGCATACCGCCAGCTGCCGATGGTGGTGGTGCTGCCGGACACCACCGAGCAGGTCGCAGCGGTGCTGCGCTACTGCTATGACGAAGGCATCCGCGTCGTGCCGCGCGGCGCAGGGACTTCGCTTTCCGGCGGCGCGCTGCCGCTGGCGGACGGTGTGTTGCTCGGCATGGCCAAGTTCAACCGCATCCGTGAGATCGACCTCGCCAATCGCGTCGCCGTGGTCGAACCGGGCGTCACCAATCTCGCGGTGTCGAACGCGGTCGCCGCCGACGGCTTCTACTACGCCCCGGACCCGTCCTCGCAGATCGCCTGCACCATCGGCGGCAACATCGCGGAGAATTCCGGCGGCGTGCACTGCCTGAAATACGGCATGACCACCAACAATGTTCTCGGCCTGGAAATGGTGCTGATGACCGGGGAGGTGCTGCGTATCGGCGGCAAGCATCTCGACAGCGCGGGCTATGATCTGCTCGGCCTCGTCACTGGCTCGGAAGGCCTGCTGGGCGTCGTCACCGAGGTGACCGTGCGCCTGCTGCGCAAGCCCGAAACGGCCCGCGCTCTGTTGATGGGGTTTTCTTCCTCCGAAGACGCCGGCGAATGCGTCTCGCGCATCATCGGCGCCGGCATTATTCCGGGCGGCATGGAGATGATGGATGGCCCCGCTATCCGTGCGGCGGAAGATTTCGTGCACGCCGGCTATCCGCTCGATTGCGAGGCGCTGTTGATCGTCGAGGTCGATGGGCCCGCCGCCGAGGTCGACGACTTGATCGGCCGCGTCGACGCGATCGCCCGCTCGTGTCGCGTGAAAACCTGTAAGCCGTCGAACTCCGAGCAGGAGCGGCTGCTGTTTTGGGCCGGGCGCAAGGCCGCTTTTCCCGCGGTCGGGCGGATTTCGCCGGACTACTACTGCATGGACGGCACCATCCCGCGCGGCAAGCTGCCGCTGGTGCTCAAGCGCATCAAGGACATGTCGAGCAAATACGGCCTGCGCTGCGCCAATGTGTTTCACGCCGGCGACGGCAACCTGCATCCGCTGGTGCTGTACGACGCCAACAAGCCCGGCGAGCTCGACAAGGCCGAGCAATTCGGCGCCGAGATCCTCAAGCTCTGCGTCGAGGTCGGCGGCGTGCTCACTGGCGAGCATGGCGTCGGCGTCGAGAAGCGCGACTTGATGCCAGTGATGTTCTCCGACATCGACCTCGATCAACAGCAGCGCATCAAATGCGCTTTCGACGAGAAGGGCCTGCTCAATCCCGGCAAGGTATTCCCGAAGCTGCACAGGTGCGCGGAGCTCGGCCGCATGCACATCTCCGGCGGCAAGCTGCCATTCCCCGATATTCCGAGGTTTTGAGCAATGCAATTCGGTCTGTTCTGTTCGCCCAAAGCGGATGCGCCGGGCTTTCCAGCCGAAACCGGTCAGGGTTTCCGAGACTTCATCGATTTCAATGTAGAGGCGGAGGCGCTCGGCTACGTGTCGAGCTTCTCGGTGGAGCATCATTTCACTGGCTGGAACCAGTGCTCGGCGACGCTGACGCTGCTCACCGCGCTCGCCATGCGCACGACCACACTGCGGCTCGGCACCGCGGTGCTGGTGCTGCCCTGGCACAACCCGGTGCTGCTTGCCGAGCAGGCGGCGACGCTCGATCTTCTCTCCAACGGCCGCCTCGATTTCGGCATCGGCAAGGGCTACCGCCACTCCGAATTCAAGGGCTTTCAGATCGCGCCGGAAGACGCCGACGCGCGCTTCGAGGAGGCGCTCGCGGTTGTCACACGCGCGTTCACAAGCCGCGAGCGTTTTTCGCATCGCGGTCGCTTTTTCCACTTCGAAGACGTCGTGGTCGAGCCGCCGCCGGCGCAGAAGCCACATCCGCCGTTCTGGGTCGCTGCGGGCAATCCGCAGTCGATCGCGCGCGCGGCAAGCCGCGGCTTCAATCTGATTCTCGATCAGTACGCGTCAGCGGCAGCGCTGGGCGAGCGCATCGCCGTCTACAAGGCGGCGCGCGAGACGCAAAAGCTCGCCTTCGACCCGCGGCAGGTGGCGGTGGCGCGCCAGCTTTACGTGGCGCGCGACGAGGCCGACAAGCAGGCGGCGCTGGCGCGGCAGCGCGAGTACACCCAGCGCACGATTGCTTCGGCGCGGCGTCCCGGTGCCGCCGGCGGCTCGCATGTGCTTGCCTATGCGGACAAGACCGGCGCCACGGAAGAGAACGCATTGTTCGGCACGCCCGACGAGATTGCCGCGATGCTCGACGCGCTCGCCGGCGCCGGCGTCGAATACATCCTGCTCACCGTTGCCGGCGGCCGCGACCAGTTGCGGCGCTTCGCCCGCGACATCATGCCGGGCTTTGCGCACACGCCGGCCGCGCGGGCGGCAGAATAGCGATGGTTGACACGGTCAAGCCGCGCGACGGCAAGGACGCCGAGGAGGCCGTGCGCTGGGCGATCGAGCACGGCAAGACGCTCGAAGTGACCGGGCGCGGATCGAAGCGCGCCATCGGCCGGCCGAGTCAGACCGATCTGACGCTCGACCTCTCCGCGCTGTCCGGTGTGACGCTCTACGAGCCGGCCGAGCTCGTGCTTTCGGCCAAAGCCGGCACGCCGCTCGCCGAAATCGAGGCGCTGCTCGACGACAACAATCAGCAGCTCGGTTTCGAGCCGATGGACTACGGTCCGCTGCTCGGCGGCGCAGCGAGCCAAGGCAGCCTCGGCGGCGTCATCGCGACCAATCTCTCCGGGCCGCGCCGCATCAAGGCCGGCGCTGCGCGCGATCATTTCCTCGGTGTGACGGCGGTGACCGGACGCGGCGACACCATCAAGTCAGGCGGGCGCGTGGTGAAGAACGTGACCGGCTACGATCTATGCAAGCTGTTCGCCGGCTCCTGGGGCACGCTCGGCGCCATGACCGATATCACGGTAAAAGTATTGCCCAAGCCGGAAACCGAGGCGACGGTGCTGGTGCATGGGCTGGATGACGCGCAAGCCTGTGCGGCGATGGCGGCGGCCATGGGCTCACCGCACGACGTGTCCGGCGCGGCGCATCTGCCCGATCATGTGGCGTCCTGGTTCGACGGTTTGCCCAAGGCGGAGGCCTCGACGGTGCTGCGGCTCGAAGGCTTCGCCCCTTCGGTCGTTCACCGCAAGGACAGCCTTGCCGTCTTGATGAAGACCTTCGGTGCGGTCGAAATCCTCGACGAGAAGACCTCGCGTGCGCTCTGGCAAGACGTGCGCACCGTCAAGCCCTTTGCCGTTTCCGCACGCGAGCGTCCGCTTTGGCGCATCTCGGTGGCGCCGACGCGCGGGCACGAGATCGCCGCCGTTATCACCCCGGCGGCACAGATGTTTTACGATTGGGCCGGCGGGCTTGTGTGGGTGGCGATGCCGCTTGCCGATCAGCCGGATGCTGCGGCGGTGCGCGGCGCCGTCGCCCAGATCGGCGGCCACGCCACGCTTATTCGCGCGCCGGCCGCAGTGCGCGCCGCGCTCGATGTCTTCCAGCCTATGCCTCGCGGCCTTGCGGCGCTGGAAAAGCGCGTGAAGGAAAGCTTCGATCCCAAAGGCGTGCTCAATCCGGGCCGCATGTGGGCGGGGGTGTGAGATGGGCGTGACCATCGAAATACACTCGAAATGTCGAAAGGTCCCGGTTCAGCAGCGCACCATTTCGCTGCGCTCATGCTGCGCCGCGCCCGGGACACGAGTCTGAGCATGCAAACCAACTTCACCCTGGCGCAGCTCGCCGATCCGCAGATCAAAGAATCGGAAAAAATCCTGCGCGCCTGCGTGCATTGCGGATTCTGCACCGCTACCTGTCCGACCTACGTCTTACTGGGCGACGAGCTCGATTCCCCGCGCGGCCGCATTTACTTGATCAAGGAGATGCTCGAGCAGGGCAGGCCTGCGACCAAGGACGTGGTCAAGCACATCGATCGGTGCCTCTCGTGCCTCGCTTGCATGACGACGTGCCCCTCGGGGGTCAATTACATGCACCTCGTCGACCATGCCCGCGAGCATATCGAAAAGACTTACAAGCGGCCGCCGCTGGATCGCGCCACGCGCGCAGTGCTTGCCCGCGTGCTGACGGATTCTGCGCTTTTCCGCATGGCGGTGGTCGCCGGCATCATCGGCCGCCCTTTTGCGCCGCTGTTGCGGGCGCTCGGCCTGAAGCGGCTCGCCGCCATGCTAGCGCTGACGCCGCGCCGCAAGCCGGCGCCGCCGGTCGAGCGCACCGGCAAAATCTACGCGGCCGAAGGCCGCCGCCGCGGCCGTGTGGCGCTGTTGTCCGGCTGCATCAATCCGATCCTGTCGCCATCGACCGACGCCGCCGCGATCCGCGTGCTCAACCGGCACGGCATCGAGGTGGTGGTGGCGGCAGGCGAGGGCTGCTGCGGCTCTCTGGTGCACCACATGGGGCGCGAAGACGAGGCGCTTGCCTTTGCGCGCAACGACATCGACGCCTGGATGCGCGAGATCGATGGCGATGGGCTCGATGCCATTCTCACTACCGTGTCGGGCTGTGGAACCACTTTGAAGGATTACGGGTTCATGCTGCGCACCGACCCCGCTTACACCGCGAAA
>DASRDF010000028.1:0-23674 GCA_035652735.1 Pseudolabrys sp. | reverse complement strand
CAATCCGAAAGGAAAGAACGGTCGCCTGAAACGGTCAGTCCACCGGGGGCGCTGTGGAGCAAACCTAAAACACCGCGCGCGGGACGCCATCTGGGACTGGCGGACTTGCGGTTATTCGGACTTCGGTCAGCCTCGGTCCGCGAGGCGCCGAGGCCCGCGGGTCCGGTTGGACCCATGGCGTCCCGCGCGCCCTCGGCATTGCTTCGAGAGCGGGCGGGCTTGTCGCGCCGAAGCCCCCAAGGGCGGACGCCGGCATTCGCAAATGCGGCTCACCCCGGGCCGAATAAAGAACAGGGGCGATGATGCGCGTCTTCTTCATCCCTCCGCGCACGCGGGGAGGATCAAACAAGGGGAGGGATCAACAAGAAGGGGTCAGCCGCGCTCGGCGGACACAGACTTCAAATCGCAGCGCGAGAATGTCAGCCGCGGAACGGCCGCTTGTCGCGGCGGCGATCGGTGAGCGGCTGGTAGGCGACACGGGAGTGATAGGAGCAATAAGGCAGCTCGTTCACAGTCTCGCCGCCGCAGAAGAAGAAATCGGCGCTGCCGGGATCGCCCACCGGCCAGCGGCAGGTCTTCTCGGTGAGCTGCAGCAGCGTCTTGCGCTGCTCGACCGGAATCTCGATGAGCTCCGGTTCGGGCTCGAGATCGTACTCGTAGGCGAGCGCGGTATTGCCCCGCATGGAAGGCCGCGACATCCGCAGCATGCCGGAGGAGCGCGGCTTGCGCGGCCGCGGGCTGGATGAGGACGGGCTTTTGGCGCGGCCGGAGAGGCCGAGGCGGTGCACCTTGCCGATCACTGCGTTGCGGGTGATGCCCCCGAGTTCCGCCGCGATCTGGCTGGCCGAGAGCCCGTCGGCCCATAGCTTCTTCAGCATTTCGACCCGTTCGTCGGTCCAGCTCATCGGGTTCCCCTTAATCCTCAAGCACTTGTCAGAATCCGCCCTCGTCGTCCGGCGCGCTTTCGAGCGCCTGACGCGTACGCCTCAGGAATGAACTAGAAGCCGCAGGCCGTACGAGATGTCGTACCGGCTGATCCAAACGCTACAATATGGAGTAAGTCCCCCGCAAGCATTTGCAACAGCCGAAGACCAGCTACCAACAGTTTTCCTTTAGAATCGGCACTTGCGGCGAAAGTGAGTCCGCGAGGCAGGCGCGTAGATGGCGGAAAGCGATTTGCGGCCAACAGGATAGGCGCAGGAGCGTGCCGCCGCGCGCGTGTTGAAAATCGCGCGATTCTGCCATACACTTGCACAAGTGCCGCCCGGCGAAGGCGGCACATTTCTTTTCGGCAAGACAGTCTGAAAGATTTCAAGCTGTGGGCTCGCATCTATTGCCGACTTATGCGCGCGTCGACCTCGCTTTCGAGCGGGGCGAGGGCGCTTGGCTGACGGCGACCAATGGCGAGCGCTATCTGGATTTCACCTCGGGCGTCGCCGTCAATGCGCTCGGCCATGCGCATCCGCATCTGGTCGAGGCGGTGACCGAGCAGGCCAAGAAGGTCTGGCACGTCTCCAATCTCTACCGCATCCCCGAAGGCGAGCAGCTCGCCGACCGGCTGTGCGAGGTGAGCTTCGCCGACACCGTGTTTTTCCAGAACTCCGGCGCCGAGGCGATCGAATGCGCGATCAAGGTGGCGCGCAAATATCAGGCGGCGTCGGGCAAACCCGAGCGTTTTCGCATCGTCACGTTCGAAGGCGCGTTCCACGGCCGCACGCTCGCCGCGATTGCCGCGACCGGCAACAAGAAATACCTGGACGGCTTCGGTCCGCCGGTCGAAGGCTTCGACCAAGTGGCCTTCGCCGATCTGGAGGCGACCAAAAAAGCGATCGGGCCGGCGACTGCCGCCATCATGATCGAGCCGGTGATGGGCGAGGGCGGCGTGCGCGTCGTCCCACACAATTTCCTGCGTGCGCTGCGCAAGCTTTGCGATGACAACGGCCTGCTGCTGATCTTCGACGAGATTCAAACCGGCATGGGCCGCACCGGCGACCTGTTCGCCTATCAGCACACGGGCGTGACGCCCGATGTCATGACACTGGCCAAGGCGCTCGCCGGCGGCTTTCCGGTCGGCGCCTGCCTTGCCACCGCCGAGGCGGCCAAAGGCATGACGACGGGTACGCATGGCTCGACCTTCGGCGGCAATCCACTGGCCATGGCCGCGGGCAACGCCGTCCTCGACGTGGTGCTGGCGTCAGGCTTCCTCGACCACGTGCAAAAGATTTCGCTGCTGTTCAAGCAACGGCTCGCCGAGCTGAAGGACCGGCACGCGGCCGTTCTCGCCGAAATTCGCGGCGAGGGGCTGCTGCTCGGTCTGCGCATGGTGCCGCCGGCCGCGGCGATGGTTGACGAGTTGCGCAACGAGAAGATGCTCACGGTGGCGGCGGGCGACAACGTCGTGCGCCTGTTGCCGCCCTTGACCATCACCGAGCGGGAAGTATCGGAGGCGGTCGGCCGCATCGACCGCGCCTGCGCGCACTTGGCGCAGATGCACGCGCGGCCGAAGGAGGCGGCGTCATGAGCAGCAACGGCGTGCGCCACTTCCTCGATCTGAAGGATATTCCCAAGCCGGTGCTGGCCGGCATCATCAGCCACAGTCGCGACATGAAGGCTGCGCGCGCGGCCGCGAACGGCGCCTCGCCCCTTGCCGGCAAGACACTGGCTATGATTTTCGACAAACCGTCGACGCGCACGCGCGTTTCTTTCGATGTGGCCATGCGACAGCTCGGCGGTGAGGCCATCGTGCTGACCGCGCAGGAGATGCAGCTCGGCCGCGGCGAGACCTTGGCGGACACCGCACGCGTGCTGTCGCGCTTTGTCGATGTCATCGCGATCCGCATCCTCGATCCGGAGGCGGTGGCCGAGCTCGCCCGCCACGCCACCGTGCCGGTGATCAACGGGCTGACACGCCGCTCGCATCCCTGCCAGGTGTTGGCCGACGTGATGACCTTCGAGGAAAAGAAGGGTTCGATCCGCGGCCGCACCGTGGCCTGGAGCGGGGACAGCAACAACGTGTTGACGTCGTGGATGCACGCCGCCGAGCGTTTCGATTTCCGCCTCAACGTGGCGAGCCCGAGCGAACTCAAACCAAAGAAATGGTTGATGGATTGGGTGAAGGCCTCGGGCGCCGCAATCAAGGTGGGAGACGATCCGGAGGCCGCGGTAAAGGATGCGGATTGCGTCGTCACCGACACCTGGGTGTCGATGGGCGATCGCGACGGCAAACACCGCCACAACATTCTCAAGCGGTACCAGGTCAACGCGCGCCTGATGGCCAAGGCGAAGCCCGACGCCATCTTCATGCATTGCCTGCCGGCCCATCGCGGCGAGGAGGTCACCGACGAGGTGATCGATGGGCCGCGATCGGTGGTCTTCGACGAGGCCGAGAACCGCCTGCACGCGCAGAAGGGTCTGCTCGCCTGGTGCCTGCACGCCGACGCCTAATCAAACCTTGGGGCTGCGGGGGTCGAAATCGCACGGATGAGCGCTAGATAAGGGCCCATGACCGATCCGAACCCCGACATCGCCATCCCGTCCCGCGCGCCCTCCGCAACGCCCACCGACGATATCGTCACCGCCTTCGAAGTGGCCAAGCTCGATCTGCGCGGCCGCGTGGTGCGGCTCGGTCCGGCGGTGGACGACATCCTCGAACGCCATGCCTATCCGCAGCCGATCTCCAAGCTGTTGGGCGAAGCGATCGTGCTGACCGTCATGCTTGGCTCGGCGCTCAAGATCGACGGCCGCTTCATCCTGCAGACGCAGACCGACGGGCCCGTGCGCATGCTGGTGGTGGACTTCACCGCGCCGGGCAAAGTGCGCGCTTGCGCCCGTTTCGACAAAAAGCGGGCGGCGGACGCGATTGCCGCCGGCGAGACCGACGCCGGCAGCCTGCTCGGCCGCGGTCATCTCGCCATGACCATCGATCAAGGCCCGGACATGAATCGCTATCAGGGCCTGGTCGCGCTCGACGGCGGCACGCTGGAAGATGCGGCGCACGAGTATTTCTTGCGCTCCGAGCAGATTCCGACGCGCGTGCGGCTCGCCGTCGCCGAGGAGTTGCGCGCGGGCGACAACGGTCCGAGTCATCGCTGGCGCGCGGGCGGCATAATGCTGCAATTCCTGCCCAAGTCCCCTGAGCGGGCGCGCGTGGCCGATCTCGATCCGGGCGATGCGCCGGAAGGCACCGTGCCGCATACTTTGCCGGAGGATGAAGCCTGGGTCGAAGGAAAGGCCCTGGTGTCGACGGTCGAAGACCTCGAGCTGATCGATCCGGCCCTGTCCAGCGAGCGGCTGGTCTTTCGCCTTTTCCACGAGCCCGGGGTGCGCGTCTTTCGCGGCACGGCGGTGCGGGCGGAATGCTCATGTTCGCGCGACAGCGTCGAGGCCATGTTGAAAAGCTTCTCGCAGGACGACCGCGATCACATGGTCGAGAACGGCCGCATTTCGGTGACCTGCGAATTCTGCAGCGCGACCTATCTGTTTCAACCCGGCGAGATCGAAGTCAAGCCGAGCTGAGGACGGGCTCGATGCGTGCGGCGCTGTTGGCTCTTTCCGTACTGATGGCGCCGCAGGCAGCTATGGCGCAAAGTTGTCCGCAGCCGCTTGCCGACGCGCGCCGCCTGGTTCTGGTCGTCGCTGACAAATTCACGAGCACCACTGCGACCCTGCGGCGGTTTGAGCGCGGCTCGCCTCAGGAGCCGTGGAAGGAAAGCGGCGGACCGGCAAAGGCCCTTATCGGCCACAACGGCCTCGGCTGGGCGCAGGCGTTTCGCCAATTCGCGCACCCAGGAGAGCCGGCGAAAACGGAAGGCGACAAGCGCAATCCGGCCGGCTTCTTTTCGATTGGGCCGAGCTTCGGCTTCGCCGCTTCGCCAGTGCCCGGATATTTGCACATCGTCGAAGGCACAACGTGCGTCGATGACGCTGCTTCGCCCGCGTACAACACCATAACTACGCGCGCGAAAATCGGCTGGCGTGTCCGTGGGGAAAACATGTGGCGCGTGCGGGACTATGCCCGCGGTCTGCTAATCGATTATCCTACGGATGCCAAAGCGCGCGCCGGCTCCTGCATCTTCATCCACCTTTGGCTGCCAGGAAAAACCGGGACATCGGGCTGCGTGGCGGTGAGGGAGCCGCAGCTCGTCAGCTTGCAAAACTTTGCGCAGGATCGGGCGGTGCTTGCCGTTCTTCCCAAGAGCGCGCTCGACCGCTTCAAGGGCTGCCTGCCTAATTGATCGTGCGCTCGGCGTGCGAGCAGTCCAGGGAAAAGGCCGGTATTTCGATATCAAAATGCTCGCCGGCGGCCGTAATCATCCCGTAGCTTCCGGCCATGAAGCCCGAGGCCGTCGGCAGCGGCACGCCGCTGGTGTACTCGAACGATTCACCCGGCCTGAGCACGGGTTCTTCGCCGACCACGCCGGGCCCTTTGACCTCCTGCAGCCGTCCATTGGCATCGGTGATACGCCAGTGGCGCGTCTTCAGCTGCACGGTCTCTTGCCCGAGATTGGTGATGTCGATGGTGTAGGCCCAGAAGTAATAGCCGTTGCTCGGCGAGGAGCGTTCCGGCATGTAGCGGGGCGTGACCGTGACCTCGATCTTGCGGGTGACAGCGCGGTACATCTATATGCCGTAGAAATGTCGCAGTCGGGGTGATTGACCTTCGTCCCTTGCAGTATGGCCGAAAGGCCCTCCGAAAGAAACGTCGTTCATGGCCCCGGTCTCCACCGAACGCGATCTGCGGCTTGATCTGTTCCGGGGCATCGCGCTCTGGCTGATCTTCCTCGACCACATTCCGTCAAATGCGGTGAGCTGGATCACCATTCGCAATTACGGATTCAGCGACGCCACCGAAATTTTTGTGTTCATCTCCGGCTACACGGCGGCGTTCGTCTACGGCCGCGCCATGGACCAGCACGGCTTCGTGGTGTCCAGCGCGCGCGTCCTCAAGCGCGCGTGGCAGATTTACGTCGCGCACGTGTTTCTGTTTGCCATCTACCTCGCCGAAATCGCCTACGTGGCGCATTCGTTCGACAATCCGCTCTACACCGAGGAGATGGGGGTGCTGGATTTTCTGAAAAATCCGGATTCCACCATCCTTCAGGCGCTGCTGCTGAAATTCAAGCCGGTAAACATGGACGTGCTGCCGCTTTACATCGTCTTGCTTGCTTGGTTTCCGCCGATCCTGTGGCTGCTGCGTCGCGCCCCGTCGACAGCCTTGATTGCCTCTGCGGCATTTTATTCGCTCACCTGGTGGTTCGACTGGAATATCCCGGCCTGGCCGAAAGGCGTCTGGCTGTTCAATCCGTTCGCTTGGCAGATGCTGTTTGTGTTCGGCGCCTGGTGCGCGCTTGGCGGCGCACAGCGGCTCTCGCGCTGGATCAATTCTCCGATCGTGATCACGCTTGCAGTATTTTACCTCGCCTTTGCCTTCTTCATCGCGCTGAGCTGGTATGTCCCGCGCCTCGCGCCTTACGTGCCGAAGATCGTGGGCGACGTCATCTATCCGATCGACAAAACCAATCTCGACGTGCTGCGCATCCTGCATTTTCTGTCTCTCGCCGTGATCACGGTATGGTTTGTGCCGCGCGACTGGCCGCTGTTGCGCTCCCGCGCGGCATGGCCGGCCGTGGTTTGCGGACAGCATTCGTTGGAGACATTTTGCCTTGGCGTGTTTCTTTCATTTGCCGGCCATTTCATGTTCACTGAGGTGTCCAACCGATTGCCAATGCAGGTCGTGGTGAGTCTCGCAGGCATCGCCATCATGGTGGGGACCGCGGCTCTCATTTCGTGGTATAGGCGGGTCGAGCGACGGGGACCGGGGCCGCGTCCGCCGGCGGCGACGCCGCGCTACGCGGGGGGCGCATGAGAAAACGGCTGGCATTGCTGCTGGCATGGCCGTTGCTGGCCGGCCCTGCCATGGCCGATGAGCCGGCGGAATGCCAGGTGGCTCAGCATCAGATCGAGCCGGCCTTTACCCTGCCGCACGTCGCCGCCGCGATCGCGGCCAAAAAGCTGCCCATCTTGGTGGTGGGGGCTGGCTCCTCCGTCCTGCCGGGATCGAATGGGGCCAACGCCGCTTATCCGGCCCGCCTGCAAAGCGCTTTGCAGGAAAGGCTACCGGGCGTGGCGATCACGGTGACGTCAGATGTCAAATCAAAGCGTACCGCCGCCGAAATGGCGAAAACGCTCGCCGCCGACTTGGCCCAGACCAAGCCGGTGCTGCTGATTTGGCAGACCGGCACCTTCGATGCGATGCAGGGGGTCGACCAGGATCAATTCACGCAGGCGCTCGATCAAGGAATCAATGCTGCCCGTTCAGCCGGCGCCGACGTTATCCTGATCAATGCGCAGTACAGCCCGCGTACCGAATCGATGATTGCTTTGTCGACTTATGCTGACATCATGCGTCAGGTTGCATTGCAGCATGAGCTTCCGCTGTTCGATCGCTTCGAAATCATGAAGTTATGGGCTGATCTTGGTACATTCGACTTGACCAGCGCACCCAACAAGCTTGATATCGCTGTGCGCATACACAATTGCATAGGGTGGCTGCTGGCCGACCTTATGGATGAGGCCGTGAAGGAAGGCGGTGCGCAGAGCGCCGTTGGCAAGCCGGGGGCAGGAAATTAAGGTGCAGGATCATTTTTATTGTCGCACGGCCAAGGGTATTGCCATTGCCGTGCTTTTAGCAGGAATTGCTTCGCTTCCGGCGCGGGCCGAAGAGCCGCGATGCGACGCGCAAGCCAATGCGGTGCGCTTTGCCAATCCGCTGCCGCATCTTGGACGCAAATTGTCGAGCCGGCAGCCGATCGTCATTGTCGCAATCGGTTCGTCCTCGACGGCGGGCGTCGGCGCGAGTTCGCCGGCTGCCACCTATCCGAGCCGTCTCGAACTGGAGCTGCGCGAGCGTTTCAAGAGGGCGCAGATCACGGTAATCAACCGCGGGGTCGGCGGCGAAGAAGTGCCCGACATGCTCAAGCGGTTCGATCAGGCGGTGATCGCCAATCGTCCGGACCTCGTGATCTGGCAGCTTGGTACCAACTCGGTCATCCGCGATCACAAGGTCGCCGATCATGGCGCCCTTATACGAGCCGGCATCGAACGCATCCGCAAGATCGGCGCCGACATTGTGCTACTCGATCCGCAGTTCGCGCCCAAAGTGATCGCCAAGCCGGAAGCCGAGCGCATGGTGCAACTGATCGCTGTCACTGCGAAGAACGAAGACATCGATCTTTTTCCGCGCTTCAACGTCATGCGGCATTGGCATGACGCGGAACACATCGACTTCAAGAGCTTCGTGTCGCCCGACGGGCTGCACATGAACGACTGGAGCTACGCGTGCCTCGCCAAGAACCTGAGCCACGCGATCGCCGAGGCGGCGATGCGCCCGGTTGTCTCGGCCTCGGTGCACGCCTTCGCCGACTAGCTGCTAGACGGCATCGAGCGCTGTCACCAGATCCTCGATCAAATCGTCCGGGTGTTCGAGCCCGGCAGAGAAGCGCACCAGCCCGTCGCCAATACCGAGTTCGGCGCGCTGCGCCGGCGTCAGCCGCTGATGCGTCGTCGTGGTCGGATGCGTGACCAGGCTTTTGGCGTCGCCAAGATTATTGGTGATGCCGATCAGCTTGAGCGCGTTGAGGAAGCGGAAGGCTCCTTCCTTGCCGCCTTTGACTTCGAACGAGCATAGCGTCGAACCCGCCTTCATCTGCTTCTTGATGATGGCTGCCTGCGGGTGATCGGTGCGGCCCGGATAGATCAGGCGCGCGATCGCCTTGTGACCGGCGAGCGCGTCGGCCACGGCGGCAGCATTTCTCGTCTGCCGCTCGACGCGTATCGACAGGGTTTCCAGGCTCTTCAGCAATACCCATGCGTTGAACGGCGACAGCGACGGCCCCGTTTGGCGGATGAGCTGATGGACGTGGTCCATGATGAATTTTTCCGAGCCGAGGATGACGCCGCCGAGCACGCGCCCCTGGCCGTCGAGATGCTTGGTGGCTGAATAGACGACACAGTCGGCACCGAGCGCGAGCGGCTGCTGATAGAGCGGCGTGGCAAAGACGTTGTCGACCACCAGCTTGGCCCCGGCGCCATGGGCGATCTCGGCGACAGCGGCGATGTCGTACACCTCCAGGCATGGGTTTGTCGGCGTTTCCATGAAGAACGCCTTGGTGTTCTTGGTCACCGCACCCTTCCATTGCGACAGGTCTTTGCCGTCGACCAGTGTCGACGTCACACCGAAGCGGCCGAGCCAGTCCTCGATGACCCACCGGCACGAGCCGAACAGCGCCTTGGCTGCGACCACGTGATCGCCGGCACGCACCAAACCCATCAACGCCGTGGTAACCGCGGCCATGCCGGTTGCAGTCGCGCGTGCAGCCTCCGCGCCCTCGAGCGCGGCCATGCGCTGCTCGAACATGCTCATGGTCGGGTTCGAGTAGCGCGAGTAAACGTAGCCGGGGATCTTGCCGGAGAAGCGCGCCTCGCATTCCTCGGCGCTATCGTAGAGGTAAGCCTGCGTCAGGAAGAGCGTTTCGGAGATTTCCTTGAATTCTGAGCGCTGGATTCCAGCGTGCACCAGGCGGGTTTCGGGGCGGTAGGTTTTTTCACGCGACGCGGGCATCATGGCCTCCTTCTCGGCGCGAATGGCGCAGGCGCCATGCGGCGGCCGAAGCAACAAAAAACCGGCCGGAGAAATGTCTCGGCCGGGCTCACGCGTCCCCGGCCTTTTAGCGAGTTGTTTAACGTGGCTGCAAGCCGGCCGGCTCAAATGACCACGGATTAAATTGTTTGTAGCCGCGCGGGCCGCTTCCCGTCAAGGCTGGGCTCGGGTTAGATCGCGACCGCTCGCCTGATCCTGAGCAATGAGGCACCCGTTGGCAATCACCTTCGCCGTCGAAGACAGAGGCATTTTGCCCGACCGGATGATCGCGGCGTTGGGGCGTGATGGCGGGATTCTGCCCGCCGCCGACTTCGCGCCAGACCAGATTCAACCGGCGAGCCTCGATCTTCGCTTGGGTGACGTTGCCTATCGCGTACGCGCAAGCTTTCTGCCCGGTTCCAGCACCGTGGCAAAACGCATCGATGAGCTGAAGCTGCACGAAGTGGCGCTCGGCGACGGCGCGGTGCTGGAGACCGGTTGCGTCTACATTGTCCCGTTGCTGGAAAGTCTCGCTTTGCCGGAGGAGATTTCCGCCGCCGCCAATCCCAAAAGCTCGACCGGCCGTCTCGACGTGTTCACGCGGGTTATCGCCGACGAGATTCGTGGCTTCGACCGGGTCGAGGGCGGTTATCACGGCCCGCTTTACGCCGAGATCAGCCCGCGCACCTTTCCTGTGCTCGTGCGCGAGGGCTCGCGGCTGTCGCAAATCCGCTTCCGCCGCGGCGGCGCGCTACTCGACGCCGCCGCGTTGCAGGCATTGCATGCGCGCGAGCGGCTGGTCGATACCGATCGCGCGGACGTCAGCGAAGGTGTTGCGGTGAGCGTCGATCTCTCCTGTCAATTGGCGCCTGCGCACGCGGGCGCGTCCGGCGGGATCGTCGGCTATCGCGCCAAGCGCCACACCGGCGTCATCGATGTGGAGCGCCGCGCCGGCTACACCGTACTCGACTTTTGGGAGCCGATCGCGGCGCGGCCTGACAAGACGCTGATCCTCGATCCCAACGAGTTCTATATCCTTGCATCCAAGGAAGCGGTGCAGGTGCCGCCCGACTATGCCGCCGAGATGGTGCCGTTCGATCCACTGGTCGGCGAATTCCGCGTGCACTATGCCGGCTTCTTCGATCCCGGTTTCGGCTATGCCGGCGCCGGCGGCAAGGGTGCCCGCGCCGTCCTCGAAGTGCGCTCGCGCGAAGTGCCCTTTATCCTCGAACACGGGCAGATCGTCGGACGGCTGGTTTACGAGAAAATGCTGGCCCGGCCGGACACGCTCTACGGTCAAGGAATCGGCTCAAATTATCAGGCGCAAAGTCTCAAGCTGAGCAAGCATTTCAAGACGTGAGCGGCTGGCCTTGCCGGCGTCTTAATGCTTTCGCTATTCTGTTGCGGGCAGCTCTTTAGGGGGACTTTCATGCGCGTTGCGCTTTGCGCACTTGCCGCCGTGCTCAGCTGCGCGAACGTCGGCTTGGCGCAAGAAGCGCAGAAGGTGAACCCGCGCTGGAAGCAGATCGAGATTCCGACAATCGACCCCAATATGGGATTTACCGCGAAGTTCGGTGCCGATCAGTCGAACGTCTGGTCGACGCCTGACCCGTCGAGCATCGGTCAGTCGCGGCGCAGCTGGAACGATGACGATCGGGCTTTTGGCCTTACCATTTCCCGGCCGCTGCGCTAGCGTCTTTCATGCCCGTGTCGGACATGGCATAAACAGAACCGAGGCGGGCGTAGTTCAATGGTAGAACGGCAGCTTCCCAAGCTGCATACGAGGGTTCGATTCCCTTCGCCCGCTCCAATCCGCATCAGCACTGATCGCCTTTGAGCGCCGCCTGCGCGATGTCGCCGCGCGTCAGCCCGCGCCTGGCAAGCTCGGCAGCGGATTTTGAAGCGAGCGCATGGTAGCGAGATTGAATTTCCAGCCCTTCGCGGGCGCCGGCCAAAAACTCGGTCAAGAAGGCGGTTGGCACGAAGACGGCGCGCTCGCGGCGGTCGCCGGCAAATGTGAGGGTCGAAGCAGTCATGGCGGTCTCCCATACCTTGTGTCCTCGAGCCGTTGGCTCACTGGATGGTCCAAGAATAGGGCGTGCCGACCGAGCATGCTGTGACCCGCGTCACAAACCGATGAAACGCAATTCCATTTGGGATGCATGAAGTTAGCGGGCTGTTTGTGAAGCGGTTCACAAGCGCTTGGACGCCGATTTTCGTTTGCCGCGGCAACCGGCGCCGCCCGCATGCTCGCCCGAAATTAACCCGAATCACCCTATGTGACTGTTCTCGCAATTCGGGTGGGGTTCATGGGGCTGAGGGTCGTTTTTGCGCTTGCGCTATGCGTGCCTGTCGGGGCGTTTGCCGCCTCGCTGCCGCCGATCATCGTCACCGCGGACAATCCTGTGCCGAAGTGCGTTGCGCCCGACACGCTCATGGATTTTGTCGCGGCGACCAATGCCGCAAGGAATGGCCCGCGCGTGATCGAGTCGCGCTTTTCTCACATCGCCTCGCTCTACCAAAGCATCGGCCAATGCGTTGCCCGTCCGCCAGCGCAATGCGTCGGCGTGCGCTGGGATTATGCGTTCTTTCAGATGCTGATCGAGACCAACTATCTGACTTTCCGCCGCCCTGACGGTGCGCCCGCAGGCGTTCCGGCAAGCGACAACAATTTCGCCGGCCTCGGCGCCACCGTTTCCGGCCGGCCCGGCGAGCATTTCGACGATGTGCGGACCGGCGTGCTTGCGCATTTGCAGCATGTGCTCATGTATTCGACGACACCGATCCCGCAGCCGGTCGCCAAGCGCACGCGCCAGGTGCAAAATGACGTGCAGGAGATGATGCGCCGTCTGCATCGGCCGGTAACTTTCGCCGACCTGGCGCGCGAATGGACGGGGACCGACCGGAACACCTACGGCCGCGATATGCTGCGCATCGCGGAGAAATACACGCAGCACTACTGCATCGATCAAAAGCTCACGGCGCGGTGATTACAAGCTCGCGTGATTGCCGGAACTGCGGTTGCAGCGCGAACGTTGCTCCTACAAACCGTACAGGAGCAATAAGAAAATGCCTATGCTTTTGTATTTTCCGTTGATCGTCTGGATGGGGCTTTGTGCCGCCGCGCAAGACGAGATGCGCCAGGACAAAATGCGCCTCGCCGAGGTCAAAATCAGGCGAGCGCGCCGGCGACCTCGCTGACCCGGATTTCGCTCAACAAACGCCGCACGTCCTCTTCGCGACATAACTCGGTGCCCGCACTCATGACGGCGGCGCAGCCCGCGGCGGTCGCGACCTGGAAGGCCTGCATAAGCGTTTTTCCTTGCGCCAAGGCAGCAACCATTCCGCCGAGGAAGCTATCGCCGGCGCCCACCGTGCTGACCACCTCGATGGGCATCGGCGCTGCGCGCCAAGCCCCCGAACCGGTCACCAGCAGAGCGCCGTCTTCGCCTAGCGTCAGCGCAACAGCCTCTACCCGTTTCGCGGCGACGAGCTTGCGGCATGCGGCGATCCAGTCTTGCTCGCGCGTCAGCGAATGACCGACGAAATCGCTGAGCTCGGCGAGATTCGGCTTGATCA
Organism: Pseudolabrys sp.; assembly: GCA_035652735.1. Taxonomy (GTDB): domain Bacteria; phylum Pseudomonadota; class Alphaproteobacteria; order Rhizobiales; family Xanthobacteraceae; genus Pseudolabrys. Next base: position 10,458 of record DASRDF010000028.1, on the reverse strand, counting down.
GCATGACGCCCTCGGCAAGTGCGGCCTTGAGCGCCGGGCCCGATGTGTCGAGCACGATCTTGGCGCTCAGGGCCTTCGCGATCCGCGCAACCCGCGCGAAGAAATCTTCCGGTACGCCGGGAGGTATGGAGCCGCTTGCCACGACGATCTTTGGCTTCTCGGCGAGCGTCTCGAGTTTGTTGAGGCAGGCCTCCCACTCGGCGGGATGCAGCGCCGAACCGGGTAGAACGAAGCGATATTGCTCGCCGCTCTCGCGTTCGTAGGCGGTGAAATTCTCGCGCGTTTCCACATGCGAGGGGGTGGTCACACTGGCGATGCCTTCCCGCTCGATCAGCTTTTGCAGCAATTTGCCGATGGCGCCGCCCGCCGGATAGATCGCTACGACTGTCGCGCCAAGCCGGTGGGCGGCGCGCGCTACATTGATGCCGCCGCCACCCGGATCGCGTTTTGGCGGCGAGCAGCGCAACTTCTTGACTGCCTCAACTCGGTCGACGTTGACGAAGATGTCGATGGCCGGATTGATCGTGATCGTTGCGATATCTGGCATCGTAAAATCCGCTGCCGGTAGCACGTTAGGGCGAAAACTATTCTGCACGCAGGCTCGCGCAAGAAATAGGTATTTTTACGCCGCGATGAACCCCGCGAGGAACGAGCGAGTCAAGACAGGAACTCGCATAACTCGAATTCGTTTCAGTGGCTGGCCTCACTGCGATATGATAACTCGCCCGGCCGCCTGTCACGCAGAGTCACGTTGATGATCGATCCTCTGTATTCGCTTTCGGGATTTTTGGTCGGCATGCTTGTCGGGATGACCGGCGTCGGCGGCGGCTCGTTGATGACGCCGCTCCTGATCCTGCTGTTCGGCATTCATCCGGCAACGGCCGTCGGCACGGATTTGCTCTATGCCGCGGCCACCAAGACCGGCGGCAGCCTCGTGCACGGCTTTGCGCGCAGCATCGATTGGCGCGTGGTGCGGCGTTTGGCAAGCGGCAGCATTCCGGCGACGGGCTTCACACTTTTCCTGCTGTCGCAACTCAATCTCAACGGGCAAGGCGCGAGCGGGCTGATCACACTGGTTTTGAGCGTGGCGCTGTTTGTCACAGCGATCGTTCTGGTGTTCGGCGATCCTATTATCGCCTTCTATCGCAACCGCATGGCCAAGCTTGACCCGCGGCGCACCGCGCTGGTCACCGCGGCGGTCGGCGCCATGCTTGGTGTGCTGGTGTCGATTTCGTCGGTCGGGGCCGGCGCCATCGGCGTGGTGGCGCTGATCATGCTGTACCCGCAACTCCCTATGGCCAAGATCGTGGGCTCGGATATTGCGCATGCGGTGCCGTTGACGCTGCTCGCAGGCCTCGGCCATTGGATGATGGGCTCGGTCGACTGGCACATCATGGGCTCGCTGCTGCTGGGCTCGCTGCCGGGCATTTTCGCCGGCAGCTATTTCGCCATCCGTATCCCTGAACGCGCCCTGAAGCTGGTGCTGGCGGCGACCCTATTCGTGGTCGCCAGTCGTATCGCCTACGAGCACGCCATCGACGCATCCTCGATCTTAACCGCGTTCACGCGCCGCGCGCCGAACTGACCCGAGCCGATGCCTGGCAAGCGCATCCAGTTCGACGAGGAAAGCTGGGCCGCACTTGATCTTCTGGCGCGCGACCGCCTGATGACCTTTCAGGAGCTGGCCGACGAAGCTTTCCGCGACCTTCTGCGCAAGCACAATCGGCCGCTCAGCTTGAAAGAAGCTCTGCGCAAGAGTGCAGGGGATAGGGCGGCCGTCGTCAAGCTGAAAACGGCGCGCAAAAAGAAAGCGAAGCGCAAGCGCTGATCTCGTTGCGGACGGGTAAGCGAGCGGCCGACTGCCGGCGTTTGAGGCCGCGCGTCCTCAGAGATATTTCTTCAAGTCCTCGGCCACCTCGGCAGGGCGCCGCTTGAGGTTTAGAGGCGCGACGAAGCGGCCATTCTTGTCCATCAGGTAGACGAGGGCGGTATGGTCCATGCTGTAGTCACCGTTGCTGGTCGGCACTTTTTTGGCATAGACGCGATATTCTTTTTCGACCTGTTCGAGCGTCTTGGCCTCGCCCGTAGCGCCGCGCAGATGCGGATCGAAACTCGACAGATAGTCCTTCATCACAGCGGGGGTATCCCGGTCAGGATCCACGGTGACGAACAGCGCATGAAGGCGGTCGGCGTCCTTGCCCATTGCATGCAGGACTTCCGAGAGCTCGAATAGCGTCGTCGGACAGACGTCAGGGCAGTGAGTGTAGCCGAAAAATACCAGGAAGGGCTCACCCTTCAGGTCCTTGTCGGTAATCGTCTTGCCGTCCTGGTCGGTCAGCACGAAGGGGCCGCCGATTGCGGAGCCGCCGGGACCTCCGTTTCGGAACTGTCCGGAAGCGACGAGAAAGACCACCAAAAAGACTACGAGCCCGGCCAAAAACGCCGAGAGCACGAGCATGACGTGGGATGTGCGTGCGGTCATGGGAGTCGCGTGGCGCTCAGAAGCAGGCGGCCCAGCCGGCACGCACGAGCTCGAAGAACACGGCCGTGCCGTAATAAGCCCAAAGGCCGAACGCACCAGCCATGATCGCCCCGCCGAGACACGCGAGCACAAGCAACGGCCGCGGACGGTATTCCGTGATGAAGGCCGCAGGCGGCATCGGTATCCTCGGAAGCGCCATTGGCATCATCACATAAGTCCGAACGGGCTACTGGGCAATCCCGCCAGTGTCACGGCGGCAAAACCGCGCGGAATTGATGTCATGAAGGTCGGGCGCACTTGTAGGAATATAAGCCAGAAGAAAATTAACCATGTTTTGTTAAGTGTGTGAATGAACCCCGAAACTGTGTTCCGCAACTAATTGATTGATGGCACATGAAATTTTTGCGCAGATTTGGACAGTGGCGAGCGTGTTCCACGCGCCTCTCGTTGACTCGAATAGTTAAAGTCAGGCTACATAGATGAACCTTTCCCAGCCGAGGCACTTACGCCCAACAACAAGGGCAATGGAGAAAAAGATGCGTACCGCTCTGGCTTTCGCTCTGGCGCTTTCGATGTCGGCCGCGGCCACGGCCGCATGGGCCGAAGATGTAAAACCGGCTCCTGCGCCGGCACCGGCCGCCGCGGCTCCCGCTCCGGCGCAAGCCCAGCCAGCGCCGACCACATTCCCGGCCTTGACCGCCGAGAAATGCACGAATCCGAATGCGCTCGGTGTTGAACGCGTGGTCGAAATCGACACCACAGGCGGCCCCGGATTCGGCTTCCAGAACTTCAAGGCTTACGACTTCCTCAAAGACCACGAAGTCGTACTTACCTTCGACGACGGACCGTGGCCGGGCAACACTGAGCGCGTCCTCAAGGCGCTCACCGATCAGTGCACCAAGGCCATGTTCTTTCCGATCGGCCAGCACGCTGGCTGGCACCCCGAGATCCTGAAAAAGGATCTCGCCGCCGGCATGACGGTCGGCTCGCACACGTGGTCGCACAAAGACCTCACCAAGCTGTCATTCGAAGAAGCTAAGGCCGAGATCGAAAAGGGCATCGCGGCGGTGAGCGTCGCCTCGGGCAATAAGCCGATCGCGCCGTTCTTCCGTTTCCCGGCCTTGCGCATGCCGCCGGAAATCGTGAAATATCTCGCCTCCCGCAATATCGCGATTATGTCGACCGACTGGGATACGTTCGATTTCAAACTGCGTCGGCCTGAGCAGGTCGTGAAGTCGGTGCAGGAGCGGCTCACCAAGCACGGCAAGGGTATCATCCTGATGCACGACTTCCAGCGCGCGACATCGGAGGCTGTTCCTGAGATCTTGAGCTGGCTCAAGAAGAACAACTTCAAGATCGTGCAGGTCGTCGCCAAGGCGCCGCTCGAGCCGCTGCCCGAGTACGTCAAGGAAGTGGATAAGGAGATGGGCGGAGGACTTGAGGCCGCGCGTCCAATGTCGAGCGTGATCAAGACCATCAGCGGCGGCAACGCGAACTGATCTTGCGACCATCTGGTGGCCCGAACCGGCCGCGCATCCTGCGCGGCCGGTTTGCTTTTGTGCTATTCGAGGAGCGCCATTTGCGCCTTGCGCGTCCGGCGTCCGCGCTTGCTCCGGGCCCGCGGTCCGCGGGTGACATTGCTGCGCGGGTTTCGCGGCGGGCCCATCAGCACCGGCTGGAACAAGACCGCAGCCGCCAGCGTGCACACCAGCGACAGGGCCAGTAGCTTACCCATGCTCGACGTGCCGGGATGATTCGAAAACCACAGGCTGCCGAAGGCAGTCGCGGTGGTGAGGGCGCTGAAGAACACCGCGCGAGTCAAGGGCGACTGCAAAACTTGGCTGTGCCCCGCGCGCCATGACATCATGTAGTAGATTTTGAATGCGACGCCGATGCCGAGCAGCAACGGCAGCGCAATGATATTGGCAAAGTTTAATGCCAGTCCAAGCGCCACGCACAACTCCAGCGTCACCACTCCGGCGACCAGCAGCGGAATCAGAGTTAGCAGCACGTCGCCGACCCGTCGCAGCGTCAGCCATAGCAGGATTGCAATCGAGATGAGGGCCCACAAACCGGCCTCGAAGAAAGCGCGGATGATGGTGCGCCCGGATTCAAGAATCGCAATCGGCCCGCCGGTGGCCAACGGCTCGGCCTTCTCCACCGCCTGCGCGAAGGCCCGAATCTCCGCGTTATCGTTGAGCGCGCCCTTTGGCAGAATCTCGACCCGCGCACGGCCGTCGGGGGTGAGCCATTGCCGGCGGATACGGTCTGGTAGCGACCGGTCGGTCACCTTTTGCGGATGCATCGCGCTGCGTAAGCCATCGAGCGCCGTCTGCAGCGGCGTGACGAACACCGCCTGAGCCCGGGCCCGCAACTCCGGACTGGCCGCCGCAAGCTGCGCCAAATCGGCTGCCAGCCGATGCGCCGCCGCAGCGCCTGCGCCGGCACGATTCCCGGCGGCGCGCTCGAGTGCCTGCTGCGCCTGCCTCAGCATGCCGACATTATCCTGATCGGTGGGCGCGGCGCGGTGCGGCGCATTGAGTGCCGGCAGCAGCACCCGCGCAGCTCCCTCAATGAGCGCGATTTTGCGGTCTTGGTCGGGGGGAACGAAATTCGCCAGCGTTCTCACCTCGGAAACTTCTGCTAGCTTGCTCAAGCGCTGCGCAACCTCGACGGCCTGCCCCTCTGAGCGCGCGAGCACGTCAATGGCATTGGCGCCGACCGACGGATCACTTCGCACGTCAAGATAAGTGGCGATCGATTCGGCCTTTGGATTGCGCAGGTCGATCGGATTGAAGTCGAATTTCAAGTAATAGAGTAGTGGCAGCGCCGCTACGATTACGGCCACAGTGCCGATGAGGATCGGCATGCGGTAGCGCTCCATGAAGCGATCGACCGGCGCCAATGCCGCGTAACCCAGTGGCTCGCTTTCTCCGCGCGGATTGAAGATCGTGAGCAGCGCCGGCAGCACCGTAATACTGCCGAGAAATGCGATGATCATGCCAAGCCCGGCGATTTGGCCAAGCTCGGAGACGCCGCGATAGTCGGTCGGCACGAAGGACAAGAAGCCGGCGGCGGTGGCTGCTGCGGCGAGCGCAAGCGGCGTGCTGATATGTTCGGCGGCGTTGGCTAGCGCGAGACGCAAATCGTTTTCGGCGTGCCGCTCGGCACGATAGCGAACACTGAACTGAATGCCGAAATCGACGCCGATGCCAACGAACAGCACGGCAAAAGCGACGGAAATCGGATTGAGCGCGCCCACCATCATCAGACCGGCAGCGGCTGTGATGGCAAGACCGATCGCGACGGTCGCGAACACTGCGGCGATAATCCGCGCTGAGCGCAGCGCCAACCACAAGATGATGAGCACGACGGCGGCGGTCGCCAAAAGATTCGGCAGCGCGCCTTCGGAGATGGTGGCAAATTCTTCGTCCGCGATGGGCACTGACCCGGTCAAGCGCACCGTCGCCCCCAAATCTTGCTCGAGCTTCAGGTCGGCGGCCGCTCGGCGGATGGCGTCGGTCGCCTTCTTGCCCGGTTCCAGGGCCGTGAAGTCGAGAATGGGGTGAATTTCAACAAAGCGCCGCAGGTCGCTCTCGCGCGGCGGCGCATGCGCAAGCAGCTCGCGCCACGAAAAATAGGCGGTCTTACCGGCAAGAATGGCGTCGAGCGTGGCCGCTGCCTGATTGAGCGTGGCCGCCATTGGTCCGAGGCCGCCTTCACCCGCCTGGGCGCTTCTGAGACCGAACAGAAGGGTTTGCGACAGCCCACGAAGAGTGGGATCGGTTGCAAGTACTTGGATCAGTGGTGCGGCCTGCTGCAATTGGGTCGCGGTCGAGGCGACCTGATCGGTCGGCAGATAAAGGAGCGCCTCACGCGCGAAGAACGGCGTCTCGCTGACCCCGTCGACGGACTGGAACAGATCTTTCCGATCTTTCAGCGAGTCCGTAAGCAGCTGCGCGGCGCGGCTCGCAGCCTCCGATGTCGGCGCATCGATCACCGCCGTTATGACTTCTTTATTTTGTGGGAAAGCGGCGCTGAATGCGAGCTCACGCTTGCGCCAGGGCAGGTCGGGCGAGATCAGTCGGTTGATGTCGGTGTTGATCGCAAAATGATGAGCGGAGTAGATGCCCGCGCCTGCTGCGAGCAATACACTTAAAGCGATGACCGTCCACGGCCAACGCGTGCAAAACTCGACCAGCGTCTTGATCGCTGACGTGACCACGGCGGCCCTCGGATAAAGATTCGCGCTCCGGCAGGCACGCGATTATCACATGGCGACGGCGGATGCTCGGGGATCAACCCCGTCCGGTGGTGCTGCTCGGTGTTTTTGGCGCGAAAAAGGCAAGCGCCGCCTTGAGCTGCGCATCCTGCGGCGTTCCGATCAGATCAGCCTTGATGGGCGCCGAATTGGCCTCTGCCGTTACAGCCGGTTTGCCCGGATTGCTCTGCGATTTTCCGGTCCCCGTAAGCGGTCCCGGATTGCGGAATGCGCCGTTAAGCGATTGCTCATGCGGCATAAAGGCGCCGGCGACCTGCTGATCCTCCGGAACCTTGACCACCACGTTGGGCGCAATGCCCTGGCCCTGGATGGAGCGGCCAGCCGGCGTGTAATAAAGCGCCGTGGTCAGCCGCAGCGCCCCATGGCCTTCAAGCGGGATGATCGTCTGAACCGATCCTTTGCCGAAGCTTTGGGTGCCCATGATCGTGGCGCGCTGACGGTCCTGCAGTGCGCCGGCAACGATTTCGGACGCGGATGCCGAGGCGCCGTTGATCAGCACGACGATGGGCGTGTGGGGAATGAGGTCACCGCCACCATCGGCCTTGTAGGCATGGTTATCATTGCCGTTCCGGCCCTTGATGGTGACCACCGTGCCGCCGTTGAGGAAATCGCCGGCCACGGCGACTGCCGACGACAACAGCCCGCCAGGGTCGTTACGCAAATCGAGCACCAGCCCCCTGAGGCTGCCGCCCGCTTCCTGCTTCATCTTCTCGATCGCTTGCTTGAAATCGCGCGGCGTGTCACCGCCGAATTCGGTGATGCGCACGTAGCCGATATTGTTCGGCTCAAGCTTCGACTTGACGGTTTGCACCTGAATTATGGCGCGTGTGATGGTCACATCGAATGGCTTCTGGGTGCCGCGGACGATAGTGATTTTGACACTGCTGCCGGGCGCGCCGCGCAACAGGCGCACCACTTTCGACAAATCCATTCCCTGCGCGCTTTCGCCATTGATGCCGACGATCAGATCACCGGGCTGGAGTCCGGCGCGCGCAGCGGGCGTACCGTCGATCGGCGAGATAACCTTCGGTACACCGTGGTCCTCGGAAATTTGGATGCCGAGCCCGCCAAACTTGCCGGCAATGTCGGCCTCGGACTCCTTGAACTCCTGCTCGTCCATGTAATCGGAATGCGGATCGAGCCGATTGAGCATCCCCTTCAGCGCATCCTTGGTCAGGGTGTCGGCATCGACTGGATGAACGTAGTCGTGCTGAACCAGCTGCATCACGCCGTTGATGAGCGCCAGATCGGTCGGTGAGGGGCCGGCCGCGCGCCGTGCGCCGACCGCGTAGGCGATTGGCAGGACAATGAGGGCTGTGAGCGCGACGCTGAGAACGACGACCAGGCGCGATTTTCTCATTCCGGAACCTCGGGGCTCTGATCTCTGGGCCGCCATGCCGCGCCGGGCAGCGCCCCTTCGCTAAAAACGACGCACCGTGGCCAATGTTCCGTGCAGCGCCGGTACCGGGTGCACGGCCTCAGGCGATGTCTTGCGGCAGCCGGTCCGGCACGAGGGGTCTGTCCGCCGAACGCGTCAGTTCGCCCGATTTCTGCAGGCGGGTGAGATGGTGCTCAAGTCGGTGCAGCGATCGTGTGGTACTCTCGGCGCGCCGCGAGTGCCGCGCCAATCCATGCTCGGTCTTTTCCCAAAGATAGGGGGCGGTCATGAGCTGGTAGAGCCCGCGCCACGCCGCAAGGGACAATATCAGCCAGTACAGCGGCATGACGATCAGCATCCATGCGATCGAAAGCAGTCCTCTGCATCGTAGTCCGAGCCAGCCGAGAAACGCCGACGTCAAATAGCCAACTACGAGATTGCCGCCATAGCAGGCCGCGAGCATCCTCGCCATTTCGTCTTCCGCCCATGTCGGATAACCGCTGATCAGAGCGTAGAACCAGCCGGCAAAAAACAGCGGGTGAACAAGGGCCGCTAGAACATTGCCGCCGACAAGAAGCTGAAAAACAGTGAAACCAGCGAACCCGAGTTCGGCGAACAAGCGGCGCGGTCGCCGCATGTGCACCAGCCAGGTCTGCATCCATCCTTTGTACCACCGTGTGCGTTGGCGCAGCCAAGGTCCGAACTCGGCAGGCGCCTCTTCGTAGGTGGTCGACGCGATCATGCCGGTGCGATAGCCGAAGCGTGCGAGCCGTAGGCCGAGATCGGCGTCTTCCGTCATGTTGTAAGCATCCCAGCCCCCGACCTTGCGCAAGGTGTCGGTGCGGAAATGATTCGAGGAGCCGCCGAGCGGCAACGGCAAGTGCAAGGCGGCGATGCCGGGCAAAAAGACGTCGAATTGGCCGGCATATTCGGCGGTGAACAAATGCGTGAGCCAGCTGTCCCGCGTATTGTCAATGCATAGATGCGCCTGCACGCAGGCCAGATCGTCGCCTGCGCCGCTGAAAGCCTGCACCGCGCGGCGCAATTGGGTGGCATCCGGCCTGTCCTCGGCATCGAAGATCACGGTGAAGGTGCCGCGCGCGAAGGTGAGCGCCACATTGAGTGCCTTGGGCTTGGTGCGCGGGCCCACCGGCGGGACCTCGATCAACGTAATCGGCAAACGCGTCTTACGCGCCTTTATTGCTGCGATCGTTTCATCGTCGTCAGCCTCGACGGCCAAAATGACATCGAGCTTCTCCCGAGGGTAATCCGGTATTATGGCGCAAACGCCACAAGCCGCAGCTTAGGCCGGTACGTCGGCGGCCTGTTTTTCAAAATGCTCAATAGCCGCATCAATCGCGTTGAGCGTGCGTCGATAGCTGAGCTTGTAGTGCGCGTACTCGGCGTTATCGAAAGTCGCCTGGTACTTGCTGCGGACTTGCTGCAATTCCTCGATGATTTCTTCGGTACGCATCACAATTACCCCTACCCACCCATAATGGCAAAGAATGTAGCTCGGGTTAAGAGGGGGATCCCGAACACAAATACCCCAAGTATTGCTCTAGGAAGGCGGCTAAGCCAAAGTTCGATTTATGGAATTTGGCCTCAGCCGATTCTTAGAAATGTTTGAGGAGCGGTTCGGGCGAACCGTAACGACGACCATCCTTGGCTTGCTGGGGGCGGCTGTAGCTCTTTATTGCCTCAAAGTCATAATCGAAGCGATTGTGTATTTTTACAATCTCATTTCAGCGGCAAATTTTATTGCGGCGATACGCCAAGAATCCATCTCGGCGCACGTGATTATTTTTACGGCGCAAATCCTTCTCACCTCTTTAGTCATGAAATGGATTTGGCGCTATCTTTTCCTTCGCTATCTCGGCACTACAGAAGCCAAACTCAAACAGATGTTGACGACTATTAGGACACAGACCAGCAGATTTGAACAACAGGTAGAGGAACTTGCAGGAAAAGAGGATGAGATCAAAAAAAGGCTCGATATAGTACAATCTCAAATAGACGAAATGAAAGCGCGGCGATCCTAAATCTCCTCCAACGCCACGCCATCCAATTCCAAAGCTGCGATGCAAGCCAGAAAGAACGTGGCCGAAAACGTGCCACGCGCAAGCTTGTTTGTAATGCTGGCTTCCGTCTCTCTCTTAAAGCCGTGCTTTTTGAGTCTCTTGGCCAGTTCGGCATAAGTGACCTCGCCTTCCCGAAGCTTGTGCTTCAGGAACGCCGATGCCCGCTCAGCCCATTCCCGTTCCGACGAAACCATGCACCTATCATATATGATATTTGGCTGTTGACAAGCCTGCA
>DASRDF010000027.1:0-3655 GCA_035652735.1 Pseudolabrys sp. | reverse complement strand
CGTCTGCCGCTGACGTATTGCTACGCCCGCTCGACTTGCATGTGTTAGGCCTGCCGCCAGCGTTCGCTCTGAGCCAGGATCAAACTCTCAAGTTGGATGAGAACTTTTCCCGGCTGGTCGTTTGCGCTTGACGAGGTCCACTCACTGATCGCTCGCGCGACCAGCGGTGTACCTTGAAACGTAAAGACCGCCGATGTCTCTTCCGTAGCCGCTCCGTTCGAGGAAATTGCTTCCCCCGCGCGAAAGCGGCTCGCAAGGACTCCGCCGTCCACGTTTCTCTTTCTTCCGATTCACTTGTCAAACAACCGGGACCATTGGCGATCCCGCCCCCGGTAAACCGGAGAGCCGTCGAAGCCCAGCGCCCGAAAACAATCGGGGGCGGTTTCACTGTTCCAGTGAGGAGCTTCAGGGGCGCGCCATCACGCCGTGAGCGGACAGCGCGCCGGAACGCGTATATAGGGGCCGCCCCGCTCAAATGTCAACCGAAAAGGCTGATTTGACGGCCGGAAATAACCCAACGCGCGCCGTGACCTATTCAGTTTTCGCCGGCCGGAGCGGGCACCGCGCCGCACTCAGGCCATATTCATAGGTCGTCCTTCGATGTAGTTCCGAGGGATGGAATCGCAAGCGGGGGCGTTCTGCCGCCGTTATTCGCCAAGTCGCTTTGACCACGCGCTCGCTCGTCATTGACGGGTTAGGGACCGGCCGGCATCGTGCCCGACGTGATTCAAGCGGCGCAGGCGAACCCGTCGCGAAGCCATCCGGGAGCGCAGGCTTGAGGGGACGGCGGGCTTGGACCATCCACGATCGCGCGGCGCACATCGGGCGAAGCAGGCCGAGGCCATCGACCTCGGCAACGAGCCGCCGCTGTCGGTCGACGGCGGCACGTCGGGTCTTGTCGATCGCCGCCGCGTGTCGGTGCAATGGTTCGCCGGCACGATTCTGACCGCATTGTGCGGCGCTGCTCTGATGGGCGGCGCCGTTTTCACTTCGCTTGACGGACAAACGAATTTCGCCGCGCTGCCCGAGCGCGTCGAGGTCGCGCTGCGCGGCGCGCTTGGCGCCGCGGGCGACAGACTGGGCATCTCGCGCAAGAGCGACCGATTGCCGACCGCGGAAGAGCCCTCGTATATGCGCCAGCTCATCCGCGTCTCCACCACCACGCGCGCCGGCAATCATGAGGTCGTGCGAGTACGGCCCTACGTTCGCGTCGCCGGCAATCTTTCCCTCACCGTCTCCGACTTGTCGGCGAACATTCCCCCGTTCAATCCGCAGCGTTTGCTCGCGGAAATGGCGCCCGGGGACGACGCCGCGGACAAGCCGCCTGAGGCGCAGCCCGATGCCGAGGTTGCTTTCGTGATGCGCGACCTTGCACCCATGCTGTCGAAACTGAAGATCGCGTTTGTGACGCCGCAGGATGAAGTCGCCGCGCGCGTGCACGAAGCGGCGGAGTGGAGCGCAAAAGCCGCCAATCGCGCGCCGCTGGCGTCCAATGTCACCGGCATCAAGCTGGCTTATGCCGGCGTCGGCAACCCCGATCCGTATGCCGGCTTCGAGGCGCGCGTCGTTCCAGAGAATATCACGTTGTTGCCCAAGACCGCCGAGCAAACCACCGGCGGCAATCCGTTCAACGAAAAGATTATCCCGGCGAAGAAAGGCGACAGCGTCGCCACGCTGTTGCAGGATCTCGGCGGCACGCCCGAGGAGCTCGCCGCCGTAGCGCAGACGCTCGGCAGCTTCGGCAGGCCCGGTGCACTCAAGGATGGAGAGAAATTGCGCGTGCTGCTCGCGCCGGCTTCGGGATCGAAGCGCTTGCAGCCGGTCCGCGTGATCGTCGCCAACGATATGGGCGTCGAAGCCGCCGTCGCGCTCGCGGACACGGGCAAATACGTGCAGGTCGATATCAAAAACGTCGACACCGAGATCGCCGAAAATACCGAGGATGCATCCGGCGGCGGCGATGCTGGCGGCGTTACGCTCTATCAGAGCGTCTACGAAACCGCGCTGCGGGACCAGGTGCCGCGCCCGATCATCGAAGACTTGGTACGCATGTATTCTTACGATGTCGATTTCCAACGCAAGGTGCAGCCCGGCGATTCATTCGAGGTGCTTTTCGCCGGCGATGACGACCAGCAGCCCGAAGCCGATCGCCGCAACGACGTGCTGTTCGCGGCGCTCACCGTGGGCGGCGAAACCAAGAAGCTCTATCGTTTCCAGTCGCCCGACGACGGCTTGGTCGATTATTACGACGACGCCGGCAAGAGCGCGAAGAAGTTCTTGGTGCGCAAGCCGGTGGCGGAAGGCATCATGCGCTCGGGATTCGGCCTGCGCCGTCACCCTGTGCTTGGCTACACCAAGATGCACACCGGCGTCGATTGGGCCGGGCCCTCCGGTACGCCGATCTACGCCGCCGGCAACGGCGTCATCGAGAAAGAGGGCTGGGAATCGGGCTACGGCAAATTCATCTTGATCCGGCACAACAACGGCTACGAGACCGCCTACGGGCACATGAGCGCTTACGCACGCGGCGTCAACGAAGGCGACCACGTGCGCCAAGGGCAAGTCATCGGCTTCATGGGCTCGACCGGCCTGTCCACCGGCTCGCATTTGCATTTCGAGATTCGCGTCAATGGACGCTTCGTCGACCCGATGCGCATCAAGCTGCCGCGCGGCCGCGAACTGACCGGGCCGATGCTGGCGAGCTTCGAGCAGGAGCGCGAGCGCCTCGACGGCATCATGGCGCGCAAGCCCGCCCGCGTCGCGGCGCGCTAAGAAAGCCCTTCACGAGTCTCTGATTTCGTCATGCCCGGCCTTGTGCCGGGCATCCACGCCTTTGCGCGCGATCGGAAGGACGTGGATGGCCGGGACGAGCCCGGCCATGACGTGCGTGAGACGTTCGCGTGCGTTCGTTACGCCGCCTGGGCGACCTTGCCGTTGAAGGTGAGCCCGAGCTTGTCGCCGGAGACCGTGACCGTCTCGCCATCCCTGATCTTGCCGGCGAGGATCATCTCGGCGAGCGGATCCTGCACCGACTTCTGGATCACGCGCTTCAGGGGGCGCGCGCCGTAGGCCGGATCCCAGCCCTTCTCCGCCAGCCAGTCGCGGCCGCTCGGCTCGAGCGCCAGCGTGATCTTGCGCTCGTCGAGCAGCTTCTGGAGTCGCGTCATCTGGATGTCGACGATGCGGCCCATCTCCGACTTCTTCAGCCGGTGGAACAGGATGATCTCGTCGACGCGGTTGAGGAATTCGGGGCGGAACGCCGAGCGCACCACCGCCATCACCTGATCGCGCACGGCGTCGGTGTCCTGGCCTTCGGGCTGGTTCACCAGATAGTCGGCGCCGAGGTTCGAGGTCATGACGATCAGCGTGTTGCGGAAATCGACCGTGTGGCCCTGCCCGTCGGTCAGCCGCCCGTCGTCGAGCACCTGCAACAGGACGTTGAACACGTCCGGATGGGCCTTCTCGATCTCGTCGAACAGCACGACCTGATAGGGCCGGCGCCGCACCGCCTCGGTCAGCGCGCCGCCCTCCTCGTAGCCGACATAGCCTGGAGGCGCGCCGATCAGGCGGGCCACCGCGTGCTTCTCCATGTACTCGGACATGTCGATGCGGATCAGCGCGGACTCGTCGTCGAACAGATATTCGGCGAGCGCCT
>DASRDF010000026.1:0-18719 GCA_035652735.1 Pseudolabrys sp. | reverse complement strand
AACAGCGCCGAGCGCGATGGCGCCGATCTGGCCCCAGACCGTCGGCGCAGCGAGCACGATCGCTGCGGCGGCGACCGCGAGCGTCGCGCGGTCGCGGTCTGGTGCGAGTGTGCGCATCATGCCGAGCACCGCTTGTGCGACCACAGCCACCGCCACGACCTTCAGCCCGTGCAGCCAGCCGGTGCCGACGGCGCCAACGGCATCGACGCCATAAGCGAAAAGCGTGAGCGCGACGGCAGACGGCAAGGTGAAACCGGACCACGCGGCGAGAGCGCCAAGAATGCCGCCGCGCAACAAGCCGATGGCAATGCCGACCTGACTGCTCGCGGGGCCGGGCAAGAATTGGCAGAGCGCAACCAGGTCGGCGTAGGTCTTCTCGTCGACCCATTTACGGCGGACAACATATTCGGCGCGGAAATAGCCGAGATGGGCCACTGGCCCGCCGAAGGAGGTGAGGCCGAGACGCAGGCTGGCAAGGAGCACTTCGCGCCACGGCGCGCGCCGCGTTTGCTCGGCCATTGATGTCATGGCCTTGAGGGCGCGTGTAGCCAGCTGCCGATCCGCTCAACCGCCTCGTGTATCTCGGCCGCGGCACCGGCGTAACAGAAACGCAAAAAGTGCCGTCCATCGATCGGATCGAAGTCGATACCGGGCGTCGCCGCAACATCGGCTTCGTCGAGCATGCGCTTGGCGAAAGCGAGGCTGTCGTCGGAAAAACGCGCGATATTGGCATAGAGGTAAAAGGCACCGTCCGCCGGGAGGAAGCGATCGAGCCCCGCTTTCGGCAGACCCTCGGTCAGGATGCGACGGTTCTCCTCGTAGCCGTGCTTGACCGCCTCCATCTCCGCCTGGCCATCGAAGGCGGCCTCAGCCGCGACCTGCGCGAGCGTCGGCACCGAGATTGCCAAATTGCCCTGAAGCCGCTCGACCGTGCGCACGAGATTGTTGGGCACCACCATCCAGCCGATGCGCCAGCCGGTCATGCAGAAATATTTGGAGAAGGAATTGATCGCCACTGCACGGTCCGACAACTTCAGCGCCGTTTCCGCGGTAAAAGCATAGTCGAGGCCATGATAAATCTCGTCGGAGATGACGCGAATACCTTCAGCCTCGGCCGCGGCGATTAATTGCGCGAGGCTGTCGGCGTCCATCATGGTGCCAGTCGGGTTGGCAGGGCTCGCGACAACGACGCCGGCCAGTGGTTTCTTGCGGTGCTCGGCGATGAGCGCCTTACCGGTAAGCACCCAGCGAGTTTCCGCGCTCGTCGCAATCAATACAGGCTCGCAGCCGAGTGCGGAGAGAATGTGCCGGTACGGTGGATAGCCGGGATTGGCGAGCGCGATGCGGTCGCCGGCCTCGAACAGCGCCAGAAACGCGAGAATAAACCCGCCCGACGAACCGGTCGTGACGACGACGCGCGACGGATCAAGCGAAAGCCCGTACGCACCGGCGTAATGGCGGGCGATCGCCGCGCGCAAGGTCGGAATGCCGAGCGTCTCGGTATAGCAGATGCGGCCGGTCTCCAATGCCTTTTGCGCGGCACGGATCGCCGTCCGCGGCGCGGACGCCGCCGGCTGCCCCACTTCCATGTGAATGACGCGCGCGCCTTGCGCCTCACGGCGGGCGGCGTGCGCCATCACGTCCATGACGATGAACGGGGGTACATCGCTGCGCCGGGAAGGCGTCAAGAGCCGTTTTGCCGCGTCCAGCATCGTGCTTCGCCCTTCGTGCGCCGCGTCGGTGCAAACCGCCCCGCTGTTGCCGCATTCGCTGGGCCAAAAGACGGCCGCGGACGCGCGTTGACCGTCATGGCCCCGGTCACTAGCTTCGCGCCGTTCCGGCTGAGCGAACTGACATGACCGAGATCGCGAGACCTATCAGGGCACGGCGCCGTGCGCCAGCAGGCCGGACGCTCGCCTTTTTGGCTGCGGCCGCGCTCGCCGCCGGGCCGGCGGCGCAAGCGCCCGTGCGCGCGCAAGGTGCGCCCAATCTGCCGATTATCCGCGATACCGAGATCGAAAACCTGCTGCGCGATTACGCCACGCCGGTGCTGCGCGCAGCGGGTCTGGCACAGCAGAACATCAAGGTCGTGATCATCAACGACCGGGCGTTCAACGCCTTCGTCATGGACGGGCGGCACATCTTCATCAATGCCGGTGCGCTATTCGACGCCAAGACGCCGAACGAGGTCATCGGCGTGCTCGCCCACGAAACCGGCCACTTGGCCGGCGGTCATTTGATGCGCATGCGCGAGAAGCTGGCGCAGGCGCAAACACAATCTATCGTCGCCATGCTGCTCGGCGCCGGCGCGTTGATCGCCGGCGCAACCGCCGGCCGCAACGGCAGCGTCGGCGAAATTGGCAGCGCCGCGATCATGGCCCCGCAATCCGCCATTCTGCACTCGCTGCTCGCCTACGCGCGCACGCAGGAAGACCAGGCCGACCATGCCGGCCTGAAGTTTCTCACCGCGACGCATCAATCGCCCAAAGGCATGGTCGATCTGTTCAAGCGTCTGAGCAACGAGATGATGTTCAACTCACGCTACATCGACCCGTATCTGCAGACGCATCCGATGCCGGCCGACCGCGTCGCCGCGCTCGAGCAGGCAGCGCATGCGAGCCCTTACTGGGATGTAAAGGATCCGCCGTCGCTGCAACTGCGCCACGACTTGATGCGCGCGAAATTGTCGGGTTTCCTCGAACCGGCTGACACAGTGGCGCGCCGCTATCCGCAGAGCGACCAGAGCCTGCCCGCGCGCTACGCCCGCGCCATTTCGACTTACCGTCACGGCGATCTGCGCGCGGCGATCGCACAGATCGACTCGTTGATCCATAGCGAGCCGAACAATCCGTATTTCTACGAACTCAAGGGCCAGGCGCTGATGGAAGGCGGTCACGCCGCCGAGGCGGTGCCGCCGCTGCGCAGTGCGGTGCAGCTTGCGCATCACGCGCCACTCATCGAGATTTTGCTCGGCCAGGCGCTGATCGGCACCAACAGCCCGAAGGCCGCCGACGAAGCCGTCAATCTGCTCAACGCGGCGCTGCGCAGCGAGCCGGAACAGTCAGGCGCCTATCTGCAGCTCGCTATGGCCTATGGGCGCAAGGGAGACATTCCGCATGCGGACCTTGCCTCGGCGCAGGCCGCGTTCGCCCGCGGCGACGTAAAGACCGCCAAACAACTTGCGGAGCGCGCCAAGCATGGCCTTCCCGTCGGCTCGCCGGCCTGGGTGCGCGCTGACGATATCGTGAATGTGAAGATGCCCAAGCCGCAATGACGGCTACACTGCACCGCATGATTCCAGCAAGGATTAGTCAAATGACCGTTCGCCTGCGCTTTCTCGCCGCCGCCTGTGTTGTGCTCTTGGCGCTCGCGCTGCCGCAAGCTGGCCGCGCTGACGACATTAGCGCGCAACGCGGCGCCATCGAGAAGATCGTGCACGATTATCTGCTCGCCCACCCCGAGGTGCTGCAAGACGCCATGAACGAGCTGGAAAAGCGTCAGCAGGCAGCCGACGCCGAGAAACACAAGGCAGCGGTGAAGGAGCATGCCCAGGCGCTGTTTTCCTCACCCGATCAGGTGACGCTCGGTAATCCGAAGGGCAACGTCACGCTGGTCGAATTTTTCGATTACAATTGCCCCTACTGCAAGCACGCCATGGGAGACATGGTCACGCTGCTGCAGACGGATCCAAATCTGAAAGTAGTGCTCAAGGAATTCCCGGTGCTCGGGCCGGCCTCGGTAGCGGCTGCCAAGGTCGCCGTCGCCGTGCGCATGCAGGACAAGACCGGCAAGAAGTACCTTGAATTCCACACCAAGATGTTCGGCAGCCGCGGCCATGTCGACGGCGAGCGCGCCCTCGCAGTCGCCAAGGAGATCGGGCTCGACATGAACGAACTGCAAAAGGACATGAAGAGCGCCGAAGTCGACAAGACGCTCAACCAGGACATGAAGCTGGCCGAGGCGTTGGGCCTCAACGGCACGCCGAGTTACGTCATCGGCGACAATGTCATCGTCGGCGCTATCGGCCTCGATGGTCTGCGCGAAAAGGTCAACACGGCCCGTTGCGGCAAGGCGACCTGCTAATTGGGCCGTCTCGCCACAAACAACGCGTAGCGGCCGCCCGGTCATACTCGGGCGGCCGTTGCATAAGTCCGGTGCGGAACTCAAAGTTCCCGACCGAGTTGTCGCGCGCATGTATACGATCGGCATGGAAGAGGAATACTTCCTGTTCGACGCGGCGACGCGACGAGCGGCACGCCGCATCGACAGAAAGTTCTTTGCGCGCGTGCAACGCCAGCTTGGCGACCGCGTGATGACGGAAATGCTGCAGTCGCAGATCGAGGTGGTCACCCCGCCGTGCGAGACCATGGGGGAGGCGCGCATGCATCTTGCCGCCTACCGCTCCGTGCTCGCAGAGGCCGCCGCCGAACGCCGGCTCGGTCTTGCCGCCATGGGCACCTTTCCTCTCGCTTTCTGGCCGGAGCAGAGCGTCACGCCGAAAGCCCGCTACGGAGCGATTATCGACGACCTGCAGATGATTGGCTATCGCAACATGCTGTGCGGCCTGCACGTGCACGTCGAGGTGCCGGACGTTTCGACGCGCATCAATCTCATCATGCGGCTCACGCCGTACCTACCGCTGCTGCTCGCGCTGTCGACCTCGTCGCCCTTCTGGCAGGGGCACCTCACCGGATTGGTGGGCTATCGCCTCGCCGCTTACGACGAACTGCCGCGCACCGGCCTGCCAGAGCTTTTCCGCACCAACGAGGACTACGGCGCTTTTGTCGATGCGCTCAAGCGCGCCAAGATCGTTCCCGACGCAAGCTACATCTGGTGGAGCCTGCGTCCGTCGTCGAACTATCCGACCATCGAGCTCCGCGTTGCCGACTCCTGCACGCGCGTGGCCGATGCGGTCGCCATCGCCGCGCTGTTCCGTTGCCTCGTGCGGGCGCTCGACCGCAATCGCGACGTCAATGCCGGCTTCGACCGAGTGGGCCGCGCCATTACTAGCGAGAACAAGTGGCATGCCCAGCGTCACGGCATCGCTGCGACTTTCATCGATCCCTTTGCGCTGGTTCCCCTCTCCGCCAAGGTCTGGCTCGGCCAGGTGCGTGAGTTCATCGCCGACGATGTGGCCGCTTTCGGCTGCCAAGCCGAAATCGCACGGCTCGACACGATCCTGGCGGAAGGCACCAGCGCCGACCGCCAGATCGACCTCTTCCTCAAAGCCCGCGCCGCCGGGCGCAAAAGGTTAACGGCGCTCAAAGACGTGATCGACTGGGCCGCTACCGAAACAGTGGCGCTCGCCTAAAGCGCGGCTTTAGCGGTCTGGGCTTCCCCTCGGCGCTGCGGCCACCTATAAAGCGACGACATTTCAACGCCGCCCATGCCGCAGACGGTTTACATCCTCAACGGCCCGAACATGAACCTGCTCGGCACGCGCGAGCCGGAGAAGTACGGCCGTGCCACGCTCGCCGACGTGGAGAAACTATGCGCGACGACGGCGGCGCGTTTCGGCCTCGACATCGTTTTCCGCCAGTCGAACATCGAGGGCGAACTGATCAACTGGATCCAGGAAGCCCGTGCCAAAGGCGCAGTCGGCATTCTCATCAATCCGGCAGGCTACACCACCACCTCGATTGCCATCCTCGACGCCTTGCTCGCGGTGCAGCTTCCGATCATCGAGGTGCACATCACCAATATCCACGCGCGCGAGAGCTTCCGGCAGGGCTCGTATGTCTCGAAAGCGGCGAAAGCCGTGATCGCCGGTTTCGGCATCGAGGGCTATGCGCTCGCGCTCATCGGACTTGCCGGGTTCATCGGCGCGAAAGAAAGATAAATGGGCAAGTCGCCGAAACCGCAGCTGGTCAATCGCGAGTTGATCCATGAGCTCACCAAGCTGCTGGACGAGACCGGGCTCACCGAGATCGAGGTCGAGCAAGATGGCCAGCGCGTGCGCGTCGCCCGCGCCGCGCCAGCCACCGTCGCCGCCCCTGTTGTCCGCGCCGCGGCCGCAGCAGCACCGACGCAGCCGGTTGGCGAATCCACATCGGCGCCGATCGATCCGTCGAAGCACCCGGGCGTAGTCACCTCGCCAATGGTCGGCACCGCCTACATCGCTCCCGAACCCGGCGCCAAACCGTTCATCGAAGTCGGCAGCAAGGTCAAAGCGGGCGATACTCTGCTGATCGTCGAAGCGATGAAGACGATGAATCAGATCCCGGCGCCGCGTGGCGGCACCGTGATCCAGATTTTGTTCGAGGACGGCCAGCCGGTCGAGTTCGGCGAGCCGCTGGTGATTATTGAGTGACGTCCCTCTCCCCGCGCGCGAGAGGGTGGCGAGCCGCGATAGCGGCAAGCCGGGTGAGGGGGGCGCGGCGGCAACGCTCTTCTCCTGGAAACGCCCCCTCACCCGGCTTCCTCCCGCACGCGGGGTGAGGTGCAGGAGAGTTGATGTTCGATAAAATCCTGATCGCCAATCGCGGCGAGATCGCCCTACGCGTGCTGCGCGCCTGCAAAGAGCTGGGCATCCCCACGGT
This sequence comes from Pseudolabrys sp., assembly GCA_035652735.1. Taxonomy (GTDB): domain Bacteria; phylum Pseudomonadota; class Alphaproteobacteria; order Rhizobiales; family Xanthobacteraceae; genus Pseudolabrys. The sequence goes on along the minus strand of DASRDF010000026.1, from coordinate 12,180 downwards.
CGCGGTGCATTCCACCGCCGATGCCGATGCCATGCATGTGCGCTTCGCCGATGAAAGCGTGTGCATCGGACCGCCAGCCGCGAAGGACAGCTACCTCAACGTCCCTGCAATCCTCTCAGCCTGCGAGATTACCGGAGCCGATGCCGTGCATCCCGGCTATGGCTTCTTGTCAGAAAACGCCCGCTTTGCCGAGATCCTCGCTGAGCACGGCGTACAATTCATCGGCCCCAAGCCCGAGCACATCCGCATCATGGGCGACAAGATCGAGGCCAAGCGCACCGCCAAGCGCCTCAGCATTCCTGTGGTGCCGGGCTCGGAAGGCGGCATCAGCTCCGATGCCGAGGCAGCAAAGATCGCGGCCGGCATCGGCTACCCGCTACTGATCAAGGCGGCGGCTGGCGGCGGCGGCCGCGGCATGAAGGTCGCGCGCTCGGCGGCCGATCTCTCCACTGCACTGGCCACCGCCCGCAGCGAAGCCAAGGCCGCCTTCGGCGACGACGCCGTCTACATCGAAAAATATCTGGAAAAACCGCGTCACATTGAAATCCAGGTGCTCGGAGACGGCAAAGGCAAAGCCATCCATCTCGGCGAGCGCGATTGCTCGCTGCAGCGGCGACATCAAAAGGTGCTGGAGGAAAGCCCCTCGCCGGCGCTCAACGCCTCCGCGCGCGATCAAATCGGAGAGACCGTCGCCAAGGCGATGCGTGAGATCGCCTATCTGGGGGTCGGGACAGTCGAATTCCTCTACGAGGACGGCAAATTCTATTTCATCGAGATGAACACGCGCATTCAGGTCGAGCATCCGGTGACCGAGATGATTACCGACATCGACCTGATCTTCGAGCAAATCCGCGTGGCCGCCGGGCAGGAGTTGACGCTCAATCAGAGCGACGTTCGCTTCCACGGACATGCCATCGAGTGCCGCATCAACGCCGAGAACCCGGTATCCTTCCGGCCCTCGCCCGGCAAGATTTTGCATTATCACCCGCCTGGCGGGCTCGGCGTGCGCATCGATTCAGCGGTCTACCAAGGTTACACCATCCCGCCCTATTACGACTCGTTGGTCGGCAAGCTGATCGTCCACGGCAAGACACGTACCGAATGCCTGATGCGCCTCAAGCGCGCGCTCGACGAGGTAGTGGTGGATGGCATCGAGACGACGCTGCCGCTGTTCCGCGCCCTGGTGCGCGAGAAAGACGTGATTGACGGCAACTACCACATCCACTGGCTCGAGCAGTTTCTCGCCAAAGGCGGCATGGAGAGCTGATCGTTAAAACTTTAACGATCGTTTGAACCCGCTCTTCACCATGTTGTAGCCTCGCCCCGGATAGGGCGTCGCGATGTTCAACAAAACCGCGGTCTTCCGCACAGCGATTGTTGTCGGCGCAGCCTGCGCGCTGGCGATGCCGGCTGCGGCGCGCAGCTTCATGGGCGGCGCGTCGGCCCATGCCACAAATCTGCATCACTTCCGCTTCCATAGAGGGTTTTGGCCCTACGGCTACGGTTACGGCGCGGTCGCGACCTACACGCCCGACTATTCCGCGCAAGCGGTCACCGTCGTGCCCCTGCAGGTCCCAATGTACGTTGCACCCTCGCCACACTGCACGCCGAGCCGGGAAATCATCACGGTGCCGGCCGAAGGCGGCGGCGAGAAGCAGGTGACGGTCACCCGCTGCTGATCGGGCGCAGAGGCTTAGTCATTGCCTCACCTGTATGCTTTAATACGCCGGGGCGACACGCCGTGGAGGGTGTCGTGCGGACTTTCATCGCGTTTCTTATCCTGGTCGCCATCGCCGGAGCGATAGGCCCGGCAGGCGCGGCGGAAACAACCTTCAGGCTCAGCACCGCGGACGAGCTCAAGGCTGTCTGCCAGAAGGTCAACGGCAAATTCTCGCAGGATCAATCCGGCTACGGTTGCGGCACCGATTGCCACGGTCAGCCGGGCACCGCCTGCACCGTCTTTTGCAAGACCGGAGCAAAATGCTACGCGCAGGTCGATGGCGCGCGGCGTCCCAAAGATGCGCTCAGCGCACTGCAAGCACCGGCACGGCGCAAGCGCTAGCACGAGGTCACGGCAGCTAGTCTCCCGTGAGACGCCGCAGCAGTGAGCACACGTCCGTTGGATCGTAGGGCTTGCTGACAAAGATTGAACGCGACACCATCGATGCGATGTCGGCGGCATGATAACGGCCCGAGGCGTAGAGGATCGGCAGGTCGGGATGTAGCGCGCGCACGCGGTCTGCGAGCTCGGCCCCGTCGATGCCCGGCAGATTCACGTCGGTGAACAGCACATCGACAGGGCCGCCGCGGCCGATGTAATCGAGCGCTTCCTCCGCGCTCGCCACCTCATAGACGGCGAATCCCCGCTCTGCGAGCACGTCGGCAACCAGGTGACTGATAAGGGTTTCGTCCTCGACCAGAAGCACGGTCGGCTGTGGTACGGCCTCGCCCATGGAACCCCGCTTGCTTCGCCATGGTTTCGGACGAGCAACGCGCGGAAGGAGGAGCAGTTCGGTTTTTCCGAAATTTCGCCGTGCTATGGTAAGCTGCGGGTTAATTGGAAACGGTCGAGCCGATGGCGAGTCGCGAAAGCGCATTCATCGAGATCACCCCGGAGGTGCTACTCAAGGCCTATGCCTGCGGCATTTTCCCAATGGCCGAAAGCGCCGATGATCCGGCGCTCTACTGGATTGAGCCGGAGCTGCGCGGAATCATCCCGCTCGACACCTTCCATGTGCCGTCCCGCCTTGCGCGCACGGTGCGCGTGACCGATCTCGTGGTACGCGTCAACCGCGACTTCGAGGGCGTGATCGCCGGCTGCGCCGAGCCCAAACGCGACCGCGCCCGCACCTGGATCAATGGGCGCATCCGCCGCATTTATCGCGCGCTCTACGCGCATGGCCACTGCCACAGCGTCGAGGTCTACGATGGCAGCGAGCTGGTGGGCGGCCTTTATGGCGTCTCGCTCGGCCGCGCCTTCTTCGGCGAGAGCATGTTTCACCGCGTTCGCGACGCCTCCAAGATCGCGCTGGTGCACTTGGTCGCGCGCCTGAAGGCCGGCGGCTATAAGCTCCTCGATACGCAATTCGTTACTGATCACCTGCGCATTTTCGGCGCGGTCGAGGTCCCCAAGCGGCGTTACCACCGACTGCTGGAAGAGGCGCTGGTCGGCGAAGCGGATTTCGGTGCGCTGCCGCTGGACAAGCCGGTGCGCGGCGGCGATGCCCTGGCGATCGTTAACAACAGCCAACGCTAGCGTACAGTTGAACCCGTGGTGCCCAGCCTCGCGCTGGGCATCCACGCCTTCTTAAAGCCGCCAGCAAGATGCGGATGCCAGGCAAGCCCGGCCATGACGATCCGCTCCGCCAGCTAGCGCAGGGCCGGCGCAAACCCGCGTGGCTGCGGCGGACGCGCGGGCGCGCGCTTGGGCGGCGGCTTGGTGGCTGGCTTCTGCTCCTGCTCGTCCGCCGGCGCCTCTGCCACAGCCGGCAGCTTGCCGCCTTTGCAGTCGGTGAGCCACACGTCGTAGATCGGATGCTCCACCGCATGCAGGCCCGGACTCGCGGCGAAAATCCAGCCCGTGAAAATGCGCTTGATGGCTCCTTGCAGCGTCACCTCGTCCACCTCGACGAAAGCATCGGTCTGCGGCGTCTCGGTGGGCGGGCGCGAGTAGCACACACGCGGCGTCACCTGCAGCGCGCCGAATTGCACGGTCTCGTTGATGGCCACGTCAAAGGAGGTGATGCGGCCGGTGATCTTGTCGAGGCCGCGAAAGACGGCAGTGGGATTGGCGATGCGCTCGGGCGGCGGCTCGACCACGACCTCGTGCTGTGGCGGCGCTGCGGGGGCCGCATTCGCCGGCTGCTGCGGCTGCAACGGAGCCGCCGGCGGCGGGCTTGCAGGCTTTGCTTGCTGCGCGCCGGGTGGCGGCGGCAATTCCTGCGATTGAATGGTGCCACCGCCGGGACGGTTTTGCGGCGGCAAGCTCATGGGCGCCGGCAAAGGCGCGGCTGGCGGCTCATCGGTGCGCTGCGGGGGCGGTGATTGCCGTGTCGGGTAATAAGGCGGCGGGCTGCGCCTCTCGTATTGAGGCGGCGGCGCGTTCGGCACATCGGCCGGCGGGCGGGGCGGCGGCTCGTTGAAGATCGAACCGAATTGCGCAGCGGCCGGAGCAGTCGCGGCTAGCGCGGCCGTAAAGATGAGCGAAGCTGCAAACGATCGCGCCATGGATGAGGATGCCTGCCCCGGGCCCGTAAACCAGGCGGGGTCCGGTTAACACGGCGAATGAGGCGGCGGAAGGGCGGCCTAGTCGCCCGGACTCCAGGCCTTGTAATCGCCAGTTGCCTTCGGCCGGCGGCCGGCGGCGAGCGTCGAGCCGGGCGGACGATAAGCGGCAGGCGTCCCGGTCAAATTGGCGCGATGCGGCTTCTGCCACGGCCGCGGCACATAGCTCTCCTGCGTCGGCGGCGTGTCGATCGTGTGATGCAGCCAGCCATGCCATGATGGCGGCACCGCGGAAGCCTCCGTGTAACCCTTGTAGATCACCCAGCGCCGCTCAATGCCGAGGGCTGGGTCGATTTTGCCGTCCTTTGTGCGGTAGTAGCGATTGCCGAACTCGTCCTCGCCGACGAACTCGCCGTACATCCAGGTCCAGAACTGGGTGCCGAAGGTCTGTGAATTCCACCAAGTGAACAGTTTCAGCAGGAAACTTTTCATCGTGTTTGCGCATTGCCGGGCGGGGAAAACGCGGCCTTGTGCCACCTTGGTGGCCGCCTGTCCAGTTCAACGGTGCTATTTTAGGCCCTGAATGGATTCGATCCGCTCCGCATTCGTCACGATCAAGAATTGGCTCGACTGGCTGCCCGATATCGTGGTGGCGCTGCTCATCATCGCGCTCGCGGCCGGCATTTCGCTCGTCGTGCACAAGTATCTGCGCATGCTCACGCGCCGCCTGCTCGCGCGGCGCTATCCCAACACGCTTGCTGTCATCACCCAATTGCGCGGCATTACCCGCGTGGCCATCCTCATCCTTGCAATGATCATCGTCATTCCGGTGGTGCCGATCCCCTCCAACGCCGCCGAAATTCTTGCGCGCGTGCTGTTGATGGCGGTGATTGGACTCGTCGGATGGGCCGCGATTGTGACGTTACACATCTCCGCTGACGTCTATCTGCGCCGCTTCCGGCTTGACAGCGCCGACAACCTGCTGGCGCGCAAGCACACCACGCAAATCCGCGTGCTGCTGCGTGCCGCCGATGTCCTGCTCGTGCTCATTACCCTGGGCGCGGCGTTGATGACCTTCGCCGCCGTCCGCCAGTACGGTTACAGCCTGTTCGCTTCCGCCGGCGTCGCCGGCATCATTGCGGGCCTTGCCGCGCGACCGGTGCTGTCCAATTTGTTCGCGGGCGTGCAACTTGCCATGACGCAGCCGATCCGCCTCGAGGACGCCGTCATCGTCGAGGGCGAATCCGGCAATATCGAAGAGATCACTGCAACTTATGTCGTGGTGCGCCTTTGGGACCTGCGACGCATGATCGTGCCGCTCTCCTATTTCATCGAGAAGCCATTCCAGAACTGGACGCGCGAGAGCACCGCTTTGCTCGGCACCGTGATGTTTTATCTTGATTACCGCGCGCCCATCGGCGCGATCCGCCAAAAACTGACGGAAATCTGCCAAAGCTCAAAGAACTGGAACGGCCGCACCGTCGGACTGCAAGTCACCGACTGCAAAGATACGACGATCGAGGTCCGAGCTTTGGTGAGCGCCAACACCGCAAGCCAAGTGTTCGATTTGCGCTGCGAAGTCCGCGAGCAGATGATCGATTTTCTCCAGCGCGAGCATGCGGAAGCGCTGCCATTGCGCCGCCAGCTCGCACTTCGCTCGCCTGAGGCCGACGAGACAGTCGCTCGGAGCCGCGCGGGCTCACGCCGTTAGCGCTCGTTATTCCCTCCTAGCGGATTTGCCTGGCGTGCTCCGCATCGCTTCCGACTGGGAGGGTGGAAGGCCGGGCGCTTCACGCGATCGGAAGAATCGGGTGCGAGCCGGAGGCTATTTCTTCATTTCGCAAACGTGCATGCATTTGCTGGAGCACACGGCTTTGTTAGAGGCCGATGCGCAGCGTTTGTTGCAAACATTGGCGCAATCTGCCGCCATCACGGAAGACGCGAATGCAAGCGTGAGTGCCGTTGTGGTGATGATTCCGATGAAACGCATTGATCTCCTCGTGGGCGGGTGATGGTCTACCCGCCGATAGAAGCGTGCGGCCGCGTCTATGGTCTAGGTACCGCCGCTGTGAATTCACAGCTTTGGGTATCGCCGCCACGTATACTTAGCCGGCCGGTAATCGCCATAAGGCACTGAGGTCGTTTCGAGAATCACAGACTCCGGCGGAATTTTTGCGCGGCTTTTCCAGAGCCTGTCCCCTGCCCGCGCCACAAAGGTAAAGGCGGACGACAGCACGGAGACCGCGGTTTTGCGTCTTTTTTCGCCGCGACGAGGCGGGAAATAAACCTACTCCCCGCCGGCGAGAAAAATGCTTTTCGCCTCCCCGCAATCGCTCAATACTGCCCCCGGTTTTGGCTGCCACGGCGCCGCGTTGCCACAAGATTTAGTGTTTGATTCAGCTTTGACCTCTATCTCTTGTTGACGGCGGCTCTGAGTCCACCTAGCTTTAGTGGCGTTCGGCGTGCGTGAGTTTCGGGTTATTTCGAACCCCCAAACGACTTCCGAGGTCGTCACTTGCCCGCGCCGGGCCACGGCGTCTGGGGCGGCGGGGGAGCTTTGTGCCGGGCGGTCAAACGTCCGGGAGTAACCGGTGCCGATGAGAGCATCGGACTTAAATGAGGTGGTGTCGAACAGTCGCGGACGGGGGCCGACGGGCGGAGCGCCGCCCGGAGGTTTCATCGTCGGCGGCAGGCGCCGCCCAGCAATTAAGGGACTGAGACCATTATGCGGATCGAACGGCGCTACACCAAAGAAGGACAATCGGCCTACGCGGACATCGCGTTCCGGCTCACCACCTCCGAGATCCGCAATCCGGACGGCTCGGTGGTGTTCAAGCTCGAGAATGTCGAGGTGCCGGAATTCTGGTCGCAGGTCGCCTCCGACGTGCTCGCGCAGAAATATTTCCGCAAGGCCGGCGTGCCGGCGCGCCTGAAGAAGGTGGAAGAGCATTCCGTGCCCTCATTCCTGTGGCGCGCGGCCGCCGACGAGACGGCGCTCGCCCAGTTGCCGGAGAAGGAGCGTTATGTCGGCGAGCACTCGTCCAAGCAGGTGTTCGATCGGCTCGCCGGCACTTGGACCTATTGGGGCTGGAAGGGCGGCTATTTCGATTCGGAGGCCGACGCGCAGGCCTTCTTCGACGAATTGCGTTTCATGCTGGCCGCGCAGATGTGCGCGCCGAACTCGCCGCAATGGTTCAACACCGGCCTCTATTGGGCCTATGGCATCGACGGCCCAAGCCAAGGCCACTATTACGTCGATCCCTTCACCGGCAAGCTCACCAAATCGAAATCGGCCTACGAGCACCCGCAGCCGCACGCCTGCTTCATCCAGGGTATCAGCGACGATCTGGTCAACGAAGGCGGCATAATGGACCTCTGGGTGCGCGAGGCGCGCCTGTTCAAGTACGGCTCTGGCACCGGCTCGAACTTCTCCGCGCTGCGCGGCGAAGGCGAGAAGCTCTCCGGCGGCGGCAAATCGTCGGGCCTGATGAGCTTCCTCAAGATCGGCGACCGCGCCGCCGGCGCCATCAAGTCCGGCGGCACCACGCGCCGCGCGGCCAAGATGGTGATCGTCGACGCCGACCACCCGGATATCGAGACCTACATCGACTGGAAGGTGATCGAGGAGCAGAAGGTCGCGGCGCTGGTCACCGGCTCCAAGATCAACCAGAAGCACCTGCGCGCCATCATGAAGGCCTGCGTGAACTGCGAAGGCTCAGGCGACGACTGCTTCTCGCCGGACAAGAACCCGGCGCTCAAGCGCGAGATCAAGCTCGCGCGCAAGGCGTACGTGCCGGACAATTACATCAAGCGTGTCATTCAGTTCGCCAAGCAGGGCTACAAGGACATCACTTTCCCCACTTACGACACCGACTGGGACTCTGACGCCTATCTCACGGTGTCGGGGCAGAACTCGAACAATTCGGTGCGTGTCACCGACGAATTCCTCAAGGCCGTCGAGGCCGACGCCAGCTGGGATTTGACCTATCGCAAGAACGGCAAGATCGCGAAGACGCTCAAAGCGCGCGATTTGTGGGAGAAGATCGGCTACGCCGCCTGGGCCTCGGCCGACCCCGGCCTGCAGTACCACACCACGGTGAACGACTGGCACACCTGCCCGGCCTCGGGGCCAATCCGCGCCAGCAATCCGTGCTCGGAATACATGTTCCTCGACGATACGGCCTGCAACCTCGCCTCGCTCAATCTGCTCACCTTCCGCGACGAAAAGACCGGCGCCTTCAAGGTGGAAGACTACGAGCACGCGGTGCGGCTGTGGACCATCGTCCTCGAAATTTCGGTGATGATGGCGCAGTTCCCGTCGAAGCAGATCGCGCAGCTTTCCTACGAATTCCGCACGCTCGGCCTGGGCTACGCCAATATCGGCGGCCTCTTGATGACTTCCGGCATCCCCTATGACTCGGATGCCGGCCGCGCCATCTGCGGCGCGCTGTCGGCCATCATGACCGGCGTTGCCTATGCGACGTCGGCGGAAATGGCCAAAGAGCTCGGCCCGTTCCCCGGCTTCAAGAAGAACCGCGAGCCCATGCTGCGCGTCATGCGCAATCATCGCCGCGCTGCCCATGGCGAGCGCACCGGCTACGAAAGCGTTGCCACGCCGCCGGTGCCGCTCGACCATGCCGCCTGCCCCGATGTCAATCTGATCGCGCACGCCAAAAAGGCATGGGACGAGGCGCTCGCGCTCGGCGAACAGCACGGCTACCGCAATGCGCAGGCGACCGTGATCGCGCCGACCGGCACGATCGGCCTTGTCATGGATTGCGACACCACCGGCATCGAGCCCGACTTCGCCCTGGTCAAATTCAAGAAGCTCGCCGGCGGCGGCTATTTCAAGATCATCAACCGCGCGGTGCCGGAAGCGCTGCGCACGCTGGGCTACAGCGAAGCCCAGATCGCCGAAATCGAGGCCTATGCCGTCGGCCACGGCAATCTGGCGCAGGCGCCGGCCATCAATCACACCACGCTGAAGGCCAAGGGCTTTAGCGACGAAGCGATCGCCAAAATCGAGAAGCAGCTGCCGACCGCTTTCGACATCAAGTTCGCCTTCAACAAGTGGACGCTCGGCGAGGAGTTCTGCCGCGACACGCTCGGCATCGCCGCCGAGGACCTCGCCTCGCCCACATTCGACCTTCTCGCCGCGCTCGGCTTTGGCAAGCGCGAGATCGAGGCGGCCAATATCCACGTCTGCGGCGCCATGACGGTTGAAGGCGCGCCGCATCTCAAGCCCGAGCACTACGCCGTGTTCGATTGCGCCAATCCCTGCGGCCGCACCGGTAAGCGCTATCTCTCGGTCGAAAGCCACATCCGCATGATGGCGGCGGCGCAGCCCTTTATCTCCGGCGCCATCTCCAAGACCATCAACATGCCGAACGACGCGACGGTCGAGGACTGCAAGGCAGCCTACCTGTTGTCGTGGAAGCTCGCGCTCAAGGCCAACGCGCTCTACCGCGATGGTTCCAAGCTCAGCCAGCCGCTCAACGCGCAGCTCATCGCCGACGAAGATGATGAGGATGAGGCGATCGAAGCCTTCCTGGAGAAGACCATGCCGGCCCGCGCCGCCGGCATCGCCGAGAAGGTGGTGGAGAAGATCGTCGAGCGCGTCACCGTGCTGCGCGAGCGCGAGCGCCTCCCCGACCGCCGCAAGGGCTACACGCAGAAGGCCGTGGTCGGCGGGCACAAGGTCTATCTGCGCACCGGCGAATACGACGACGGGCGGCTCGGCGAGATCTTCATCGACATGCACAAGGAAGGCGCGGCGCTGCGCTCGATCATCAACAACTTCGCCATCGCCGTGTCGCTCGGCCTGCAATACGGCGTGCCGCTCGAGGAATATGTCGACGCCTTCACCTTCACCCGTTTCGAACCGCAGGGCCCGGTGCAGGGCAACGACTCGATCAAATACGCCACCTCGATCCTCGATTACGTGTTCCGCGAGCTGGCAGTGTCGTATCTTGAGCGCTTCGATCTCGCCCATGTCGATCCGAGCGAAGCGGGCTTCGACGCGCTGGGCAAAGGCGAGGCCGAGGGCAAGCCGCAATCGGCTTCGCAATACGTCTCGAAGGGCCTGACCCGCTCGCGCACCGATCGCCTGCAGGTGGTGAGCGGCGGTCATCCCTCCCCGTCTTCCGGAGAGGGTGGCGCAACGCGAGCCGCGCCGGGTGGGGCCAATGTCACCGCCTTTTCCGGCGCCGCTACCGCACTCAAAACCGAGCCCGAAACAAAGCTTTCGCCGGCGCAAGCGCTCGAAGTGCAGACCGCGCTCGACGCGCGCGCGCAGGCCAAAGCCGCGGCGAGCGAGAAACGCGCCGAAGCCCGCGCCAAAGGCTACGAGGGCGAGGCCTGCGGCGAATGCGGCAACTTCACGCTGGTGCGCAACGGCACGTGCATGAAGTGCGACACGTGCGGGAGTACGACGGGGTGTTCGTAATCGTCTGACCCCTCGTAGCCGGGTTTGTCTCGGCGTGACGATCATAGGGCACGGCCGTGCTCGCCTAAACGAGATGGTCGGGCCAAGCCCGGCCATGACCATGGAAAAGGATCGGAATAGCGCATGCCGGTCGTCATCCGGGAAGGCGGACTACGCTACTTTTTCTATTCGAACGAAGGATTGCCGCGCGAACCTCGCCACGTCCACGTCAAAGGACGCGGCAAAGATGCCAAAGTCTGGCTGAAGCCGGATGTTTCAATAGCGGACAGTTTCAATTCCGCCGAGTTGAGGCGTATTCTGCAAACCGTCTCGGATCGCCGGGACTTGATCTTGAGAGCGTGGGATGAGCATTTCGGCCACTAAGGTCCGTTTCGACGAGGACACAATGTGGGTTGACCTGACTGACGGGCGCACTTTGGGCGTCCCTTTGGCCTGGTTTCCGCGTCTCTTGAAGGCGAGCCCTGCGCAGCGCGCGCGTGTCGAATTGAGCCGCACAGGCCTGCATTGGGACGATATCGACGAGGATATTTCGATTGCCGGTCTCATTGCTGGCCGCGGCGACCTGACGAGGCAGTCGGAACACGTCGTCTGAGCGCCGAGGCCACATCAAAGGCCACGAGGACGAGGCCTGCAGCGAGTGGGTAACTTCACTTTGGTGCGCAACGGCTTCTGCATGAAGTGCAAGACGTGCAGAAGCACGACGGGGTGTTCGTGACTCAGCAGTGTCAGCAATTGCGTATATGCGCCTAGTGGTCACAAATCGACTATGGATTTCGAGTTGCTCACCAAAGTAGTGACGTCCTCGGTTTTCGGCGCGATTGCCGGATTTTTCTCACCTTGGATCAAGTATGCATACGAAAGTCGTGCAATCCGTCGCAATGATAGACGTGATCGCATAGCTCAGTGGCGACGCGATTTGCTCGACCATAATCTGTACTTCGATGAGAAGGGACAGCTACGCCACAGCCAAGAGAGCTATCGCCTTGTGGCCGCCTTAGGAAGTTATTCGCTTTTGGAACCTCACTTGTCGCCCTTGGCCGCTGAAAGCCTGAAGAGATTTTCCAAGGGACGAACGATAATAGTCGATTCAGATGACTTTACGAATCCGGTGCGCCAAATTATCGCTGAAGAAATTTCTCGTCTCGAAAAGAACTGGCGGCTTTTGTAACTGGTAGTGCCGATCCCGCCACAAAACGCCGCGGTCCGCCTACTTTCACGAACGGCAACGTTCGTTGTTTGAAACCTTATCCGTCATCTTCAGCACGCCCATACCAGACCAATTCAAGAATGATATAACCAATTACGTCATTTTGGGATGCTATGGATAGTTGCGTTCGAGTGATCGGCTCTCGTAAGATTCAGCGAATAAATCTTGGAAATTGACGAGTACGAGTCTGAGCACACCAAGGTATCGCGATGCGAAGTATCCTTCCGGTTGTTTTACTAACTATTCTCTTAGTATCGCAGCCGGCATTGGCGGCAAAGCTGTGCTTGTCAGACAACGAATTGAA
>DASRDF010000025.1:0-41310 GCA_035652735.1 Pseudolabrys sp. | reverse complement strand
CGGCGAACATGTTCGTGGCGGGCTTCATCGGCTCGCCGGCGATGAACATGATTCCGGGCCGTCTTCGCGCCAATGGCAGTGCATCGTTCGAGGGCCCCGGAGGCGTAAGCTTTCCGCTCGCGGACGCTCCCGCCGCATCTGACGGCAAGCCCGCGATCTTCGGCGTGCGGCCGGAGCATCTGACGCTCGCGGATGACGGCGCCGAAGCCCAGGTGCAAGTGATCGAGCCCACCGGCTCGGAAATCCAAATCGTCGCCAAGCTCGGGGGCACCGACGTAATCGCCGTCTTCCGCGAACGGCATAAACTCAATCCGGGCGATAAGATCCGGCTCAAACCTGACCGGCAACTGGTCCACCTGTTCGATCAGGAGACGGGAAAACGTCTGACCGCTTAATAACACACACGGAGGAACGACCATGAACCGAATTACGCGCCGAACTCTCGTTCAGGGCGGTACAGCTCTCGGTGCTACGGGAGTGTTGACCGGCCCGGCGCTGCTCAACTGGGCCAAGGCTTGGGCGCAGAATGCGCCGTGGAAGCCGGAAAAGGGCGCCAAGCTTTCGATGCTGCGCTGGAAATATTTTGTGCAGTCGGAGGACGACGCTTTCGTGAAGCTGATTGCCGCCTTCACGAAGGCGACCGGCGTGCCGGTCGAAATCTCACGCGAATCTTATGAAGACGTGCAGCCGAAGGCGTCGGTCGCCGCCAATACCGGCACCGGTCCCGACCTGTTCTGGGGACTCTACTCGCTGCCGCATCTGTTCCCGCAAAAATGCATGGATGTCACCGACGTCGCCGACTACCTCGGGAAAAAATACGGCGGCTGGGTCGACAGCGCGATCAAGTACGGCAAGAGCGGTAACAAGTGGATATGCATTCCCGTCTGCTATTCGGGCGCGCTGATGAACTATCGCATCGAGGCGTCGAAAAAAGCCGGCTTCTCGAAATTCCCCGATAAGACCGATGCCTTCCTCGAATATGCCAAGGCGATGAAGAAGAACGGCACGCCTGGCGGCTTCGCGCTCGGCCATGCATCGGGCGACGGCAACAGCTGGGTGCACTGGTGCCTGTGGTCGTTCGGCGGCAACACGGTCGACAAGGACGACAAGGTCATCATCAAATCGCCCGAAACGGCCAAGGCGCTGGAATATGCCAAGCAGCTTTACGCCGAAGAGATTCCCGGCACCGCCGCCTGGAACGACGCTTCCAACAACAAGGCCTTCCTCGGCGGCGAGATCTATTGGACCAATAACGGCATCTCAATCTATGTCGCCGCCAAGAAGGACCCGACCAAGAAGCAAATCGCGGAGGATATGGATCACGCCTACTGGCCGGTGGGACCGATCGGTCATCCGACCGAACTGCACCTGATGTACCCGGTGCTGGCGATGACTTACACGAAATATCCGCAAGCTTGTAAGGCGCTGATGGCGTTCATGCTCGAAGCGGACAACTTCAACCCGTGGATCGAGTCGGCGCAAGGCTACCTGACGCACTGCCTCAACGCCTACGACAAGAACCCGGTCTGGACCGCCGATCCGAAGACCACGCCGTTCCGCGACGTGGCCAAGCGCACGTTGACGGCGGGCGGCTTGGGCTCGGTCGGCGAGAAGGCGGCGACCGCAATTGCCGACTTTGTCGTCCTCGACATGTTCGCCAACTACTGCACAGGCCGCGAAGACGTGAAAGGCGCGATCGCGATCGCCGAGCGGCAGTTGAAGCGGATTTATCGGTAAAGAGGCGTGTCCCGGGCGCAACGCGGCGCGGAGCGCTGCGTTGCAGACCCGGGACCGTTAAAGCCTCGAACGGTCCCGGATCGGCGTCGCATCACTTCGCTACGCTCGTGCTGCGCCGCATCCGGGACAGGGTGCTAAATGGCCGACGTCGCGCTCAAATCGTCGACAACTTCCGCTCTCGGCGAGCCGAGCCTCTGGTCGCGGCTAAAAGCCAATCGCAACTGGCTCGGCTTCTGGTTCATGCTGCCGGCGGCAGCATTCCTCATTCTTTTTCTTGCCTATCCGCTCGGCCTCGGCATCTGGCTGTCGTTTACCGACGCGCGGCTTGGGCGGGCGGGCATTTTCGTCGGCCTGGAAAATTACGAATTCCTCTGGGAGGATTCGACGTTCTGGCTAACGGTGTTCAATACGATTCTCTACACAACCGTTGCCAGCACCATCAAATTCGCGATCGGCCTTTATCTCGCGCTGCTGCTCAACGAACGGCTGCCGTTCAAGGCGCTCTTGCGCGCGATCGTGCTCGTTCCATTTATCGTGCCGACGGTGCTCTCCGCCATTGCATTCTGGTGGTTGTACGATCCGCAATTTTCGATCATCTCGTGGTCGTTGCGGAAGATGCACCTGATTTCAGCCAATATCGATTTTCTCGGCGATCCTTGGAACGCGAGATGGTCGGTGATCTTCGCCAACATCTGGCGCGGCATTCCGTTCGTCGCCATTACGCTGCTTGCCGGATTGCAGACGGTTTCGCCCTCGCTTTACGAGGCGGCCACCATCGACGGTGCGAGCAACTGGCAGCGATTCCGCTACATTACCTATCCGTTGCTCACGCCCATTATCGCGGTGGTGATGACATTCTCGGTGTTGTTCACCTTCACCGATTTCCAGTTGATCTGGGTGATGACACGCGGCGGGCCGGTCAACGCCACCCACCTGATGGCCACGTTCTCCTATCAGCGCGCGATCATGAGCGGCTATCTGGGCGAAGGCGCGGCGATCTCGACCGCGATGATTCCGTTCTTGCTCGGCGCGATCCTCGTGTCGTGGTTCGGCTTGCAGCGGCGCAAGTGGCAGCAGGGCGAGAGCAATGACTGAGGTGATCGCCTTCCCTTGTCCCGGACGCGGTGCAGCGCGAAGCAGTGCACCGCAGATCCGGAACCGTCGCGAATATGGCCCTTTGTCGCGATCCCGGGTCTGCAGCGCACCGCTTCGTGCTGCGCTGCGCCCGGGAAAAGAGGCGGCCCATGACTGACGCGCTCGCCGGCAAGGCCGCAAATCCGAAAGCCGTGCTGACCGGTTCGGCGCCGCTTACCGACGACAGCGAAGGCACGAGCTATCTGCAGTCGTTGCCGCGGCGGCTGGTCACGGTCTACCTGCCATTGTCCATCATCCTCTTCGTACTGCTGTTTCCGTTCTACTGGATGGCGCTGACGTCCATAAAGCCGGACGATCAATTGCTCGATCTCGATACTTACAGCCCGTTCTGGACCTGGAATCCGACGCTCAAGCACATCGACAAACTGCTCTTTCACACCGACTATCCGATCTGGCTGTGGAACACGATGCTGGTGGCGGTTTGCGCCACGGCCATCTCCATCATCGCCAGCGTGCTCGCGGCCTACGCTATCGTGCGGTTACGCTATAAAGGCGCTCACTGGGTCGGCGGCGCGATCTTTCTCGCTTATCTTGTGCCGCCCTCGATCCTGTTCATTCCGTTGTCGACCGTGGTCTTCCAGTATGGCTTGTTCGACACGCCCTTCGCGCTGATCCTGACCTATCCGACCATCCTGATCCCGTTCTCGACGTGGCTGCTGATGGGCTATTTCAAAACCATTCCCTTTGAGCTCGAGGAATGCGCGTTGATGGATGGCGCCAGCCGTTGGCAAATCCTCTTGAAGATCGTGCTGCCGCTGGCGGTGCCGGGGCTGATCTCGGCCTTCATCTTCTGTTTCACGCTGTGCTGGAACGAGTTCATCTACGCGCTGACGTTCATATCGTCGACGCAATACAAGACCGTGCCGGTCGCGATCGTTACCGCGCTGGTGGACGGCGACATTTATCGCTGGGGCTCTCTGATGGCAGGCGCGATGATCGGATCGCTGCCGCTTGTCATTCTCTATGCCTTTTTCGTCGAGCACTATGTTTCGGCGATGACGGGGGCCGTCAAAGAGTGATCTGAATTGCCGAACACGAGCCGAACCGATCATGGGTAAGACACCAGGGACTGCCGCCAAGCGCCGCCTACGCTCGCAATTATGGTTTGACAATCCCGACAATCCGGGAATGACGGCGCTCTATCTGGAGCGATATCTCAATTACGGGCTGACGCGCGAAGAGCTCACGTCCGGCAAGCCGATTATCGGCATCGCCCAGACCGGCTCCGACCTGTCGCCATGCAACCGGCATCACCTCGAACTGGCAAAACGCGTGCGTGCCGGCATTCAGACGGCGGGCGGCATCGCTTTTGAATTTCCTGTGCATCCAATTCAGGAAACCGGCCGGCGGCCGACTGCGGCGCTCGATCGCAATCTTGCGTATCTCGGCCTTGTCGAGATTCTCTACGGCTACCCGCTCGACGGAGTCGTGCTCACCACCGGCTGCGACAAGACGACGCCGGCCTGCATCATGGCGGCCGCCAGCGTGAACATACCGGCAATCGTTCTCTCCGGCGGACCGATGCTCAACGGCTGGTGGAAGGGCGAGCGCGCCGGCTCCGGCACGGTGGTCTGGCAGGCGCGCGAAGATCACGCCGCCGGCAAGATCGACTACAAAGAGTTCATCGACATCGTCACGTCGTCGGCCCCATCGATCGGCCACTGCAACACCATGGGCACCGCCTCGACGATGAATGCGCTTGCCGAGGCGCTCGGGCTGTCGCTGCCCGGATGCGCGGCCATCCCGGCGCCTTATCGCGAGCGCGCGCAAATCGCCTACGATACGGGTGTGCGCGCGGTCGAGATTGTGCGCGAGAATCTACGGCCAAGCGATATTTTGACGCGCCAAGCCTTCGAGAACGCCATCATCGCCTGTACCGCCATTGGCGGCTCCACCAACGCACCGATCCACATCAACGCCATCGCGCGCCATGTCGGCGTCCAGCTTGCGATCGAGGACTGGGAAACCATCGGCTACGACGTTCCGCTGTTGGTCAATATGCAGCCGGCCGGCAAGTATCTCGGCGAGGAATATTACCGCGCCGGCGGATTGCCCGCGGTCATGCGCGAATTGTTCAAGGCCGGCAAAGGTCATCCCGGCGCGATGACGATCAACGGCAAGACCATCGGCGAAAACACGCGCAAAGCCGCAATTCAGGACAGCGACGTGATTCGCCCCTACGCGCGTCCGCTGAAGACGGAGGCCGGCTTCAAGGTGCTCAAGGGGAATCTGTTCAACTCGGCGATCATGAAGACGAGCGTGATTTCCGAGGAATTCCGCGCGCGCTATCTGTCCAATCCCAAAGACCCGGAAGCCTTTGAAGGTCGCGCAATCGTGTTCGAGGGCCCGGAGGATTACCACAGGCGCATCGACGATCCGAAATTGAAGATCGACGAGCACACGATTTTGTTCATGCGCGGCGTCGGGCCGATCGGCTATCCGGGGTCGGCTGAGGTGGTCAACATGCAGCCTCCTGCCGCTCTGATCAAACGCGGCATTACCTCGCTGCCGTGCATCGGCGACGGACGCCAGTCGGGCACCTCCGGCTCGCCGTCCATTCTCAATGCCTCACCGGAGGCCGCTGCCGGAGGCGGTCTCGCGCTGCTGCAGACCGGCGACCGCGTGCGGATCGATCTGCGCAAAGGCACCGCGGACATCTTGATTTCGCGCGCCGAGCTCGCCAAGCGCCGCGCCAAACTCGAACGGCAGGGCGGCTTTCATTATCCGAAGAGCCAGACCCCGTGGCAGGAAATTCAGCGATCGATGGTCGATCAGCTTGCCGACGGGATGGTGCTCAAGCCGGCGGTGAAATATCAGCATATCGCCGAGAAGAGCGTTCCCAGGGACAACCATTAGCGAGCGGGCCATGAGCGGGCGATTGCAGAACAAAAAGGCGCTGATCACCGCCGCAGGGCAGGGCATCGGCCGCGCGATTGCGGAAATGTTCATCAAAGAGGGCGCAGTCGTGGTCGCAACCGACCTCGATGCAACGAAATTGACAGGCCTCAATGCCGCGCAATGCCTTGCACTGGACGTACGGGCCATCGAGCAGGTCAATGCCGTCGCGAAAGCCTTTACCGACAAGTTCGGCGCACCGAACATTCTCGTCAATTGCGCGGGCTACGTGCACCAGGGCACGGTGCTCGACTGCTCCGAGCAGGATTGGGACTTTTCCTTCGACGTGAATGTCAAATCCATTCACCGTGTGCTGCGCGCATTTCTTCCGGCAATGTTGGCGCATGGCGGCGGTTCGATCGTGAGTATCTCATCGGTGGTGTCTTCGATCCGCGGCGTGCCCGACCGGTACGTTTACGGCGCCACCAAGGCGGCAATCATCGGCCTCACCAAGGCGGTGGCGGCCGATTACATCCGCAAAGGCATTCGCGCCAACGCGATATGCCCCGGCACGATCGAATCCCCGTCGCTCGAGCAACGGGTCGAAGCCAACGCGAAGAAGACCGGAAAGTCGTTGGAGGCCGTGCGCACCCAGTTCATCGATCGCCAGCCGATCGGTCGTCTCGGTACGCCGCGGGAGGTGGCCAACCTTGCGGTGTTCTTGGCTTCCGATGAGGCAAGCTACATCACCGGGCAGGCCTACCTGGTCGACGGCGGAATGGCTCTTTAATCGGCGCGCCTGCACCGCGGGAGTCGGCTCTCCCGGCTTATTGCGAGGCTTGCTTGGCTGCGTCGTCGCGCACGCCGGTATCGACGAGCGAAGCCACAGGTGCGGTGGTTTTGATGACTCCCGCTTTGACGAACAACTGCTGCATCCATTCGATGCGGTCGACGGGGATCGCCAGCGTCGGGTCGACGAGCTTATCCTCGGCGACCTGGTCGGCGACGAATTCCGCGCGTTTGTCGCCAGGCTTTGCGTGCGTCATCTCGTGGGCGACCTTGACGGTTTCGTCGCGATGGGTCGCGGCGTATTTGTAGGCGTCCATCTCCGCTGCGACAAAACGCACGAGGTCGTCGCGCCGTTTCGCCAGCACGTCCTTGTTGGCGGTGACACAGAGACGGATGAATTTAGGCACGGCGGCGCTGCCCTTCATCAGCACCTTGATGTTGGAGGGCATGATCATCTCGAACTCGTTGGAGACCACCGCGGCGTCGGTGATGCCGGCGGCCAGGGACTTGTAGCGGTCGAGGTCGGCCCCCTGCGTCACCATTTTTATCTCCGATGCCGGGATGTGCTCGGCCTCGAGCATGGCGCGGAATAGGAGATCCGGCAGCGAGCCGGGCGAGGAAATCGCCACCGCCTTGCCCCTGAGGTCGGCCGGCGTTCTGATCGTGTCCTTGGCGAGCACGACCTGCGGCAGGCCGGGCCACGTGCAGCCTACGATCTTGACGCCGGTGCCGTGCACGCCGGCGATGATCGCCTCCGCCGCACCCATATCCACGCTGTCGATCTCGCCGGAAATCAGCGCCTTCATCAGCGTGGAGCCGGCCTTGATCTGCACCAGCTCGAGCTTCAGGCCGTGCTTTGCGGCAAAGCCGCCTTTGTCCACCATGGCGATAAAGCCGGCGTCGCTTTTGGCTTCGACGATGCCATGCTTCCAGACGTGCTCTTGCGCGTTGGCGTCCAACAGGCCGGCGAGCGCAATGAAAGCAGCCAAGGCCAATGACTTTGCAGACATTTGTTTCCTCCCTCCGAACGCTTTTGTTCTCGTTGCGCGAGCCAGCTAGAAGCGAAACTCGTCGCCGCGCTTGAAACCCTGGCCGACGTCGAGAAAGAGCTCCTCCACTCCCGGCCGTTTTTTGATCAGCCCCTGCTCGTGCGAATAGCCGATCAGGGTCTCGAGAGTCTTTCGGTTCTTTTCCGTCAATCCGTATTGCCACGGATCGGGGCCGAGAATTTGCTCCTGCTCTTCCCAGGCCGCGCGATACCAGGCAAGCGGCACAATGCGCGGGTTCTGCATGCGCTTCATTGCGATCGCCTTCGACTCGTTGAACGCGCGGAACAAATTGACCGCGAGCCAGGGATGCTCCTCCGCCAGCGCCTGGTTCAGGGCGACGACGTGCATAATTGGGAAGATGCCGGTGCGGCGGTAATAAGCGATTTCTTCCGCCTTGCTGTCGGGGAAGAGCCGCGCCACGCGGGGGTCCTTGGCGAGGAACGGCTTGATCAAATCCGAGTGCAACAGCGCGTCGAGTTCGCCTTCCGCCAGCATGGTTTCGACCGATTTGTCCTTCGGCAGCATCTGGCATTTGATGTCGGGCGGGAGCCGGACCTGGACGTCGTTGTCGATCTCCGCAACCCACTCAATGCTGCTCAGCGGCACGCCATATTCGCTTTGGAGAATGCCGCGCATCCACAGCACCGCGGTGGTCATCATCGTCTTCACGCCGACTTTGCGTCCCTTCAGGTCGGCCGGTTTGCCGATGCCCTTGCTCGTGTTGACGAACATGAACCCGTGACGGAAGCGACGGTGCGGAAACACGGGAATGGCACGCAGCGGCCAGCCGTTGTCGCGCGCCGCAAGATAAGACGAGCAGGACAATTCGGCGATGTCGAAGTCGTGCTTGTTGAGGAAACGCCAATGCCGCGTCGCCGAATCCATCTCTGTCAGCATGGTTAGGTCGACACCGTCCGCTTGCACGCGCCCGGTGATCAGCGGACGCAGGATGTCGTACTCGCCGCAGGCCAAGGTCAGGCTCAGCTTTTTCGCCATAACAAGTCCTCAGTGCCCCGTGGCGATGGCCGCCAATTTCGTGGGGTCGTCAGGCAGGCGGTTGCCGCGCCAGACGACGTGCAGGTCGGGCCGCAGCAGCAGGAGATCATAGCCGTAAATGGCGCGCGGCCGCTCGTCGGCTATGGCGAGGGTTGTAAAGGGCGCGGCGTACCCGGCAAAAGCCCTTTCGAGCGGGGCGGTGTCCGCTTGCGTGCGGCCGAGCCGCAGCAGGGTATAGCCCTCTCCGATGAGGTCGTGCAGGGCGCGGCCGTCGGATAGCCAGACATGCGGCAAGCGCGCGCCGGGCCAGGTCGTCGGCACGTAACGCATGATATCGTCGGCAGGCGGATCGCCGGATTCCGGCCAGACGATCGGTGACCGATCGTAGCGGTACCCGAGTTCGGCCCCGATCATCTCGTTGCTCTTGCGTTGCTCGACATCGGCGATGCAGGCGAGGCGGGCGCGCGTCGCGGCGCCGTCCGGCGTGTTGTCGCGGATATTGGGTCGGTAGGCCGCCCGCCAGGCGCGCCTCCCACGCGAGGCTTGGCGCGAGGCTTCCACGTTGCGCGCGCCGATTGGACGCCGTTCGGCGTCGTAAGACGCAAGCAGGCCGGCGCCGCCCCACCCCTGCAGTGTGGCTGCGAGCTTCCACGACAGGTCGATGGCGTCGCCGACGCCGCTGTTCATGCCCAGGCCGCCGGTCGGTATCACCAAGTGTACGGCATCGCCGGCCAGAAACACGCGGCCTTGGCCGTAGCTCTCCGCCAGCAGCAAATTTTGCCGCCATGGCGCACAAGAAAGCATTTCATATTGCACCGGCATAGCGACGACCTGTTCAAACATTTTCTTCATGTCGTCGTTACTGTCGACAACGGAGTGCAACGTGAAATGTTTGGTTGAATCCTGCACGATGAGAAACGAGTTGTGGTCGTCGGCGACATGATAATGGCGGCCTTTGCCGATCGGAATGCGTTCAAAAAGATCGTCGCAACGATAAAGCGCTTGGCGCAATTGCAGCAGATTGGCCTCGCCGCGGAGTTGGATGCCGAGTTGGCGGCGCACCGCGCTTGTGCCGCCATCGCAGCCGACCAGATAACGGGCCTCAATCTCTATCATACCGTCCGCCGCTTTGATCTTGGCGCGGACCGAACGTGCGTCCTGCTCGAAGGCGATGAACTCATGCCTGTAGCGCACCGAGACCGTCGGCAGCGACTCCGCGACCGACTTGAGCAGCGGCTCCAGCGTGTATTGCGAAATCAACTGATAGGGCTCGAGCGGCATCGATCCGTCGCGGCAAGCAGCAATCTCGGCTTGGGCCTGCGCGACCGAAGGATAGGGCAAGTGCACTAGCGGCGGTTCGACCAGCGATGTGACAATGAAAACGTCCATGGGGACGTCGCGGGGAAAGCCGGCATCGCGGATTTTCCTCGCCAGCCCCATGCGGCGATAGATCTCCATGGTCCGAGCGTTGCACCGCTCCATTTTTGGCAAAAACTGCGGCGCCTCCTTTTGCTCTACGAGGATGCACTGCACGCCGCGCCGGCCGAGATCGATAGCGAGAGTGAGGCCGACCGGTCCGGCGCCGACGACGAGGACTTGCGTGCGCACGCTCACAATTGCTCTGGCGTCGGCCACGGAATAGGAGGGCGTCCGGAAGTGATAGCGTCTTCGAGCTGAGGCAGCCGGTCTTGTCCCCAGAACGGCTCGCCGCGATAGACGTAGAACGGTGCGCCGAACACCTGCCGCTCGATGGCCTCCCGCGTCAGCGCCGCTTCGCGCGCCGCAACGGTCGGGTCATTGGCATGTTTCAGCATATATTCACCGTCGAGCCCGGCGGAATCGGCGAGCTTCACCAGCGTATCGGCATCCTCGATATTGAGTTCGTCAGCCCAAACGGCCTTCAAGGCGGCGTGCACGAAAGCGGCTACATCGTCTCCCTTGTCGATAGCCACCAGCAGCATGCGGTGTCCGCGCGACGGATTGGCTGGATAAAACTTGGGCCAGAGCACCAGCGGGATTTTATGTTGATCGCGCCAGCGCTGCATTTCGACCAGTCGATACGCCTGTCGCGGCGGCGGCCGCTCGCGCACGGGCTTGCCGCCGCCGGCCTTGAAGATCGCGTAAAGATCGATGGGCTTGTACGCAACACGCGCGTTGAGGCGGCTGACCACGTCATTAAAAATGTGGCTGCCCATATACGACCACAGCGACACAAAGCTGACGAAATATTCAACGGTCGGATTTTCGTCGCGCATCGCAAACATCCCGGCGGCGCGGCAGTGTAGGTGGGACTGCTTACTTGCGGCAAGTTGCGCGGCTTTGCAGCCGGATCATCAACCGAACAGTCCTCTCGATACGTCGGCGGAAGCTTCCAGCCCAGACGCGCCTCGATTTGCCCGCGCAACAGATTGTACGCATGGCGAACCGGTTTCGAAGCGCCTGGAACCTTCCGCACCAGGCCGGCTTTGAGGGGAGCAGGCAGGTTGCTTTACCGACCCGAATGGCTCGAAAAATCAATGACTACGCCCTGATCGGCGACTGTGAAACAGCGGCCTTGGTCGCCGCTGACGGGACGATCGACTTTCTCTGTTGGCCTCGCTTCCACTCCGAAGCGTGCCTTGCCGGCATTATTGGCGACGATGACAACGGCATCTGGCGTTTGCGGCCGCCGAGTGGCTGGACCGCGACACGCCGCTACCGCGGCGATACTGCGATTCTCGAAACCCGCTTTGAGACGGAAACCGGCGCCGCGACCGTGACCGACTTTATGCCGGTGCGCAGCGAGGAGGAGGGGGACCGCCGCTCGACGCTCGTTCGGATTGTTACCGGCGAGCGCGGCAGCGTTCGCTTCGATATGGCACTCGTGTTGCGTTTCGACTACGGCCGCTTGGTCCCCTGGGTGATCGAAAACGAGAAAAACACCGTTGAGTTTTTCTGCGGGCCCCACGTGGTTTCGTTGCACACTAGTGTTGTGACGACGCAGACACACGCGCGCTGCAATTCCGAATTCAGCGTTTCCGCCGGTGAGCAGAAGTCCTTCGTGTTGCACTATCGCCGCTCTCATCGCGAGCGGCCTCCGCATCTCGACGCGAAAGAGACACTGCAAGAAACCGAGCGCTGGTGGCGCGACTGGACGAAGACCTGCACCTATCGCGGACAAGCGCGAGAAGCTGTATTGCGTTCGTTGATCACCATAAAGCTCATGGCGTCGCGTCAGACCGGCGGAATCGTCGCGGCCCCGACCACTTCGTTGCCGGAGAAGATCGGCGGCGAGCGGAACTGGGACTATCGTTTTTGCTGGTTGCGCGACGCGAGCTTCACGCTGCTGGCTTTGCTGCATAGCGGCTTCAAAAAAGAGGCCGCCGCCTGGCGCGATTGGCTGTTGCGCGCAATTGCCGGCATGCCGCGCGAGGTGCAGCCGTTTTATAGCGTTGCCGGGGAGCACCGGGCGCCGGAGTGGGAAATCCCGTGGCTCGCCGGTTTCCGAGATTCGCGGCCGGTCCGCGCCGGCAACGCGGCGTATGAGCAGTTTCAGCTCGATGTGTACGGAGAAATCATCGACCTTCTGCACCTCTCGCGCGAGCACGGCATCCCGCCGGACGACTGGAGTTGGCGGCTCCAGCAGGAACTCGTCGAACACGTTGAGCGCATTTGGCGGGAGGCGGATGCGGGCTTTTGGGAGGTGAGACACGGGCGCGAGCATTTTACCCAGTCGCGGGTAATGGCCTGGGTGGCGGTCGACCGCGCGATTCGAGCCGCAGAAAAATACGAACTTTCCTGGCCGGTCGATCGCTGGCGCAAATTGCGTCAAGACATTCATCGCGAGGTCTGCGAGAAAGGCTATGACGAAAGAATCGGCGGCTTCGTGCGCTCCTACCAAACGCGCGAGCCCGACGCCGCCAACTTGCTCATCCCCATCGTCGGCTTCCTGCCCGCCAACGATCCAAGAGTCTTGCGAACCGTCGAGCTCATCGAGCGCAAGCTCATCATCGATGACTTCGTCATGCGCTACGATACGGAACGCGCCGAGGACGGGCTACCCGTCGGGGAGGGCGTGTTTTTAGCCTGCAGCTTTTGGTATGCCGACAATCTTCTCATGCAGGGCCGCAGCCAGGAAGCGCGGCGCGTCTTCAATCACATGCTTGCCGTGCGCAATGACGTGGGCCTGCTATCGGAGGAGTACGACCCGCGCAGCGGTGAAATGCTGGGTAATTTTCCGCAGGTGCTGTCGCACCTCAGTCTGATCAACACCGCGCATAACCTCGCGCAAGGCTATGGTCCCGCGCATGTGCGGGCGGGGCAGGCGGAAAAGGACAAGGTACCCGCCGGTTAGTCTTCGGCGTAACCGATCGTCGAGAGAAGCGCGATATTCGGGTGACGTGAGTCAAGCCGCGTGTGCTGCACGACAATGGGAACGCTCGCCTCGATGACAGAAGCGTAGCTGGTATCGCGCGGCACAGGCGCAGGATCCGTCAGATCGTTGAAGCGCAAATGCATGGTTCGCTGCGCGCTGAGCTTGACCCGATAGGGCCCGACCGGGTCGCGGTCGACAAAAAACAGCGTAATGTCGATATCGGCATCGCGGTCGCCTGCGTTGAGCAGACACACCGTTTCGTGGGAAATCAGCGCGGGATCCTGACTGAGGCTGCCGCTGGGAATGTAGCCTTCGGCAATGGCCCAGCGCTTGTGCCCCAGCTCAGGCATGGCGCGGCTCTTTGGCGTTGATCAAGGCCAGCCCGCTTTCGGGGTCCAAGGTCTTCTGCAGATAGGACGGCTGCTCGGCGATAATCAGCTCCAACGTCGGGCGCACGTGCGCCTCTCCGAGATGGCCGGCCATGGCGGTGCCGTCCTTTCGTCCGAGGACGAGATGCACGTGGATCGCCGGGTTGCCCTCCGGATCAAGCGCCACATCGCCGACGAGCGAGGCGACCTCGACCTGCTCGTGTACGGGGATCTCAAGATAGCGCTTGGCTTGCCAATCGAAATATTTCAACGCGGCGTCGCTCAATGCGCCGATGCCGGTGATTTGCGCCGCGGAAAGACGCTCTCTTTTAGCGAAGCCGCTGATGCACGACAGCACCTCGTCGCCTTTGTCCATGATCAAGGCAAAGGTGCGCCGGCCCTCGTGTTGGTTGAGCAGTTTGCTGTGCATGTTCGCTGCTCGGGAAACGGCAGCGCGACCGTATTGTTCCAGTGGAACACCGGCGGTTGTCGTTTGTTGAACCTGCAGATTTTCCGCAATTGTCGGCGGTTGGGGCGCTGCCGAACACGCATGTTTGCGCCTGGAGGCTCCAATGGCCACGCCGACTGCCGGTGACGTTCTTGTCGATACGCTGATCCGTTGGGGTGTGGATACGGTCTTCGGTCTGCCGGGCGACGGCGTGAACGGCATCATCGAGTCGCTGCGCAAGCGCAAAGACGAGATTCGCTTTATCCAGGTCCGGCACGAAGAAGCGGCGGCCTTCAACGCTTGCGGCTACGCGAAATGGACAGGAAAGCTTGGCGTGTGCATCGCGACCTCCGGGCCGGGCGGCATTCATCTTCTCAACGGGCTCTATGACGCCAAGCTCGACGGCCAGCCGGTGCTCGCGATTACCGGTTTGCAATTCCACGACCTGCTGCGCACGTGGACGCAGCAGGACGTCGAGCTCGACAAATTGTTCATGGATGTCGCCGTCTACAACACGCGCATCATGGGTCCGCAGCACACGGAAAACGTGGTCGAGCTTGCCTGCCGCACGGCGCTGTCTTATCGCGGCGTCGCCCATGTCACCATGCCGGTGGACATGCAGTCGGAGCCGGTGAGCAAGGACATCAAGTCCAAACGAAACGTTCCGCATCACGTCTCCGACAAGATGTCGTTGTGGAATCAGATGCCGGACGAGCGCCAGCTCGCCGAAGCGATCGACATTCTCAACGCCGGCAAAAAAGTGGTGATCATGGCCGGGCGCGGCGCGCTGGGCGCCGGCGATGTGCTGGTCGCTGCAGCCGAGCGGCTCGCCGCCCCCATCGTCAAGCCGCTGCTAGGCAAGGCCTGCGTCGATGACGACAATCCCTATTGTCTCGGCGGCACCGGTTTGCTCGGCACCAAGCCGGCGCAGGAAGCGCTCGAAGACTGCGACACGCTGCTGATCGCCGGCTCGAGCTTCCCGTACATCGAATTCTATCCCAAGCCCGGGCAGGCCAAGGCCGTGCAGATTGAGATCGACCCGATGCGCGTGAGCCTGCGGTATCCGGTCGACGCGGCGCTGGTGGGCGATGTGCGCGGCGTCCTGCAAGCCATGTTGCCCAAGCTCAAGCACCATGAGGACCGCTCGTTCCTCAAGACGGCGCAGGACAGCATGAAGGAGTGGAGCCGGCTCATGGAGGAACGCGGCACCGTTGCCGACAAGCCGATGAAGCCGCAGGTCGTGGCGCACGAGCTCAACAAACTGCTCGCCGACGATGCAATCGTGACCACCGACTCCGGCACCATCACCACGTGGATCGCGCGCCATCTGAGCATCCGCGGGCAAATGATGTTCTCCTGCTCGGGCAATCTCGCCACCATGGCCTGTGGTCTGCCCTATGCCGTCGCCGCGGCCGTCGCGTATCCGGGCCGGCAAGTTGTTGCTTTCGTCGGCGATGGCGGCCTGACCATGTTGATGGGCGAGATGGCCACCTGCATGAAATACGGCCTCAACGTGAAGGTCATCGTCATCAAGAACAACGCGCTAGGACAGATCAAATGGGAGCAGATGGTCTTCCTCGGCAACCCCGAATACGTCTGCGAGCTGCAGCCGATCGATTTCGCGGCAGTCGCGCGTGGTTTCGGTATGCAGGCGTTCAGCGTCGACGATCCCAAGCAATGCGGGGACATCCTGCGCCGGGCGCTGTCCACGCCCGGTCCCGTTCTGGTCGAAGCCGTCGTCGACCCGCATGAGCCGCCGATGCCGCCCAAAGTGACGTTTGGCGACGCCAAGAACTTTGCCGAAGCGCTCGCGCGCGGCACGCCGGCGGCGGGCAAGATCGCGCTGACGGTCGCCTCCGACACCGTACGTGAGCTGATCTGAGGGAGACGACGATGCCGCGCGCGACACCGCCGATTGAGACAATCGCGGTGCGGAGCCTCCGCTTTCCGACGGACGCTCCGGAGGCCGACGGCACCATGGCCTGGGACCATACCACCATGGTGCTGGCGGAGATATCGGCCGGCGGCGAAACCGGCATCGGATACACCTACGCCTCCGAGGCAGCGGCCGATGTCATTAAAAATTTGTTCGTCGCCTTGCTGCGCGGCCGTAGCGCCTTCGATATCCCTGCGCATTGGATGACGATGGTCGGCGCCGTCCGCAATATGGGCTGGCGTGGCGTTTGCGCCAATGCGATCTCGGCGGTCGATGTCGCGCTCTGGGACCTGAAAGCGAAGCTCCTGGGCCTGCCCCTGTTTGCGCTGCTGGGCGCCGAACGCAAGTCGGTGCCGATCTACGGCAGCGGCGGCTTCACCACCTATTCGATCGACCGCCTGCAGGAGCAGCTCGCAAGATGGGTCGCGGACGACGGCTGCCGCTGGGTAAAAATGAAAATCGGCAGCGATCCGTCCCAGGATCTCGAGCGCGTGGACGCTGCCCGCCGCGCCATCGGCAGCGCGACGCTTTTCGTCGACGCCAACGGCGCTTACGACCGCAAACAGGCGCTGTTCTTTGCCGAACGATTTGCAGGTGTCGGCTGGTTTGAAGAGCCGGTGTCGAGCGACGACCTCGAAGGCCTGCGCCTCGTCCGCGATCGCGCGCCTGCGAACATGGAAATCGCAGCGGGCGAATACGGCTACGACCCGTTCTACTTTCGCCGCATGCTCGAGGCCGGCGCCGTCGATGTGCTGCAGGCGGATGCCACACGCTGCTGCGGCATCAGCGGCTTTCTCAAGGCAGCGGCCGTGGCCGAAGCCTGCTCAACGCCTTTGTCCGCGCATACCGCGCCGGCGCTGCATTTGCATGTTTGCTGCGCGGCGCCGCGGCTGCGTCATATCGAATGGTTCCACGACCATGTACGCATCGAGCAGACGATCTTCGACGGCGCGCCGATGCCGCGAAACGGCGAGATAGCGCCCGATCCGGCCAAGCCCGGGCTGGGACTTACTTTCAAGCGGCAGGATGCGGAGCGGCTGGCCGCCTGACGGAGTGCAACGATGAGTCATGTCATAGAGGTCAATCACAAGGCGAGCGCGGGGGCCTCGTTGCAGCACTTTGTCAAACGCGCGGTAAGCGGCCGCGTTGTGACGGCGTCTTCGGTGCAGGAACGCAAGAGCTTCCGCGCCCTGGGCACGGCACTCGCCAAGAAGCTCGAAGGCGAGGTGCGTTTCGACGAAGGCGCCCGTGCGCTTTATGCCACCGACGCCTCGAACTATCGCCAGGTGCCGATCGGGGTCGTACTTCCCCGCAACATTGCCGATGTCATCGCCACCATCGACCTTTGCCGCCAATACGGCGCTCCGGTGGTGGCGCGAGGCGGCGGCACGAGTTTGGCGGGACAGGGCTGCAACGTCGCGGTGCTCATCGATTTTTCCAAATACATGCATCGGGTGCTGTCGATCGATGCCGTCAACAAGCTCGCAATCGTGGAGCCGGGCTGCATCCTCGATCACCTGCGCGACGCTGCCGAACAGCATCACCTGACCTTCGGACCCGATCCCGCAACCCACGACCACAACACGCTCGGCGGCATGCTCGGCAATAACTCCTGCGGCGTGCATTCGGTGATGGCAGGCCGCACGTCGGACAATGTGGAATCGCTGGACATCCTTACTTACGATGGGACCCGGATGACCGTCGGCCGCACCAGCGACGAGGAGTTTCAAAACATCCTCGCGCAAGGTGGCCGCCGCGCCGAGATTTACCGCGCGCTGGACGATTTCCGGCGCAAATATGGCGATTTGATCCGGGCGCGTTATCCGCAAATACCCCGGCGCGTCTCGGGTTACGAAAATCTCGAGCAGCTGCTGCCGGAGAACGGCTTTCATGTTGCGCGCGCGCTGGTCGGTACCGAAGCGACATGCGTGATGATCCTGCAAGCCGAGTTGAACCTCGTTCCCAGTCCGCGCGAGCGTGTGCTGACGATCATCGGCTTTAAGGATGTGTTCGAAGCCGCCGATGCGGTCCCGGCGGTTCTGAAACACAAGCCGATCGGCTGCGAAGGTATTGACGACCTGCTAATCGATTTCATTACGCGTAAGCATCTGCATCCTGACGATCTGAAGATGCTGCCGAAGGGCAATGGCTGGCTCGTCGTCCAATTTGGCGCCGACAGCCGCGAAGAGGCGGAGAAGCAGGCCAAAGCCGCACTCGATGAATTCAAAAGCTCCGGACACGACGCCAAACTCATCGACGACGACCAGCACGAGAACAAAATCTGGGAGCTGCGCGAGGCAGCGCTGTCGGCCACCGCGCATGTTCCCGATTGGCCGGAAGGCCATCCCGGCTGGGAGGATAGCGCAGTCTCAAGGGAGGATTTGGGCAATTACCTGCGCGATCTGAAGAAGCTCTTTCACCGGCACGGCTACGACGCCTCGGTTTACGGTCATTTCGGCGACGGCCTCGTGCATTGCCGCGTCGATTTCGATCTCGCCACGGAGAAAGGCCTGCGCAGCTGGCGTCACTTTTTGGACGAGGCCGCCGATCTCATCGTCAAATATGGCGGCACGCTGTCGGGCGAGCATGGTGACGGGCAAGCGCGCGCCGAGTTGCTGGAGAAAATGTACGGGCCGGAAATGGTCCAGGCCTTCCGGGAGTTCAAAGCGATTTGGGATCCGGAAAACAAAATGAATCCGGGCAAGATCGTCGACCCGTATCCAATCGTATCAAACTTGCGGCTCGGCCCCGAATTCGACCCGATCCAGTATGGCGGTCACTTCGCCTATCCCGAGGACGGCGGCAGCTTTACCCAAGCAATGCGCCGCTGCGTCGGGGTTGGCAAATGCCGCCGTCGCGACAGCGACCAAGGCGTCATGTGCCCGAGCTACATGGCGACGAACGAGGAAAAGCATTCCACGCGCGGCCGCGCCCGGCTGCTGTTCGAAATGATGCGCGGCGAAGCGCTGACTGATCTGTGGAGAAGTCGCGAGGTGGAAGAGGCCCTCGACCTTTGCTTCGCCTGCAAGGCCTGCAAGAGCGATTGCCCGGTTCATGTCGACATGGCGACCTACAAGGCCGAATTTCGCTCGCAGCACTATCGCGGCCGCTTGCGCCCACGCGCGGCCTATTCGATGGGCTTGGTGC
Organism: Pseudolabrys sp.; assembly: GCA_035652735.1. Taxonomy (GTDB): domain Bacteria; phylum Pseudomonadota; class Alphaproteobacteria; order Rhizobiales; family Xanthobacteraceae; genus Pseudolabrys. The sequence continues at coordinate 22,496 of DASRDF010000025.1, read as the reverse complement.
AGCGCTGGGCGCGTTATGCCTCATGGTTTCCCGGCCTGGCCAATGCTGTCGGCTCCACTGCGCTAGCGAAGTGGATTGGGGATATCGCCCCGCAACGGCGCGTACCGCCGTTCGCCAAGCAAACCTTCCGCAGCTGGCATCGCAAGCGCAAAGACGCGAAGACTGGGGGCCGGCGCGTGGTTCTTTTCCCGGATACCTTCAACAATTTTTTCAAACCGCAAACAGCGATTGCCGCCACGCGGGTGTTGGAGGCGGCCGGCTTCGAGGTGGCGATACCCGATCGAATTTTGTGTTGCGGGCGCCCGCTCTATGACTGGGGGAGAATCGACAAGGCCAAAGCGCTGTGGCGGCAGACTTTGGAGACGTTGCGCGAGGATATCGCCGCAGGTACCCCGCTCATCGGGCTTGAACCGGCCTGTGTCAGTGCCTTCCGCGATGAGCTGATCGATCTCTTTCCCGATGACGAGCGCGCCAAGCGCCTGAGCGAACAAACACTGTTTTTTACCGAGTTCCTCGATCGCAACAATTGCGCGTTGCCGCGGATCGACGGCAGCGCGCTGGTGCAGCTGCATTGCCATCATCATGCGATCATCAAGCCGACCTCCGAGCAGAACGTGCTCAAAAAGCTCGGGATTGAGTTCGAGGTGATGGCGTCCGGCTGTTGCGGGATGGCCGGCTCCCTGGGATTTGAAGCGGCGAAATACGACGTCTCGATCAGGGCTGCCGAGCGTGTGCTGCTGCCCAAGGTGCGCGAGGCCGCTCAAGACACCGTGGTCCTGGCCAACGGCTTTAGCTGCCGCGAGCAGATCGAGCAAACCACCGACCGTAGACCCCAGCACATCGCGGAGCTGATCGCCGACCATCTTGGGGTCGCGCAATGAACATGCCGGTGCGCCATACGGAAACGGTCGTCATCACCGGCGCCAGCGCCGGCGTCGGCCGTGCGACCGCGCACCGTTTTGCCAGAGCTGGCGCGCGTGTCGGCCTGATTGCGCGGGACGAGCAGGCGCTCATGGAGGTGAAACAGGACATCGAGAAAATGGGCGCCGAGGCGGAGTTTGTGGCCGCCGATGTTGCCGACGCGAATGCGTTGTTCGAAGCGGCGGAGAAGCTCCAGAATCAATTGGGCGCCGTCGATGTGTGGGTCAATGACGCTATGGTGACGGTGTTTTCCCCCTTCTGGGAGATAACGCCGGAGGAATATCGCCGCGTCACCGAGGTCACCTATTTGGGCTTCGTGCACGGCACCATGGCGGCGCTGCGTCTCATGCGGCCGCGCGACCGCGGCACCATCGTCCAGGTCGGCTCGGCGCTGGCTTACCGGGGCATCCCTTTGCAGAGCGCCTATTGCGGTGCCAAGCACGCGATCCGCGGCTTCACCGATTCCCTGCGCACCGAGCTGATCCACGACGGCAGCAAAATTCACCTCACCCTCGTCAACCTCCCGGCGGTGAACACGCCGCAATTCGATTGGGCGCGAACACATATGCCTTCGCAGCCGCGGCCGGTCGCGCCGGTATTCCAGCCGGAAGTAGCGGCAGACGCCATCTTCAAGGCCGCCCATCAGCGCCGGCGAGAATATTGGGTCGGCTTGAGCACGGCCGAAGTAATCTTGGCGCAAACATTGGGTCCGGGCTTTCTCGACCGCTACCTCGCCAAGCGTGTTTATGATGCGCAATCGACCGGGCAGCCGCTGCCGCCGGACCGGCCGGACAATCTCGATAAACCCGTGACGGCGCTGCATCGGACGCGCGGCTCGTTCAGTGACGAGGCGTCAAATACGGCGCTTGACCTGCCCGGCCCGGCGACCCGCCTAACCGTTGGCGTGGCCGGTGTCGTCTGCGCCGGAGTTCTGGGACTTGTCCTCGGCCGCAGCATGCCAAGGCGCTGACTATTGTCGCGTGAAGTAATCGCTCGCCGTCAGCACGAACATGAAGATCAGCCAAAACACGCCGGCGAAGGCGGCAAAGCGCAGCAGCGCCGGGTGCTCCTTGAAGTCCATGAAGAAACCGACCAGCAACACCATCATCAAAAACGCAACAGACATGTGCACCGGCACGTTGGCACCGCCGAGCGGCACATAGGCCAAGAAGACATTGACGGCAAACAACGACCACAAGCCGAACCAAATCAGACCGGCATCGCGCCACAGTTTCAGGCGGCTCGGCCGCTGTTGCGACTGCTGTTCGCTCATGGGCGATCCACCAGATAAATGAGCGGCACGAGCGTGATCCAGATCAAATCGACAAAGTGCCAGTAAAGCCCGACTGCGGTGAGCGTGCCGCTCTCGAGCTTGATCACCGTGCGCTGCAGCTGCACCGCGACGACCGCCACCACGCCGATGCCGACCGATAGATGGATGGCGTGGACGCCGGTCATGACCCAGTAGAAGGCCCAGAAGATTTGCTCCTGCGGCTGCGGCAGCGGAAAGCCGGGCCCCGGAAAGAGGCCCTTGGTCAGGTCGTCGTTATATTCAAAGCCCTTGCCGGTCAGGAAGCCGAGGCCGAGCAACAAGGTGACCCACAAGCAGATCAGCGTCAGCCGTCGGTAGCCGTGGTCGGCAGCACGCACAGCGACGGTCATGGTCATGCTGCTGGTGAGCAAAACCACAGTGTTGATCGAACCGAAGAAAATCTCGGTCTCCTTGGCGGCTTCGCGGAACGCCTCGGTATAGAGCGTGCGGTAGACCGAATAGCCGAGGAACAGCCCGCCGAAGAACAGCACCTCGGTCGCCAAAAATATCCAGATGCCAAACGTCACGCCCTCGCGCTGGCGCGCAAGATCGGGCCACGGCTCGCGCAGCGCTGTGCTGGCTTCGCTCATGCATCCTCCGTCTGCGTGCGGTGCGGACGCTGCATTTCGGCAAGCCCCGGCTCGGCGGCAGGGTGATACTCATACGGTCCGGTGGTCACGATCGGAGTGTGCTCGAAGTTCTCTTTCGGCGGCGGCGACGGCGTTTGCCATTCCAGCCCGGTCGCTTGCCAGGGATTTGCCGGCGCCCGCGCGCCGCGGATGAGCGAGAGCGGCAAATAGATCAGCGGCAATACGTAGGCGATCGCCAAAATACCGGCGCCGCCGGTCGACATCACGTGCCAGATCTGGAAAACGTCGGCATAGTGATGGTAGCGGCGCGGCATGCCGAGCCAGCCCATGATGTATTGCGGCATGAACGTCATCATGAAGCCGAAGAAGGTGAAGATGGCGGCGACGCGGGCCCACGTTTCCAGATACATGCGGCCGGTGATTTTCGGCCACCAATAGTGCAATCCGGCGAAATAGGCGGTAACGCTGCCGCCGACCATGATGAAATGGAAATGCGCAATGACGAAATAAGTGTCATGCGCCTGAATGTCGATCGGCACCGAAGCAAGGAACAGGCCGGTCAAACCGCCGACGGTGAACAGGCCGATAAAGCCCAAGGCGTACAGCATCGGCGACTCGAACGAAATATGGCCGCGGTAGAGCGTCGCCGTCCAATTGAAGGTCTTGATCGCGGAAGGCACGGCGACGATGAACGAGAGGAACGAGAACACCAGGCTGGCGTAAGGCGACTGGCCGGACACGAACATGTGGTGTCCCCAGACCATGAAGCCGATGACGGCAATGGCCAGCAGCGCGAACACCATCCCCGCGTAGCCGAAGACCCGGCGGCGGGCGAAGCAGGTAATCACTTCCGACACCACGCCCATGGCCGGCAGGATCATGATGTAGACGGCCGGGTGGCTATAGAACCAGAACAGATGCTGGAATAGCAGCGGATCGCCGCCGTTGTTCGGGTTAAAAATGGGTACGCCGAGCAGGCGCTCCGCCATCACCAGCAACAGCGACATGGCGAGCACCGGCGTCGCCAACACCATCACCAAGCTCACGGCGTAAATCGCCCACACCATCAGCGGCAGCCGAAACCAGGTCATGCCCGGCGCGCGCAACATGTGCGTGGTCACGATGAAATTCAGCCCGGTGGCGATCGAGGAAAAGCCGGTGACGAAAACGCCGAAGGCGGCGGCGATCACGTGTCCGTTCGAGTAGAGCGTCGAGAACGGCGTGTAGAAGGTCCAGCCGGTGTCGACGCCGCCGGCCCAGAGCGTATAGATGGTGAAAATGCCGCCAATCGTGAACAAATACCACGACATCAGATTGAGCCGCGGGAATGCGAGGTCGCGTGCGCCGATCATCAGCGGCAGCAGAAAGTTGCCCAGCGTGGTCGGGATCGATGGGACCAGAAAGAACCACACCATAGTGATGCCGTGTATCGTGAACAGCCGGTTGTACTCGTCGTCGGTGAGAAAGAGTCCTTGCGGCGATAACAGCTCGAGCCGCACCAGACCGATGGCGACGCCGGCAATGAAAAAGAAAACCGTAATCGACAAGGCGAACAAAATGCCGATGCGCTTGTGGTCGGTGGTGGTCAGCCACGACCAGACGGTGTGCCCTTCGTCGAGATAACTGGCTGGCTTCGGTGGCGGGAGGTCGACAACGGTGATCGCGGTCATTGCTGCACCTCCTTTTCGACAGACAACGATTTGATGTAGGCAATCAGCCGCACCAGTTGCTCTTCGCTGACGATGCCCTTGAAGCTCGGCATGATCGGCTGGAATCCGGCGACGATGTCCTTGCGCGGCTGCAGGATCGAATCGCGGATATAGGCTTCGTCGGCCACGATCGTGCGGCCATCAGACAAATGCACCATGTGATTGAATACGCCGTGCAGGTCCGGCGCGTGGACCGACGACTCTCTGGCGTGGCAGCCGGAGCAGCCGAACGAGCGGAACAGCGCCTCGCCTTCTTGCGCCAATCCCCTCGTTTGCGGCTGTGCGGTCACCCATTGGGCATAGTCGGCGGGTTTCATAATCACGATGCGCCCGGTCATGCGCGAATGGCTGGTGCCGCAAAATTGCGTGCACTCGAGCATGTAAGTGCCGGGGTTGTCGGCGGTGAACCACAAATACGTGTAGCGGCCCGGCAGCACGTCCTTTTTGATGCGCAAGGCCGGTAGAAACATGCTGTGAATGACATCTTCCGACGTCATGACAAGCACCACAGGCTTTCCGGTGGGCGCATGGATTTCGTTGATTTCACGGATGCCGCTCGGTTGCTGCACTTTCCACATCCATTGCTTGGCGACGACGTGGATTTGCAGGCCGTGATCCGGCGGGGTCAGCGCGGACAATTGTGTGCTTGCCGCCCACCAGAAGATGAACATGAACAGGAAGAAGGTCGCCGCGGTCCATCCGATCTCGAATTCGTTCTGTAGAATGTGCGGCAGCCGTCCGCGCTTGGCCTTCGATCCGCGGTAGTAGCGAAATGAGAATCCCAGCACGAGCCCGAACACCAGCAGCACGATCACGATCGAGATCGTCGATAGCCCGTAGAAAATGCGATCGATGGTCGCCGCGTGCGACGAGGCCTCGGTGGTGAATGCGGAAATGTTCATGGCGCCGCTCTCTTGCGCAAGGCGAATGTGAGCGAGGCGATGCCGCCAACGAGGATGACTACGGTCGCGCAACAGGCGATGGTGAGGATCTGAACAATCGCGGGCGTATAGATGCCGCGCGCGGGGTCGAAGCCGAAACAATGAAGCCGTATCTGGTCGAGAAACGTGCCGACGCGGCCTTGTCCGGCATCGACCAGTGCCAGCCGCAAGCTGTCGCCGGTCAACCCCAATCCCGACAACACACGCACGATGCGGCCGTTCCTGGCGACGACGAAAGCTGCCGCCGGATGCGCGAACTGATCGGTCTCCTTGTCATAGACGTAGCGATAGCCCGCGGCTTGCGTTGCGGCCTGGACGCCGGCGGCGTTGCCCATCAGGAAGACGCTCGCCTGCGCGAGCGCGGTATTCATGCCAATGCGCGAGGCCTTCATCGCCATGGCGTCGCCCGGCTTGTCTTTCGGGTCGAGACCGATGACGACAAGATGAAAGTCTTTGCCCGGCGCAAGGCCGGATTTGGAGAGCCCGTCCGCCGCGAAGGCAAGAATGGGGCCGCACAAATTCGTGCAGGTGTAGTCGGCAAATACGACCACGGCGGGGTGGGTGCCGATGACTTCGCCCAGCGAACGCTCTACCCCGTGCGTGTCGGCAAAGCGCAACGACAGCGGGAACGCCGCGCCGGCCTGCGCATCGACCTGGACTTCAGCAAGCTGTGCAGGCGTGAGCTTTGCGGCGGCGGGCATTGCCAGCGATAAGCCGATCAACAGCGCAAGCGTTCTCACGGGCGGCCTCCGGCGTTCGGTCCGGATGGAGCCATTCCGGCTCCGGCTCCGGGTGCGGGTGGCTGCGGGCCTGCGATAGGCGGAGGCGAAGAAGATGCACTTGGTGCTTGTGCTGGCGGCTGGGGCGCCCCGTTCGGCTGCTGTTCGATCGGCCCATAAGCTTTGTCGCCGCGCGAAGCGATGATCTCCATCGCCCGCTCGATCGGAATGCCGACGAGCGTGTGCTCCGGGTTGATCCAGCGATAGCTGTTCAGTTCTTTGTGCTGCCTGGCCAATAGCGCGTTCAGCTCCGCCTCGGGGTGCGCCTCCTGGCGCGGCCGCGGGAATTCTCGATAGGCGGGTATGCGATTGCCCGGCACCACGGTGTAGAAGAACACGCCGAGCAGCACGATACTGGCGGCGAGCATCGCCAGAAAACCGCCGGCTGCCACGCTGACCCATCGCGTGCTGACGCTGCCCGGCTCCAGCCGTTCGCTGCGCGATTGCTCGGTCATGACTCAAGCCTCGCGCGCGGCAGCAGAGCCGACGAACAGCCAAGCTCGATGAACAGAATGAGCGCGCAGCCGAGCGCCAGCACGGCGAGCGCCGCTGCCCCCAAGGCCCAGGCGCCATACGCCGGGGCGAGCAGATAGGAATCGTAAAATGCTAGGCCGATCAGGATGCACAAACCGACGGCCCGCAAAGCCGCGCGGCTGGCGCGGACCCGCTCAAGCAGCAAGGCCAAAATCGGGAACACCGATCCGAACGCGAAAGCGAAGACGGCGAGCCACTTCCACGGCGCGAAACCGCGCCGGACGAACCAATCGATCTTGTCCGGAAGGTCGCCGTACCACAGCACGAGGACGGCCATGAAATCGATGTAGGTCAGGCCGAGCACCACCGCGAGCGTCAGCCCACCGACATCGCGCGCCGCGCGTTCGTCCGGAATCGGGCCGGCCAGGGCGCAAAACGCAAGCGCGGCGAGAATTTGTGTAATGGCGATGCTGGCGCCGAACGAAGTTGAGATAAAGACCGGCTCCGCCGACAGGATCCAATCGATGGACACCAGGCTGATCATGAACGCGTAAAGGACGAAACCGGCGGCGGCGAGCAGCGTCCCCGGCTTGCCGCCGATGCGCGGCAGCAGCAGCGCGACAGCGCCAAACACGACAAAGGTGAAAACCGTGCGCCCGATAAACGAACCGCTGTTGAGATAATAGGCGATCACATCGGGTTTGATGTCGCCGCGACCTGCGGTCCACGGATAGAGGGACGGAATTGCGATGAGGACAGGAATGAAGAGGATCGCCAGCAGCGGGATGCACACGGCCGCCCGCTCGAAAAACGGCCGCAGCGCCTCGCCCCAGTGGCCGCCGGTAAGCCGGTAAATGAACGAGAGCTCCAAGCTGCCGAAGGCGATCGAGCTGACATAGACGAAGGCGATGAGCCAGCCTGCCGCGGCAATGCGCGGGAAGGCGACGGCAATGGCGAGCATGGCGGCTGCGGCGGCAATCGCCAGGCCGATGAGAAGCCACGACACGCGCTGCCGATCCGCCCGTTCATGGACTGGCACCAGCGAACGCCCGTGTGGTGCGTGCTCGGTCACGGTAGCTTCTCCCGCGCTTCGGGCGCCTCCGCCAAAGTCGCGTGCTGCGATAGCTGCAGCGCGCGGATGTAAGCGACGATGGCCCAGCGGTCGCGCGGCTCGACGCGCGTGGCGTACGAGTACATGACGCCGTAACCGTCGGTGATCGTCTTGTAAAATTCGCTGGCCGGCGCGCTCATGAGCCGCGGTTCGAAATAGGACGGCGGTTTTGGGAAGCCGCGCTGCACCACCATGCCGTCGGCATTGCCGTCGAAACCATGGCAAGGCGAACAATAGATATTAAAGCGATTTTGGCCGCGCTTGAGCAGGGCCGGCGTCACTGGCGGGGGAGTGGACGCTTCTTTGTCGTGCGCCAGGTCATTTTGCGAAACGACATGCGGCGGCAGCGGTCGCGCCGCGGTGCCGTCCGGCCACAGCTCTGCCGGCGCATAGGTGCCGTACTTCTTCTGCTGCGTCATGCTGAGATCGCAGCCGGCGAGCAAAAGCAGCGCGAGCATGGACGCGGCAAGCCTCACGTCTTGATCTCCCATATTGCCAGAGCGCCCGCCTCACGCAGCCAGTCGCGCGCGCGTTGCAATTCGGCCTCATCTCGCGGCGAGTCGAGTGCCAGCAGGAAAGCGTCTTGGCTCACTCGTTCGAATCCGGGCACCGCGAATATCGCGTGGTGCAGGCCGGGCAGGCCGCTGTGCATGAACAGCGCAATCAGCCCTGACACCGCGGCGCCAAAAATGCCGACGGCAAAGGGAAACAACATGAAAGCGGGCCAGGCGTTCAAAGGGCGGCCGCCGCTGTTGATCGGGTAGTCGATGACGGCGCTGAAATATTCGGTGGCGTAGGCCATCGCCGCGATGGCGACGCCGCCGATGAACATGGCGACCCGCACGTGCGAGCCCCGTGCTCCCACCGCTTCGGCGAGGCCTTCGACGGCAAACGGCGTGAATGCGTCCAGCGGCCGATAACCTGCGGGACGTGCCTTGCGCGCCGTTTCCAGCAGCGCAGCCGCGCCAGGAAATTCCGCGAGCAGAACCTCGGTCATTGATGGCTCTCCTCGTAGATCAGCCGGCGTGTCTCGTGCATCGACACCATAGGAAAAATGCGCGCCAGCAGCAGATACAAGAAGCCGAAGAAGCCGAGCGAACTGAACAGCAAAGCCCAGTCCCAGAACGTCGGGATGAAGATGCGCCACATGCTGGGGAGAAAATCGTGCGAGAGCGTGTTCCACACGATCTCAATGCGTTCCAGCCACATGCCGACGTTGATCAGGATCGCGATCACCACGACGGCAACGATGCTGCAGCGGATGCGGACGAACCAGAAAAGCTGCGGCACGATGCAGTTGAACAACAGCATGCACCAGTAGACCGGCGCATAGCCGCCGGTGAACTCGAATCCTACCAGCCATCGTTCGGCGCGCTCGCCGTGATACCAGGCGGCAAACCATTCGGTGAGATAAGACAGCCCCATGATGATGGAGGCCGCGAGCATGATTTTGGCCATGACGTTGAAGTGCTCGGCGGTGATGAGCGGCTGCAGGTTGAAGCCCCAGCGCACAAGGGCGGTCAGCAGCACCACCATGGCAAAGCCGGAATACATGGCGCCGACAACGAAGTAGGGCGGGAAAATGGATTCCTGCCAGCCCGGCATCAGGCTCGCCGCGAAATCCATGCCGACGACGCTATGCAGCGACACCACCAAAGGCACCGCAAGGCACGCCATCGTCAGATGATAATGCTCGTAGAAGTACCAGTGCCGGGCCGAGCCGCGCCAGCCGAGCGCCAGCGCTCCGTAGAAGGAGCGCGGGAACGCTGTCTTCGCCCGGTCGCGCAGTGTGGCGAGGTCGGGAATGAGGCCGACGTACCAGAACAGGATCGAGAACAGGATGTAGGAGGAGATCGCCCAGAAATCCCAAATTAAGGCGCTGCGCCATTGCGGCCACACCACCATGGTGTTGGGATAAGGCAGCAGCCAATAAAAATATTCCGGACGGCCGAGATGCATGATCGGGAACAGGCCGGCGATGGTTGCCGCGAATAAAGTCATCGCCTCGGCGAAGCGGTTGATCGAGGCCCGCCAGCGCTGCCGCATCAGCAACAGCATCGAGGAGATCAGCGTGCCGGCATTGCCGATGCCGATCCACCAGACGTAATCGGCAATCGGCAGTCCCCAAACGATGGTGGTGTTGTTGCCGAAGATGCCGACGCCGGTGGCGAACAGCCACGACATGCAGATCGCCATGATGAGGGTCAGGCCGCTGGCGATGCCGAAGGCGATCCACCAGGCGCGCCACCGCCACTGCCGGCGCTCGAGCAGCGGCGCGGCGACGAGCTCGCTGATCGCCAGATAGCTGCGGCCTGGCGGCTCGGTCCAGCGCTCGATCTCCGGAGGCTCGGCTTGCAGGCTCATGCTTGCGCCTTCTCTTGCATTGCTGGGTTGGGGTTGCGCAGGCGCGCCAGATACGTGGTGCGCGGACGCGTGCCGAGGTGTCCGAGCAGGGCGTAATGATGCGGTTCGCGACGCAGCGCGGTGATTGCCGACGCCTTGCTGTTTCTGTTGCCGAAGGTGATGGCCCGCGTCGGGCAGGCGGCCTGGCACGCGGTCACAACCGCACCGTCGGGAATCGGCTGGTCGACGATCTCAGCGTGGTGCCGCGCGCGATTGATGCGCTGGATACAATAGGTGCACTTCTCCATGACGCCCCGCCCGCGCACGGTGACGTCGGGATTGTGCGAGGCGCGCACGGAGTCGGCGCCGAGATCGGCATATTCCTGGCCGTCGGCATAGCCGAACCAGTTGAAACGCCGCACCTTGTACGGGCAATTCGACTGACAGAAGCGCGTGCCGATGCAGCGATTGTAAACTTGTGCGTTGAGGCCTTCGCCGTCGTGCACCGATGCTGCGACCGGGCAGACCGGCTCGCATGGCGCCTGTTCGCAATGCATGCACGGCACCGGCTGGAAGCCGGGCGGCCGCTCCGGATCCGGCACGTAGCGGTCGACGCGCAACCAATGCATGTCGCGGCCCATCGCCACTTCCTCGGGGCCGATGACCGGCACGTTGTTTTCCGCCTGGCAGGCGACGACGCAGGCGTTGCAGCCGATGCACAGCGAGGTGTCGATCACCATCGCCCAGGCGTAGCTGTCGTAATTGACCTTGGCGTAAAGCGTCGGCCGGTTCTCATAGTCGTGGTCGGGCGGCTGCTTGCCTTGCGCCAATTCGGCGAGCGTCAGCACCGGATAGAGGTCCTTGCCGTCGCCTTCGAGATCGAAATTGTGCTGCAACAGCGGCACGTTGCGGATTTCGCCGGTGCCGCGGAGGGAGACATCGGAAATCAGCCAGGGCGATGCCGTGGTGCGCAACGGATAGGCGTTGACGCCGATGCCATTGCCGATGGCCCCAGCGCGCGTGCGTCCGTAGCCGAGTTCGACGGCGATGACGCCGTCGGCTTGGCCCTCACGAACGCGCGCCGGCGCGCGCAGCGAGGCGGAATCGTGCCAGACCTCGATCGTCTCGCGGTCCGCTATATTGAGTCTCCGGGCGTCGCCGGGAGAAAGGTAGATGCCGTGCCCCCACACTTCTTTGGTGAAAGGGTGGGGACACTCCTGCAGCCAGGCATTGTTGGCGAAGCGGCCGTCCCAGACCGACGGATCGGCGCCGAGCAGCAGCGAAAGACCTCGTGCAGCCTGCGCCGGCTTGACATCCGGCCGTTTCGGTGCGCCGGTCGCGACACGCGCAGCCGCCGAATTGGCGACAACGCCGTCGTGCAGCGTCTGCTTCCACCAGGTGTCGAAATCGCCGCCGCTGCGCTGCGCCTGCCAAGTTTGCCGGACAAGATCGTAAGCCGACGGTGCGATGGTGCCGGCCATTAGGCCTAGCAGGTCGTGCGCTTGCCGGCTGTCATAGAGCGGCAGAATCAGCGGCTGCACGATACTTGCGGTGCCGTCGAAGGCGCGCAGATCGGACCAGCTTTCCAGCGTGTGCGACATCGGCAGACGCCAGCTGCATTGGTCCGCCGTCTCGTTCTCATGCAGACCGAGATGCACCGAGAATGCCACCTTGCCGATCTTGTGGGCGAGCCCGAGATCGGCCGGCGTGTCGTACACGGGATTGGCGCCGACGATCGCCAGCGTCTCGACGCGGCCGTCATCGAGATCGCGCGACAGCGTCTGCAGCGCCTGCGCATCGCCCAGCGGATTGCCGTCGGCCGGCGCAATGAAATCGACCGGTGCATTCAACTGCGCATTGAGCCAATGGCCGAGAGCGTGCAATTCCGGCGGCTGCCGCCGTCCGACGAGCACCAGCGCCTTGCTTTTATTGGCCTTGAGGTCATCCGCGCAGATTTTGGCGAAATGCGCGACTGGATCCGGCAGGTCGGGAGCATTTTCTCCCTGCATTTGCGCCGTCACGGCAAGTGCGAAATTGCGGATCAGATCGGGATGCAGCGCCAGGCGATGGTCGGAATTCGCACCTGTCAGTGTCCATTCCGGCTCTACGGTATAAAGCCGCAAGAACGGCTGCGCCTGCCGCGTGCGCCGCTGGGAGAATGCGCGAGCATCGGCGATCTGACGCGGCCCGGCCCCGAGCGGATCGGCGTCGAGCGAGAGCACGACGGCGGCGTCGGCGAGCCGCGGCAGAGCGGCAAGGCGGCGGCCATAGGCGAGCATGCTGCCGTCGAAGGCGGCATCGTCCGATATCGGCTCGTAGGAGTACCAGCGCGCTTCCGGATATTGCGTCAGCAGCGCATTGATCTGCCGCAACAGCGTCGGCGATGTTATGCGGCCGGTAACGATGCGCAAACCGGCGCCGTGCCGCGCTTTCTCCTGCTGCATCTGCGCGAACAGCGCTTGGGCGAAAGCGTCCCAGGTGACGACATCGTCTTTGGTGCGCGGTGCCTTGGCGCGGTCCGGGTCGTAAAGCGACATGATCTCGGCTTCCGCGAACACGTCAGTTGCGCCGAGGCTGGCAGGGTGCCGCGGATTGCCTTCAATCTTGATCGGGCGTCCATCCACCGAAATCGCCAGCGCCCCGCGGCCGTAGCCGGCAAGCGCCAGGGTCGTGGCGAATTTCATCGGCACGCCAGGAACGAGTCCCTCCGGCATTTCGACGTACGGCACGATTTCCTCGTGCGGACGACCGCACGAGGAAAGGGTGAGAGCGAGCCCGCTGCCGAGCAACTTCAATGCCGCGCGCCGGTTGAGTGCCGATGGAGATGCGGGCGGATGTTGCTTCACCTGTGACATCGTGAGCAGTCCGTCAGATGTTCGGTATCGATGTGGTACTCAATGAGCAGCCGCTTGCCGCGCTCTGCCTGGTCAGGCGGCGGCGACCAACTCATGTTGAAAATCTGGTCCTTCGGTCGCAGGTAACGCGTCGGGTCGCGGTGACAATCGAGGCACCAATGCATGGTGAGCGGTACCGCCTGCCGGATCAGCGGCATGGTCTGCACTTCCCCATGGCATGTGGAGCAGCCGATGCCGTTGTTCACGTGCACCGAGTGGTCGAAATAGACGTAGTCGGGCAGGCGATAAACGCGATTCCAGTGAATTGGTTTGTGCTCTGCGAGGCTTTGCCGGATCGGCGCCAGCATCGCGACATTGGTGAAGAGCTGCGAGTGACACGTCATGCACGTGTGCGTCGGCGGGATTCCCGCAAAGGCCGCCTTCTCGACCGAGGTGTGGCAATACCGGCAGTCGATGCCGTCCTGACCGACATGATGGGCGTGGCTGAATGGGACGGGCTGCTCGGTCGTGATCGAGCGACCGGTGATGTATTCGGAGCGCATCAGCGCGTAGCCGGCGCCGAGCGCCAAAAAAGGTACGACGAGGGTCGCAATCAATACGACGCGCGCAATCGTATTCGCCACCGGGGAAAACAATTGTGGCATCGGCCAAATAACTCTCCATTACGGCGCCGGCGTGGAAAGCGCGCGTGCCGTTAGCGAGCCCAAAAAAGGCTTGCCGCAACGATTCGGTCTGGTGTGACGAGGTTCAGACAGTGGCCAGGCGGGGCCGAGAAATCGTTCGGTCCGGCGAAGGCTTGGGGCATGGCGAGAAAATCTCCCGGCGCCCCTTGCTGCAACCCGCTAAGCCGACGCAAGTTCCATCGTCGCCGACTGAACCGCCGGAGGCCGTCGTGATCCTCCTCCCCACGCGGCGAGCCTGATGCCAGGCTCAAATGCGACGGCATTAGTGGGCGGCCGTTCGCTTTGTGCCACAAACCAAAATGACAGCGTGGCGCAGCACTGCACGTGGGGCGCACCTCTCAGTTTCTCGCGCTGGCCTATTTATGGCGCTCGTGCCGGGACCGTCCTGCTCGTTTTCGAGATAGGAAAAGCCCCGGAACGCGCGTTCCGGGGCAAGGTTCAATCGAGCCCCTGGGGGAGGGAATCGGGGGCCCGATACGGATTTAAATCGTGGCCGATGCGTTAGTTCCCGCGGCCCGACGAAGCGCAGTCTCGGTCCGCAAGCGGACGAAAAAAGAAAACAAAAACGCTGTCGATCTGTCGAAAGCGAAAAATATTGCCGCGCGGGGAAACCGTTTCGCGGTACTCCGAACAATAGCTCATGCCACGTGGCGCAGCGAAATCGTTGCCCGATGGCGGCGCACGCAATCTTCGTCGACGGTGACGCCAAGTCCGGCGCGGTCGGTGCAATCGGCATAGGCCGGCGTTGCGATCAGCGGCTGTACGGCGACATCCTGGGCAAGTCCGCTATGTGTCAAAGTCAATGCCCAGGAGATGCTCGGCACGACAGCCGCAACGTGCAATGCCGCGGCGCAGGCAATGCTCGATTCCCCCGTCTTGCACGAGATGTTCACGTGCAAGCCGAGACCGTGGCAGAGCTCGGCCGCCCGTAATACGCCACGCAAGCCGCCGAGCTTGATAGCTTTAAGGCTTACGCCCTGGGCGGCCTTCTTCTCATGATGCCGTTGAATGTCTTCGAGAGAACGGATGCCTTCATCGGCACCGATCGCGATCGTCGTCGTCGCAGCAATGCGCGCCATGCCCGCGAGATCGGTGCCGTCCACCGGCTGCTCGAAAAAATCGAGTCCGCAGCCGTCGACGGCGCGTACGTAACGCAAGGCTTCCTCGATACTGTAACCCTGATTGGCGTCCGCAGAAATCAACACCTCGCCGCCGAGCACCTCGCAAATCGCGCGGGTACGTGCAGCGTCATTTTCCGGCGTGTCGATGCCGACTTTGATCTTGTAGGCAGTCATGCCGGCCGCCTTTTTCTTCGCCGCGTCCGCCAGATCGCCGTCCCGGTCGCCGCCGCCGATCACCGCCAGCAACGGCAGCCGGCTGCGACGCTTGTCGCCGAGCAGCGCATGTAGGGGTTTGCCCGCAACAAGCCCGGCCAGATCGTGCAGCGCGATTTCAATGGCCGCCTTGGCGCCGTGATTGGCGTACATGCGCGCATCCATAGCGGCGAGCGCGCCGTCGATATCCGACGGGTCGCGCCCGACCAGCGCGGGGGCCAGATAGTGCACGGCCGAGACAAGGCTCTCGATCGTGTCGCCGGTCATCACCGGCGCGGCCGCCGCTTCGCCCCAGCCGACGATGCCGTTATCGGCCGACACGCGCACCAGCACGTTGTCAGCCCGCTTAACTTCCTCGCCGGCCATGATCACCGGCTTGCGCATCGGCAGGCCGACGGGGATCGGCTCGATGTCGACGATTTTCAAACGCGGTGTCCCTGGTGCGCCGTTCGGAAAGTTAGGCTAAGCTTTTGCCCTCCTTTGAGCAACGCCGGCGGACCTGCGTCGAATGACCGACATGAAAGTACGCTCCGGAGTCTGGCACGAAACCGTGCTCGACACGCTCAAAGCAAACGATGTCAGGCTCGCCGTATACGTACCCGACCGGGTGCTCACGCCGCTGATCTCTGCGCTGCATGCCGACAATTTCTTCACTTGCTTTGCCTGCACGCGCGAGGAGGAGGCACTCGGCATTGTGTCGGGTGCCTGGATGGGCGGCGTGCGCGGCGCCGTGCTGATGCAAACTTCCGGATTCGCCACCATCCCAAACGCGCTCGCCTCGTTGGTGCTGCCAAGCCAAATTCCGGCCCTCATCTTCGTGTCCGAGCGCGGCACACTCGGCGAGTTCAATCTAGGCCAAGCCATGGTGCTCAAGACGATGCGGCCGGTGCTCGATGCCCTCGCCGTCGACCACCACACCATTACCCGCCAGGACGAGCTGGCCTTCATCCTCGACCGCTCCATCAAGCAGGCGGTCGCCATCCAGCAGCCGGTTGTGTTCATCCTCTCGCCGCTGCTGACCGGGGGCAAATTATTCAAGGCATGATTTCGATGACGCGTCCGTCCGCCCACAATGCCAAGGTGATGAATCGTTTCGTCCTGACGCAACGGCTTGTGGCACAGCTCAAGCACGAGGAAGCGGTGATCGGCGGCATCGGCAACGCCAATTTCGATCTTTGGTCGAGCGGGCAGCGGCCGCAGAACTTCTACATGCTCGGCAGCATGGGCCTTGCGGTGCCGATTGCGCTCGGCGTGGCGATTGCGCAGCCGCAGCGCCACGTCGTGGCGCTGGAAGGCGACGGCTCGCTGTTGATGCAGCTTGGCTGCCTCGCCACAGTGGCGGTACGCGCGCCGAAAAACCTCACCATCGTGGTATGGGACAATGGCATCTATCAGATCACCGGCGGGCAGGAGACCGCAAGCGCCGGCACCGCGGACCTGGTGGCGATTGCAGCGGGCGCCGGCATCGGGAAGAGCGCATGGGCCGCGGACGAAGACGAGTTCGATCGGCTGTTTGCGGCGGCGCTGAGGGATGGCGGTCCGAGCCTTATCGCCGCCCGCATCGACGACAAACCGGGCGTCGGCACCACCGACCGCGATCCGGTGCAAATTCGCGCTCGTTTCATGCAGGGGTTGGGCGTGCGGCGCTGAATGCTCTGCTCGTTCCCGACGGGATTCGGCGCCGTGTTCCTGTTGCTCCTCTCGCCCGGCTTCGTGGGGATTTCTAGCCCAGCGTCACCGTCTTGAAGTCCGCCGGCAGCACGATCTCGAGAAGCTCGCAATCGTCGGAATAGCCGCGCACGGTATGCTTGATCTTCGGCGGCTGAATCCAGCAGGAGCCGGCGCGGAAAGTGTGCACGCCCTCGCCCTCGAACTCGCTCTGGAACCAGCCCTTGAGCACGTACACCATCTGGAAATCGACGTCGTGATAATGCGGGATATCGACTTCGCCGGGGGTGAACGGCTTGGTCATGCGGATGACATGCGCCTGCACCATGCCGTTTGTCGCCGATGCGATTCCAAGATCGCGATAAGCGGAATAAGCCCGCAGGCCTGGGTCGAAATCTTCGTCGCGATGGTGGCTGACGGTGAATTTCTGCGGCCGCCGTCTGACGCGGCTCGCGACCGAAATGCGCTTCGCCGGCTTTTTCTTTTTGCCGTTCGTTTTGGTTGCCTTTGCTCTGCGCTTTGCTTTCGCCATGACAACCTCCGTAGCTGTTTGTCATGCCCGCGCTGGTCACGGGCATCCGCGCCTTTTTCCGTAACAGTGTAAGCTCGTGGATAGCCGGGACAAGCTCGGCCATGACGGCAAGGGGCTACTCCGCCGCAGTCGCGGCGCCGCCGTGGGCCTTGGACCAGCCGGCGGGGTCGTGCATGAAATTCTCCACCTCGGCCAGCTTTTTTGGCGCGAAGTTGCCGCTGGCTTTGGCGACGGCGAGCACATCCCACCACGTCGTGAGCGAGTGCAGCGTGACGCCAAGATCGGCCAGGATCTTCTTGCCCTCGGGATAGATGTCGTAAAAGAAGATCACGAAGCAGTGCGCGCATTTGCCGTCGGCGTCGCGCAAGGCTTTCACGAAATTCACCTTGCTGCGACCGTCGGTGGCGAGGTCCTCGACCAGGAGTACGCGCTGGCCGGGCGTCAGCTTGCCTTCGATTTGCGCGCCGCGCCCGAATCCCTTCGGCTTCTTGCGTACATATTGCATCGGCAGATGCAGGCGGTCGGCCACCCAGGCGGCGAAGGGAATTCCGGCCGTTTCGCCGCCGGCGACCGCGTCGATTTCGCCGCGCCCGATATCACGGTCAATCGTCGCAACGGCGAAATCCATCAGCGTCGTGCGCACATCTGGAAACGAGATCAGCCAGCGGGAGTCGTTATAGACCGGACTCGCCCAGCCCGAGGTGAAGATGAAGGGCTTGTCTTCCATGAAGCGCACCGCGCCGCATTCGAGATACATGCGTGCGGTGAGTTCGGCGACGGTCTTCCTGTCGAGGAAATCGGCGGACATGCGGCGATTCAAAGCATAAAGCGCCTCACGCCGCCATCCCGCAGTGACGCGCCAATTCACAGGCGAGATCGAGCAACGCTTCATCGCCTCCCGGCCAGGCAATGAAAGAGAGGCCGACCGGGCAGCCGCCGAGCGTGCCGATAGGCAAGTTCATCTGCGGCAAGCCGGCCATGCCGGCAGTGCAGGTGAGGCGCATCACGCGCGTGCGGAATTTGTCCATTTCCTCGGCGGAGCCGTCGATAAGCGGTGCGACGCACGGCGCGGTCGGCAATGCCAGAATCGTGCCGGGCCGCACCGCCTGGAGAATATGGTCGCGCGCCTGGTGCTGCACCGCGCGCGCCGCGGCGGCTTGCTCCTTGGTCACTGTCGCCGAATAGGCAATGCGCTCGCGCACGCCCGGACCGATAGTCGGTTGCTCGCGCGTGACGAAGTCGCCAAAGGTCTGCCAGACTTCGTAACCCTGGATCACGCGGAAGGCTTCGCGCCACGGATCGAAGCCTTCCAGCGAAATACGCGCGTGCGCGACCGGCGGCAGATCGTCGATCATGAATTCGAGGGCCGAATGTAGCAGGTCGGCCACATCCGCATCGGCATTCTCGAAGGCGTCCTCCAGCGCGATCAGGCGCTCGATCTTCGCCGAGACCCTGCGGCTATCGAGCAGCACGCGGCCCACCTTGCGGAACACGCCCGGGCTCGACGCGAACCAGCCGGGGACATCGAATGTCTCCGCCATGGCCTGCACGCCGGAAAGATCGATGCGCCCGAGCGTCGGCCGCAATCCGTAAAGGCCGTTGAACGACGCAGGAATGCGCACCGAGCCGCCGGTGTCGCTACCGAGCGCGAAATCGCAAGTGCCCGACGCCACTGCCGAAGCGGCGCCGCTGGACGAGCCTCCGGGCAGTCGTTTGGGCGCCCGCGGATTGAGCGGTGTCCCATAATGTGCATTGGCGCCGGTGACGCTGAAGAAGAACTCGTCGCAAATCGTCTTGCCGACGATCGTGGCGCCTGCGTCGAGAATCTGCTGGATGCAGCGGGCGTTCTTTTGCGCCGGCTTGTGGGTCTCGAGCCAAGTCGGGTTGCCGCAGCCCGCGGTGTAGCCGGCGATGTCGTACATGTCTTTGACCGTGGCGACGAGACCGGCAAGCGGGCCTTGCGTCGCGCCGGTAACCGGCGTGGCGAGATCGTGCGGCACGAAGGCGGAGCGATATTGCGGCGCGCCGATGCTCATGTCTGCTGACCCAAATACCAATCGAGTATTTTGTCGCCGCTCCACGCGACCACGCCCTCGCGCGATAGAAGTTCCTCGAACGTGCGTTGCACGTGACCGATGCGGTGCGGCACCCCGGAGAGATAAGGATGGCAGGCGATGGCCATCACTTTCGGCCGCTCGGCGGCCTCCGCATAGAGCCATTCGAACTGGTCCTTGGCTCGCACGTACATCATATCGGACGGATGATGCTGCAGCACCATCAGCACGATGTCGTGAATCTCGAAATTGTAAGGCAGCGCCACCACCGGCTTATGCGCGGTCTTCAGCGTCACCGGCTCGTCGTCCAATACCCAGTCGCCGATGTATTCGACACCGGCTTCCGATAAATAGTCGAGCGTGTCGAAGGTCTGCGTCAGGCCGGGTCCGAACCAGCCGCGCGGCCGCTTGCCGGAAAATGCCTCGATGATGTCCATCGATTTCACGATCACGGCGCGCTGATCGTCGGCCTTGTGCATCGGCACCTGATCGTAGCCGTGCGCATTGAGTTCCCAGCCGTCGTCGATGCAGGTTTTCACCACCGCCGGATAGGTTTCGCAGACGCGCGCGTTCAGCGTGACCGTCGGCGATATGCCGAGCGCTTTGAAGACTTTGCGCAGCCGCCAGAATCCGACGCGCATGCCGTATTCGTGCCAGCTCCAGTTGGGGTGGTCCGGCTGCATCGGCTGGCCTTGCGGCGGCGAGATCACCATGCGCGCCATCGGCCTGCCCATGTCCCATTCTTCCAGCGCCAGCACCGGCCAGATCACAAGCCGTACGCCGGGAGGGAATTTCAGCGGCGGCCGGCCTTCGATCGGGGAGTAGGACAGTCGTTCGCGCGGGTGCATGGGTCACTACATAGCCTGTCGTCACGGGCTTGTCCCGCGGACCCCGCTCAGGAGGACGGTGCACCCCTGAGCGGGATGGCGGGGTCATGCCCGGCCATGACAATCATTGAGGCGCCTTCGGGCCCGCCTTCAGGTACCAATCGAGGATCTGCGATCCGTTCCAGAACAGCACGTCGTGCTTCTTGCGGATCTTCTCGAAAATCTTGCGGAAGTATTTTACCCGGTGCGGCGCACCCATGATGTAAGGGTGGACCGAGAGCGCCATCACGCGCGCGGAGCCGAGCGCCTTGGCATCCTTGTAGATTTGCTCAAACTGATCCATCGCCCGTTCGTAATATTCCGATGCCTTATGATGCTGGATCAGCATCATGGCGACGTCATTGCATTCCTGGGTGTAGGGAATGCTGACAATCGGTTTGTGCCGCGTCTTGAGCCACACCGGTTGATCGTCGAGCACCCAATCGGCGACATACTCGTAGCCCTCCTCGCTCAGGATATCGGGGGTCTCCCAAGTTTCCGTGAGACCGGGTCCGAGCCAGCCGCGCGGGCGTTTTCCGGTGGCCTTGAGCATGATCTCCGAGCACTTGCGGATGTCCTCGCGCTCGTTTTCCACCTTTTGCATGTTACGTTGCGTGTAGCCGTGGCCGACAAATTCCCATTTGCGCTCGACGCAGGCCCGGACGATCTCTGGAAATGCGTGCACTGCCACCCCGTTGATGTTCATCACCCCGGGGATCTTGAAATCGTCGTACACATCCAGGAAACGCCAGAATGCAACGCGATTGCCGTATTCGTGCCAGCACCAGTTCGGAATGTCGGGCATCGGCGCGCCCCCGGCCGGCGGGGTGATGACCGTGCGCGGCATGGTCTGCGTGGGGTCCCATTCTTCCAGATTGACGATCGTCCACACCACCATGCGTGCCTTCTTCGGCAGCTTGAGCGGCTTGCGCGTGACAATGGGGCTATAGGCGAGCCGGTCGGTGGGCAGCATGCCTACAGCGGGCTTGGGGAAGTTCATCGGCATTCCTCGGGCATTTTCATTGTAGATTGCGTGCAGTTTTGCAGGTGCTCCAAACCTTGTACAGAGCGTCAGCATCCATCTCATGAAAATCGTGCGCTACAGCCCATCGGTCGCTACTCCCGCCGCAGAGGAGGACACGTTCGATTTGCGGCGCGTCGGCAAGATTATCGGCGTCGGCCTCAACTACCGCGATCACGCCGAGGAAACGGGGCTGACGCTGCCGAAAGAGCCGACGCTTTTTTTGAAAGCGACCAGCGCGCTATGCGGTGCGCGCGACGACCTGGTGATTCCGCGCGAGGCGAAATGTGTCGATTGGGAGGTAGAGCTCGGCGTCGTGATCGGGCGTAGCGGTGTCTATATTCCGGAGGTCGAGGCGCTCGCGCATGTGATGGGTTATGTTCTGGCAATCGACTTTTCCGAGCGCGATTTCCAATTCAATCGTGGCGGCCAGGGATTCAAAGGCAAGAGCTGCGATACTTTTGCGCCACTCGGCCCCGTCCTCGCCAGCCCCGAGGAAATTCCCGATCCGCAGAACCTCGCGCTGCGGCTCGCCGTCAACGGTGTCGTGAAGCAAAATGGCAGCACGCGCGACATGATCGTCCCGGTCAAGGCGTTGGTGTCGTACATCAGCCGCTTCACGAGTCTGCAGCCGGGCGATGTCATTTTAACCGGTACTCCGGCGGGCGTCGGATTTGGGCAGAAACCGCCCACGTACCTGAAGCCGGGTGACGTGGTGACCGCATCAATCGATGGGCTCGGCGAGCAAAGGCATGTCGCGGTGGCGAGCCGCTAACGCGCACCGTTCGTTCCCGCGGAAGCAGGGAACCCAGACTCGCAACCGAGGGTTTCGCGATTTCACGCTGGCTCCCCGCCGTCCCTTGCACGAACGGACGAGGTTAGCTCCCGTTCATGCCGTACGCCTCGGGGAAGAAGTAATCCTTCCACGAGGTCGGCTTCTCCTTCAGCCGGCCGACGCTCGCCATGAAAGTTGCGAACTTCATGGTGTTCTCCGGCACCATGGTCCAGTGCACCTGGGGACCCGACACGATCTTGCCCACCAGTTCGGGCGACAGCTTCGATTTCGAATCCTCGATCCAGTAGTTCGCGCCCTTTTGCTTGTCCTTGTTGAGGATATCGGTGGCTTCCTTCAGCGCGGCGAGAAAGGCCTCATACATCTTCGGATTGCCTTCGCGGAATTTCTTTGAGCACCAGATGGCGGTGAAGGTGTGCGAGCCGCCCAACACGTCGAACGAATTGAGCACCGTGTGCACGGCCGGGTCTTCGAGCTGTTGATTCTGGAACGGCGGCACGCTGAACGCCG
>DASRDF010000024.1:0-18331 GCA_035652735.1 Pseudolabrys sp. | reverse complement strand
CCGAACATCATGCCTTGATCGCCGGCGCCCTCCTGCTCCCCGCCTTTGCGCTTTCTTGCGTTCACGCCCATAGCGATGTCGGGCGATTGCCCGTGCAGCAGCACCTCGACGTCGGCGCCATAGCTGGAAAAGCCATCCTGGTCGTAACCGATGTCGCGGACCACGTCGCGGGCGATCTTGGTGATCAACTCACGATCGACGACGGCTTTGTCGCCGTGCTTGCGAAAGAACGGCGCCTGACCGCGTCCTTCGCCGGCAATGACGATCTTATTGGTGGTGGTGAGCGTCTCGCAGCCAAGACGGGTATTCACCAGACTGTCATCGGCGATGCCGAGCTTGACGTCATTTTCGATGAACGCATCGAGGACCGCGTCGGAAATTTGATCGCATACCTTATCGGGATGGCCCTCGGAAACCGATTCGCTCGTGAACAGGAAATTGGTGTGCGCCACTGAGACTTCCTCCCGCACGATGTCGCTAACGCGCGCTGCTGCAAGCCGGCGGTGTTCTTGCAGCGGCGGAGAACGAGGTCAAGATGCGGGCAAAGTGGGCAGCAATCTCGCGCCCGATGGGCTCAGTCTTCACCGGCGATTTGCTCGACCAAGTCCACAATACGGCGGCGCATCTTCGCGTTCTTGATGCGCATGAACGCTTTGGTCAGCGACAAGCCGTCGGACGTAGCAAGAAAATCCGAAATGTACGCCGGCGAAGGCGCCTCGCTCATGCCGCCGCTATGGCGCTCGCCCGCAAGGTGCGGCGCTCCCTCGAAGAAAAAAGAAACCGGGACTTGCAAGATGTGGGAGATCTGCTGCAGGCGTGAGGCACCGATGCGATTGGTTCCCTTTTCGTATTTCTGCACTTGCTGGAAGGTGAGGCCGAGCGCATCCCCGAGCTTCTCTTGTGACATGCTGAGCATGATCCGCCGCATCCGCACGCGCGCGCCGACGTGCTTGTCGATCGGGTTGGGCGCCTTCTTGGCCATAAGCCACTCCTATGCCCGTATTTCACGTCGTAATGTCACAAATGATAGCTTTTGCGCAATCCATTTGCGTGCAAACTAAAACCAATCGGCGCGCGGGCCGGGAAATAGTCCATGGGGTTCAGAGGCTTCGCAATGGAGCGGCACAAACACAGTTCGTGGCACCGATGCTAGGGGGCGCGGCGGATCAGTTCGGTCGGAGGCGGCGGCGCCCGACCACAACCAAGCTCCCCACCAGCAAAAGGATCAGTATGTAGTATCCCATTCGCAGGAACACCGTCGGCGCGCCGGCCGCCGGCAGGCGGGCGTCGAGAACGCCCTCGGTGCCGAGCGGCAGTGACGCAACGATTCGGCCAACCGGGTCGATCACACCGGAAATTCCGGTATTGGCGGCGCGCACCAGCGGCAGGTCTTCGCTGATGGCGAGGGCGCGGGCCTGCGCGAAGTGCTGGTAGGGTCCCGACGAAATGCCAAACCAGCCATCATTGGTGACGTTGACAAGCCAGCCAGGCCGCTCTCCGCGCGGCACGGCCTCGCCCGGAAAGATCGCCTCATAGCAGATGAGAGGCAGCATCTTCGGCGCTCTCGGCACGTCCATGGCCCGCCGGCGGTCGCCCGACAAAAAACCGCCGACGACTTTGGTGAGTTGGCGCAGGCCAAAGCTTTCGAGCAGATGCTGGAACGGCAGATATTCACCGAACGGCACCAGGTGCACCTTGTCATAGATGCCGTGAAAAGAGCCGTCGGGGTCGATCACATAGATCGAATTGTAGGCGCGCACGTGGTCGGGGTCGACCGGCTCGGCGGCGCGGATTGCGCCGGTGATAAGTTCGGTGCGCGGCTGCAGAAGATCGACGATCTGTGCCAAAGCGTCCGGCTCGCGCGCGAGAAAGAATGGAAACGCCGACTCCGGCCAGATCAGATGCGTCACGTCGCGCACGCCGTTCGAATTGGGCCCGGTCGAGCGGTCGGATAGGCGCAGGTAGCGCGCCAGTACTTGGCCGCGCGTGGTGTAGTTGAATTTCTCATCCTGCTGAAGGTTTGGCTGCATGATGCGCAGCTTGACGCCAGACACGTAAGTCGTCGGGTGTGTGCGCAGCCGTGCGACACCATATCCAAAGAGACCGGCGAGCACCACCAATGCGGCGATGGGCGCGCGATAGGGGTGAGGCGTGTCCTTGCGGTCGTCCGCGAGCACAGCGGGGCTGGCAAGGAGCGCGACCGCGGCAAATGTCATGCCCCACAGGCCGATTAAGGCAAAGCCTTGCGCGAGAGCCAGCGGCTCGCTCAGCGCATAGCCGAATGCGTTCCATGGGAAACCCGTGAACAGATGGCCGCGCAGCCACTCAGCCGCGGTGAGCGCAACGGCAAGCGCGAGTACGCGCGCCGGGCCACGCACCCATATGAGCCGTGCGGCGGCAACGCCGACCGCAGTGTAGATCGCCAGCACGGCCGGCAGCCCGCCGACGGCCACCGGCAACAGCCAGCCAAACGTCTTGGCGTCGACGAGAAAGGCGTAGCCGATCCAATAAAGGCCGGCCAGGAAGTAGCCGAAGCCGAAGCACCAGCCGGCGCCGGCGGCGCGCCAAACGCCGCTATACCGGCTCGCCGCGGAGCCGTCGATCAGCCATACCAGCACGGGGAAGGTGAGCAGCAGCACCGGCCATGCGCCGATTGGCGCCATCGCCAGGGCCGATGCAACGCCGGCAAGGAAAGCGAAAAGAGCGCGCTGCCAACCCGAGGCAAGCACAACCGTATGGGCAATGCGCGTGATCAGCGTCACGGGCGGCGAGGGCCTGCGGGCGTGCCCGCGTCTTTCGGCGCGTCATCGAGCGGCAGTGCCGGCGGCGTGGTGCCGGCGAGCACGGCATCGGGCTCACGCTTGCGTGGCGGCTCGCCGCGCGGACGCTCGCGGCGCTCCTTCAGCCGCACGATGCGGACGCGCTTGACGCGGCGCGGATCGGCATCGAGCACCTCGAACTCGAACAGGCCGGGACCGGTTACGATTTCTCCGCGTACCGGCAAGCGTCCCGCACGGGTGACCAGATAGCCGCCGATGGTGTCGACCTCGCCGGCAGCGTCGGCGACGTCGAAATCGGGCCCCACCACCGCAACAACATCTTCCAACGGCGCCCTTGCGTCGGCCACGTAAGAATCGTCGGGCTGGCGCGCGATTCGCGGCAGCTCATCGTCGTCATGCTCATCGGCAATTTCGCCGACGATCTGCTCGACAATATCCTCGATGGAGACGAGGCCATCTGTGCCGCCGTATTCGTCGATCACCAGCGCCAAGTGGGTGCGGGCGGCCTGCATGCGCGCGAGCAGGTCGATCACCCGCATCGACGGCGGCACGAACAGGATTTCGCGCACGATATTAGTGGCCGACAGCGGCATGGAAAGGTCAATGGCCTTCAGGTCGAGCCCTGCAGCGAACGGCTTCTTGCGCTTGGCGTTCTTCTCCGGATCGACGGCGGCGCGCTGCGTCATGAACCCGATGAGATCGCGGATATGCACCATGCCGACGGGATCGTCGAGCGTGTCGTTGTAGACGACGAGCCGCGAATGCCCGGCGCGTTCGAATGTGCGCAGCAACTCGCCCAGCGCAGTATCCTGCTGCACGTCAATGATGTCGGCACGCGGCACCATGACATCGCCGACGCGGCGCTCGCGCAGGCCCAAAATGTTCTTGAGCATGCGGCTTTCTTCGGGCGAGAAGCCGGATTCGCCCGGCGGCATCAGGTCGAGCACGTCTTTGAGATCGGCACGGATCGAACCGGCCTTCCAACCGAACAGGGCGCGCAGCACGCGCATCAACCAGCCCTCGCCGTTCTCACGTGCGGTTTTGACTGGAACCGGCAAATGGCGGGGCTCAAAACCCGGCGATGAAGGGTCCTCGGGCATGGTGTTAGGACCGCGTCAGATCATGTGCGCGATAGGGATCGGGCATATCGAGAGAACGCATGATCCGGCTTTCCACCCCCTCCATTTCTTCGGCCTGCGAGTCGGTTTCATGATCGTAGCCGATGAGGTGAAGAAGGCCATGCACAGCAAGATGGGCGAGATGATGAAGGAACCGGCGCTCCTCCACCGCGCTTTCCCGCGCCACTGTTTCAAAGGCAATCACAATATCGCCCAGGAACCCGGCCGCCGCTCCTTTCGCAGCAGGAAAAGAAAGCACATTGGTCGGTTTGTCGATTCCTCGCCAGCTGCGGTTGAGCGCGCGCATGGCAGCGTCGTCGGTCAAGACTACGCTGATCTCGCCCGAGACCGCCGTCATTTGCGCCGCAACTTCGATGGCGCTGCGCACCGTCGCTTCCGCGCGCGGCTGGGCGTCCCACAGCAGCGACGCCGTCCGGATTTCGATCTCCGGCCCGCTGCGCCGGGGCCCCGATCGCGTCATTGGCCGCTCTCGCGCTTGCCCGGCTCGCGGTCGTAGGCTTCCACAATGCGCGCCACCAATTCGTGACGGATCACGTCCTCAGCGCGGAAGGCAATGTGACCGACGCCCTCGACGCCGTCGAGCAGCTTCACCGCCTCGGCCAGGCCTGACGTCTGCCCGTGCGGCAGGTCCACTTGGCTCGGATCGCCGGTGACGATCATGCGGCTGTTCTCGCCAAGGCGGGTGAGAAACATTTTCATCTGCATCGAGGTCGTGTTCTGCGCTTCGTCTAGAATGACCGCCGCGTTCGACAGCGTGCGCCCGCGCATGAAGGCGAGCGGTGCGATCTCGATCTCGCCTGCCTGTAAGGCGCGCTCGACGATGCGCACGTCCATAAGATCGTAAAGCGCGTCGTAGACGGGACGCAGATACGGATCGACCTTTTCGCGCATGTCGCCCGGCAGGAAGCCGAGGCGTTCGCCGGCCTCGACTGCCGGCCGCGATAGGATGATGCGGTCGATTTCCTTGCGCTCGAACATCTGCACTGCGTGCGCGACGGCGAGCCAGGTCTTGCCGGTCCCGGCAGGGCCGGTGCCGAACACCAGCGGATGGCGCTTGAGCGCGCGAATGTAAGCGTCTTGTGCCGCGGTGCGCGCGCGTACCGGGCGCTTGCGCAGGTTGATTTCCTCGAAAGCAGGGCGCGGGCCGGCTGGGTCGTAGTCGAACAGCGAGCCTTGGGCGATGGCCTGCCGGATGGCTCCTTCGACATCGCCCTGGCTGAGATCGTGTCCGCGGCGCAGCTGCTCGTAAAGACCCTCAAGGACCCGGCGCGCCTGCTCGCAGCCGGCGCGCGAGCCTTCGAGCGTCACGTGGTTGCCGCGCTGCTCGGCGACCACGCCAAGGCGCCGCTCGATGAGGGCCAGGTTCTGGCCGTATTGACCGAAGAGAATGGACGCGAGCCTGTTGTCTTCGAAAGCCAGCACGATCTGTGTGGTCGCGGTCTCATCCGACGCCGCGGCGGGCGGGATCGCGGGATCCTTTGTGCGCAAGCGGTGTCAGGCTCCTACTGCCGCCAAGTGCGGCGACCGAATTCCTGCAACGAGCGTGCCGAACAGACTGTTGCTGCCGACTTCGGTGACGGTCACGCGCACGATCTCGCCGATGAGCGAGGCCGGCGCCATGACCTGCACCGCCTGCAAATATGGGGAGCGGCCCACCAGCTGCCCAGTCAGCCTGCCGGGCTTTTCCAGAAGAATATCGAGTTCCTTGTGCGCGAAGGACGCATTGAAGGCGCGCTGCCGGCGCGTAATGGCCGCCTGCAGGACCTGCAGGCGCTCGGCTTTGATTTCGGCAGCAACCTGCTCTTCCATCTCGGCCGCCGGCGTGCCCGGCCGCGGCGAGTACATGAAGGAGAAGGCGCTCACAAAGCCCGCGTCATCGAGCAGCGATAGCGTTTGGCGGAAATCGGCATCCGTCTCGCCGGGGAAGCCGACAATGAAGTCGGAGGTGAAGGCGAGGTCGCTGCGCGCGGTGCGCAGGCGCGCGATCACGTCGAGATACTCCGCGCGCGTGTGCCTGCGGTTCATGGCGGCGAGAATGCGGTCGGAGCCCGACTGCACCGGCAAATGCACGTACGGCATCAGCGCCTCGAGCTCGCCGTGGGCATGCACCAGATCGTCATCCATATCGCGCGGATGGCTGGTGGTGTAGCGCAGCCGCGCAATGCCCGGCACGCGCGCAAGGCGCCGCAAGAGCTTGCCGAGCGATGAAGGCGTGCCGTCTTCGCCGAGCCCATGATAGGCATTGACGTTTTGTCCGATCACCGTCACCTCGCGCACGCCGGCGGCGGCGAGCCGCTCGACCTCGGCGACGATCTGCACGACGGGCCGTGAGACTTCGGTGCCCCGGGTGTAGGGCACGACGCAGAAGGTGCAGAACTTGTCGCAACCCTCCTGCACGGTGACAAAGGCGGAGACGCCGCGTTTGACGATCGCCTCGCGCGCGGGCGACGCGAGCTTTTCAAATTTATCTTCGATGGGGAATTCGGTGTCCACCACCTTCTCGCCGCGTGCGGCGCGCGCAAGGAGGTGAGGCAGCCGATGATAATTCTGCGAGCCGACCACGAGATCGACGGCGTTCGCGCGGCGGACGATCTCCTCGCCTTCAGCCTGCGCAACGCAGCCGGCCACCGCGATCAGCATGCGCCGGCCTTGCGCGGCAGCCGCTTCCTTCAGCGCGCGGATACGGCCGATCTCGGAATAGACCTTCTCGGCCGCTTTTTCGCGGATATGGCAGGTATTGAGAATGACGAGATCGGCGTCATCCGGCGAGGGCGTCTCGCTGAAGCCGGCCGGCGCCAACGTGTCCGCCATACGATGCGAATCGTAGACGTTCATTTGGCAGCCGAAGGATTTGACGTGGACTTTGCGGGGTCTGCTCATGCCGTGTCGTGCGAACCGGAGGCCAATCTAGCGGCCCTGAGGGGCTTTGTCCCGCCGCAACATATAATTGATTTCACGGGGATTTTAACCCGCCGGCGCCGCGTTCAACGAATGGTAAAGCGCCGCGGTCGTTAGCGCGCGGACCGTTCGCTCTACCGATTTAGCCAGCGCCTTGCGGCCGCCATCACGCACCGCCCGGATCGGCTCGGCGTAACTCACCACGGCGTCCACCGCGCCGCGCGCGATCAATGTCTTGATGTGCGGCATGAAATCCAGGTCGCCATACCAGGCGACCAGCGGCCGGTGCTGACGGCCCATCGGGATGCCGTGCTGGTGAGTGTAACAGATGGATACGGGTTGGATGACAACTTCGGCGCCGAGGTGCTCAATGGCGCCAAGAAGCGCGGAACGGAACGGCAGGACGCGGTTGCCGTCGCTCGATGTCCCTTCCGCGAACAGCACCATTGATGTACCGCTTTTCAGCCGCTTGACGATCTCGCCGATGGCCTCGGCGGTCTGCGCGCGGCGCGATCGGTCGACGAAGACGGTGCGCTCAATCGCCGCGGTGACGCCGACCAGCGGCCATCGGCGCACCTCGCTCTTGGCGACGAAGGCGACTGGCGAGAGCGAGCCGATCACGACGATGTCGGCCCAGGAGACGTGGTTGGACACGTAGAGCACCGCGCGTCCACGAACGGGCGTCCCGACAATATGCAGCTTGATGCGCAACAGCGCGCGCAGCAGTTTGTAATAGTTGCAGGAGATGAAGCCCCAGCCGGGCAAGCCAAGCTTGTCGAGCAGCCACTGAATGGCAATCAGCAGCGGCGTCATCGTGAAGAAGATCGCCGCGACGACGAGCGCGCGGATCATCTGCCTCTCGACTGGCCGTCTTCGCGCAAGTGGAAAGCCAAGGACAAGCCAATCACCCGTTCGGGATGAGGGCGCTGGATTCCCGCTCGCGCGGGCAGGAGCGGAGTTCTTGTCGGGCGGTCGACTTGAGTCTCAACCGTTCGCCCCCGCGAAAGCGGAGACCCAGGGCCGCTAACGATGACATTGACAATCATCGAAATACGTCTCGCTAGGTGCGAATGAGCGGCGAGTAATGTGCGGTCCGGCTCATTTTCGTTATCGCCCGCTTTTGTCGTCCTTCAACGGCACCGCATAGAGCTCCAGACGGTGATCGACGAGCTTGTAGCCGAGCCTGCGCGCGACCTCGGCCTGCAGGCGCTCGATTTCCTCGGACTGGAACTCGATCACCTCGCCGCTGCGCAGGTTCACGAGATGATCGTGGTGCGTTTCCGATGCCGTTTCATAGCGCGCGCGGCCCTCGCGGAAATCGTGCCGGGCGATGATACCGGCATCCTCGAACAGACGCATGGTGCGGTAGACGGTAGAGATCGAAATGCGCTCGTCGATTTTGGCGCAGCGGTGATAGAGTTCTTCCACGTCGGGATGATCGTCCGATTGCGCGAGCACGCGGGCGATCGTCCGCCGCTGCTCCGTCATGCGCATGCCCTTGGCCGCGCACAGCGCTTCGATCGGGCTTTTTTCGCTCGTGCTCACCATCATTGAAATCTAGCACAGTGGCGCCTAGAGATCACGACGCAGAATGAGCGCGTTCGCGCCGCCCGCACTCTCATAGTAGTTGGGTCGTCGCGAGACTTCGCGAAACCCGGCGCGGTCATAAAGCGCGATCGCAGGGGTGTTGTGCTCGTCGACTTCGAGGAACACGGTGCGCGCGCCGAGTCCTGCCAGCCGCCGCAAGTGCAGGTTCAGCAGATTGCGCGCGAGGCCGCGACCTTGCGCCCGCGCGGCGACCGCCACGGAAAGAATTTCCGCCTCATCCTCCACCAGCCGCGACATGATGAAGCCCGCAAGTTTGCCGCGGGCAAGCGTGCGATGCGCAAGCACGTGGCGGTCGAGCAGCAGCCCTTCGACCTCCTGTTCGCTCCAGCCGCGCCGAAACGAAGCGGAATGCAGCTCGGCGATGGCCGCGGCATCGCGCGCGCTCGCCTCCGCCAGCGCCGGTTCAGCGCGCGCGAACAGGTTCATGAGAAATCCGATCATCGCCGCGCCAGCCGGCTTGCGTCTTGCGGCTGCGCGTCGGGCGCCCGCAGATAGAGCGGTTTCACAGCGGCGGCCGTCTCGGTGGCGAGCGCGCCGAGTCGCGCGACCCAATCGACGTCGGGCGCGGAGCGCTGCTCGACCGCGCATGGCGGCTTCTCGCCGGCCGGCCAGTGCGCCGCCAGCATCGCCGCTCCGGTGCCGGTGACGCGCGGCGATCCGGTCGCGGCGATGCGCAGGGCCTCGCGCAAGGGCAAGATGCGTGGTGATACGATGGTGCGGCCGCCGGCGCCGAACACCTGCAGGTAGACGTGCTCATGCCGCGCGTCGATCGCCGCCACCACCGGCAATGAATCGTCTTTGGCGATGAAAGGTGCGGCATAGGCCGCGAGCGTGGTGATGCCGACGGCGGGCTTGCCTGCCGCAAGCGCGATCCCGCGCGCGGCGGCGATGCCGACACGCAGGCCGGTAAAACTGCCGGGGCCCGTGGTGACCGCGATGCGGTCAAGGTCTGCAAATGTCGCGGCCGCCCGCTGCATGACTCGCGCGACCAGGGGCATCAGCGCTTCCGCATGACCGCGCTGCATGGCCAGAGTCTCATGTGCTGTGAGGGTGCCTGCTGCAGTGTCGAGCACGGCAGCGGCGCAGGCTTCCAGCGCGGTATCGATAGCGAGGACGCGCATGACTTATTTAACCCGTCATGGCCGGGTCTGTCGCGGCCACATGCTTCGATGTCCTCAAGACGAGGATGCCCGGCACAAGGCCGGGCATGACGCAAAATCCGTCGCAAGACCGCGTCTAAACCGGCCGTACTTCGGTGACGTCGGGCACAAAATGGCGCAGCAGGTTCTGGATGCCGTGCCGCAGAGTGGCAGTCGAGGAGGGGCAGCCGGAGCAGGCACCTTTCATGTGCAGGAAGACGACGCCTTCCTTGTAGCCCTTGAAAGTGATGTCGCCGCCATCCCCGGCCACCGCAGGCCGCACCCGCGTCTCGATCAGGTCCTTGATGGTGGCGACCGTGTCGGCGTCCTTTTCATCGAAGAACTCGTCGCTTGCTACCTGCGCGGCATCAGCGGCCAGCAGCGGCGCCCCGGACATGTAGTGCTCCATGATGGCGCCGAGGATCGCCGGCTTCATCTGCTGCCATTCGCCGCCGCTCTTGGTCACCGCAATGAAATCGGCGCCGAAGAACACGCCGCCGACGTTCGGGATATCGAATAGCTTCTCGGCGAGGGCCGACTGCTTGGCGGCCTCGCGCGTCGGCATGTCCAAGGTGCCGCTTTCGAGCACGGGACGGCCGGGCAGGAATTTCATGGTCGCCGGATTGGGCGTGGCTTCGGTCTGGATGAACATATTGCGCTCCTGACGGGTTCAAGGCCCGTGGATGGCACCGGATACGTTCGATACATGGCGTCTGCGCGCGGCAAGGTCAACCGGTGCGAAAGGCCCTATGACATTGCGCCGAGGTCCTCGTCGCTGAGATGGCCCGGAATGATGGCCACCGGAATAGGAAATGAGCCGGCATTCTTGCCGATGTGGGAGACCAAGGGCCCCGGGCCCTCATTGCCTGTGCCGGCGGCCAGCACCAAGATGCCGATGTCCTGATCTTCGTCGATCAGCTTCATGATTTCCTCGGCGGTGACGCCTTCGCGGATGACCCGATCGGGCGCGAGCTTGGTGAGCTTCTTGGCGCGTTCGGCATATTTGTCGAGCGCCTTGTTCGCGGCATCCATGGCTTCCGCTTTCATAATATCGGCGACGCCGAGCCATTGCTGATTGCGCTCGCCCGGCTCGATCACGCGCAGCATGACAATCTGCGATTTGGTGCGACCGGCGCGCTTAGCAGCCCAGTAAACCGCACGATCGCACTCCTCGGTGTCGTCGATGATCACAAGGTATTTGCGCTTGTGCCCTTTCTCGTAGCTGCGGCGCTTGGTGCTCATAAAGGCCTCCCGCGTCGTCGTTTGCACTGATCGCCGGCGCACAAGCGGCAAATGGTTGCACGGCCGCCGCCGCGCCGACAAGCCGGATGTCGACCATCTTTGGCGCAATGCAGAGATGGAGCAAAAGCGCCTCGTTTTACGAGCTACTCTGAATGTGCGCTTCGGCGGAATGCGCGGAGCCGGGAATCACCGCCGCACGAAACCGACGATGTCCTTGACAGCTTTCATCGTTTGCGCCGCGATCGCTTGCGCGCGCTGCGAACCGTCCGCCAGGATCGAATCGATGTAAACGGGATCCTGTACGAGCCGCTTCATTTCCGCCCCGATCGGCCCGAGCTTGGCGACGGCAAGATCGGCAAGCGCGGTCTTGAACGTAGAAAACTGCCCGCCGCCGAATTGCGACAGCACCTGCGCTTTGCTCGCGCCGCTCAAGGCCGCATAGATGCCGACCAGATTGTCGGCCTCGGGACGGGGCTCAAGCCCCTTTACTTCGCTGGGCAGCGGTTCGGGGTCGGTTTTCGCCTTGCGGATTTTCTGCGCGATGGCATCGGCGTCGTCGGTCAAATTGATGCGCGAGTAGTCGGAGGCTTCCGATTTCGACATTTTCTTGGAGCCATCGCGCAAGCTCATCACCCGCGTCGCCGGGCCTTGGATGATCGGCTCGGGAAGCGGAAAGAAGGCCTCGCCGGATCCGTGCGTTTTGATCGACGCGGAGTAATCGTTGTTGAACTTCTGCGCGATGTCGCGTGACAACTCGAGATGCTGCTTCTGGTCCTCGCCGACCGGCACATGCGTCGCGCGGTAGACCAGAATATCCGCCGCCATGAGATTGGGATAGACATAAAGGCCGACCGAGGCATTCTCGCGGTCCTTGCCCGCCTTCTCCTTGAACTGCGTCATGCGGTTGAGCCAGCCCATGCGCGCCACGCAGTTGAACACCCAGGCAAGCTCCGCGTGTTCGGCGACCTGGCTTTGATTGAAGATGATGTGTTTCTTCGGATCGATGCCGCAAGCGACGAAGGCCGCCGTTACTTCGCGCGTGGCGCGCGGCAATTCCTCCGGCTCCTGCCAGACCGTGATGGCGTGCAAGTCGACGACGCAATAGATGCACTCATAGCGCTCTTGCAGCGCCACGAATTTGGTGATGGCGCCGAGATAATTGCCGAGATGCAGATTGCCTGTCGGCTGCACACCGGAAAAAACGCGTTCTTTGAACGCCATTGTTGATCCTCGTTCGGATGCGCGTCCATGCCACGGCGACGGCGCGCTAGGCAAGGGTTTCCGCGCGGCGGATGGCGGCGACCACGTCGGCAAGCTTGACCACGCCGAGCGTCTGCAGCGCGGCGGCGTAAACGGCGAGACCGACGCCGACCAGCACGAAGAGCACCGCAAGGCGTCCGACCGCGGAGGCTTCCAGCATCGGAAAGAAGACGTGGTCCACCACGAGGCCGATCGAAATTCCGGCGCCCATGACCATTGAGGCCAGTACGATGCGCGGCAGCCGCCACGCCGCTTCGGCGTCGAGCCGCAGCCAGCCGCGGCGGTAGAGCACGAGCGCAAGCACGAGCGCGCCGACCCAGGCAGACATGGCGACGGCGGCAACAGCGCCGATATAGCCGAAAAGCGGAAACAGTCCGACGCCGGCGATCACAGCTGCAGCAACGCCGGCAAGCGCGGCATGCATCGGCGTGCGCGTGTCTTCATGCGCGAATGACACCGCGGCGAATACCTTTTCCAGCGCGTGGCCCGGCAGCCCCGAGCAGATGGCAATCAGCGCGATCGCCACAGCTTCGGTATCGGCGGCGCCGAAGGCGCCATGCTCGAACAGGCCACCGGCGATTTGCGGCGCCAGCAGCGCAAAAGCGGCGGCCGCCGGCAAGGCTAGTCCCACGGTAATTTCGTAGGCGCGCGATTGCGCATCTGCGTAAGCGCTGCGGTCGCTGGCATGCATGGTGGCGGCGATGCGTGGCACGATCACCGCCGCCGTGGCAATCGAGGCGACCCCGAGCGGCAGTTCATAGAGCCGGTTTGCGTAATAGAGCCATGACACCGCGGCTGGCGACGACGATACGATGGCGGTCGCGGCGATCAGCTTGAGCTGCGGCGCCCCGCCGGCGATCAGGCCCGGCAGCGCACGTTTGAACATCGTGCCGGTCGAATCGTTCACGCGCTGGTGCGCGGCGCGCCAGCGGCTGCCGCTCGCGAGCCACGCCGCCAGGGCGATGACCAATTGTACGAACCCCGCGGCGACCACCGCTCCGCTCAGCCACAGCGCGATCTCGAGCGAGGGTACATCGATGCTGAGTGCAAGCGACACCACCGCCACCATCACCATGTTGAATGCGGCCGTGCTGAAGGCGGGAGCCGCGACCCGGCCCTCGGCGTTGAGCGCAGCGGCGAGGACGGCGGCAAGGCCGGCGAGAACGACGTAGAAGGCGACGATGATCAGGAGATAGGAGGCCAAGACGTTGCGCGATTCATCGAAGCCCGGCGCGATGGTAGCAATGACGAAAGGCGCCAGGGCGACGGCGAGCAAGGCAAGAATGCCGGTCACCGAGAGCATCGCCAGCAGGCAGCGGCGCGTGAAGCGGTCGGCGTCGGCGCTGCCGTCGCCCCCGGCGCGCATCTTCAGCCAGATGGGGACGAAAGCGCCATTCAGCGCGCCTTCCGCCAGCAGGCGCCGGAAGAAATTGACGAGCTGAAAAACCGCGAACAGCGCTTCCGAATACGGACTGGTGCCGAGCAAAGCGGCGATGCCGGCGTCGCGCGTATAGGCGAGCAGCCGCGAGATGAGTGTTGCGCTTCCGACAGTGGCGACGTTGCGAGCAAGCGACATGGGCGGGCGACTTAAAGCATGCGGGGTTTGGCTCGTCACCTGCGGGGCTGCTTGCCCAAGCGGGCTCGCCCGATATAGTGCCCGCGCAAAAACAAAGGGGCTGAAATGGCCGCTCCCCGCTACGACGTGCTCGGCATCGGCAATGCAATTGTCGACGTTATTGCCCGGGCCGAAGAGGACTTCCTCGCCGCACAGGGCATGCGCAAGGGCGCGATGACTTTGATCGACGAGGCGCGCGCCGCCACAATTTACCGGGCCATGGGACCGGCAACCGAGAGCTCCGGAGGGTCGGCTGCCAACACCATCGTCGGCGCGGCGTCCTTCGGCGCCCGCGCGGCCTTCATCGGCAAGGTCAAGGACGACGAGCTTGGCCGCGCCTTCATCCACGATATCCGCGCCGCACGCGTGACATTCGACGGCAGACCGGCGGCGGACGGGCCTGCAACCGGCCGCTGCTACATCATGGTGACGCCGGACGGCGAGCGGACCATGAACACCTATCTCGGCGCCGCGCAGCATTTGACGCCGGAGGACATCGACGAGAACACCATCGCCGCCGCCGCCGTGACCTACCTCGAAGGTTATCTTTGGGACCCGCCCAAGGCCAAGGAAGCCTTCGTCAAAGCGGCGCGCATCGCGCACAAATATGGCCGCCGCGTCGCGCTCACCTTGTCGGATGCATTCTGCGTCGACCGCTACCGCGACGAATTCCTCGATCTCATCAAAAAAGGAACGGTGGATATCGTGTTCGCCAACGAGCACGAGCTGCGTAGCTTGTACGAAACCGCCGACTTCGATACCGGCATCAAGACCTTGCAGCGCGACGCCAAGCTCGCCGTGGTGACGCGCAGCGAAAAAGGCTGCGTGGTGGTGACGCGTAATGGATTTGAGGCGGTGCAAGCAATGCCGGTCGCGCAAGTTGTCGACGTGACCGGCGCCGGCGACCTCTTCGCCGCCGGATTCCTGGTGGGCCTGTCACACGGGAAGGATCACCGCACCGCGGCGCGTCTCGGTGCGCTCGCCGCCGCCGAGGTCATCCAGCATGTCGGCGCGCGGCCGGCCGTCTCGCTCAAGGCGCTGGCGGCCGAAAATGGCCTCGCCGTCTAGCCGGTAACCGATTGGTAACCGAACATGGTTACCGCTTCGTGAACACTCTTTCGCGGAGCGGCTCATGGCTGACGACATTGAGAAGAGCGCAAGCGCGCCGAAATCCGGCATCGAGGCTGATACCGAACTGCCTAAGGTGGAATCGCCGCCGCTGTCGCCGGTGGGCGACGTAAGCGCGGCGCCCGCGCCCAGCGCCCCTGAGTCCGCCGAAAAGATTACGCCTAAGCCTACGCCATGGCGCCTGCGTATGAAGGCACGGCATCGACACCAGGCGGTGCTCGCCGCGTCCGTGGCGACGGCGGCCGCCATCGGCGCCGTGATCGGCGCGCTGGCGATGAGCCGTCTCAACACGCCGCCTATCGACACCACGGCACGGCGCGAGCGGCAGGCGCTGGAACAATCGATCGGCAAGCTCAATAAGGAGATCGCGGCGCTGAAAGCGAATGTCGATACCGACGCGACCTCGGCGCGCACGCAGATTGCCAAGATTACCGAACGTCTGAACCACGAGCCCGAGCCGCAAACCACCGGCTCCATTAGTACGCCGGCCGCCGTGCCCACGCCGGCACCGCGGCCCAACCTGCGCAGCAGCATTGTGCGCGACTGGTCGATCTATGACGCGCGCGGCGGCTTCGTTTCCGTCCAGCAAGGGCACGGCGACATCTATCAGGTCGTACTCGGCGCCCCGTTGCCGGGCCTCGGACCGGTCGAGCAGATCAAGCGCGAGAACGGCCGCTGGATCGTGGTGACGCCCAAGGGCACCATCGTGTCCATGCGTGACCGGCGCTATTTCGAGCCGTAACCCGCTCTAATATCCTGTCTCAGGCGCGCTGGCGCGGCGGCCGCCGACACCGCATCGCCGGCGGCTGACCGATCTCGCCGCGCCGGCCGTAGCGGGCCGCCGCGATCCGTGTCAGATTCTAATCGCGAGGGCGTAGACTTTCTCATGCGCGCAACGGTCGCGGCGTTCATACTGGCTATGATGTCCGCGCTCGCGCCGCCGCAGGCGGTGGCGCAAGCCGCTCCCCCGTCCCTGGGCAAGCCGGAAATGGCACAGAGTTGCCCGGGCCTCGTCGCTGCGCGTCCGCCGCTTGTTCCCGCAGCATTTCGCCTCGCCGCGCTGCAAGCCGATCAGGTGCGCCTCACTTACATCGGCCACGCCACTTTTTTGATCGAGAGTCCGCAGCTGGTGCGCATTGCGACCGACTACAACGATTACGTGAGGCCGCCGGTGCTGCCGGACATCGTCACGATGAACCACGCGCACACGACGCATTACACCGATCACCCAGACCCCGGGATCAAATATGTCCTGCGCGGCTGGGCCGAGAACGAGAAGCCGGCGCGCATTGACATCACCTACAAGGACGTCCGCGTGCGCAATGTGCCGACCAATATCCGCCGCTGGGACGGCGGCACCGAATTCAATGGCAATTCGATTTTCGTCTTCGAGATGGCCAATCTCTGCATCGCCCATCTCGGCCATCTGCATCACACTCTCACTCAGCAGCAACTCAACGAGATCGGGCGTGTCGACGCGGTGCTGGTCCCGGTGGACGGGAGCTACACGCTAGACCTTGAAGGCATGGTGGAGGTGCTGCACGCGCTCAAGGCCCCGCTGATGGTTCCCATGCACTATTTCAATGCCTATACGCTGCAGCGCTTTCTCGACCGCGTACGCCAGGATTGGGACGTCGAGATCGCCGAAATACCCTCCATTGTGCTGTCGAAAAGCACACTGCCCAGCAAGCCCAAGGTGCTGGTGCTGCCGGGGCATTGAACCGGCGCCCGCTTTGGCGCAACTTACCGCCGGGAACTTTGTTAACAGGTCCGCTTGACCCGGCGGAACCGATCGGTAGTTCTCGCGTTTCTGCTGGCGGATTTCACCGGGAGTCGAGAGGTTTTGGCATGGTGCAGACCTGGAGCAGTTGGAAGCGCTTCCCCGACGTGCAAAGCGGCGGCCACGTCGAGGCGCCGATCGGCCCGGGTGTCTACGAAGTGCGCCACACATTGACCGGCCGCGTTGTTGCTTTCGGACCGGCCAGCAACGTGGCGCAAGCGCTGTCAGAATTGAAGCTTGATGGTGGCGGCAGTTTCAGCCGCTTATTCCGGAAGCAACCGCTGGTGCCGCGCGTTGCCGACCTCGAATATCGCACTTGCGCAGCGGCGACCCGCGCGGAGGCAAAGACGGCCGCGCAACGCCTGCTCGGCCTGCGGCAGACTGCTTGGCGGCGACGGCTGGAGGCGGGCTGGGCCGCGCGTCAGCCGAGCTGACTTTAATTTTGATTTCCTGTCGGGCGGCCGGCGATGCCGGCCGTTTCGCTTTTCAGGTCGCTGAGATATTCGGGGGTCCGGCGCGCCCGCGCGGCGATCGGGCAGGCGCCAATCACCCGCCATGCCCAGCGGGCACTGACCCGCCTGACTTTCTCCAGCATGCCCGTCGCGAAAGACGCGGCAAAATTCGCGATGTTGCGCGCGATCGTTGCGTCGCGTGCCCGAGTACATTGGCGCTCGTAATATTGCCGACCGATGCGCATCGCCATGACGACGGAAACAAAGTAAAAGGCCCCAGTGGCTTGCTTACATCTCGGCTGCCGGAATCATTCCACGAGAGAGGACCATCATGCTGAGCGCAGCGCAAAACGATCTCATCACCCGCACCGGTGCCGGCACGCCCGCCGGGAGCCTCATGCGCCGCTACTGGCAACCCGCCGCCCTGGCCGATGAACTGGCCGGCAACCGGCCCATCAAACCGGTCCGGTTGTTCGGCGAAGACCTGGTAGTGTTCAAGGACGACAAGGGCCGCTACGGCCTCGTCGGCCGTCACTGTCCTCATCGCGGCACCGATCTCGCCTACGGGCGGCTCGAGGACGGTGGGCTGCGCTGCGCCTTTCACGGCTGGCTGTTCGATGTGAACGGCAAATGCCTGCAAACACCCGCCGAACCGGACGACAGCAATCTGTGCAGCCAGATCAGGCACAAAGCCTATCCGGTGGTGGAGCGCAGCGGCATTCTTTTCGCCTATCTCGGCCCCGGCTCGCCGCCGGCACTGCCGCACTTCGACTGCTTCGTCGCGCCGGACAGCCACACGTTTGCTTTCAAAGGCATGATCGATTGCAACTGGCTGCAGTCGCTGGAAGTCGGCATCGATCCGGTACACACCTCCTTTCTACATCGCTTCTTCCATGACGAGGATCCCGCCCAAGGTTACGGCAAGTTGTTCCGCGACACCTCGATCGATTCCGACATGCCGATGTCGCGCATTATGCGCGAGGTGACGCGGCCGCAGATCGAGGTCGAGCCGACCGAATTCGGCTTCCGCTTGGTGACGCTGCGCCAGATCAGCGAAAAGAAAGCGCATGTGCGCGTTACCAATCTGATGTTCCCCAACGCTTTCGTCATCCCGATGAGCCGCGAGATGACGATCACGCAGTGGCACGTGCCGATCGACGATACCCGGCATTATTGGTACGCGATCTTCACCTCGTTCGGCGCAGCCGTGAACAAGGAAGAGATGCGGCGCCAGCGCCTGCAGCTCTATCAATTGCCGGACTACATCCCGAACAAAAACAAGAGCAACGA
>DASRDF010000023.1:0-18685 GCA_035652735.1 Pseudolabrys sp. | reverse complement strand
GGCCGCGGCGTCCGGTCCGCGCAAGGATTACAGGGCGGCGGAGCGCGCGGTGCAGGCGCTGCAGCCCATCACCGAGGCCGCCGTCGCCGGCTTCGCCGCGGAGAAGAAGCTCGAGGAAGTCTGCGTCGCTATCGGCCAGCTCAGCGGCCTTTCCGCCGCCGAAGTCGAACGCATGCTCACGGACGATTGGTCGAGCCCGGTCGCCGTCCTCTTCAAGGCCATCGGCTTTCATCTGCCGACGCTGCAGGCGGTCTACGGCGCGCGGCGGCCGGCGGGCGAAGCGGCCGGCCTCGACCTCACGCGCACCAAAGCGGAGTTTATCGCGCTACGGCGCACCACCGCCGAACGCATTTTGCGTTTCTATCAGGTGCGCAAGAAAGGCGAGGGCGCCGAGGCCGCGGTTTGACGCGGGAGCCGCGCGTACCCGTCGGCGAATAGGCTTGCGGAGCGGCATGCGGAGGATATGGGCATGGCCATCCAGCGGCTTTCGACGCGCAACGTCACAGTGCTGAAAAATTCCGGCAAGCTGTCGGAGCAGCTCGTCTGGCCGCGCAACGCGCCGGCCTCATCGCTGACCGTCACGCGCGTGACCATGGCGCCGGGCGCGGTGTCGAGCCGGCACAGTCACGCCCACGCCGAACAGATTTGGATCGTCGAGGCGGGCGAGGGCGCGCTGCTGCTCGCCGGCGGGCAAGAGACGCCGCTCGCTGTCGGCGACATCGTGCGCACGCCGGCCGGCGACATTCATGGCGTCGCGAACACAGGCGAGGAGCCGCTCGTCTATCTCGCCATCACCACGCCGCCGGAGGATTTTACAGGGCGATATGAGGAGGCGGTCGAGGCCCCGACACCGGACGCCTAGCGATAGAGCTCCAACTCCGGTCGCGGATCGGGCTCGAACCCGTCCCGGTTGGGCATCTTCACCTTGGGCAATGTGGTCGCGTTCATCGTCTCGGTCGGCTGGATGATTTTCGCCTCCGACAAAATGTACGCCACCACGCTGTAGACCTGATCGTCGCTCAGCGAACCCGGCGATGAAAACGGCATCGCCCGCTTCACATAGTCGAACAGCGTGGTCGCATAAGGCCAGTAGCTCTCCACCGTCTTGACCGGGCTCTTGCTGGCGAGCGTACCGCGGCCGCCGATCAGCTTGTCGCCGCCGATGCCCTTGGCTGGATTGCCTTGAAGCTTGTCGCCGTGACAGGCGGCGCAATTCTCGGCGTAGACCTTGGCGCCCTGCGCTGCGGTGCCGCTGCCCGGCGGCAGAGCCGTTCCGTCCGCTGGGATGGAAAAATAATGCGCGAGGTCCTGCGGGCTCGCCGGCGCGCCGAACCCGTAATGAGTTTGCGCCTGGGCCTGCGCCGTGGATGAGGCGGCGACGGCGGCGAGACAAAAACATGCGACGGCGGCGATATTACGCGTGCACATTGGTCACACTCCCGTCTGCGGCGACGGCCCAGCTTTGAATGGCGTTGAGATGGTAGATCGAGCCGAAAGGACCGTTGTCGCCGCGGATCGCGATCAGCTGCTTCAGCGTCGGCTGAATGTAGCCGGTTTCGTCCGTGCAGCGGCTCTGCAGCACGGCCGGCGTCCCGTCCCACATCCACGGGAAGCTAAAGCGGACGGTGCACATCGGCTCCGGCAAGGAGTCGATCCGCGCCGGATACCAGGTCTGGCCGGCGTCGGTCGACACATCGACCGATTGCACGCGGCCGCGGCCCGACCACGCCAAGCCGGTAATATTGTAGAAGCCGGCGCCCGGCAGTTTCATCTCGCCGGAGGGAAACGTGATGACTGACTTCGCCTCCATATCCAAGGTGAACTGGCGCGCCTTCCCGTTCGCCATCAGGTCGGTGTACTTCGACGTCTCCTCGCGGGTCATGAACGGCTTGTCGCTGACTTCGAGCCGCCGCAGCCATTTGATGTTGGTATTGCCTTCGTAGCCGGGCAATAGGAGGCGCAGCGGATAGCCTTGTTCGGGGCGGATCGCCTCGCCGTTCTGCCCGTAGGCCAGCAGCGCATCCTTCAGCATTTTCTCCATCGGGATGCTGCGCGTCATCACGGCGGCGTCGGAGCCTTCGGCGAGAACCCAGCTGCCGCCGTCCTTCAGCCCGACTTCGCGCGCGATGGTGGCAAAGGGAACGCCGGTCCATTCCGAGGTGCTGAGCAGGCCGTGCGTGCCCTGCACGGTCTTCAGCGTCGGCTTATTCCACTCGGTCAGGCCGTTGCCGGAGCATTCGATGAAATGGCGGCGTGTCACCGAGGGAAACCGCTTAAGGTCCGCCATGGTGAACGTCTTCGGCGAATTGACCATGCCGTGGACGACCAGCGTGTGCCGTGCCGGATCGATGGTCGGAATGCCGTTGTGGTGACGCTCGAAGTGCAATCCGGAGGCGGTGATATTGCCGACCATCTTTTCGAGCGGCGTGAAGCTCCATGAGGTGTACTCGTTCGCCGTCGGAAACCGCACCCGCACTTCGGTCTCGAATTGGGAGCGAGAGCCATAGCCGCCGTCGCCGGCAACGGGACGGCCCTGCACCTTGGTGGGGTCGGGCGGAACGTCGAAGTGCTGCGCGCCGGGTGGCGCCTGCTGCGCGGCGGCGCGGCCGCTCATCATTGCGGCTGCTGCGGCGCCGGTCGATCCCGCCGCAAATAGAAAAGCGCGCCGCGTTGCCGGCGCGCGGTTGGGAAACATGCCG
The DNA here is from genome assembly GCA_035652735.1 of Pseudolabrys sp. Classification (GTDB taxonomy): domain Bacteria; phylum Pseudomonadota; class Alphaproteobacteria; order Rhizobiales; family Xanthobacteraceae; genus Pseudolabrys. Next base: position 15,986 of record DASRDF010000023.1, on the reverse strand, counting down.
TCTTTGCAGTCGCAGTCCGCTTGTTCGGCTGCGCGCGCGGCCAGGTGGCGCTCTTCAGCGGCGACCATGGCTTCGATCATCTGCTCGACGCGCTGCGCGCGCGCCCGAGCGTCGACGACTTTGCTCACTGATGTCCTCCCTGACGCTTTCGAGCTTCTCGCGAGCTCTCGGCAAAGCTTACCCAAGTCGCCAGGGCTTAGAAAATTAAATTTGCGACGGCGAAGCCGCGCGCCCGCTAGCGGAGCCCACCGGTATCTGCCATTCCTCGCTGAGCGCTAACCTCCAGCGTCAGCACGTTGCCGATCTTGAGCAACGGCCACGGCGCAACCGACGCGGCGGCGCCGTCGCTCTTAGCGCCGATTGCCGTAGAGCGTGTAGGCGCCGTGATTGCAGACGGCGACGTCGAATCCCGTCGGCGTGCCGTCGGGCGTGTAGCCCATCTCGGGATGGCACCCGGGAGGAACGGGCGCGCATCCGGCGACGGTGCAGGCAATCTGCCGCTGCGGAGCGTAGACGGCATGAGCCTTCTGCGAGGAATGATGCCGACGATGCTTGGTCGCCGCGCCGGCAGGCGTCGCGGCCATCACAAGCGCGGCAAGCAAGGCGGCGAAGGTTGCAAACGCTTTCATGAGATTTACACCTCCTGAGAGGGTGCAACGTGACCGGCTGAAAATGGTTGCCTGTTCGTCGCGCTCGGACGCCGTTTCTCGCGTCGCCATAGGAGACCCCGCCTGTGCTAGCGCTTCTCCTTTGAGGCTACGGCGGGCATATCGGCCGCCTGGCCAGATCAAGTCCGCGGCCGCCTGTGAGCAGAGGGGGCTTTCCGCTGGGTCCCTGCTTTCGCGGGGACGAACGGGCGTCGGTGCGCACCGCGAAAGGACCGCAAGAGCGGTCACTTCCCCGCCACCACCTTCTGCCTCTGCTCGCCCAGTCCCTGAATCCCCAGCGTCACTACGTCGCCTTCCTTCAGGTAGATCGGCGCCGGCTTGATGCCGAGACCGACGCCCGGCGGCGTGCCGGTGAGGATGATATCGCCCGGCTCCATGACGAAGAATTGCGAGCAGTACCACACCAGATATTCGCAGTTGAAGATCATGGTGCGCGTGTTGCCGCGCTGGCGCTTCTCGCCGTTGACGTTGAGCCACATGTCGAGATTCTGCGGGTCCTTGATCTCGTCCTTGGTGACGAACCAGGGCCCGATGGGACCGAAGCTCTCGCACGATTTGCCTTTGAACCACTGGCTGCCGGAGCGCTCGATCTGAAACACGCGCTCGGAGACGTCGTTGCCGACGAAATAGCCGGCGATGTAGTCGCGCGCCTTGCCCTCGGGAATGTAGCGGGCGCGGCGGCCGATGACGACGCCGAGCTCGCATTCCCAGTCGAGCTTGCTCGAGCCGCGCGGGATGATGGTGTCGTCGTTGGGGCCGCAGATCGACGTCGTCGCCTTGTTGAAGATGACCGGCTCCTTGGGGATCGGCATGCCGGCTTCCTCGGCGTGGTCGCGGTAATTGAGCCCGATGGCGATGAAGTTGCGCACGTTGCCGATGCAAGGCCCGAGCCGCGGGCGCCCGCCGACGACCTTGAGGCGCTTGATGTTGGCCTTCTTGATCTTGGCGAGGCCGCCTTGGCTCAGCATCTCGCCGTCGATGTCTTTGACCACGCGCGAGAGGTCGCGGATCTTGCCGTCGGCGTCGATGATGCCGGGCTTCTCGCGGCCGGGCGCGCCGTAGCGGACGAGCTTCATGGCAATTCTCCCAAGGGCGTTATGGTTTTTGCTTGGTAAAGATCGGCAGGCGGGGCGGACTATGCCGCGCGCCACGGGGAGGGGCAAGCGTTGTTCTGTCTGAGAAGCGCGGAGACCGTGGACGTGACAACGCCCTGGCGCTTACGGGTCGGCGGCTTCTTCCCTTACGGCGCGGCATGGTTAGCAAAGGCTAATGCCACCCCCCGCGTTTCGTCGATCAGTTGCACGAACGGGTAAAGCGTCGCGGTCTATCGTCGCGCTTCGCGAAGGGACGGCGGTTGGGCGTTCGACATCGAAGGAGGATGTCATGCAGGATGCATTCGAGGAGCGTCGCCGTTTTCCGCGTCACCGCACGCTCAAGGCGGGCTCGATCAGCTTCAATCGCGCCGCCGGCATCGATTGCTGCGTGAGGAATCTCTCCGCAGGCGGCGCCTGCCTGGAAGTGGTGAGCCATGTCGGCATTCCCGAGAATTTCGTGCTGGTCATCGAGCATAACCGCCTGCGCGAGCAGTGCCACGTCGTCTGGCGGTCGGCGACGCGCATTGGAGTCGAGTTCAAGGCGGCGGCGTAAGGCCTCTCGTCGTCCAGGCGAACGTTAGGCGGCGGCCGATCGAGCAGACACGCCGTATTCCGCCTTCGTGGGCTGGACGAGGGTCAAAACGCGCCGTTCAACATGCCGCCGTCGATCAGCAGGTTCTGTCCCGTGATGTAGCCGGCTTGCGCCGAGCATAAGAAGGCGCAGGCCGCTCCGAACTCCGCCGGATCGCCAAAACGCTTGGCCGGAATGCCGGCGAGGCGGTCGGCCGCGGCTTGCGTCACGCTGATGCCCTTCGTCTCCGAGGTCTTGCTTAGGTTCGCGCGCAAACGATCGGTGTCGAAGGCGCCGGGGAGGATGTTGTTGATGGTGACGTTTTTGTCGGCAACGGTGCGCGCGACACCGGCCAGGAAGGCCGTCAGCCCGGCGCGGGCCCCGGAGGACAGATCGAGGCCGGGCAGCGGCGCCTTCACCGAGGAGGACGTGATGTTGATAATGCGGCCAAACCGGCGCTGCGCCATGGAGTCGATGACCTTTTGAATAAGCTCGATCGCGGTGATCATGTTTCCGATGACGCCATCGATCATTTGCTGGCGCGTCAGTTCGCGGAAATCCTTGAAGGGCGGGCCACCATTGTTGTTGACCAGGATGTCGGGTTGGGGGCAGGCAGCGAGCAGCGCCTTCTGCCCCTCCGGCGTGGCGACGTCGGCGATCACCGGGGTTACTTTGGCGCCGGTCAAGCTTGCGATCTCTGCGACGGCGGCATCCAGTTTCTTTCGGTCGCGTCCGTTGACGACGACTTCACAGCCCGCTTCTGCCAGCGCACGCGCGCAGGCCTTGCCGAGTCCGCGGCTCGACGCGCAGACGACGGCTTTGCGTCCTTTGATTCCAAGATCCATTTCGGCCCCTCCTGCATAGCGTGATTGATGCAAAGTGTTGGAGCCTCCGCCGGGCAGGGTCAAGAGCGATCGCGAAGCCAAGCGGTCCGCGTTGGCCGCGCAGCTCGTATCCGACCGGGTAGCGAGGCAGACCCCGCTTGCTCTGGTTTAGTGAAGCGCATTAGCCTTCAGTTCGGATGGGCGTAAACGAAAAAACGATTCTCCCAGATGCGACCGATGTTGCGGCCGCTGCCAAGCGCCTCGCGGGCGTTGCGGTCCGTACACCGCTGATCAATGCGCCGGTGCTCGACGAAAGGCTTGGCGCGCGCGTTTTTTTAAAAGCCGAGACGCTGCAACGCACCGGTTCGTTCAAATTTCGCGGCGCCTACAACAAAATTTCTTCGATCCCGCCGCAGAAACGCGCGGCCGGCGTGGTCGCTTATTCGAGCGGCAATCACGCGCAAGGAGTCGCCGCGGCAGCTAAGTTGCTCGGTATACCGGCGACTATCGTGATGCCGCGCGATGCGCCGCAAGCCAAACGCCGGCGCACCGAGGCACTCGGCGCCGAAGTCGTGGCTTACGACCGTGACACCGAGGACCGGGCGGCGATCGGCGCGCGCATCGCCGCTGAGCGCGGCGCAACCTTGGTGCCGCCTTACGACGATCCGCTGATCATTGCGGGGCAAGGCACAATCGGCGCCGAAATTGTCGAGGATCTGCGCTGGCTCAGCCTGAAGCCGCAGGTCGTCATCATCGGTGTCTCAGGCGGTGGGCTCGCCGCAGGCACGGCGCTGGGCATCAAGGCGAAGGTGCCCTCCGCAGAGATCTACGCAGCCGAACCGGAGGGCTTCGACGACACGCTACGCTCTTTCGCCAGCGGCCAGCGCGAGAGCAATGCGCATATGAGCGGCAGTATTTGTGACGCGCTGATGAGCGCAACGCCCGGCGAGCTCACCTTTCCAATCAATCGCGAGCTGATCGGCAAGGGCATGACCGTGAGCGACGATGAGGTTGGCCGAGCGGTGCGTTACGCGTTCGAAGAACTCAAGCTCGTCGTTGAACCGGGCGGCGCCATTGGCCTTGCTGCGCTGCTGGCCGGCAAGCTCGACGTGGCGGGCAAGGTGGTTGCCACCGTGCTGTCCGGCGCGAACGTGGATGCCGAACTCTTTGCGCGGCTGATCAACGCCTGAGTTTAGGTGAACAGCGCAATCCGCTCTTCTTCGGAGAGGAGCATCAAGGGTGCCAAAGGATCGGATTTGGGAGCGGCCGGCTCGCGCCATTGGGCAGACTGGATCGGTTCGACATTCGCGGTCTCGGGGGCCCGGCTCTCCACCCAGGTGATCTCCGGCATGCACGCGGCAACGTTGTGCGCTGCATCCGGCAGAACGCTGCGATCAATGGCGAGCGACAGCACTGGTTGCTCGGTCTGCGGCGACGGGATCGGCAGTTCCGGCTCTTCGGCCGGCGGCACTACGCTCAGCCGGCCTTCGCCGCCCGGCAGCGGCGCCGAGCCGGCCAGCGCCTCGAGCCGGCGCTGCAGCAGATCGAGGAGTTGCAGGAGCTTGATGGCGCGGGCGGCGAGGCTGCTCGCTTCGATGTCCGGCCGCGCCAAGCGAATGGTCGCCAACAGGGTCTGCAACTCGCCATGTATGGAGGCGCTGTCTGCGCGCTGAGTGCGGATGAGCGCCTCCAGGCGAGCGATCGCCGCGAGCACTCTCTCGCTGTCTTCGGCGCGATGGCGGCGCGCATATTCCTCGAGAAACGCACGACCGCGCGCGCTCGCCGACAACGCGGCGCATAAGGCTTGGTACTCGTCCTCGCTCGCATCCGCCGCAGCGGCCTGCGCCGTGGCCTCGATCGGCATGTGCATTCGCTCCCAAGGCAGTTTATCTATCGCCAAGCCTGATTCGGCCAGCCGAGACGACAGATTATGCGGCCAGTTCCCCGCTCCGACAGCGGCTTTGCCGTCCGTCTGGCCGCGCTTTATGCCACGCTCTTCGTGGTGCTCGGCATCCAGCTGCCGTTTTTCCCGATTTGGCTCAAGGCCAAAGGCCTCGACCCGCAGATGATCGGCCTCGTGCTGGCGGCACCGTTAGCAGCGCGCATCGTCGCCGTCCCGCTCGCGACGCGCGCCGCCGACCGACGCGACGCATTACGCGCGGTCATCGTCGTCATGGCGGCGGCAAGCGTTGCCGGCTACCTGCTGGTGGCGCTGGCGCAGGGGCCGCTGGCCGTCCTCGTCGCCTACGCCGTTGCGTCATTTGCGTTCACGCCGGTGATGCCGCTGGCCGACACTTACGCGCTGAAAGGCCTCGCCGCGCGGGGCCGGGCCTATGGACCGGTGCGCTTGTGGGGTTCAGCCGCCTTCATTCTCGGCAGCTTCGCCGCAGGGTTCGTAACCGACGCGATTCCGGCGCAGCACCTGATCTGGCTCATTCTGGCGGCGAGCGCGGTCGCTGCATTGGCCGCGACGGCGCTCGCGCCGGTGCATGTCAAAGCGGTGGCAGACGACCGGTCACATCGCCGAACCTTGTTGCGCGATCCGGCCTTCCTCGCCGTGCTCGCTGCGGCGAGCCTCATTCAGGCGAGTCACGCGGTCTATTACGGCTTCTCGGCGCTGCAATGGCGCGGCGAGGGTCTCGACGGCGCCGCCATTGCCGCCCTCTGGGCCCTCGGAGTCATCGCGGAAATCGTGTTATTTGCGCTGCAAGGACGCTTGCCGCCATGGTTCGCGCCGCACGTGCTGCTCATGATCGGTGCGCTCGGCGCGACACTGCGCTGGAGCGCGATGGCGCTCAACCCACCTGTCCTAGTGTTGCCACTGCTGCAGCTGCTGCATGCCGCCTCGTTCGGTGCCACTCACCTCGGTATGCTCGGCTATGTGGCGGCGAAAGCGCCGCCCGGGCAAGCAGCGACGGCACAGGGCTATCTCGCGATTGCGCTTGGCACCATCATGGCCGGCGCGACGGCGCTGTCCGGCGTCCTCTATGGCGCGTTTGGCAGTTTGGCTTATGCGGCGATGGCGTCAGCGGCGATCGCTGGCGGCGCTGCCGCTGGCATAGCGGTACGTGCGTCGCGCAATGTCGCGGCGGTGTGAGCGCGCCTGCACGCGCGGCGTTGCCGAGCAACTGCGCACAATGCCGTGGAGCGCACTGCCTTCGAGAAAGATCATGTGCCGCGACAGGCCCCCGTGGTGGTTAATCCAGTGCCGCACCGAAGCCGGATAAATATTCCACAACGCACGCGTCCCCATAGTGCTGGTGACGGGACGTCCATCCTGGTCGGGCATCCAGGCCGCATGGAAGCCGAAGCGCGCGTTTTCGGTGGCGCAAATTTTGTTGCTGGGAATCATGCCGAGCACCAGCGTGCAGGCGGACAGGCAGTTGCCGTCGATGACGACGTTCTCGCCGGTCGAGCGCAGCAACGTGAAGGCTTGCAGGTATTGGCCGATCTGGCCACCGCGATCGTCCGCAATGCGCATAGCCGCGGAGGCCGGCGCGGCCGCCGATAGCAGCACGGCGGCGCACAGAACTAGGCCGCGAATTTGCATGACCCCCGTCCCCGTTGTTGTTTTATCCCGCCGATCCCCGAGGGGATTTTGACGCAAGTGTAAGCGAAATAGGGACGGGCGGAAAGACTTGGTTAACCAAAAAATCTGGATAATTCGGGACAACTTTCAGGAACTTAGCCAGGGCGAACGCCGCATTTTGCCGCGCTTTAGCCCCACAAATCGCGCGTCGGCGGAAAAACGAGGCTGTCGCGATAGGCGAGGCCGTCGACACGGTCTTTGGCAAGCAACAATGGGCCGTCGAGATCGACGAAGCGTGCCCGCTGCGCAATCAAGATTGCCGGGGCAATGGACAGTGACGTCGCCACCATCGACCCTACCATCAGCATGAAACCGAGCCGCTCGGCTTCGGCCGCGATCTTGAGCGCCTCCGTCAGGCCGCCGGCCTTGTCGAGCTTGATGTTGATCGCATCGTAGCGCCCGACAAGCGCCCGCAGCGAGCTGAGATCGTGTACGCTTTCATCGGCGCAAATGGGAATGGGGCGAGAGACGGCCGCGAGCGCTGCGTCGCGCCCTTGCGGTAGCGGCTGCTCGATGAGCGCGACACCGGCCGCAACGCAGGCTGCGACATTGGAGCCGAGCACGCTCTCCTCCCAACCTTCATTGGCGTCCGCGATTAGCGTGGCCTTGGGAGCAGCCGCACGCACAGCGGCGATGCGCTCGGGGTCGCCGGGCGCGCCGAGCTTGACTTTGAGCAAGCTACGATGCGCCGCTTTCGCTGCATGTTGCGCCATCTCGGCAGGCGCGGCGAGTGAGATTGTGAACGCGGTTGTAACCGGCTGCGGGGCGGGAAGACCGGCAAGTTCATGGACGCGGCGCCCGCTGTCTTTGGCATTGAGATCCCAGAGGGCGCAATCGAGGGCGTTGCGCGCTGCGCCGGGCGGCATGGCGTTCTGCAGCCCCTCGCGCGTCAGCCCGGCCGCGAGCTGCGGCCGCAGCGCTTCGATTTGAGCGATGACGCTGGCGACGCTTTCGCCGTAGCGGGCATAGGGCGTGCATTCGCCGCGCCCGCGGTGAGCGCCGTCGGTAAGCTCGGCGACCACCACAACCGCCTCGCTCTTGCTGCCGCGGCTGATCGAGAACGTGCCGGCAATCGGCCAGCGTTCGGCGGCGACGGAAAGCTGCAAATGAACCGACCGTTGCGTTCTAGCTCGTCCTGCCGAGCTGTATATCCTGACGGCGCTCGTCCCCCGTGGCCGCCGATCTTGCCACTATCGGACGGTCACGCACGGCTGGCAAATCGAAATTTGCGGTGCGCGGCCGCACATGAAAGGCCCGTCGGGCCGCAAGGCCTTGCGGCAAATCACACCATACGCCGTGGGCCTCAGTCGAAGCGGCCTGCGGCGTGCGCCAGCATGGTGTACACCTTCCCGGTTTCCGAGGTGAGATAAGTGCGCGCCACCACTTGTCCGCGATCGTCGCGCGAGACCTCTTCCAACAGGCGTTCGAACTCGCTGATGTAGCGATCGACGGTCTGCTTGAATTCACGGTCGGCGCGGTATTTGCGGCGAATCTCGTCGAACGCCTTCTGTCCCTGCAACGTGTAGAGCCTGCGGGTGAAGACGTTGCGCTCGCCGCGCTTATAACGGTCCCAGAGGTCGGCAGCGGCGTCGTGGTCGATCATGCGCGCGATGTCGACTGACAGCGAATCGAGCGACTCGATGGTGTGGCGAGGCGTCCGCTCCTCCGGCCCGCGCGCCGGCTCGCGCAGATCGCGCGCCGCCTCGTCTTCGTCCTTCGAGGCGCGGTTGAGCAGTTCGGTAAGCCAGCCTTTGCTGACGCCTGCCTGTTCCGGAGTTAACGAGGGCGCGGCTGCTGCCGTCCGGCGCGGTGGCGCAAAGTTCGCAGGCTCCCGTGATGGTGTCGAACGAGGGGGCGGGGACGACATTTCGCTGCGGCCGCCGCCGATAACCGCAAGCGTCGGCTCCTCGCGCGCCGGGCGCCGCATCGGTTCAACGGCATCGAGGCTCCGCCCGTGGCGCGCAACAATACGGTTGAGCTCGGCCAAGGCCTCGATCTGGTCGACGATGACGCGCCGCATCTGTGCGGCGCCCTCGGAGGCTTCCTGCGGCAATTCGAAGACGCCGCGGTGCAGTTCGGCCCGGGTCGCCTCGAGCTCCTGCTGCATCTCCGCTGCCATCTGCTTCATGCCGTGCACGACTTCAGCGAAGCGCTCGGCCGACTCGCGGAAGATGGCGCTGGTTTCGCCGGCGGCCTGCGCAAATACCTCGCGCATCGCATCCGCAGTGCGGCGACGCTCTTCGTCGGCGTGTTCGCGCACGCGATCGTGGTGCTCGGTGATGGCGCGGCTGCCTTCCGCGCTCGATTCCGACACCAGTCTGGCAACGTCGCGCGCGCGCGCGGAAGCCGCCTCCAACGACTCGTCCAGTAGCCCTGCGAAACGCTTGAGGCGCTGATCAAGGTCCTCGGTGCGGATGTCGAGAGTGGCAACGAGCGAATCGAGCTGCACCCGGCGCTCGTTGATTGTGCCTTCGGCGCGCTCATTGCTGCGGTCGATGAGCTCAACGGCCTTGGCAAGCTCGCGACCGTGGCTGTCGAACTGGTCGGCAAGCTGACCCAAATTGGTGACGACGCGCGCCGTGATCTCGCCGAAATTGGTGACGGTCGCGTCGACACGCGTGGTCGCCTCTCCGGTCGAGGCGGTGACCTCGTTCATGGCGTTGACGAACTCGGAAACGCGCAGCATCAGCGTGTTCTCGAGCGCGCTCATGTTCTCGTGCGCGCCCGACAGCACCTCTTGCAACATGATGTTGGCTTCCCGCAGCCGCTCAAACAGCGCGGTCGTGTCGGCGCGCAGCATGTTGTGCGTTTCCAGCATCTCGCCAACGGTGGAGCTCGCCGTCTGCTTGGAGTGCTCGATCGCTTTGACGGCGGCATCATTGAGCTCGTTGAAAGTGCGGTTGACGGTATTGGCGGCGTTCTCGCCGGCGCTGTTGATCATGCGTGACAACTCGGTGCTGTTGTCGAGCATGGTGCGGGTAAAGGCGAAGGCCTTTTCATCGATGGCCTTGATGGCCTGTTCGGTCGCGGAGCCCACTTCGCCGGCGAATTGCTGGCCCTTCTCAACGATGGCGGCGAGCACGCTGCCGCTGCGGTCGGAGAGAACCCGGGCCATTTCATCCGTGCGGGTGCGCACCTCTTTGGCGATATCGTCAGCTTTGCTGGTAATACCGGCGGCGACCTCCTCACTGGCTGATTTGAGCGTGCGCTCGGCGTCGGCGGAGGAGGCGCGGATCGCCTCCGTCGCCGAGATCGCGAGCTGGCCGAGAGCCCGCTCTGCCTCCGCCGAATTGCTCTTGATCGATTGCGAGAGTTGCTCCATGCGCATGTTGAGCGCATCGGCAGCCGCGCGTGTGCGGCTTTCGATCTGGTTGGTAACGCTTTCGACGCGCCCGACGAGGAGATCTTCGAAGCGATCGATGCGGCTATCGAGATTGTGTGCGACCTCGCTTGCGCGCGCGCCCAAGGTGCGATCGATCTCGGCGGTCTTGGCCGCAATCGCATCGGCAACTTCGCTGCCGCGCGCCGTGATGGTGCCGCCCACCTCGGCGACCCGGTGGTCGAGCATATCGACGACGGCTTTGCCGCTGGTGGTGAGATTGCCGGTGAGCGCGGTGACGCGTTGCTCCAGCTCGCTCTCGAAGCGCGTGAGCCGCTGGTCGAGCGAACCCTGCAGGGTGTCGGCCTTTGCGGTGACGCGCTGATCGAACGTGTCCAGATAGTTGCGCATGGCGTCCGACACGTCCTGAGTCCGCTGCCCGAGCCGTTCGACCAATTCGCCGCCATATACTTTCACGGTGCGGTCGAATTCGGCCATGTGCGTGGTGATAAGGTTGCCGAGCATCGTGGAGTCGCGCGAGATTTTCTCGGTAATTTCGGTGCCGCCCTTCTCGAACATCTCCTCGAAAGCGCGCAGGCGCCCGGCCAGCATGTCTTTGACCGCCTCGCCGCGAGAACTGAGCGCTTGCGCCAGCGCTTCGGCATTGTCTCGGAAGTTTTCGGCCACGGCATTGCTGCGCGCGGTCATCGTATCTGTGATGCGCTGTCCGGTCTGTTCCAGCTTGGAGACCACGTCGCCGCCCCGCAGCGACAGATCGAGCACAAGCGAATCTCCGGTCGAGCGCAGCGTTGAATTTACCTCTTCCGCGCGCGCGGAAATGGCGTCCGCCATGCGCATGCCGGTTTCGGTGAGCGCCTCGGTGAACAGCTTGGATCGGCTGGCCATGCTGTCGACGGTCGACTGCGCATTTTGCGCAAAGCCTTGCGCCACGGCGTCGAGCCGCTGAGTCATCATTTGCTGCAAGCGCGTCGCGAGTTCGGCGAACTCGTCGTGTACATGCTCCGTTTTGAAATTGAGGCTGTCGGTGAGCCGCTCGCTGGCGGACGCAATCGCGCTCGAAGCGCGCTCGCTCGAGCTTTCCAAGCGGTCGAGCAAGGTTGAGCCGCGGTCGGTCAGCGCGTCAATCATGGAGTCGCCGGCGTGGCCGAGCGCCAACGTAATGTGCTCGCCCTTTTCCGTGAGCGAGCGTGTAACACGCTGCGCCACTTCGTTGACTTTCTCCGCCACCAGGTCGCCGACCGAGGTGATATCGTGAGACAAGTCGAGATGGACGCTGCTGATGGCGTTGCGCACCTGCTCGGCCTGATTGACCAGCGTTTCGCGCTGGCTGGACAACTCGCTCACCAAATCGCGAATGCGCACCTCGTTGTCGTTATAGGCGCGCTCGAGGGCAGAGACCTCATTGTGCACCAAGGCTTCGAGCTCGGCTGCGCGCGCGAGTGCGCGCTCGACACCGTCTCCCATGGCCGCGACTTCGCGGCGGATCGCCTGACCGACCGTAACAATCGACTCGCGCGCGACCGTTTCCGGTTGCGCCAGGCGCATCGCAACTTCGGCCATCGATTCGGCGACGATGCGCAATTCCAGCGACCGTCGAAACATATGCGCCAGCACGAAGAAAAAGATCACTGGCACCGCAAGCGCCGCAGCAAACCCGACCAGTGCAGCAAAGCCGGCACGCGGGCTCGCGGTGACCGCTTGCAGTTCGGGACGAAAGAGCAGCGCGGCGATCAAGCCGCCGGCAACCCACACGGCGGAAGCGCCGCCGGCGATCAGGTAGGGCAGACGAGCAGGGCGCCCGTGTAGCGCTTGCAGAATCTGCCCGATGGAGGCGCGATCGTCATTGGCGGGACGGCGCGGCGCCTCGGCGGCCGATTTGTCGTCGGCGAAGAGATCGGCGGCTGTCGCGGGCTCCGGCCGCGCCTCTTGTGGACGCACGCTGAGCGCCTCCTGAATGGCCGTAAGCGCCTCTTCGGTCGCGTCCTTGGACTTCTGCGGGATGTTCGCCATTTCGGTCGTCGCCTCGTCGTTACGCCGGGACCATTGCCGCGGCCCGAAATGTGTCACTTTTGCGGGCCGCGCCACGAGCGCGGGATTGCGATTGTAGTGGTGCGGAGACGCCGTCGAACACGCTCCGGCCCCAGCTTGGTTAATCCTAGCGTTCTGCCAATGCGAAAGAAACCGCCGCGTTTGGGAGTTTTCCATCATCGTTAACCACTCGTTAACCATGATTTTTAACGGGCGCTGCCGAGTTCCCTCGCCTCGACATTGCGGCGGCGGCGCGGCGGCGCCGCGCAATGTTAGAGCGGGATTAACCAGCGCCGCGAAGTCGGCCGCCGATTTACCTCTGTTTGGTCGGGCGGTGGTCAAACTCGCCATTCATACATGACGCATATGAGGGGACCTCATGGGGCAGGCAGCGCTGCTGACGGCGACAAACATTTCATCCGCTTCGGCGATCGATCGCGTTTATCTCGATGCCATGACCTTTGGCGACGAGGCGCTGAAGCGCGAGCTGCTGCAGCTGTTCGATCGTCAGGCCGAGATCCTGCTGGCGCGGATGCGCACAAGCGATGCCGGCACGGTGGCGACGCTCGCCCATACGCTTAAAGGATCGGCGGTCGGCATCGGGGCCGGCGCCGTGGCGGAGGCTGCCGCAGCACTCGAAGCTGCCGCTGCAGGCTCACCGCGCGAACGCGCGGCGAAGCTCGATGCCCTAGGTGCGGCTGTTGCCGCTGCGCGTGGCGAAATCACTGCGCTGTTACGCGCCTGAAGCGGCTGGCGCGCGTGGGCGAATGACGTTATAGAAGCCGCGCCTGCGGCCAATTCCGGCCGCGGCCTTCCCGCCCGCGTCCCGGTTATGCCGAAGATCACTTATATTGATTCCGACGGCACCGCCCGCACAGTAGACGCCGAAGTCGGCTCGACCGTCATGGAAACGGCGATCCGCAACAATATTCCCGGCATCGAAGCCGAGTGCGGCGGCGCCTGTGCTTGCGCCACGTGCCATGTCTATGTGGAGGAGGAGTGGCGGCCCAAGACCGGCGAGCCGTCGCCGATGGAAGAGGACATGCTTGATTTTGGCTATGACGTGCGGCCGAATTCGCGGCTCTCCTGCCAAATCAAGGTCAGCGAAGACCTCGACGGACTGACCGTCCGCACGCCGGAGAAGCAGGCATAACGCCCGCGCGCATGCGCCGCATGCGACCGTGATGCATCTTTGCTCGCGACGGGCTAGACGGAAGGGCGCGTATGACTCAAGTGATCGACACAACTTGCTGCGTCGTCGGCGGCGGGCCGGCGGGAATGATGCTGGGATTTCTGTTGGCGCGCGCGGGCGTGCGCGTTGCGGTGCTGGAGAAGCACAAAGACTTCCTGCGCGATTTCCGCGGTGACACCATTCATCCCTCGACGCTCGAACTGATGTACGAGCTCGGCCTGCTCGATGAATTTCTCAAGCTGCCGCATTCGCGGGTAGCGCACCTCAGTGGACAGGTCGGCGACACGACGATCCATCTCGCCGATTTCAGCCATTTGCCGACGCACTGCAAATTCGTAGCGCTGATGCCGCAGTGGGACTTTCTCGATTTCCTCGCTGAGCACGGAAAGAAATACGCCGGCTTCGACCTGCATATGCTCACGGAAGCGACCGATCTCATCGAGGAGAACGGCCGCATCGTCGGCGTGCGCGCAAAGTCCCTGGAGGGCGAGCGCGAATTCCGTGCCGACCTCACCGTCGCTTGCGACGGCAGGCATTCGACCCTGCGTGAACGCGCAGGGTTTCAGGTCCAGGACATCGGCGCGCCGATGGACATCCTTTGGTTTCGTATCTCGCGCCGCGATGGCGACAGCACCGAGACGTTCGGCCACATGGAAATGGGCATGATGTTGGTCATGCTCAACCGCACAGACTATTGGCAATGCGCCTATGTCATCCCGAAGGGCGGCATCGACCGCGTGAAGGCAAAGGGGCTGGACGCCTTTCGCGACAGTATCGCTTTCATGTCGCCGTTCTTGCGCGACCGTCTGGGCGAGATCGAAAGCTGGGACGATGTGAAGCTGTTGACCGTTGCCGTCGATCGCCTCGAGCGCTGGCACAAACCCGGGCTACTCTGTATCGGCGACGCCGCACATGCGATGTCGCCCATCGGCGGCGTCGGCATCAATCTGGCCATCCAGGATGCCGTGGCGACGGCGAACATTCTGGCCACGCCGCTGAAGGAGGGCCGCGTCACCCCTGAACTCCTGAATACGGTGCAGCGCCGTCGCACCTTGCCCATGCGTGTGATCCAATGGATTCAGGTGCAGGTGCAGAACAACGTGCTGGGCGCGGTGCTTGCCGGCAAAAAACGGCCGAGCCCGCCGTTGCTTGCGCGACTGTTCAATTGGCTGCCGCCATTGCAGCGTCTGCCGGCGCGCATCCTCGGGCTCGGTGTCCGCCCCGAGCACGTGCGGACGCCGTCGGTCGCTCCCCGCTGATCGCGTTCTAAGGCTGCATGCCGGCGGGGGCGACCTGCGAGGCGGTCAGCCCCATCTCGTCGAGCGCTGTGCGCACGAGGCCGGACGCCTTCGCTTCCTCGATGAACGCGCTCACATAGGTCAGCGCCTCGGGCCGCCCCTTGGGGACGCAGACCGCGGTCGAGGAATTCAGGAAAGCGTCGTCGAGCACACGCGAGCCGGGGATTTGTGCGGCAAGACCGGCGAGCGATTCGCGCGACAGCGCGATCGCCTCGATGCGGCGCTCTCTCATAGCTGTGGCGGCCATGTCCACGCTGGCGAATTCGATATGGGTGGCGTTCGGTGTCGCTTTCTTGGCGGCGCGGAACGTCGCGGTGTTTGCGACCCCGCCAATGCCAATCCCTTTGGCGTTTGCATCTTTTACCGATTGCACTTTGGAGCCGGCCGCCACCAGGAACGTGCTTTGCAGCAGGTGATAAGCATTGCCGAAGTCGACAAATTTCTTGCGCTCCTCGTCGACGGGCAGGAAAGCGACATCCCATTTGTTATCGGCAGCGGAGTTCTGGATTTCGCCCGAAGCATTGTGCGGCACAATCTCCGCCGGCGCACCGAGCTTCTCCGCCAGTGCCCTTCCGAGGGTCACGGCGACGCCTTTGAAGCTGTCGCCATCCTTGATGGCGAATTGCGCCGAGGGCGACGGCGCAACTGCCACAGCGACGCGCAGCTTTCCGGTCGGCGTGAGTTGACGCAGGGCAGCGGCGCTTGGCTTGTCCATCGCACAACTCCAGAAAACGTGGCGCTACACTGTGGCCTCAGGCTTGGCGCCGGGCAAGCCGCCCCGCCGCTGCAGCGCTAGGCGTGCGAACGTGATCAGCAGCACCAGGACCGGGACCCAGGCCATGCGTGCGCCATAACGATTGTGCGCAGTGGCAAACGTGCCGAACACCGCCGCATTGCCGAGCACCGCGAGCACCGCGGTCGCATTGAGTGCGGCAAGGTCGGTGAACCCTTTTTTCTGCCACGTGTAGAACGCCGCGAATGGCAAAAGTAGGAGCGATAGCAGCGCCACCGGCACCTGCAGTGCATTGATGGCGGCGAACGACAATCCTGTGCGCTGTTGGCGTGCCGCATTCATCGCCGGTACGGCGGCGGGTGTGAAGGTTTTGATGGTTGCGTAGGTGTTCCAGATCCAGTTGACCACGCCGGCGCCGGTATCCACCTCAACGAGCTGCTTTGCGCTTTCAGACGTCATCGATCTGAGCTGGAGCCACGGATAGTCTGCGACGGCATTGAATGCGATACGGCGCATTTCGCCGTCCAGCTCGGCGAAGCGACCGAGCCTGTCGAAAATGCCGTCGCCCCAGAAGAAGTCGTCGGCGTCCTTCGGCAGGTTGTTCCTGTAGGCGCAAAGCTTGAGCGTTGGATCGGGACAATGGTCGTCG
>DASRDF010000022.1:0-49683 GCA_035652735.1 Pseudolabrys sp. | reverse complement strand
CGTCCCGCGCGCCCTCGGCATTGCTTCGAGAGCGGGCGGTCTGTCGCGCCGAAGCCCCCAAGGGCGGAGGCCGGCATTTGGAAATGCGCGGCTCACCCCGGGCCGAATAAAGAACAGGGGCGATGATGCGCGTCTGCTGTTTGACAATTGAATCGGTATTTCGAAGAGGCGCGGCAATCTCACGTTCCCGTCTTCCACGAGAGGAGAGGGGTGAAAACAAAATGGCCGGGCGAACGGCCCGGCCACAACGAAACAGCGCATCTTGTGACCTACTGCGCGGCGAGCGCCGGCGTTTCCGGCTTCTCCATGGCCGCGATGCGGTTCTTCACCGCCTTCTGCACTTTCTCGAAAGCGCGCACCTCGATCTGCCGCACGCGCTCGCGCGAGACGCCGAACTCCGCAGCCAACTCCTCGAGCGTCACCGGCTCGTCGGCGAGCCGGCGCGCCTCGAAGATACGCCGCTCGCGTTCGTTCAACACGTCGAGCGCGCTAATCAGCGCCTTGTGGCGGTTGTCGCTTTCCTCGCTTTCCGCGAGCAGGCGCTCCTGATTGGGACCTTCGTCGACCAGCCAATCTTGCCATTCGCCGGAGTCGCCGTCCTCGCGAATCGGCGCATTGAGCGAAGCATCGCCGCCGAGCCGGCGGTTCATGTCGACGACGTCCTGCTCGGTGACGCCGAGGCGCTTGGCGATAAGCTGCACCTGGTCGGGGCGCATGTCGCCTTCCTCGAGGGCTGAAATCTTGCTCTTGGCCTTGCGCAGGTTGAAGAACAGCTTCTTCTGGTTGGCGGTGGTGCCCATCTTCACCAGCGACCACGAGCGCAGGATGTATTCCTGAATGGCGGCCTTGATCCACCACATCGCATAAGTGGCGAGGCGGAAACCTTTCTCCGGCTCGAAGCGCTTGACCGCCTGCATCAGGCCGACATTGCCCTCCGAGATCACCTCGGCGATCGGCAGGCCGTAGCCGCGATAGCCCATGGCGATCTTGGCGACCAGGCGGAGATGGCTGGTGACGAGCTTGTGCGCGGCTTCGGTATCGCCGTGCTCACGCCAGCTACGCGCCAGCATGTATTCCTGCTGCGGTTCCAGCATCGGGAACCGGCGGATTTCTTCCAAATAGTGTGAAAGGCCGGATTCGGCCTTGAGTGCCGGCAGTGCGGCGGTACGGGCCATGATAGCGCCCTCCTTAACTTGCCCCCGATATCGGCAGGCTGTTGCCGCCGCCGCTCCCCGAGCCGACGGCGTACATTCCGATTTCGCAAATGCAGCATACCGGAGCGGGGCAGCGAAAACCAGGGTCGCATCCGTCACGTCGCCGTGACCGGGTGCGGGTACTCGAGCAAATCTCTGGATTTGCTAAGCTTTTTTTGCCGCTTGCGTCTTGCATAGACGGTTTGCGGCCGGTCACGAGGTCAACGACGCAAATCGCCCGGCGTTCCGGGGGGAAAGCCAGGTTTCTCCGCTTTTCGGTATGAAGCTCGACAGCGCAAACATAAGTGGCGCGCAGCCTGTTTCAAGAGGCGGCACCGAGGGCTGCGTGCAGGCGCTGAAGGTCCGCCGGCAGTTCGGAGCGAAACCGGAGACGTTCGCCGCTCACCGGGTGCTCGAAGCCGAGCAGATAGGCATGGAGGGCCTGCCGGCCGAGTAAGGCGAGCGCGTCGCGCGCAGGCGGGGTCAGCAGGGCGGCCTTGCTTTTGAATCCCGACGCATAGGTGGGGTCGCCCAGGATGGGGTGATCGATATGCGCGAGATGCACGCGAATCTGATGCGTGCGGCCGGTCTCCAGGGTGCAGGCGATGAGGCTCGCCGTCGCTTTGCCGTCATCGCCTTTGAAGCGTTCGAGCACCTGCCAGTGCGTGATGGCCTCGCGTCCGCCGGCGCGCACGGCGCGCTTGTCGCGGGCGTGTGGATGGCGGTCGAGCGGCGCGTCGATTGTGCCCTTCGGCTTTGCCGGGGCGCCCCAGACGAAAGCGAGATAGCCGCGCTCGAGCGGGCCCGACGCCTTGGCGGCGAACTGCTTGCTCAAAGCGCGATGCGCCCGGTCGGTTTTGGCGACGACCATCAGGCCCGACGTATCCTTGTCGAGCCGGTGCACGATGCCGGGCCGCTTCACGCCGCCGATGCCGGAGAGGCTCGGGCCGCAATGCGCGATCAGCGCATTGACTAAAGTGCCATGGGCGTGGCCGGCGGCGGGATGCACGACCAGGCCCGCGGGCTTGTCGACCACGATGAGGGCATCGTCCTCGTACACGATATTGAGCGGGACCGCCTCGCCCGCGGGCTTGGCGTCCTCGGGCGGCGGCAGCAGCACCGTGATGGCATCGCCCGATTTGACCTCGGCCGCCGGATCGCGGATCGTGCGGCCCGCGGCCGTCACCTGGCCGCCGAGGATCAGCGCCTTCAGCCGCGAGCGCGACAACGCCGGAATGCGCGCGGCAAGGACGCGGTCGAGACGCTCGCCGGATTCTTCGGCGGAAATGGTGACGGTTTCCTGCATGGGGGGACGATGTCCGACCAGAACGCCCTCGATCCCGAAGCCGCGCGTGTGATCGCGAAAGTGCGCCGGTTGATGACGATTGCCGGCGCCACGACGTTTCTCGCGGTTGCCGCGGTGCTCGGGGTCATCGGCTACCGCGTTTTCAGCCTTGGGGGAAGCGCGCCGGCGCCGAGCGATTTTGTCGATACATCGGCGCCGCTGCCGGCGGGCGCCAAGGTCGTCTCGACTGCCGTCGGTGCCGACCACATCGTGGTCACGGTCGAGGTCGGCGGCGCAACCGAAATTCTCACCTTCGATCCAGATACGCTCAAGCCGCTCGGGCGGTTGAAGCTGGCCCCGCAACAATAGACCCGCTCATTCCGGGGGAAGGGGAACCCAGTTCTTCGGCCCTGGGTTTCCTTCGCGGGAATGAACCGGAAGCTAGGGCCTTGCTCTTTTTGCGGTTAGCCGCGCGCGTTCTCGCGCGCGGCTTTGCGTACATCGGACGGCGTCAGGCCGAAATAACGGCGGAACGCGTGATTAAAGTACGATAGATCGCCGAAGCCCGCTTCGTAGGCGATCGCGCCGATCGCATGCGTGGCAAAGCGAGGATCGCTGAGCATGCGGTGGGCGCGAGCAAGCCGCTGCGCCAGCACGAATTCGGTAAAGTTGTTGTCCTCCCCCTCGAACAGCTTGCGAAGATAATTGGGCGAGATGCCCTGACGCTTTGCCACGGTGTCGAGCGACAGGTCGCGCCGGCCAATATTCTCCACGATATCGGCTTTGGCCGCGCGCAGACGCGCAACGCGTAATCCGCGGCCTTTGGCGATTTCGGCGGCCTCATGTGTCGCGCCGAGCGTCAGAGCGACGAGGTCGTAGACGTGCGGAATTGCGACATTCCAGACGTCGGTGTCGACCAGTGCGTCGGCATTGAGCAGATAAGTTGCGTAGCTCAGCAGCAAAGCCGTCGGTCCGGCTGAATTTGAGATCGTTTTGGCGATCAGGGAATCGAGATCGGAGATCATGTGCCGGATGGCAACGAGTGGAATGCGCAAGCCGAGACAGGAGGAGCCGCGCTTGATTTCGCACGCGGCGACATCGGCGCTGCGCGTCACCGCAAGCTCGCCGGGCCCGACGATCGCCTCGCGTCCGAACTGGCGCACGACACGGTCCCCATACAAAGTGATGTTGAGCACGAGATCGTCGCTGTCGATCTGCCGCGCGGTGCGCTGGGTGCGCATGCCCGATACCTCCATCGAGGCCAAGCCGGCGCCGGGCAACGCGCGAACAATGCCGCGCCAATAGAAAGGCTCGTCGGCATTCGGCTCGATTTCGTGCTTGACGACGGCGCGGCCATACACTTCGCGCACGAAGGCGATGCGGTCGCGCTCGGGCACATCGTCGGAGCAAAAGCGTACCGGCGCAAACTTGTCCGCGGATGGCGGCATGAAGGTCCCCGATGCCCGCGACATTGTCGCCGCACTTATGTCGCGGGCCCCACGCAATGGGTTCAGGATTTCGGTCTTAACGGCAAATATATTTTGCGTAACCGGCGTGTGGGCGCGGACGCGGATCGTCGACAAAACTGCAACAAGCGGCGGAATTCGCTGAACAAGTAGCGCCAAGCCCGTTCCGATGGAGCGCCAAGCCCAAGCGCGCAACCCGAGAGCTGGCTAGCGTCCATCAATTCAGAGTGCCGGAAAAAGGGGCTTACCCGATGGGCCGCTTGTCATCCCTGCTTGTTGCGACCGTTGCCGCCGGCACATTTACGCAGTTTGCGTATGCTGCCGACTTGCCGGTCAAGGCGCCGCCTGCGTCAGCACCGGCGGCCGCATACAATTGGACCGGATTTTATGTCGGCGGCAATGCCGGCGGTGGGTGGAGCGCCGACCCCACGGTCAACTTCGCGCCGAACGACTCGTTTTCCGCGCAGATCGGCGCCGGAGCGCCGACGTCATTCCGCATATCCGGCGCGCTTGGCGGCTTTCAGGTCGGCTATAACTGGCAGTTCAATCAGGTATGGGTGTTTGGCGTTGAGTCGGATTTCGATTTTTCATCGCTCCGCGGCAGCGGAACATCGAGCTTTTTTTCCCGTCTTCCAACCGGGATAGGAAACAACCTTCTGCAGACCACCAATCAACGGGTGCAATGGTTCGGCACTGTGCGCGGCCGCGTCGGCTACGTGGCGCCCAATAACATGTTGGTCTATGGGACCGCCGGTTTCGCCTATGGCAAGGCATCTGAAAACGCGAGTTACGCAAACCCCGGTCCGTTCGGTGCATTCACCGCCGCGGCCAATACCTTCGGTTCGTGCCTCGCTAACACCACCTGCTATGCCGGCGCATCGAAGCCGACCTTAACGGGTTGGACGGCGGGCGGCGGTTTGGAGCTGCCGCTGCTCGATCACTGGACGATCAAGGCTGAATATCTTTTCGTGAGTCTCGGCGGAAACAGTTTCATCGAGGCCAATCTTCCCAGCGCTCCTGTTCCCGCACCGAATGCCAGCATTGCCGTTCGTTTCGGCGAAACCGACTTTCACGTGGTGCGCGGCGGCCTGAACTATAAATTCTAATCAGTCGCACAATCGCAGTCGTCACGGCGTAACCAATCACAGCGCCCTGATCTGCTCCAACACCGGCAAAAGGTAACCGGCGAATTTTTCGTAGTCCTCGCTCATGGGGAAGTGACCGAGCCCCTTCATGATGGTGGCCGGGGCGCCGGTTTTCTCGGCGATCGCGAGCGTTGCCTCGGCCGTGCAGGAATAGTCGTATTCGCCGGTGAGCAGGAACAGCGGGCATTTCTTGATGTCGATCGCTCCGAGCTTGTCGCGGATGTCGCCGTCCGGGGTGGTGTAAAAATAAAGATCGCCTTTGAACACGCCCGGCCCGCTTTGCATGTAGTGCCATAGCGTTTCCCAGCGCTCGGCCGGCGCAACTGTCGGTGCGATCAGGCCCGAGATCACGCCGGCACAGACCATGCCGCCGTGCACGTCCGGCCGATTGAGCCAGGAGAGGTCGTAATAGGCCTCGGCGTAGGGCGCCGACTCCAGGCCGATCAGCGCGCGAAAGCGGTCGGGATGATGATGCGCAAGATGGAGCACGATGCGGCCGCCGATCGAGCAGCCCATCACCACCGGCTTGTCGAGTTCGAGCGCTGCCATCGCGTCGAGGATCAGCCGCACGTAATCCGGCGCGGTGAGTTGATACTCACGCTCATGCCAGCCGGCGGGCGGCGAGGTCTTGCCATGCCAGGGCATGTCGAAGGTGATGACGCGGAAATTTTCGGTGACGCGCGCATCGTTGAGCAGCCCGCGATACTGGCGCGTATCGGCCCCGGCGGTGTGCAGACAGAGCAGGGGAATGCCGCTGCCTGCTTCCTCGACATAAAGCCGATGCGGCGCGCCGAGCAGTTTGCACGGCAGATAACGCCCGGTGATCGCTTCGTAACGCGGGCTCATCGTTTGGCCTCCCGCCGCGGCGCGGCAATCACATCCTTGAAGTAGAGCAGGTTGGCCATGAAGGGGTGGATGTCGCCTTCCAC
The DNA here is from genome assembly GCA_035652735.1 of Pseudolabrys sp. Taxonomy (GTDB): domain Bacteria; phylum Pseudomonadota; class Alphaproteobacteria; order Rhizobiales; family Xanthobacteraceae; genus Pseudolabrys. The sequence goes on along the minus strand of DASRDF010000022.1, from coordinate 43,665 downwards.
TCGCATCAGCTTCTGTTTGACCAGCGCGAAGATGTCGGTGAAGCCGAGGGGAGGCAGCGGCTGCCAGAATTTCTCCCACACCTCGCGCGATGCGCGCAGCGCGAACGAATAGTTCGGCGTAATGAACGGACCTGGCGTGATGCTGAGGACCCGGCCCTCTTGGATGCGGATGAGCGTGTCGGCACCGTCGATCGCGATCATGAACGTGGTATCGACGAAACGGCCGCGGCGGACGAGGCCGGCGTCGGCGTTGACGAGGCGAGGAATGGAATCGAGCATGCAGGCGCTCCCCGAGTTGCCGGCGCAGCGTGGAATCTTCGCGGCGCGGGGGCAAGCTTGCGTGCGGCGCGGATCGAGGTTATCTCGGATGCTCTCGGCCCAAGCTCCCTTCGTCTAGAGGCCTAGGACGCGGCCCTCTCAAGGCTGAAACACGGGTTCGACTCCCGTAGGGAGCGCCACGCGGCAACGTAGGTCCAGTCTTCGCGGTTACTCAGATCGAGCCTTCGTTCTTTCTAGAGGCGGCAAACTGCGTGGCCGCGCGCTAGAAACGAGCCTGTGTTGCAGTGCCGCCTATTTGGCCACTGTAGCAGCGGGTCTTGTGCCCGTGCGATTATCTTCAAACTTTACGACGGTGCCGCGGCGAACCATCTGAGCGAGGTCGACTGCGTCCCAGTTGGTCAGTCGGATACATCCGTGGGATTCGGTCTTGCCTATGTTCTTGGGATCGGGAGTGCCATGAATGCCGTATGAGGGCGCCGTCAGATCGATCCAGACCAGTCCGACCGGATTATTGGGGCCGGGCTTGATCGTCAGTTTGTGTTTTGCCTTGACCCCCTTCCAGGCGAATTTCGGGTCGTAGTGGTAATCGGGATTCCACGCGACGCGCCTCACTTGGAATGTCCCGCTCGGTGCGGGTTTCTCTTCGCTGCCAATTGTAGCGGGGTAGAACGCCACAAGGTTGCCGTCGCGATCATAGGCGCGCACGTCGCTCGCAGCCTTGTCGACCACGATCGTTGTGACCTTGGCGCCTTCGCCATCGTGTTTTCCCGGCGCAATCACCTCGACGCTGTGGCCGTGGCCGCTCCGCAGCGACATCGGCTGTACGCCGGCCACAAAGATTTTTTCACCGACGCGATCAAGACGGGCATCGCGGTTAAGCGCGCGCAATAAGCCTTCGCTCATGTGAAATTTTTCGGCCAGCTCTTCCGAAGGGTCCTTGTAGGACAGACCCTGCAGCTTGGCCATGCGGTCCAGTTGATGGGGGATGCTCTTCTCAAAGGGGCCGGCAACATCCTCCGCGGAGATTGTGTAAGAGACAAGCGCTGGCTGAGATACGTTTGCGGCCAAAGCACTCCAAGTCGGTGAATCGATATTGCCGGTCACGTTGAGGCCGTTGGTCTGCTGAAAAGCTTGTAATGCCTTGCGGAAGTTGTCGCCATTCTTGCCGTCGATCTCGCCCGGCGAGAAATGACGCCGGGCTAGGAGGACCTCAGCTTTCACAATCAGCGCGGGCGGGACAGCGCCTGTGTCGCCGCTCCAGGCCGCATTGTTCACCGAGTCGACGGTTATTTTGCGCGCGGACGAGGGTCTATCGCCGCCGGTATGGTGATGGTGGCGCGCTGCGGCAGGCCCGACGCTCAAGGCAACCGCAACAGCCGCGATCCACGCTAGCTTCATCAAGCCTCAATGGATTCGCCGTGTTCTGGTTCCGCGTCACGTGCCGTTTCGCGGCTACTGCAAATCCAGCGGCTGGTAGTGACCCGAGGCGTCGAGCTGCGTGCCCCAGACCTTGTGCACGCCCTGGTGCTCGGAGCGGCTGAACTTAACCGGCGTTCCCAAGCCGATGTCCAGATTGTGCATGCTTTCGAAGCTCGATACCAAATTCTCGGTGTCGATGTCGGGACCGGTTTGCTTCAATGCGGCGATCAGAATGTTGGCGGCCACATAGCCTTCCAGCGAGACGAAATCGGGCTCCTGGCCGCCGAAGTACTTGGCGAGCGCTGACTTATAATCGAGGACCAGAGAGGAGTGCCCGCTCACCGGCGGCACGACCTGCGTGACGATAACGCCGTTGGCATAGCGGCTTCCCAACAGCATCAGCTCGTTGGCGAGCGCCGTGCTGCCGACGAACGACACGCTGGTGTAGATCATGTTCGGATACTGGTCGCGGGTCTTCTCGATGAATTTGGCCGCGGCGCGATAAGTCGGCACCATAATGACGGCCTTGATCGGCTTGTGATGGTTTTTCAGCCGCTCGACCGCGTCATTCACGTCAATGGTGTTGCGCTGGTAACTGAGACGCAGGATGTCGTTTTCATCGGCGCCGAGTGCGCGCACGGCTTTGGCCACGCCGGAAAAGCCGGCCTCTCCATAGGAGTCGTTCTGAGCGAAGACTGCGATCTGTTGCGGCCTGATATGTCTCACTTTGACGAGGTAGTGAACGATCGCTTCGGTCTCTTCCGCGTAGCTTGCACGGTAATTGAAAACGTAGCGGTCCGGCGGGTCGTTTCTCAGCAATCCGGCGCCGGTGAACGCGCCGTAAAAAAGCGCCTTGTGCTCGAGCGCAAACGGTAGCGCCACCGTGGCCGTGGGCGTTCCGACGTTGCCGACGAAGCCAAAGACTTGGTCTTTGTCGTAAAGCTCTTTCATTGCCGCCGGCGTCCGAGAGGGTTCATAGCCATCATCGGCTGCGATCAGCCGCAATTGGCGGCCGTTCACGCCGCCCGCGGCGTTGGCAACTTTGAATGCCGTTTCGATGCCCAACTGCATATTTTGTCCGAGCTCTTTGGCGGCGCCGGACAAAGGCGCGGCAATGCCGAAGCGGATCTCGGTATCTGTGACGCCGCGAACCAGCCTTTCGCCGCCGCGCCGAGTGTTGTCAGCGCGGTCCCAAGCGGTTGCGGCGGCCGAAGCCGTGTTCACGGGCGCTTGCTTCATTTGCACGCCGGAAGTCACGGGCATTTGAGGGACGATATTGTTGGCCCTGAGGTCTGGCATTCCGGGAGCCGCCGAAGCCGATTCAACTTTCTGCAGCGTCGGAGTTGCAGCGGGCCTGAGCTCGGCCGTTCGGCCCTGTTCGGACGAATCGGCGGTATTCGCATTTTTCGCAAGCAAGGCCTCGCCGCTCTGCCAGAGAGGTTTTGCGAAGATGATCAGCACAGCAACAGCAGCTGCAAAGAGAAGGACCAGGGCAACGCGTCCGAACAGCGACATGTCTGTTTCCAGTTGTACGGGTGGATCCGGCACAAGCTGCGGGCCGGATACGGCTCGACGCGTCAACTCCTCGCCTTCTGCGGCGCGTGATTGAGCATCGAGTTGTGCCAGGGCCGAAGTCGCCCAGCGATTTTGGTGAGTTTGCGTCAGAATGGGGGCGGTGGGCGCCGACGCCACATAGCGAGGCTCTGCAGGATGCTCACGAACTCGCTTGGGTGCGTATTTCCGGACTTCGGAATCTTCACCGCCGCTCACCGGCTCATTGACGTCGCCCATTGGGTGTTCCCCTTGCCCATCGGTAAAACAATTCCCGCCGATTGACGTTCGGTTTTGTGTCCTAAATTGGCCGAGCTTCGGGCGCCGCTCGGATTGAATCGCGGCGTCGGGCTAACCTGAAGAAAATCCGAAAGTATTCGGAATCAAAAAAACTAAATCGTGACCTGCCGAAGATCATCTCCGCCGCCCAATGGAATCTTCGACAGTCGCTCGCCTGGATGGGAGCATGCGTGAGAATTGCTTAAGTGCTGGCTGACCTTGCCGACGGCGGTGAAATCGCGTGCGATCATCTTGTCGCCTTTGACGTCCATGATCTGCGAATAGGCGGCCGAGCGGCGTGCTGCGTCGAGGAAGTCGGCAAGATCGAGCCCGAGCCGTTCGGCGAACACCAAGCCTTCGGCGAGGGCTACGCGATTGAGCCCGAGAATATGATTGATGGCGAGCTTGGTCTTGGTCGCCGCGCCGGCGGGTCCAACGAAGCGGCGGCGCGGATAGATGGCGGAGAGGATTGAGTCGGCGGCTTTTGCGGCTGCCGGATCGCCGGCAATCAATCCGTAGCCGTCGCCGGCGAGCACCTGCCCGCTGGTGCCGGACACGGGCGTATCGAGGAAGGCGAGACCCTGCGCCGCCGCGCGTTCGGCCAGCGCCGCAATGCGGTCCGGCTCGCCGGTCGAAGTGCAGAGGGCGACGCTTGTGGCGGCGCCGATTAAATCGCGGGTGACCTCCTGGTCCATCGTCATCACTGCGATCAGAACTTGCCGGCAGCGGCGCGCAATATCCGGGACCGACGCGGCCGGCGTGCCGCCCAGGCGCTCCAGTTCGTTGCGGCGGGCCGAGTCGGGATCGAAGCCGACGATGGCAAAGCCGGTGCCGAGCAGGCGCTGCGCCAACGCCGTGCCCATCAGACCGATGCCGACCAAGCCGACCGGATCCGCCACTGAATCCTCCTCGCAATGGATTACTCGCTCACATTAGCTTACAATGGCAGCAGCCGGCCGGTTTGGAGAACGCAGGGCCGAACCTTTCACGGAGGCGCCCTCGATCGGCTCGCTTCCGGGCCGGCGCCGGCAGTCGCATTGCATTGCGGAACCGATGCGCCTTCACGCGCCTAGAACGTTATGGACGCCGTCGTCAAAGCTCCGGCCGGTCTCAAGCAGCTTGCTGGCGCCGAAAATAGTTGTACGCGCTGTCCGTTATACAAGAACGCTACGCAAGCCGTACCCGGCGAGGGCCCGGCGCGGGCGCGCATCATGATGGTGGGCGAGCAGCCGGGCGACCGCGAGGACCTGGCCGGCAGGCCCTTCGTCGGGCCGGCCGGCCGGGTGCTCGACAAGGCGATTGTCGAAGCTGGAATCGACCGCAGGCAGGTGTTCGTCACCAATGCGGTGAAGCATTTCAAGTTCGAGCCGCGCGGCAAACGCCGGCTGCACAAGAAACCGAACGGCTACGAGATCGAGCGCTGCCGTTGGTGGATCGATTTGGAGCGCGCGATGATCAAGCCGCAGGTCGTCGTGGCGATGGGCGCGACGGCGGTGCGCAGCCTCATGCACAAGGGCATGACCATCGGCAAGATTCGCGGCCGCGCCGTCGATATGCCGGACGGCGGCGTCATGGTCGCCACCATCCATCCGTCGTATCTGCTGCGCATTCAGGACGACGCCGACAAGCAGGCGCAATACCGTGCTTTTGTCCGCGACCTAAAGGCCGCCAAACGCGCGGCTTCAGCTAATCGAGCAGCTTCTCGAGCCTGATCGGCAATTGCCTCACGCGCACCCCGGTAGCGTGATAGACCGCATTGGCCACCGCCGCCGCCGTGCCGGAATTGCCGAGTTCGCCGATCCCCTTGATGCCGGCTGGATTGACGAAACTGTCTTCTTCGGGAACGAGGATCACTTCGAGCTGCTGGATGTCGGCGTTCACCGGTACGAGATAATCGGCGAGATTGTCGTTCACGTAACGGGCGTAGCGCTCGTCAATCTCAGTCGCCTCGTGCAGCGCGGACGAAATGCCCCAAATCATGGCGCCGAGATATTGGCTGCGTGCCGTACGCGTGTTCATGACGTGGCCGGCGGCGAAGGCGCCGACGATGCGCGGCACGCGAATTTCGCGGGTAAGCGCGTGCACGCGCACCTCCACAAATTCGGCGCCGAGCGAGTACATCAGCTTCTCGCCCTTGGAGCCGCCGCCGAGATAGGGCTTGCCGTGGTAGAGCTTGTCCATGGCATCGGGCGGCGCGCCAGGCGGCACGAATTCGGCGTACTCCTCGATGGCGCCGACACCCAGCCGTTTGAACACCGCGCCGAGATCGTGCTGCGCCGCCTGCGGCGCATAGCCCTCGGTAAAACGGCTGTGTGCCGCCGGCGGGCTTGGTTGCGGCGTTTCCGCCGCGGCCGCCGGCGCGGCATCGAGCTTGGCGCGAATGGCGTCGCACGCTTTCAGCACGGCGTTGCACACGCTCGCTGCCGTCGTCGATCCGCCGGCGACGACCGCCGGAGGAAATTGCGTGTCGCCCAACTCGACCTTCACCTGCGACAGCGGTACGCCCAGCCGCTCCGCCGCCATTTGCGCCACGACGGTGTATGTGCCGGTGCCGAGGTCATGCGAAGCCGTCTGCACTCTGACCTGTCCGTTGGACAGCAGACGCACCCGTGCGGCCGCAGTGCCGACATGCGTCGGATAGACCGCGCTGGCGCAGCCGTAGCCGATAAGCCAATCGCCCTCGCGCATCGATCCCGGTCGGGGCGTGCGTTTCGACCAGCCAAAAGCCGACGCCGCCTCCTCGTAGCATTTCATCAGCGAGCGGCTCGACCATTGCTTGCCGGTCGCATCCTTCATCGAATCGTTCACGCGGCGTAATTCCACCGGGTCCATGTCGAGCTTTACAGCGAGCTCGTCCATGGCGCTCTCAAGCGCATAAATGTAGGGCACCACCGGCGGCGAGCGCATGAATCCGGGCGTGTTGCGGTCGGCGTGCACCAGCGACACGTGCGTCTTTACCGCGCCGAAGCCATAGAGCCGCGCGCTATCCTCGACGCCGGCCACGACGTACGGATCGGGACGCGACGTCACCTCCCATCCCTCATGGGAAAAGCCGGTGATCTTGCCGTCGCGCTGGGCGCCCATGCGAATGCGGTGACGCGTCTCGGCGCGGTAAGTCTGGATGGTGAAGCCCTGGTCGCGCGTTGCCACCAGCTTGACCGGACGGTTGAGCTTCTTCGCCGCCAGCGCGGTAAAGCCGGTGCGCGGGGATAACTGCGCCTTCGAACCAAACGCGCCGCCGACGAACTGGCTGATGACGCGCACCTTCTCCGGCGCGATGCCGAGCTTTTCAGCGAGATTGTTCTTCAAGCCGTAGACGAATTGGCTCGGCTCATAGACGGTCAACTCGTCGTTTTTCCACACGCAAGTGGTGGTGAACAGTTCGATCGGGTTGTGATGCTGCGTCGGCGTGCCGTATTCGGCATCGAGCTTGATTTCGGCGAGCGCGATCGCCGCCTCGGGATCGCCTGCCTGCGGCAAATCTTTCGCGCGCTCGCTGGCTTTGCCGGCATCTTCGTCGGCGACGCCGGGTGAGCCGAAACTCGCACTCGGGGCTTCTTCGGAATAGGAGAACTTGGCCAGATAAGCGGCCTCGCGCGCCGCCTCGAAGGTGTCGGCGACCACCATGGCGATGATCTGCCCGTCGTGGCCGATCCCCGGTCCCATCGTCTGCCACGACGTGGTGGAGCCCGAGCCGCCGCCCGAAAACTTCACCTCGCGCAGTTCGCCGGTGTTCTGGTGCGTGAAAATCTCCAGCACGCCGGGGACGGCGCGCGCCTCGGTGAGATCGATGCCGGTGATGCGGCCCTTGGCGATCGGGCTGGTGATCAGGAAGGCGTAAGCGGGATTGCTGACGGGAAAATCGGAGCCGTAGCGCGCTTCTCCGGTGACCTTCTGGCGGCCGTCGTAGCGCGGTGCGGGCGCGCCCATATTGGCGGCAGGAGCAGGGGCTGCGCGGTTCATGTCAAATCTCCATTGCCGCCGCTTGGCGCAGCGCCCGCTTGAGCGCGCGCTTGCCAAGTTCGACCTTGAAGGCGTTGTGGTGCATCGGCCGCGCCTGCTCGAACGCATTATCGGCGACGGCATCGAGCGCGGCGTCATCGAGGGGCTTGCCTCTCAGCAGAGCTTCGGCCTCGTGCGCCCGCCACGGCAGCGCGGATACGCCGCCGAGCGCGATGCGCGCGTCGCGCACGGTCTCGCCGTCGAGATCGAGCGCGACGGCCGCGGACGCCAGCGCGAACTCGTAGGATTCGCGATCGCGAATCTTCAAGTACAGGGAGCGCCGCGCCCAGGGCAGCGGCGGGATCTGGAACGCGGTGATCAATTCGCCCGGCTCGAGCGTCGTCTCGATATGCGGCGTGTCGCCGAGCGGCCGATGCAGCTTGGCAAATGGGATGGTGCGCGAGCCGTCGATCCCGGCGATGTCGACCTGCGCATCCAGCGCGATCAAGGCGTGCGCGAAATCGCCGGCATAGGTGGCGATGCAGTGATCGCTGGTGCCGAGCACGGCGTGGCTGCGATTGTAGCCTTTGAGCGCGGCGCAGCCGCTGCCGGGGCTCCGCTTGTTGCAGGCCTCATAGGAGGTGTCGCGGAAATACGTGCAGCGCGTGCGCTGCAACACGTTGCCGCCGAGCGAGGCCATGTTGCGTAGCTGCGGACTGGCAGCAAGATCGAGCGCTTGCGCGATCACGGGGAAGTTTGCGCGCACGTCGGGATGATCCGCCGCGGCCGACATGCGCACCAGCGCGCCGAGCCACAGCCCTTTCGCACTGAACTCGATGAGGCCGGACGGCGTGTGGCTCTCCAGCCCGTTGATGTCGGTGACCAGCTCGGGGCGCATCACGTCGAGCTTCATCAGGTCGATAAGCGTCGTGCCTCCCGCGACATATTGACTGCGCGCGTGAACGGAAGCGACGTTCTTGCGCTCGGTATCGGCGGCGTGATGCGCGTCGATCGCCTGTTTGGCGCTGTCGGCGCGAGCGAAGACGAATGGGCGCATGTCAGCCCCTTTCCATTTTCGCCTTGCCGGCTTTGACGGCATCGACGATGTTAGGATAGGCGGCGCAGCGGCAGAGATTGCCGCTCATGTATTCGCGGATTTCCGCATCGCTGCCGGCGTGCTCTTCCTGCACGCAACCGACAGCCGACATGATCTGTCCCGGCGTGCAGTAGCCGCACTGGAAGGCGTCGTGATCGATGAAGGCCTGCTGCATCGGATGCAGGCTGCCGTCGGGCGCCGCAAGTCCTTCGATGGTGGTGATGTCGCGGCCTTCGGCCATCGCAGCCAATGTCAGACACGAAAGGATGCGCTTTCCATCCAGCAGCACGGTGCAGGCGCCGCATTGGCCGTGGTCGCAGCCCTTCTTCGAGCCGGTGAGCCCGATGTGCTCGCGCAGCGCGTCGAGCAAGGTGGTACGGATGTCCAGTGCCAGCCGATACGCGCGGCCGTTGACGCGCAAATGCATCGGTGTCGGCGCGCGCGCATCCGCCTGGTGGTTCGGCGCCAGGGTTGCGTCCGCGCGCGCCTGATCGAGGAGTGTGAACGTCATCGTGGTCGCCATCGAAGTTGTGAGGAAGCTGCGGCGGCTATAGCCGCGGGAGGGGCCTGTCGGCGTCATTGGACCAACCGCTCTTTCGGCGAAGTTCCGCCGTGGATCGCCGTTGTTTTCGAGGGGCAAGTCGTGAGCGGTTGGAGGGTTCCTGATGGAACGCATGAATTTTCGCGTGTGCAGCGAGACAAAAATGCGGGCGCGCTGCGGCTGCTGCCCTGATGGGCGCGCGGGCGGCCCTTTGTGACGCTGTTTGTGAGGTCGTTGCACGCTCTTGTTATTTTGGCGGTTTTGGGCATCCTCGAAATTCGTGCATATGTGTGCCGGCCCGCCAATGCAGCTGCTCACGACCTCCGAAGCCGCGGTCTATCTCCGTCTAAAGGAACGCAAGATCTATGAAATGGTGGCCGAGGGCACCGTCCCTTGCACCAAGGTGACCGGCCGCTGGCTGTTTCCCAAGGCGGAGCTCGATCAATGGCTGGCGGCGAGCGTGCAGCGCCCGAACGGCGTGGCGCGCGCGGAAGCCGTCCCGATCGTCGCCGGCAGTCACGATCCGCTGCTGGAATGGGCGCTGCGGGAAAGCGGTTCCGGCCTCGCCACGCTCGCAGTCGGCAGCGAAGCCGGCCTCGACCGTTTTGCGCGCGGTGAAAGCCTCGCCGCTGCCATCCATCTGCACGCGTTGGACGACCTCGAGGCCGACGCCAACGCGGCTGCTATGGCGGCGCGCAGCGACTGGCCCGATGCGGTGCTGATGGGCTTCTGCCGGCGCGAGCAGGGCCTCCTGGTCGCGCCGGGCAACCCATTGAAGCTCAAGAGCATCGACGACGTGATCGGCAAGCGCGCGCGCATCACTCTGCGGCCCAAAGGTGCGGGCGCCCAGCTTTTGCTGTTGGCGTTGCTGCATCGGGCGAAGGAGGGCCTCGATCGGCTCAATGCCGCAGGCCCGGTGTCGCCGACCGGCCCCGACGTTGCGCAGGCGGTGCGCGCCGGGCGCGCCGACACAGGCATTGCCACACGCGGCGTTGCCAATGCGGCGGGGCTCGATTTCGTGCCGATCGTCTGGGAACGCTTCGATCTGGCGATGCGCCAGCGCGATTATTTCCGTCCGCCGCTGCAGGCGCTGTTCGCTTTCCTGCGCACTGGCATTTTCGCTGCGCGCGCGCGGGAGCTCGGCGGCTATGACATCGGTGCTGCCGGCACTGTGCGGTTTGTGGTTTGATCGCCTGCCCTGTAAAAGCGCGGCCATGAGCGACAGCGCCCCGATCTGGCCGCGCGAGCTGCGCCTGCGCCAGGACCGCAAAACTCTGACGGTCAGCTTCGAGAACAGCGAAAGCTTCGATCTTCCGGCCGAGTATCTGCGCGTGAAAAGCCCGAGCGCGGAAGTGCAGGGCCATTCGGCGGAGGAGCGCAAGACCGTGCCCGGCAAGCGCGACGTCGCCATTCTCGAAGTGCTGCCGGTCGGCAATTATGCGGTGCGGCTGGTATTCGACGACCTGCATTCGACCGGCATTTTCGGCTGGGAGTATCTGCACGATCTCGGGCGCAACTACGCGCGCTACTGGCGGGATTACCTCGACGAGCTGGCGGCGAAGAACCTGTCCCGCGACCCGCCGCCGCGGCGGTGATCAGTCGGCGGGGCGCGGCAAACGATCCTGCGCTTCGAAGGGCCGCGCCCGGGGTGCGCAGCGAGCGCATTTGCTATATCGTGGAGGACGACGACGGTACGTCGAACGGGAGGCGCAGAACAATGGCACTGGCGGAACGGGCACAGGCTCTCGCCAAGGTGCACACGATGGTGCGCCAGGGCGAGACAGCCGGAGACGAAAATCCGAACGGCGGCGAATTGGTGAAGCAAGGCGCCGATGTCGCAAACACGACCGGGCTTCAAGACAAATCGGCTGTGCCGGACGCAACGGCCAATCTGCTGCCGGCGGTCACCTGGACATTCGACTGAAGCACCGCGCGGCTATTGGCCGATGTCGTGCAGCGGATGCGCGTTCAACATTTGATTGGCGAGGCCTTGCTGGCGGCGATTTTCTTGCGCGTGCCGGTCGCCGAGGCTCGTTCGGCACTGCTCATAGGCCGGAGTGCCGGGCTGCAGGCCGGACGAGCGGCACGCCGCGTCATCGGAGGCGGCGCGCTCCTGCGCCGCCTCAGCCAGGTTGGCATCCCGCCGCGCGTAATATTGCGTGCAGCCCACCAGAGCCGCGAGCGCCAAAAGCATGATGCAAAATCGCATGACGGCTAATCTCCCGACCCGGCTGATTATGCGGCGTGACACGGCGAACGACGATGCGATTTGCGGGCATTGCATGGTGGGCGCTGTAGGGATTGAACCTACGACCTCTCCCGTGTGAAGGGAACGCTCTCCCGCTGAGCTAAGCGCCCGGCCGTTCAGGCCGGGCGATATAAGGAGCGCGTCTTGAGGGTGTCAAGGCGAGCCGATTATTGCGGCTTGTCGCTGTGCTGGATGCGCGAGGCGTGCGTCTGCAAGGCGCGGATGCGGTCGGCGAGATCGCCATTGGTCGACACCTCGCCATGCTTGGCGTCGGCAATGTTGGTGATGGTGGCGGTGTGCACGTTCTCCGCCAGGATCGCGTCGATCGGCGAGTTGGGGCCCTCGAGCGCCGACGCGAGACGCGCCACTTCGGCGGCGACGTCGTTGATACGCTCGCGCAGCAGCGCGTTCTCCACGCGCTCGGAGGCCCAGGCCTCTTCGGTTTCCCGCTTCATGTTGCCGAGATCGCGGGCGAGACGGTCGCGCTCATCGCGGGTGCGCTCCAGCTCTGCCTGAAGCTGCGCCTTCTCCGCCTTGAGCCGCTCGCCGGCCGTATTGGCGCGGTTGTCGAGCTCGGCAACGGCGGCGCGCAGGTCGCTTTCGGATTTGCGGGCGGCGTCAAGCTCGGCGGCGAGGTGACGCAAATTGGTTTCGCTTTCGGTGAGCAGCCGCGATTGCTCGCTCAGCCGCTGCTCGAGATCGTGAGCGCGACGGCCGAGAATTTCGGCTTCCGTCGTTTGCGCCGCCAGGTGCTGTTCGAGTTCGCCGACCCGGCGGCCGAGGCTCTCGACCTTGCCGCGCTCGGCATTCAACTCTTCTGTCGCCGCCTTGAGCGCGGCGCGCTCGGCATCGCGGCGGTCCTCCGCGGCGCGCACGTCGTGGCCGGCCGCAGTGAGCCGCTCTTTGAGCGCCTCCACCTGCGTCTTCAACGCCACGATCTCGACCTTTTGCGCTTCGGCGAAGGTGGCCTTCTCGTCGAACTCGCTGACCATCTTCGACAGCTCGGCTTCCTTGTCCGACAAGGTCCGCTGAGCGTCATGCATCGCGGCGGTCTTCGCCGCGATCTCATCTTCGGTCGCCCGCAATTGGTCGCGCAACGCCTTGTCGCGCGCTTCCAATGCGAAAATGGTGGCGGTTTTTTCGCCGAGCTCGACCTTGAGCCGGTTGATCGCATCGCCCTTTTTGCCGAGCTCGGCGAGCTGGCTGGTCGTCTTGTTCTTGAGTTGCTCGACGCTCATCTCCAGGCGCCGCGTCGACATGGCAAATTCGGCGCGCAGCTGGTCTTTGTCCGCCTGGATCTCCGCCATCGATAGCGGCGTCGCGGCTTCGAGCCGCTTCATCGTCAGTCGTACCGCGCGACTATGGACGAGGGGGATGACAACAAGCCCGATCAGGGCAGCGACGAGAAAGCCGATCCCGAAATACATGATCGGTTCGATCATAAAACGACGCCTCCAGCTCGTACCCGCGCCCGCGCTAATCCCGCGGAAACCATGACACGAGGCTCCGCGCACTTCCAGCGGCGGCGGACATTAACCTAAACTTGCAGCCGGGTCAGCGCTCGCGAACGCCAATGCTGCCGCGCATGAGCGGGCATAGAGAGCGCATGAGGGGGCATAGAGAAAAGCAGCGCTAGAACGGGTTCCACGTCGGCTTGTCGGTGAATTTGAGATAGCCGACATTGGCGCCGAGCCTTAAGCCGACCCCCGAGCGGATTGGAACCACGACGATACCGCTGGCGGTGAGTGCGGTCATGCCGAAGCCGCCGATGAAATAGGCGGAGCCGTCGATGCCGGCGAAGCGCTGGTAAATCGCGTCGGTCGCCGGCAATTTGTAGACCAGCATCATCGTGCGCGCGCCTTCGCCGCCATAATCGAAGCCGACGGACGGTCCTTCCCAGAACACGCGGCGATCGCCGGCGTTGCGCGTATAAAGCTTGCCGTCGCCGTAACGCAATCCGACGACAAAAGCGCCGCTGCCTTCCTGGCCGAGCACGTAACCGTTGGGCTCGCCCCACTGGCTGAACGCCTTTTCGACGACTTGCGCGAGGCCGCGCGAGACCGTGCCGAAAAACTGGTGCCCAGCCAGGACGATTTCATTGGCCGAGAAGGTATCGCGGTGTTCAGGCGGTGGCGCCGGCGGAGGCGGTGGGGGTGGGGACACTGGCGCAGCCCCGGGCGACGGAAGTGGCTGGCCCTGGGCGGCGGCGATGCCGGCGCCGGCCACAAACAGGCACAAGGTCAGGGCCGCAAACCGCAAGGTGGCGCGCATCGCATGGTCCATGGTGTAGCTTGACCCCCGCTTAACCGGTTGCTCACGCGCACGGCCGTAATGTGACGGCGCCAGGCACCCGAATCATCGGCCTTGTCGCCTCAAACTATGACTGCACCACGGCAGCAACGGAAGATGCGATTGGCACTTAGCCTGCTGGCCGCGATGGCTTGCCGGCCGGCCTTTGCGGTCGAGCCGTTGGTCGTTAACCCGGACACCGGGCTTGCATTGTCCGGCGTTGACCCGGTCGCCTACTTCACCGACGGCCGGGCCGAATTCGGCAGGCCCGACCTTGAACTGCAGTGCGATGGCGCGGTCTGGCGCTTCCGCAATGAGGGTGACCGCGGCGCTTTCGCCGATCATCCGGAAATCTACACGCCGCAGTTCGGCGGATACGACCCGGTGGCGATCGCCCGAGGGCGCTCGGTTCCCGGCCATCCGTTGTTTTGGACGGTTACAGGGCAGCGCCTTTATCTCTTCTATAGTGCAGAGGCGCGCGCCGAATTCCTCGCCGATCCAGGCGGCGTACTGGCGCGCGCCAGGCATAAGTGGCCAGAGGTCGCGCGCACCGTCCGCCGCTAGAGACGGTTCGCGCGTTCTCCGTCGCCCCAGGCGACGAACGCGGGAATGCGAAACGCGCCCGCGATGTTTCCGAATGCGAGCGGCCCGCCATTGCGGGCCGCGACCATGCCCCCAGCCGCGGTGACGATGGCGTGCCCGGCCGCCACGTCCCACTCATAAGTCGGCGCGAGCCGGGGATAAATGTCGGCTACCCCTTCTGCGATGCGGCAAAATTTGACCGCGGAGCCGCTTTCCTCGCAATCGATCGGCCCGAGCGCGGCAACAAAGGCTTGGGTGTCGGCATCGAGATGCGACCGGCTGACCACGGCCACCGGCCGCGGCGGCCAGCGCCGTGCTTGAATTGCCGTCCTGCCGCTGCCGTCCAAGCGCAAGCGCTCGGCGCCTTTTCCGACAACGCCCCGCCAGGCCACGCCTTGCCTTGGTGCCGCGACGATGCCCGCAACCGGCGTGTTGTTGCTGACGAGGGCAACATTGACGGTGAATTCGTCGCGTCCCGTGATGAATTCGCGCGTGCCGTCGAGCGGGTCGACGAGGACGAAACTGCCGTCGAGTGCGGATGGCGCCTGTCGCGCCGCCATTTCCTCGGACACCACCGGCAGATCAGGCAGCAGCTTGGCCAGCCCTTCCAGGATGACCGCCTCCGATTTGTCGTCGGCGAGCGTGACCGGAGAGCGGTCGGCTTTGAGCGCGTGGTCGCCGCTTTGCGGCGTTGCCAGGATCAGGCGCGCGGCGCGCGCCACGATCTCCGTCAACCCATCCATCACGCGGGCGGCTTCGGCGGCCGAAATCGTGGAGCCGGCGGTCACGCTTCCGTCCTTTCCGTCCTTGGCGCTTTTGCGCGTGCGGTGTATCACGCCTCGCGTCCGGCGCGACAGCGATTCGCCGGTGCTTTTGACCTCTGTGTGGCGGAGACCCCATGTCCGAAAGCTCCCTCGCAGCGCTCGATCTTGCTGCTTTGCTGTGCTCGCGCGTCTGCCACGACTTGATCAGTCCGGTCGGCGCCATCGTCAACGGGCTGGAAGTGCTGGAGGAGGGCAAGGACGAAGAGACCCGGACATTTGCGCTGGACCTGATCAAAAAGAGCGCCGGCACCGCCTCCGCCAAGTTGCAGTTCTGCCGTATCGCCTTCGGCGCGGCGGGCTCCGCCGGCGCTCAGATCGATACCGGCGATGCGGAGAAAATTTCCCGCGGCTTTTTAGAGGACGACAAGACCAAGCTTGCCTGGGGCCTGCCGCGCGCGCTTCTTGCCAAGAACCGCGTCAAACTGTTGCTCAACATGTTGTTGATTGCCGGGCAGACCATTCCGCGAGGCGGTCAACTGACGGTCGATCCGGTCGGCGCCGGCGAGACGATGGGGTTCAAGGTGACGGCGGCGGGGCCGAATGCCAAGCTGCAGCCCGCAGCGGCGGCTTTGCTGGCCGGCGAAGCCGCAGACGGGCTCGATGCCCACAAGATCCAGCCGTTTTACGCCGGCCTTCTCGCCAAGGACTGCGGCATGAAGGTCGCCGCGTCCATGGAAGGCGACGCCGTCCTCATCAGCGCGCAATAGCTGCCCACTCACGCGCGTTTCCGCGGTTAATGAAGCGTTAACGGCGCTGCGGCTTATTACCATTCCGCAACCAAAATTAAACCCTTCGCCACCACACTGACCGACGCTTGCGAGGGCGAGTGCCGGACGGCCTCGGGCCTGTGACGAAGGCGTTTCCATGGACGACCTGCTGCGGGAATTTGTGACCGAGACGAACGAAAGTCTCGACGTAGTGGACGTCGAGCTTGTGCGCTTCGAGCAGGATCCGAACAACGCCAAGATTCTCGATAACGTCTTTCGTCTCGTCCACACCATCAAAGGCACTTGCGGCTTCATCGGCTTGCCGAGGCTCGAAGCGCTGGCGCATGCCGCCGAAACGCTGATGGGCAAGTTTCGCGACGGTTTGCCCGCGACCAGCGATGCGGTCACGCTGATCCTCTCCACCATCGACCGCATCAAAGTCATCCTCGATTCGCTGGAAAAGCACGAGCAGGAGCCGGAGGGCGATGACGCCGACCTGATCGCCGATCTCGACCGCATGGTGCGCAAGATAACCGCGCCCGCCGCGCCGCCGGCGGTCGAGGCGCCGCCGCTCGCACCCGCGCAAGATTCGCCTGACGATCTCGAACGCGCGTTCCGTGAAACCAAGGTGGAGCCGCCCGCGGCCAAGCCGGCGAAAGCCGCCGCCGAGCCGGTCGCCGGCGAAGAAGACGGCGCCAAAGCCTCGACCCAGTCGATCCGCGTCACCGTCGATACGCTCGAGAAATTGATGACGATGGTGTCCGAGCTGGTGCTCACGCGCAATCAGCTCTTGGAAATCGTGCGTCGACACGAGGACAGCGAGTTCAAGACGCCGCTGCAGCGCCTTTCCAACGTCACCGCCGAGCTGCAGGAAGGCGTGATGAAAACGCGCATGCAGCCGATCGGCAACGCCTGGCAAAAATTGCCGCGTATTGTGCGCGACCTTTCGCAGGAGCTGGGCAAGCAGATCGATCTGGAAATGCAGGGTGCCGAGACCGAGCTGGACCGCCAGGTGCTCGACCTCATCAAGGACCCGCTCACCCATATGGTGCGCAACTCGGCGGATCATGGACTGGAAACGCCGGCGGAGCGTCGCGCCAGGGGCAAGCCCGAGCGCGGACGCATCCATCTTTCGGCCTATCACGAGGGCGGCCAGATCGTTATCCGGATCGCCGATGACGGGCGCGGACTCGACACCGAGCGCATCAAGGCGAAGGCCGTTGCACAAGGGCTGGCGACCGAAGCCGAGATCGAGAAGCTGAGCGAAACGCAGATTCACAAATTTATCTTCGTGCCAGGCTTCTCCACGGCGACGAAAGTTACCGCCGTGTCCGGTCGCGGCGTCGGTATGGACGTCGTGCGCAACAATATCGACCAGATCGGCGGTACCATCGACGTCAAATCGGTGGCCGGCGCGGGTCTTGAGTTCACCATTAAAATTCCGCTGACGCTCGCGATCGTCGCCGCGCTTATTGTCGAGGCGGCGGGCGAGCGCTTCGCCATTCCGCAGCTTTCCGTCGTCGAACTCGTCCGCGCGCGCAGCGGCTCCGAGCACCGGATCGAACGCATCAAGGACACCACCGTGCTGCGCCTGCGCGACAAGCTGTTGCCCGTGACGCGGCTTTCGACGCTTCTCGGGGCGAAGGAGGAACGCGACCTCGAGAGCGGCTTCATCGTGGTGACGCAAGTCGGCAGCCAGACCTTTGGCATCGTCGTCGACGGCGTCTTCCATACTGAGGAAATTGTGGTGAAGCCGTTGTCCAGCCGGCTGCGCCATATCTCTATGTTCTCGGGCAACACCATTCTCGGCGATGGCGCAGTGATCATGATCGTCGATCCCAATGGGGTGGCGCAGGCGTTCGGCGGCACGGTCACCTCGCAAATGGCGACTGATGAAACGGACGCGCGGAGGAGTGCCGGCGACGAACAGAAGACCTCGCTGCTTGTGTTCCGTGCCGGATCGAGCCAGCCCAAGGCTGTGCCGCTCGCGCTCATCACGCGTCTTGAAGAAATCGACGCCCGCAAGATCGAATTGTCGAACGGCCGCCACATGATTCAATACCGCGGGCAGCTCATGCCGCTGGTCACTTTGAGCGACAGCGTGCGTGTGAAGGCGGAAGGTGCCCAGCCTTTGCTGGTGTTCTCCGACGGCAGCCGCTCGATGGCGCTGGTGGTGGACGATATCGTCGACATCGTCGAGGATCATCTCGACATTCAGGTCGGCAGCGACAATCCCGGCGTGCTCGGCTCCGCCGTCATCAAGGGCCAGGCGACCGAGATCATCGATGTCGGCCATTTCCTGCCGCTGGCTTTCGCCGACTGGTTCCGCCGCAAGGAGAGTGCGCAGGCGGTGCACCCGCGCACGGTGCTGCTGGTCGATGACTCGCCTTTCTTCCGCAACATGCTGGTGCCGGTGTTGCAAGCGGCCGGATACCAGGTGTCCGCCTGCGGCTCAGGTGCGGAAGCGCTCGCGCTGTTGCGTGAGGACGGCCAGTTCGACGTGGTCATCACCGACATCGAAATGCCGGACATGGACGGGTTCGCCTTTGCCGAAGCGCTGCATGCCGATCCGCGTTACCCCGACTTGCCGGTGATCGGGTTGTCCTCGATCGTCTCCATGGAGGCGGTGGAGCGCGGCCGCAAAGCCGGATTCCACGACTTCGTCGCCAAATTCGACCGCCAGGGACTGATCGCGGCTCTCAAAGAGCAGACCGAGATCGTCCGCGCCGCCTGAGCCGAGCATGAGCGAACATCCCCCGCAAAACCTGAAGGAATACGTTACCGCCATGATCGGCGGCCAGCTCTTCGGCCTGCCGATCCTGCGCGTGCAGGACGTGTTCATTCCCGAGCGGATCACGCGCGTGCCGCTGGCGCCGCCGGAAATCGCCGGCGTGCTCAACCTGCGCGGCCGCATCGTCACCTTGATCGACATGCGCCGATCTCTCGGCCTCGACCCGCGCGTGGGCGAAGGCCAGCCGATGGCGATCGGCGTGGAATCGCGGGGCGAATCCTACGGCCTCCTCATCGACAGCGTCGGCGAGGTGCTCAAGCTCGACGAAGCCACACGCGAGGCAAACCCGATCAATCTCGATCCGCGCCTGGCGCGCGTCTGTGTGGGCGTGCACCGCCTGGAAGGACAATTGCTGATGGTGGTGGACGTGGATCATGTGCTCGACGTCGGCGAGGTCAAGGCGGCAGCAGCGTGACTCTGATCTGCAATGGACTTGAAAGCGGCAAACTAGCGAGGACGTGATGAAAACCTGCCTGGTGGTTGATGACTCCAGCGTCATTCGGAAGGTGGCGCGGCGAATTCTCGAAGGGCTCGAGTTCGAGATCGTGGAGGCGGAGGATGGCGAGCAAGCGCTCGAGGCATGCCGGCGGCAATTGCCGGAAGCCATCCTGCTGGACTGGAACATGCCAAAAATGGACGGTTATGAATTCCTGCGCATGCTGCGCAAGTTGCCGGGCGGCGACGGGCCCAAGGTGGTGTTCTGCACGACAGAAAACGACGTGGCCCACATTGCTCGCGCGCTGCACGCCGGTGCCAACGAGTACATCATGAAGCCGTTCGACAAGGAGATCGTCGAAGCGAAATTCCAAGAGGTTGGCCTGATCTGACGCGTCGCCACTTGAAGCCGTCCCGTTCAATCAGGTCACCCTCATGAATGTTGCCGTAGCCTCGCACGCCCGTACCGCCGCTTCGCAGCGGCTGGGCGTCATGATCGTAGACGACGCGGTCGTGGTGCGGGGGCTATTCTCGCGCTGGATCGGGGAGGAGGCGGACCTCGAAGTGGTCGCTTCGCTGCGCACCGGACGCGAGGCGGTCAACCAGATCGAGCGCATCAATCCCGACGTTATCGTGCTCGATGTCGACATGCCGGAGATGGACGGCATTGCCGCGCTACCGCTGCTGCTGCAGAAGCGCCCGGACGTCGTCATCATCATGGCCTCGACGCTGACGCGGCGCAACGCCGAGATCAGCTTGCGCGCTCTCTCGCTCGGTGCCGCCGATTACATTCCGAAGCCGGAAAGCAACCGCGAGGTCACCGGCTCGCCCACCTTTCGCCGCGAGTTGATCGAGAAGATTCGCGTGCTCGGTCTGCGCGCGAGACGACTGCGCGGCGCGCGCGATCTGCCGAGGACGGTCTCGCCGCCGCTGCAACCCTCGGCCAGGCCCGTGCCTCAACCGGCCGCGGCTGTGGCGTTGCGGCCGATGCCGCTGACGCCGCCGCGTGTGCTGCTCATCGGCTGCTCGACCGGCGGCCCGCAGGCGCTCAACATCATTGTCCCGAAGATCGTGCCTGTCGTGGAACGCGCCCCGGTGCTGATCACGCAGCACATGCCGCCGACCTTTACCGCTATCCTCGCCGAGCACCTGGAGCGGCTCTGCGGCAAACCGGTGCACGAGGCGCGGGACGGCGAAGAAGTCAATGCCGGCACTATTTATCTCGCGCCCGGCGGCCGCCACATGAAAGTCGCCCGCCGCGACACCGGGCAGGCGGTGATCGCGCTCGACGACGGCCCGCTGGTGAATTTCTGCAAGCCTGCCGTCGATCCGCTGTTTTCCTCCGCCGCCGCGATCTGGGGTCATAAGGTGATGGCCCTGGTGCTCACCGGGATGGGCACCGACGGCCTTAACGGCGCCAAGGCGATCGTCGCCTCGGGCGGGCATGTCGTGGCGCAGGACGAAGACAGCAGCGTGGTCTGGGGCATGCCGGGGCAGGTCGCGCACGCCGGCTTGTGCTCCGCGGTGCTGCCGCTTGTCGACATCGCAGCGAAGATGACGCGCATCTTCGGCGGGGAGCGCGCATGAGCCCCGAAGACTTCGGCTGGCTGCGCAAGCTGCTCAAGGAGCGCTCCGGCCTCGTGCTCGCGGCGGAGAAGCAATATCTTGCGGAAAGCCGCCTGCTGCCGGTGGCGCGCAAATACGGCATGAACACGCTCGCCGAATTGATTGCGCGGCTGAAATATGCGTGTCCGCCGGCGCTCTCTGCGGAAGTGGTCGACGCTATGACCACCAACGAGACCTTCTTCTTCCGCGACAAGATCCCCTTCGATCACCTGCGCCACACGATGATGCCGGCGCTCATCGCCGCGCGCGCGCGGGAGAAGCGCATCCGCATCTGGTGCACGGCCTGCTCCACCGGGCAGGAGCCTTATTCACTCGCCATGACGCTCGATGAGATGGCCGAGCGCCTTGACGGCTACAAGGTGCAGATCGTCGGCACCGATATCTGCGCCGCGGTGCTGGAGAAGGCGCGCGCCGGCGTCTACAGCCATTTCGAGGCGCAGCGCGGGCTGCCGATTCAGCTTCTGGTCAAGCATTTCACGCAGGTGGGCGAAAACTGGCAGATCACGCCGGCCATGCGCGCGATGGTGCAGTTCCGCACGCTCAATTTGCTGCAGGACTTCTCGCCGCTGGGCGTATTCGATATCGTGTTCTGCCGCAACGTGCTCATCTATTTCGACCAGACGACCAAACAGGACGTGCTGCGGCGTCTGGCGCGGCAAATGCCGTCCGACGGCTATCTCGTGCTCGGCGCCGCGGAAACCGTGGTCGGCCTGACTGAGATGTTCAAGCCTGTCGCCGACAAACGCGGCCTTTACGCGCCCGCCGAGATCACAGCGCCGTCGGCCAATGTGCTGAAATTTGCGGTGAAAGCCTAGGTTACGGCTTCGCGCGCCGCTTCCGCTAGCTCCGCTCCTTCCATTCCACGTCGCCGCACTTTGTGCAGCGGAAGATTTCGTAAGCCGGCGAGTCGAAGCGCTTCGGAATGGCGGTGACGTATTGCGTCTCGCTCTGGCAGCGCTTGCAGAGCGGCGGTTGCGGCGGGTCCGGTGGGCGGGCTGCATCCGGCATGGGGGAAGAAAAGCAAAGAATTCGGCCGGCCGCAGTGAGGCGGCTCACACCGTAACACCGTACCGTGCGCCGGTTCGCGCCGGCAGCTCAGCGCTTTCGCGAACAACGCCGGGCCTCCGTGCCGGAACTAAAAAACCCCGGGCTTGCGCCCGGGGTTCAAGTTGGGAGGAGAGAGCCCGAATGGGGCTCAGTCAAGATGTACGCAGACGCAACGCGGGGAAGTCGCCCGTTCGTCTGCGCATGGTCTGGTCCGAAAACCGACAGACACTTTCCGGATCATGCGCTGCCCGCGGCGCCGTTGCGCGCGGCTTACGCCGGAATCCTTTCGTCGTGCTCGCTCGGCTCGCGCAGGACGTAGCCGCGGCCCCACACCGTCTCGATGTAGTTCTTGCCGCTCGATGCGTTGGCCAGCTTCTTGCGCAGCTTGCAGATGAATACGTCGATGATCTTGAGCTCCGGCTCGTCCATGCCGCCGTAGAGATGGTTGAGGAACATCTCCTTGGTGAGCGTCGTCCCTTTGCGCAGGGAGAGCAGCTCGAGCATCTGGTATTCCTTGCCCGTGAGGTGCACCCGCTGGCCGCCGACCTCCACCGTCTTGGTGTCGAGGTTGACGACGAGATCGCCGGTGTTGATGACCGACTGCGCATGACCTTTGGAGCGCCGCACGATGGCGTGGATGCGGGCGATCAGCTCGTCCTTGTGGAACGGCTTGGTCATGTAGTCGTCGGCGCCGAAGCCGAGCCCTTTGACCTTGTCCTCGATGCCGGCGAGGCCGGACAGGATCAGGATCGGCGTCTTCACCTTGGAGACGCGCAAGGAGCGCAGAACCTCGAAACCCGACATGTCGGGCAGGTTCAGGTCGAGCAGGATGATGTCGTAGTCATAAAGCTTGCCGAGATCGACGCCTTCCTCACCGAGGTCGGTGGTGTAGACGTTGAAGCTCTCGGATTTGAGCATCAGCTCGATGGATTGAGCCGTGGCGCTGTCGTCTTCGATGAGGAGAACGCGCATCCTGATAGTCCCCTTCTCGCCGCAACCGGGCCTAGTGGGTCACGCCGCAAAGGGCGGCGAGGGTTAAAAAACGCTGTGGGACAAACCGATTCGACACTATCCCGGCATGGTTAACAAAACCTGATTCTTTCCTGCAACCCCGCCGTAGGCGAGACGCCCCGAATCGGCGTAAGATGTTGCTCGAGAGTGGTTTTTTAGCCACGGACCGGCTCACGCTCCAAGTTAAGAGTCCAGCCTAACCGATTCACCGGACTCGCCCCTTATGTCCCGGCCTGGGCGATTCGGCCGTTTGTCCCTTCTGGACGTGACCCAATGATTAACGACGCGGGTAAACACCGAGTTAAAGGCGGAACAGGGGCGGTAACGCTACTGCGGAGTTACGCGCGCCGCGGGCTCTGCAGGCCTGCGCTTAGGGCCGGGATCAGATGAAGGCCCTCGCCGAGCAGATCAACGACATCGACGGCGTCGAAATTTACGGACGCGTGGTGGCGGTGCGCGGACTGATGGTGGAGGTGGCGGGGCCCATCCAGGCCATGTCGGTCGGCGCGCGGCTGACCATCGAGACCGCGCCGGATCGCACCATCCCATGCGAGGTCGTCGGCTTCTCCGGCGCCCATGCGCTGGCAATGCCGTTCGCCGCGCTCGACGGCGTGCGCCGCGGCTGCCGGGCGGTGGTGTCGACCGCCGCCGGCTTTGTGCGGCCATCGGAAAAGTGGCTGGGCCGCGTCCTCAATGCCATGGGCGAGCCGATCGACGGCTTGGGCCCGTTGCCGGCCGGCCCGGCGCCTTATGCGTTCAGGAGTTCGCCCCCGCCGGCGCACGCACGGCGCCGGGTCGGCGAGCCGCTCGATCTCGGCGTGCGCGCGCTCAACACCTTCGTCACGGTTTGCCGCGGCCAGCGCATGGGCATCTTCTCGGGCTCCGGCGTCGGCAAATCGGTGCTGCTATCGATGCTGGCGCGCAATGTGGCCGCCGACATCTCGGTCATTGGCCTGGTCGGCGAGCGCGGGCGCGAGGTGCAGGAGTTCTTGCAGGACGATCTCGGGCCCGCCGGTTTGGCACGCTCGGTCGTCGTGGTGTCGACTTCGGACGAGCCGGCGCTGATGCGCCGCCAGGCGGCGTATCTGACGCTGGCGATCGCCGAGTTCTTCCGCGATCTGCACAAGGACGTGCTGGTGCTGATGGACTCGGTCACACGCTTTGCCATGGCGCAGCGCGAGATCGGCCTGTCGGCCGGTGAACCACCCACCGCCAAGGGCTACACGCCGACCGTATTCACCGAGCTGCCGCGCTTGCTGGAGCGCGCCGGTCCCGGCACCGACCAGGGCACCATCACCGGCATTTTCTCGGTGTTGGTCGACGGTGACGATCACAACGAGCCCGTCGCCGATGCCGTGCGCGGCATTCTCGACGGCCACATCGTCATGGAGCGCGCTATTGCCGAGCGCGGCCGCTATCCGGCTATCAACATTCTGAAGTCGATCTCGCGCACCATGCCGCGCGCGGCGGATCCAGCCTATCTGCCGGCCATCAACCGCGCGCGCCAAGTGATGGCGACCTACGCCGATATGGAGGAACTGATCCGCCTCGGCGCCTATCGGCCCGGTTCCTCTGCCGAGGTGGACGAGGCAATCGCTTTGCACAAGCCGCTCGAGGCCTTCCTTGCCCAGATTAAGGAAGAGTCAACGAGTATGGCGGAAGGTTATGCGCGGCTTGACGCAATCCTCCAAGGCGCGGCAACACAAAACTAACGTTATTGCCCCACACTCGGCCCGTTGACCGGTCCGGGAGACGAGGCGCGCTTCGCGCGCGGGCGTCTATTCGGGGCTTCGGGGGAGTATTTAGTCGATGAAGTCACGCGAAACCCTCATTCGCCTGAAAAAATTTCAGGTCGACGAGAAGCGGCGCAAGGTCGCGCAGATCGAGGCGATGATCGCCGAATTCGAACGCATCGCCGGCGATCTCGACCGCGAAATCAAGGTCGAGCAGGACCGTGCCGGGATCCATGACCCCGCGCATTTCGCCTATCCGACCTATGCCAAGGCCGCCATTACCCGGCGCGAGAACCTCAAGCGCTCGGCTGACGAGCTCAAAGGCCAGCTGGACGACGCCAAGGCGGCGCTCGGCGAAGCGTTCGAGGAATTGAAAAAAGTCGAAATGCTGGACGAGCGCGACCAGCAGCGCGAGCGCGCGGAGGCCAACGCCCGCGAGCAGACCGAGCTCGATCGCATCGCCGCGCTGCGCTTCTCCACCGGCGGCGCGCCGGCTTAAAGCCTTTTTTCGGCCCTCCTTATGGGAATGGCCTGGCACGCGCCGGCCGTTCTCGCCCCACGATCACCACTAGAGCGCCGGCTGCGTCGCTTTTCCCTTTGGCGCGCTGGTGGCGACGGCAATTCCGGCGAAGACCGCGACAAGCCCGAGCGCCAGATTGAGCGTGATCGGCTCGCCAACCAGCACCGACGCCAATAGCGAAGCAGCGAGCGGATTGACCGTCATGGTGTTGGCGACCAGCGTCGGCGTGGTGCGCTGCAGGGCCATGACCCAAAGGATGAATGCGGCGCCGCCGCCGCCCAGGCCGAGATAGATGCCGGCGATCCACTGCTCCGCGTTAAAGCTGGCGAGGACCGCGACATCGCCGCTGGCGAGACCGACGGCGATCAGCATCGCTGCGCCGGTGCCCATGCCGACGCAAAGGAAGCCGAGCGCGCTCGAGCGCACGACAAAGCGTCGCGACCACAACGTTGTAGAACGCCATGCACAGCACGGCGCCAGTCATAATCATTTCGCCG
The DNA here is from genome assembly GCA_035652735.1 of Pseudolabrys sp. GTDB lineage: Bacteria > Pseudomonadota > Alphaproteobacteria > Rhizobiales > Xanthobacteraceae > Pseudolabrys. Next base: position 18,248 of record DASRDF010000022.1, on the reverse strand, counting down.
CGCCAGGCGTTCGGCGGCGCCTTCGCCAGCCCGGAGGCGAGCGCGGCACACATGGGTCTGCAGCGGCAGCGTCGAGAGCGCCAGGCTCGCACGCGCCGCCGTCGTATGGCCAAGCGCGACGTTATAGAAGATAAAGAACAGGCCGAAAAAGCAAATGCCGAGCACGCCGACGGCAAGCCAATCGCTGCGCGGCGGAAATCTGGCGCGCAGCAGCAGCGCCGTAGGCAGCACCAAGGCAAAGCCGATGCCCCAGCGCAGAATTGCCAGCGTGACAGGATCGGTATTGCGCGCAAGGCAGCGCGTCACCGCGGCGGCCGAGCCGCCAAGCGAACTCGACACGATCGCAATCGACACGCCGACGATCTGATCATGTACGAAGCCGCGCATCATGGGCGCGAGACCGCCAAACCTCAATGGAATGGCGTCGGGGTCCGCAATGCGGAGCCAAACCGACCCCCCGATTGCGGGCCTCGTGCGAAAGCGCGATCATTCCGGCAAGCAAACACAAAACGGGAGGGCAATCATGCAACTCGGGAAGCTCGTTCTGCTGCCGCTCGGCGCCGCCGCGCTGCTGGCGGCCACGTACGCAAAGCCGGTGTCGGCGGCGCCGTTTCTGATCGTCGGCAACGACGAAAAGCTGTTGTGGGACGACCAGGGGAAGCCGGTTATCCATCCGGCCGGCAAGGACACGGTCGTGATCATGGATCTCGCTGATCCAGAGAATCCCAAGACTGTGGCGACGCTGCCGCTGAAGAATTCTGTCATCGGACCGCCCGTCAATGTCGGGATCGATCCGACCAACTCCATTGCGCTCGTCGCGGATTCAATTGCGGTGACCGACGACGGCGGCAAGCTGAAGATGGGCCCCGACGACAAGGTGTATGTCATCGACATGAAGGCCAAGCCGCCCAAGCTCGCCAATACGATTACGCTTGGCAAGCAGCCGTCGGGCTTGTGCTTCAACAAGACCGGCAGCATGGCTCTGGTGACCAACCGCGCCGACAAGACCGTAAGCGTGCTGTCGATCAAAGGCACCGACGTGAAATCGACCGACACGATCGATCTCGGCGGCGTCGCGACCAGCTGCAGCTTTACCTCGGACGGCAAGCACGTGCTGGTGACCAAGTTCAACGAGGGTAAGGTCTCCGTGCTCGACGTCGACGGCGACAAGGTCACCTATACCAAGCTCGATCTGCCGACCGGACCGTGGCCTTACAATGTCGTGGCTGCGCCGAGCGGCATCGCGCTCACCTCGGATAACGGCAATGCCGGCAATTCCGACGGCAGCGTCGATACCGCGAGCGTCATCGATACCGACGCCAAGCCGATGCGCATCATAGACCGCGTCGTCGTCGGCGACGGGCCCGAGGGACTTGCCATCTCGCCGAAGGGCGACATCGCCGTGTCGGTGATCCTCGCCGGCTCCAACAACAAGCCGGCCTACTATTACCACCGCAACGGCTACCTCTCGGTTCTCAGCATCAAGGGCAAGAAGGTGACCAAGACCGGCGAGGTCGAGGTCGGCGGGTTGCCCGAGGGCGCGGCCTTCACGCCCGATGGCCGCTATCTCTACGTCGGCAATTATCTCGACTCCGACTTGTCCATCCTCAAGGTGAGCCGCGGCAAGATCACGCCGCTCAAGCGCGTGAAGCTGCCCGGTCATCCGGGCTCGGTGGGCATGAGCGAGAAGTAGGACCGGCGCCGCTCTGGACCCCCGCTTTCGCGGGGGTGAGCGGAGGAGAGGCGGTGGTTATTATCCGCTCATGTGCGCGTAAGCGGGCATCCAGGCGGCATTTTCACGCGCTCATATGCCGCTCTGGGTCCTCGCTTGCGCCGGGGCGAGCGGTTACGGCTTCTTGCTTTCTTTCGGCTTCGACGCCGCCAACTCTCGTTCCAACTGGGTCAGCCTCTCTTTAAGCGCGGCAGCTTCGGCGCGGGCGGCGGCGAGCTCGCGATTCGCGGCGTCGATCTTCGCGTTGCTCTCGCGCGCTAGCTTCGCCAGCGACTGCTGCAGCAGCTCGATATTCGCCTGCAGGCAACCGGTGCGACGCTCCATCTGCCTTTCCGCGGTGCAAAGCTCGAGCCCGCGGATGTCCTGAGCGGCGGCCGGCAGCGCCAGCAGCAACAGGGCGAGGGGGCTAAAGATTTTTGTCGGCATCGTATTCGGCGCTGCAGAAGGGGCCGCCCTGAAAGCGCTCCCCGACCGGATCGGCCAGTAGCTTGGCCTGCGCAGCCAGCGCCTGGGCGCGGTACTCCTCGGCCCTGCCTTGCGGCCTGTAGCCATAGCGAGAGGCGTTGCTGTTGTCCCACCATGCCGCGGCGTTGTCCGAGCAGCCGTAGAAGATCTCAAAGCGAATGTCAGGGTGCTCGAGGCCGATGCGGAGGAGCTGCACAAGATCGTGCGGCGCCAGCCAGATCGACAGCCGGCGCTTGTCGACCGGCGCGTCGGCGACATTGCCGATGCGGATACAAGTGACCCGCAGGCCGTGCTTGTCGGCGTAAAAGGCGCCGAGCGCCTCGCCGAAGGCCTTGCTCACGCCATAGCGGCTGTCCGGCCGCACCGTGACGCCGACGCCGATCCTGCGATCGCGCGGATAAAATCCGACGGCGTGGTTGGAGGAGGCAAACACCACGCGTTTGACGCCGGCGCGATAAGCCGCCTCGAACAAATTATAGCAGCCTACGATGTTGGCACTGTGGATCGTCGGCCAGTCGCCCTCGACCGAGTAGCCGCCAAAATGTGCAATGCCGTCGATGCCGGCCACAATCTTCTCGACCTGCGCAGAGTCGGCAAGGTCGGCGGCGATGAACTCTTCGTCGGGTTTGAGATCGGCGGGCGTGCGCTTGTCGCTCCAGCGTATGTGTGGATAGACGCCTTTCAGCAACACGCGCAGCCGCGTGCCGATATCGCCAGCCGCCCCGGTGACAAGGACATTTTGCATTCAAGTGCTCGCCCGTGCCGCCGATTTGTTTTTCTCAGCGGCAATCTGCTCGTAGCGTGCTCGGCTGTTGAGGAGGTGCTGCTGCATCGCCGCGCGCGCCTCGGCGGCTGAGCGCCTTTCGATGGCGCGCAGGATTTGCTCGTGCTCGCGCTGGAACAGGCCGAGATGGGTTCGGTTGTCGGCCGGCGCTGAGGAGCCCCAGACGGTCCGGCGAGGAATGATGAAGCGGCCGAGATATTCGAGAAACTGCCGGAACTGCGGATTGCCGGTGGCGTCGGCGATGGCGCAATGAAAGGCGAAGTCCTCATCGACCGCGATATCGCCTTTTTCGATCGCCGCGCCGATCGCGGCAAAGCGCTCGCCCACCTTTTTCACCTGCGACGGCGAGGCGCGTTCGGCCGCAAGCCCAGCCGCTTCGATCTCGACGCCGGTGCGCAACTCCATGACGTTGAGTACTTCGCGCAGCGGCGAGTTCTCATCGAAGTCGACGCGGAACGGCCGCCGCACGCGGTCGGCGACAAAAGCGCCGACGCCCTGACGTGTGACCACCAGCCGGTCGGCGCGCAATGCCGCGACCGCCTCGCGGATCACGGTGCGCGAGACCCCAGTTGCAGCGATCATTTCCTGCTCGGTCGGCAGCCGCGAGCCGGGCGGCAGCTTGCCGCTGACAATGTCGGCGGTGAGCCGCGCCACGATCTCGGCGGTCAGCCCGCGCGGGGCTTCGATCGGCCGTAACAGCGCAAGATTTCGGGCGGAGCGTTTGCTCACAGGCTTGACAGCGATCCCGGTTGTCAGGTCATCATATGACTAACGCATAACGGCGCCCTGACGCAACTACGTTCGGGCGCGGCATCGTCCAGGGAGGACATCATGAAGCTCAGCACCGGTTTGCTGGCCGCGGGCATCGCCGCGGCCGCCGTTGGCCTCGGCACGGCGCAGGCGCAGCAGAAGGTCGTGCTCAAAGCCTCCGACGTGCACGCCGAAGGCTATCCGACCGTCGCTGCCGTCGAGACCATGGGCAGGAAGCTCGCAACCGCCACCAACGGCCGCATCACGGTGCAGATGTTTCCCTCGATGCAGCTCGGCGGCGAGAAGGAGGCGATCGAGCAGGCGCAGATCGGCGCCATCGCTTTCGCCCGTGTGTCGGTCGGCGCGCTCGGGCCGGTGGTCGACGACCTCAATGTGTTCAATCTGCCGTATGTGTTCCGCAACACCGCGCACATGCAGAAGGTGATCGACGGCCCCATCGGCCAGGAACTGCTCGACAAGGTCACCAACAGCGGCAAGGGACTGGTCGGCTTGTGCTGGATGGATGCCGGCGCGCGCAATTTCTACGACACCAAGCATGCGATCAAAACGCTCGCCGACCTCAAGGGCTTGAAATTCCGTGTCATGGGCAACCCGATGTTCGTGGACATGGCCAATTCGATGGGCGGCAACGGTGTTGCTATGGGCTACGACCAGGTGTTCAGCGCCTTGCAGACCGGAGTCATTGACGGCGCCGAGAACAATCCGCCGAGTTTCGTTTTCGACAATCACTACACCGTCGCCAAGTACTACACGATCGACGAACATCTCATCGTGCCGGAAATGCTGGTGATGTCGAAAAAAACATTCGATTCGCTGTCGAAGGACGACCAGGCGCTGGTGGTCAAGTTTGCCAAGGAAGCGCAGCAGGAAGAACGCAAGCTGTGGGAAATTTACGAGCAGCAGGCGATGGACAAGGCCAAAGCCGCAGGTATCCAGATCATCAACGTCTCCGACGCCGAGAAAAAGAAATTTCAGGAAGCGGTGAAACCGGTGTGGGATAAATACGGTCCGAAATACGCGGCCATGGTCAAACGCATCCAGGACGTGAAGTGACGCGAAGCGAAGCGTCATGCGCCGATACGAGCGGGCATGAGCGGCAAGTGCGGCGGGTGATGTCGTGAAGCTCTACGTTGCCGCGATGGACGCGCTCTATCTCCTCTGCGTCATCATCGCAGGGACAGCTCTGGTGCTGATTTCGGCGGTGATTCCATGGGCGGTCTTTACGCGCTACGTGCTCAACAGCGCCGCCTCCTGGCCGGAGCCGGCGGCGGTGCTGCTGACGATCTGGCTGACATTCTTCGGCGCCGCCGGTTGCTACCGCATGCGTCAGCATATGAATGTCGGCTTTTTCGTCGGCCTGATGCCGGGCTTGTGGCAGCGGTTCTGCAACGGCCTCGCCGAAGTCGCTATGATGGTGATGGCGCTGTTCATGACCGTCTACGGCATCAAGCTGGTCATGGTGACGTGGAATAACTCAATCGCCGAGTTTCCCGAATTGTCCGTGGGCGTGACCTATCTGCCGATCCCGCTCGGCGGCGCGCTGCTGGCACTGTTCGTCATCGAGCGGCTGGTGTGCGGCCCACCTCGCGTGCCCGCCGGCCATCATTGAGCCGAGGACGGACGATGGACATCGCGGTACTCCTGTTCACGATGTTCTTCTGCTTCTTCATCGGCGTGCCGATTGCCTATTCGCTGGCGCTCGCGGCCATTGCCGGCTGTCTGTGGATTGGGCTGCCGCTCGAAGCGGTGATGCTGAAAATCTCCGATGGCGTCTCCAAGGTCGCAATGCTCACCATCCCGTTCTTCGTGCTGGCGGGGGCCATCATGGCCGAAGGCGGGATGGCGCGGCGCATGGTGGCTTTCGCCGACGTCCTTGTCGGCTTCACCCGCCTCCGCGGCGGCTTGTCGGTGGTCAATGTGCTGGCGACGACGTTTTTGTCGGGCATTTCCGGCTCAGCCGTCGCCGACACCTCGGCCATCGGATCGGTGATGATCCCGCAGATGGAGCGCTCCGGTTTTCCCCGCGTCTTCGCCACCAACGTCACCATCACCGCGTCGGTGCAAGCGCTCTTGGTCCCGCCGAGTCACAACGCGGTGATCTATTCGCTGGCGACCGGCGGCACGATCTCGATCATCAGTCTGTTCATGGCCGGCGTCGTGCCGGGGCTGCTGCTCGGATTTTCCGTCATGATGCTCTGCCTGGTGATTGCCTATCGTGACGGTCACCCCAAGGGCAAAGCCGTGCCGCTGCGCGAGGCGGTGAGGATCACCGTCGATGCCGCGTGGGGGCTGATCACGCTGGTCATCATTCTCGGCGGTATCCTCGCCGGCGTATTCACCGCAATCGAGGCGGGCGCGGTGGCGTGCCTCTGGGCGTTCTTCGTGACCATGTTCATCTACCGCGACTACCGCTGGCGCGACCTGCCGGCGCTGGTGCATCGCACGCTGCGCACGGTGGCGATGGTGATGACGCTGATCGCCTGCGCCTCCAGCGTCGGCTATGTGATGGCCTTGACGCAGATGCCGGCGAAAATCACCGCTTTCTTCCTCACTATCTCGAGCAACAAATACGTCATCCTGTTTCTCATCAATATTCTGCTGCTGATCCTCGGCACGCTCGTTGACATGGCGCCGTCGATTCTGATCTCGACGCCGATTTTGCTGCCGGTGATGATGAATTTCGGCGTCGATCCCGTTCACTTCGGCATGATCATGATGCTCAATCTCGGCATCGGGCTGTGTCACCCGCCGGTGGGCGCCATCCTGTTCGTCGGCTGCGCGGTCGGCAAGGTCTCGATCGAAGAGGTGATGCGGAAAATCTGGCCGTTCTACGCCGTGATGTTCGCCGTGCTGATGCTGGTGACCTACATCCCGGCGCTGTCGCTCTGGCTGCCGGCGCTGGCGATCCGCTAGCGCAAAAGGTCAGTACGCCGCCGCCATTTCCAGCGCGCCGGGCGTGCTTGCGTTCTCGTCCATGTGTCTTTGCATTTCGGCAATGAGACCGGCCACGACCTTGGTGCGCTTCGCCACCGGATTGCGGGCATAACCCTTGGGCTGGAAGAAGTTTGCCGTCGGCACCTGCTCGCGCATGGCCTGCGGCATGGTCACCATGTCGATGCCGTTGCCATCGCCGGTCAAGTTCATCAACTCGAGTTCGGCCGCCGTCAGCGGCTTCATGTAGCCCTTGGCGCGCGCGAAGATCACCGAGTCGAGCAGCTTCTGCACCTGCAACAGCGGCCCGACGTCGATGTCGAGCACCGCGGCGTGGATGCCCCAGCCTTTCTGCGTGTGCTTGGCGATCTCGTCGTACTCGCTCCAGCGGTGCGGCAGGCTGCGGCAATAGGCGATCATGCGCTTGATGATGGCGAAGCGGCGCGCGAAAGCCACGCGCTCCGTCCCGGCGAGCGTGCGTTCCTTAGCGCCCAGCAGCGCCAGAAAGCGCGGTCCGCTTTCGCCGAACAGCGACACGGTGTTCGTGGAGAGTAACTGATTGTAACCGATCGCGGGCGAGATCGCGCGCGCATTCGGGCGCGGGGTACCGAGCCCTGCTTGCGTGTTGTATTGGCCGCGACCGCCGGTTTCGAAGGCGTAGACGCCGACGATCTGCTCGCGCGTCAAGCCGGCGGCGCGTGCAGCCTTGGCATAGGCGCGCTTGAACTCGGCATCGGTGGCGGGAAGCTTGGGGACGAAACCCCATTGCTCCTGCGCCGCAATGAGGAAGTCGGAAACGGTAGGGATTTCCGGCGGAGGGGGCACCGGCGGCGGTGGTGGCGGCGGCAACGGGCTCACCGGCGCCGGCGGACCCGTATAAATCGGCGGCTGGGTGAGCACGTAATCGTCAAGCGTGATGTCCTCGTGATTGCGGCGCTTTGCAATGCGGATGCGTCGCTTGGCGGCGACGGCATCCCAATAAGCATCGGATTCCCGCTCGAACGCGCCATGGATGCGCTCGTAGATGGCGAGTTTTTCGCGATATTCGGCGAGCGCGGCTGCGCGCGGCTCGGTTTGCGGAGAGGCAGGCGCCGCGGCCGCAAAGCCGATCAGCGCCAGGAGGCTGCGGCGGGTCCACATCATCGGGGGCTTCTAGCGGGAGCGTTTTGATTCGCCCATCATGCCCCGGTTCACACACAAAAAACGCGCCGCAAATGCGGCGCGTCTAAGCGGTCGAAGACGAAAGGAGCCGGGAACTCAGCGAATGGTCGGGGCCTCGCGATCGGTGAAGGCGACCGGTCCTCCAGCTTTGATCACGGTCGGCGCTTGCGCGGTGAGGATGTCGGTCCCGAGATTGAGTTGCGTTGCTGCGATGCCGATCACCGAAACCATCAGCGCGGCAGCAAGGCCAACCACCACAATCTTAAGATGCGTGGTCCGGTCGGCGGTATACATCGACCAGTTCATGGCGCGTCTCCGAGGATCCTCGATTTAGTCTACGGGATCCGGACGAGGGTTCAGGTTCGGGGAACTAACGTAAACAGGCCGCCACAGTTCCAAAGGGTCAATCACGGAACCTTGAACGGCGGGCGCAGCGTGAAAAAGATGTTCGCGCCGAGGGGCCTAGGCTGCTTTGGCGCGTTTCAGCGGATAGCGCGGGCTTTCATAAAGAGCGCGGATTTCCTGGTGACCCAGGCGCTGGTCGCCGATTTGGATGGTTGCGCCGAGCAACAAAGCCTCGGGCAATTCCTCGACCGCGAAACGGATAGCTTCCGCTGCTTTATCGAAGCGGCGGTATTTCACCCGGCTTGCCACCTTGCGGTTGCGCGAAGGGAAAAGCTCGGCAGGAGCATTAAAGTTGAAGTTTTGCATGGCGTTAATATGGGGATGCAGCCCGCATTTGCTAGGGCACTGGCTTCGGCCGCATCGATAGTGGCCTGCAGCTAGATGCTGCCAACCGTCTTTAGCCGCGCGCGCGGATGAATCTCCGCCTGCGAGAGCACGGGCGTTTGCGCGCGGAAGCGCTCGACAATGCCGCGCACAAACGGGCGAATGCCGCCCGAAGTGACCAGCACCGGCGCTTCGCCCTCGCGGGCGGCGGCCTCGAATTTCTCGCGCACCAGGCTGATGAATTCGGACAGCCTTGACGGCTGCATCGCCAGTTGCCGCTCGTCGCCCTGGCCGACCATCGCCTCGGCGAAATTCTGCTCCCATTTGGCGGAGAGCGCGATCAGCGGCAGATAGCCGGCCGAGCTCGTATGCTGGGCGCAAATCTGGCGCGACAACCGCATGCGCACGTGTTCGGCGAGCATCACCGGGTTGCGGCTGCCGGCAAGTCCATCAGCAATGCCTTCGAGGATGGTGGCCAGATCGCGGATCGAGACGCGCTCGGCGAGCAAAATTTGCAGCACGCGCTGAATGCCGGACATGGTGATCTGCGCCGGCACAATGTCCTTGACGATGTCGCCTTGCTCCTTCGGCAGCTCCTTGATGAGCTTCTGCACTTCGGCGTAGGACAGAAGTTCAGCCATGTTGCTCTTGAGCAATTCGGTCAGGTGCGTCGACAGCACGGTCGCGGCATCGACGACCGTGTAGCCCTTCATCGTTGCTTCTTCTTTGTGCGAGGCGTCTATCCAAGTCGCCGGCAATCCGAACGTCGGCTCCGTCGTGTGGTTGCCGGGCAAGTTCACCTGGCCGCCACCGGGATCCATGACCATGTACTGGCCGGCCCACAGCTTGCCGGTGCCGGCCTCGACCTCCTTGATTTTGATGACATAAGCGTTCGATTCGAGCTGCACATTGTCGAGAATGCGTACCGCCGGCATTACGAAGCCCATCTCCGTGGCAAGCGACCGCCGCAGCGCTTTGATCTGCTCGGTGAGCTTGTCGCTTCCGTCGGGCGAGTTGACCAGCGGCAGCAGCGCGTAGCCAAGCTCTAGCTTGAGGTCGTCCATCCGCAGCGCGGCGGCAATCGGCTCATCGGCGCTGTCTTTCTTGGTTTCCGCCTCGGCCTTGCGCGCCTCCGCGGCAGTAGCGGCCCTGTTCCGTTTATCGACGATGAAAGCAAGGGCGGCGGCCCCGCCGCCAAGCGCGAGGAAGGGGATCATGGGAATGCCCGGCAAGAGCGCCATCACCAGCATCACGCCGCCCGACATGCCGAGCGCTTTCGGATAGCCGGAAAGCTGGCCGAGCAAGGCCTTGTCGGCGGCGCCGGAGACGCCTGCCTTGGAGACGAGCAGGCCGGCGGCTGTCGATACGATCAGCGCCGGCACTTGCGTCACCAGCCCGTCGCCGACGGTGAGCACGGTATAGGAATGCGCGGCATCGGAGAACGACAGGCCCTGCTGCGCGATGCCGACAACCATGCCGCCGATAATGTTGATGAAGGTGACCAGCAGGCCGGCGATGGCGTCGCCGCGCACGAATTTGGAGGCGCCGTCCATGGCGCCGAAGAAACCGCCTTCGTCCTCAAGCTGCTTGCGGCGGCGGCGTGCCTCCTTTTCGTCGATCAAGCCGGCGGAGAGGTCGGCGTCGATCGCCATCTGCTTGCCCGGCATAGCATCCAAATGGAAGCGCGCGGCGACTTCGGCGATGCGTCCGGAACCCTTGGTGATGACCACGAAGTTCACAATCACCAGGATGGCGAAGACGATGATGCCGATGACGAAATTGCCGCTCATCACGAAGTTGCCGAAGGCCTGGATCACGTAGCCGGCGGCGTCGGTGCCTTCATGACCGTGGGACAGGATTAGGCGCGTCGAGGCGAGGTTGAGCGCCAGCCGCAGCATGGTCGCGATCAAAAGCACGGTGGGAAAAGCGGAGAATTCGAGTGGCGTATGAATGAACAGCGCCGTCATCAGGATAAGCACCGAGAAGATGATCGAGATGGCGAGCGAGAAATCGAGCAGCAGCGGCGGCAGCGGCAGGATGAGCACCACCAGGATGGTGAGCACGCCGACGGCGAGCGCGATGTCGCCACGCCTGAAGAAGGCGCCGATGTCGCCCAATCCGGGAAGCTTGATGCCACTGGTGGCGGTCGTGGCCGCGGGTGCGGCGGTGATGTCGCTCATGCCTGCCTGATCCGCGAGCGGTGCCCGGGCACGGGCAGCCGCGTGGCGGCCCCGATCGCGACCGCCCTGGACTCGGCAATATTTGCCCGGTTTATGGTTAGCGGGGAGTTAACGGCGTTGGGTTTAGCGGCGGATTAGGCACGCTCGGCGGGTCGCTACGTCCTCCTGGTCTGCCTCGACCATTATCAAGTGGACCTCGCCGCAGTCGGCGCAGCGCAGCCGCGCCGTCGGCCGCTCGAGCGCGCGCAGGGTCGGCTCGTCGGTGACCAGCACGAAACTGCCGGTGACGGGACACCGGTACCGTAGCGCCCCATGCCCCCGTGGGCTGGCAAGCGCCGGGCGCAACAGGCCGGCATCACGATAGGCCGAGGCATGGATCGTGCCCCAGGCGAAATCTTGCAGACTCATGTACGAGAACTCCTGCCCGCCGCATTAATTCGTGAGGCGCCCGCGAAGTTCCCGTTCAGTGTTCGAGCGCAGGAAAAAGATGGCGGCCTTCAACGGATAGCTGGACCTTTTGGACTCTGATCACTGTGCCGAGGTCAAGCGCGCCATAGAGGTGCGGAAACAAGGCGCCGCCGCGGGAGGGCTCCCAGCGCAGTGCAGGCCCAAGCCGCGCGGTGTCCACCGACACCAGCAATAGATCATTTTGACCCGCGAAATGCTTGGCTGCGGTTGTCTCGATTTGGGCGGCGGTGGAGAAATGGATGAAGCCGTCGCGGCGGTCGTCATCGGAGCCATAAAAGACGCCATTGGCCTCAGCTTGCCGCCACAATGCCGTGGGCACGATTTTGTAGATCACCGGCATCGCGCCCTCGGCATTTTGTCTCATCGGGTCGGATGCAAGCTGCACATCTTGGCGACTGCCGCGCTGCGGCCGATCACAACAGCGTTGCGCCATCGGCGTAGGTCGACGTCTCCCGCGAAATCGTCCTCAAAGCTATGCATCGGCGCCCATCCTGTGCCGCCGAAACGCTGCACCGCGCCGCCCGCCGCTCGCACCAAGACGATGCCGCCCGCGACATCCCAGATATTCGGCGCGGCAAAATGCGCGACTTCCAGCAAGCCGGCTGCGACCAGCGCGCACTCGACAGCGGCCGAGCCGGTTTTGCGGAAGTCCCAGAACTCCTCCTCCGGACCGCTGTGCGGCAGGCCGGCGAGCTTGCGGCGAACGGCAGGGTTGACGGTTGGCGTCGTATTCTCGCCCTCGAAGCGAAGGGGGCCGTTCGCGGACGCATGGTAAACGCCGGGCCGCAACGCATGACTGATGGATGACCAAACCGCGCCGGCAACGGGGCGGCCGCGGTAGAGGACGCCGATCGAAGCGGCGAAAATCGGGAAGCCGTTGACAAAATTCATCGTGCCGTCGATCGGATCGACTGCCCACACAAAATCTTGGGCCCGGGCCGGCCGGTTTGCCATTTCCTCGCCGATAATATCGTGATCGGGGAATTCTACCCCCAAGCGCGAACGAATGAGTTGCTCGATACGGCCATCCACCTCCGAGACCGGGTCCTGCAGATTGATTGTCTGACGCCCCATGTCCGGCTTATAGCGCACGCTGAATATGCCGCCGAGAGTCTGCACGATCTCGGCCCCGGCCAATGTTGCGAGCTCGACGGCAACCTCTTCGATTCGATGCAATGCGTTGCGCGCTGGAGTCGCGACGGCTTGATTCATGTCGCTGGCCTCTGTTGCTGTGCAGCTTGCGTCGGATGAGGCTGCGGCAGACAGGCGCAAGTCTGCTTTTGCATGCAGGAGAGATGAACAGCCAATAAACCGTTGCGCATGCGCCGTTAACGAGGGCGCACAATCTCGGTTCCAGCAGCGGGACGACGTTAGGCTGCGCCGCGCAATTCGCCGCCGTTGTTGGCAGGCGGAATGGGGGCGCCGTCCGCCGCATATTCGTTGAGTTTATTGCGCAATGTGCGGATTGAAATACCCAGAATGTTGGCGGCATGCGTGCGATTGCCGAGGCAGTGCTTGAGCGTTTCGAGGATGAGGTCGCGCTCGACCTCGGCGACCGTGCGACCGACGAGATTGCGCGTCACTTGTTCGGCGGTTATGGCAGCATGGGCAGCCGCGCCGGTGCCCCGCGCGGCATCGAGACGGGCGCCATCGGGCGTGAGGATGCCCTCGATGCCGATTTCCGGTCCGCTGGTCAGCAAGACGGCGCGATGCAGTGTGTTCTCAAGCTCACGCACATTGCCGGGCCAGCGGTTCGATTGAAGCGCTTGGGCGGCTTGTGTTGACAGCGGACGGACAGGGAGCCCATTTGCGTCCGAGTACTTCTTGATGAAGTAGGTCGCGAGCTCCGCGATGTCGGCGGGCCGCTCGCGCAGCGGCGGGATCTTGAGGTTCACCACATTGAGTCGGAACAGGAGATCCTCGCGGAATTTGCCGTCGCGCACCGCGTCGACAAGGTTGCGGTTCGACGTCGCAATGATGCGGATATCGACCGCGACCGGCTTGCCGCCCCCGACGCGGTCGATCACGCGCTCCTGGATTGCGCGCAGGAGCTTCGCCTGAAGCCGCACATCCATTTCCGAGATTTCATCGAGCAGCAGCGTGCCGCCATTGGCCTCCTCGAACTTGCCGATACGGCGGGCGAGCGCACCGGTGAAGGCACCTTTTTCGTGCCCAAACAACTCGGATTCGAGCAGGTTCTCCGGGATTGCCGCGCAGTTGACCGTAATGAACGGCTTCTTGGCGCGCTGCGAGCGCGCGTGAAGATAGCGCGCCAGTACTTCCTTGCCGGTGCCGCTCTCACCGGTGATCAACACGGACGCATCCGAACCAGCAATTTGGCCCGCAAGCTTCACCACGGCGCCCATCGCAGCGTCACGCCAAATCAGCTCGCGCGAATCGTCGGCAACCGCCGCAAGCACTGCCGCAATCAGGTCAGGATCGGGCGGCAGCGGGATGTACTCTTTGGCGCCGGCATGGATGGCATTGACGGCGGCGCGTGCGTCGTTGGTAACGCCGCAAGCAACAACGGGGACGTGAATGCGCTCGCCGTCGAGCCGCCTCACCAGGTCGCGGATGTCGAGCGTCACGTCCACCATCATCAGGTCGGCGCCGCGCCCGGAGCGCAAAACGGCGAGCGCTTGATCGATCGAATCGGCGTGAGTGACCGATGCGCCTTTATCCATCGCGATCTTGGTCGCGGCGGTGAGTTGGCCATTGAGCGTGCCGACGATTAGGAGCCGCATGGCAGTCTTCCTTCTAGGCCTGATCCGCCTTGATGATTTCGGTCATGGTGACGCCGAGCTTCTCTTCAACGAGGACGACTTCGCCGCGGGCGACCAACCGGTTGTTGACGTAGATATCGATGGCTTCACCCACCTTGCGATCCAGTTCGAGCACCGTGCCCGGCCCGAGTCGCAACAGGTCGCCGACCTCCATGCGGGCGCGGCCGAGAACGGCCGAGACCTGCACCGGCACATCGAAAACAGCTTCGAGGTCCTGCGCGCCGCGTGTGATCGGCTCGCCGTCGCCCGGCGCGAGCGGCGCCGCCTCTTCGGCCGTCTGCATCGCGGAGCCGCTCTCCAGATCGGGGAGGGGAACCTCTTTGTTATCGGTGTCACTCATGGCGATCTCCGGGCGTCCTATTGCGTGATGCGGGCGGCGACGTAACGCTGCACGGCGTCGTCGATCACAGCCAAGATTGCCGCTTCGTCACGTTTCACCCCGCCATCCGCCCATTCGATGCGGCAATCGCCGGCGGCAAGTCCATTCTCCGACATGACCACCAGGCGTCCTTCGAAGCCGCGCGCCTGCGCGATCTCGTCGAGTTTGTCCTTGGCAATGTCGTAAATCGACGGGCCGACCCGCACGACGACGTGCGGCGTTTTCACGAGATGCTGGAAGCACTCGGTGGCGAGCGCGGAAATCTCGGCGAAGGGCTCGCGTGCGATCAAAGCAGGGGCAAGTTTGCCGGCGACGGCGACCGCCACCTCCACGGCTTCCGTTTCTAGTCGCGCCTCGATGGCGGAAAGGGCTCGATTGAGCTTATCGAGGCCGTCGGCAATGAGCTGGAGGGCCTCGGCGGCGTGCTGAGCAGCCTCGCCTTTGGCTTTCTCTTCGCCTGCGGAAAACCCCCTGCGATAGGCGAGCGACTCCGCATCGGCGCGGCGACGCTCGGCTTCGACAAGGCTAATGGTCGGCTTCTCGCCGCTCGAGAAGTCTTCGTCGAAAAGGTATTTTGCGGTCGCTTGCATCAGTAGATCATCTCTTCGTCGCCGCGGCCTTTGGAAATCAGGATTTCGCCCTTGGCGGCGAGGTCTTTGGCGATGTTGACGAGCAATGCCTGCGCCTCGTCGACGTCGCGCAAGCGCACCGGTCCCATGGCTTGCATGTCGTCTACCAGCATCTTTGCCGCCCGCGTGGACATGTTGGAGAAGAAGAATTGGCGCACCGTCTCATTGGCGCCCTTGAGCGCAATGGCGAGCTTGTCTTTGTCGATGTTACGCATCAACGTTTGCGCCGAGGCGGTGTCGAGCTTGATCAGGTCGTCAAAAGTGAACATCAGTGCCTTGATGCGCTCCGCGGCGTCGTGATTCTCCTGGTCAAGCGCAGTGAGGAAGCGCGTTTCCGTCTGGCGGTCGAAATTGTTGAATATTTCGGCCATCACCTCGTGAGCGTCGCGTCGGCGCGTCTGCGAGAGGTTGGACATGAATTCGGTGCGCAGCGTCTGCTCGACGCGCTCGATCACCTCTTTTTGCACGGACTCCATGCGCAGCATGCGATTGATGACGTCGAGCGACAGGTCTTCGGGAAGAATTGCCAGCACGCGCGCGGCGTGCTCCGGGCGCAGCTTCGACAGCACCACGGCGACGGTCTGCGGGTACTCGTTCTTGAGATAGTTCGCCAGTACCTCCTCCTGCACGTTGGCGAGCTTTTCCCACATGTTGCGGCCGGCGGGACCGCGGATTTCGTCCATGATGCCGTGCACGCGCTCCGGCGGCAGATACTGCTGCAGCAGACGCTCGGTCGCGTCATAGTTGCCGAGCAGCGCGCCCGAGGCAGACATGCGCGAGACGAATTCGAGCAGCAGTTGCTCCACCGAATCGGCGTCAATGGTGCCGAGCGAGCTCATCACGATCGAGATTTCGCGCAGCTCGTCGTCGTCGAGCAGGCCGAAGATCTTGGCGCCGTAGCGTTCTCCCAGCGCGAGCATCAGCACCGCGGCGCGTTCGGGCCCGGACAACCTGCGTCGGCCGGGATTGATTTGCGGTTTGCTCGCGAGCTCCGCCATCAAGCCGCCGATGTCCTCGCGGACCTGCTGCTTGGGGTCTTTTCTGTTTTCGGCGTAGGCGGAAGGCATTTAAGCGGCGTCCTCGTGCAGCCAGCTGCGGATCACGGAAACGGCCTCGTGGGGATTTTTCTCGGCGAGCTCCCCGACCTTCTGCACCGATTGCGCGTGCACCTGTCCCTGCACCTTTGCGACGTCGATCATCGCCGAGGTGCGGTTCGAAATCGCGACTTGTTCGCCGCCGCCGACGATGGCGATGTTGGCGCCGCCGCTGTCGGTGATGCTGCCGGTGCCGCCGCCGGTGATGGTGACGCCGCCGCCGCCGGCGGTGCCGGATGCCGGCGCGGCAATGGCCCCGGCGACGCCGGCGACCGCCGCCGCGCCGGCAACCGCCGCCCCGGCAGCGCCATCCGGCGCGATCACCCGCCGCACCAGCGGCCGCACCACAAAGAGCAGCACCACCAGGCCGAGCAGCGCCATCACCCCCAGATTGGCGGCGCGCATGATGTCGTCCTTGGTGAACTGCAGGTAGCTCATCCAGCCGGTCGGTTCGCTGATCGGGGAGGCCGGCGTGTCGGCAAAGCGCAGGTTGACCACCTCGACCTGGTCGCCGCGCTTGGTGTCGAAGCCGATAGCCGAGCGCACCAGAGCGGCGATGCGGTCGATGTCCTCTTTGCTGCGCGGCTTGTAGACCAGGTTGCCTTTGTCGTCCTTGGAATAGGTGCCGTCGACCAGCACCGCGGCGGAGATGCGGTTGACGCGGCCCGCTTCGATGACCTCGGTCTTGGTGGTGCGCGAGACCTCGTAGTTGACGATCTCCTCCGTCTTCTTGTTCTGGTCGCGCGCGCCGCTATTGCCGCCGTTACCCGCCGTCTTGGTGCCGCCGGGCAGCTCGTTGCCGACGGACACCGCGGCATTGTCGTTGCCCGCGGACGACGTTTCCTCGCGCGTCTGGCTCGAGCGCACCACGCGGCCGTCGGGATCGAACTTGTCCGAGGTCTGGGTGATGCGGTTGACGTCGAAATCGACGTTGATCTGCACACGCGAGTGGCCGGGCCCGACCACCGAGGAGACGATGTCCTCGACGTCCTTGCGCAGGCGGTTTTCGTAGGCGACCTTGCGCTCGTCGGCGCCGACGCCGTTGAGCGCATTGGCGTCGGAGGCGCCGTCGGCCAGAAGCTTGCCGCTTTCGTCGACCACCGAGATGCGCTCGGGCTTCAGTCCGGTGACCGCGCTTGCAACCAGATGACGGATGGCGCGCACCTGACCGGGGGTGAGCGAGCCGTTGACCTTGAGCACGATGGACGCCGAGGCCTCGATCTTGTCGCGAGAGAACAGCGGCCGGTCGGGCAGCACGAGATGCACGCGCGCGGCCTGCACGCGGTCGAGGCTGCGGATGGTGCGCGCCAGCTCGCCTTCGAGCGCGCGCAGATGATTGATGTTCTGAATGAACGAGGTGGCGCCGAGCGCATCGGACTTGTCGAAGATTTCGTAGCCGACGCCGCCGCCTTTGGGCAGACCGGACTCGGCGAGATTCATGCGCAGCTTCGCCACACGCTCCTTGGGCACCATGATGATGGCGCCGTCGTTGCGCAGTTCGTAGCTGATGGCCTGGCGGTCGAGCTCTTTGACGATGGTGGCGCTGTCGTCCATCGACAGATCGGTGAACAGCGGCACCATTTGCGGCGCCGTGACGCGGATCATCAGGAAGGAGAAGCAGCCGATGAGCGCGAGGGTCACGGCGGCCATGGCCGCCAAACGCGCCGCACCCAGCGACTTCACGAAATCGAAAAAACCTTGCACGGGTTCTCGTGTCCCAGCCCGCGGCGCACGAAGCGGCGCCTCACCCGGCAAGATTTGCCCAGCTTATGGTTAGCGTCAGGTTAATGCAGTGAATGTGCTGCGGTTTTCCTTGCGACACCGAGCCTTGGGCCTACCTTGGCAGGTCACCGGCGCCAGGGCAGGCTTCAACCTCATGCGCGCTTGCGCCGGCGCGCGGATCCGACATGCTTGAGGGCCCGGGTCGACGGCATCGGGAGATCCCGCTCTAATTCGTCCTGCGCCAAATTGGCGATGATCGCGAGCAGCACCTCGCGCGTGATGTTGACGTCCGGCGGCTTGATGCCGCGCACCGCAATCGCATTGACGGCTTCGGCAAGCGGCACAAGCTCGCGTTTCAACAACCGGCCTTTGGGCGTGAGAAAGATGTAGACCTTCTTGCGGTCTCCGTTGACGCGGCGG
>DASRDF010000021.1:0-13696 GCA_035652735.1 Pseudolabrys sp. | reverse complement strand
TTACGATTGGTGCCGGTGAGGCGAGCAACGGCGCGTTGGCCGATGCCTTCACATAAGGCGCTGATAATCTCGATTTGCTTAGAGCGTTCCAGAACGTTCATGGCGGCTTACCCCGTCACGTTGTGAGGGGGCCTGCCCATGACGCTGGAAATAGAGGGAAAAACCCGCTATATTAAGCTTCGTGGTCATGACCGTGGGCTTACCCCCTCGGTTGTGATCGGGTCCGCCGCTGTTAGCGCAGTGACGGACCCACTGATTGAAGATGGGGCAGGGTCTGAGGATCGAACTCAGGTTTCGGTGATGTAACCACCGCGTCCTAAACCACTAGACGAACCCTGCTTAGGCTCTATTTCCGGGATCGCTGTTAGCGCAGCGGTCCCGGTGGGCTTTCAGGCTCCTTTTGGATACCAACGCTTGTGACGGGACTCGATAAGCTTTCGCCTTTCGAGCCGGATGAGTGACGTGCGGATTGAGGCTTCGGAGACTTTGTGGCCCCCCTCAGTCACGACGCTGACGACCTCAGCGCCGGTCATGCCATTCCGCTTCCTAATGGCTTGCAGCACCCACCATGGGGTGCTTCCAGCCTTCGGATCGCCTGCCCGGGCCGTCGGGGTGGATAGGTCAGAAATTCCACCTTCGATGTCATCGACGGTCTGAGGGTCAACTAATTCAGAGGCAGCCTTACTGACCGCAGCCATCGCTGCTTTCCAGCCAGCGGCGTAGGCCTCCCGGCGGACCTTCTCGAAGGCCTCGGAGACTGCGTTTGGGATTGCGTCGTTGTTTGCCATCTCAGCCATATAACGCTCGGTGTCTAATTCCGAAACGTTATCTAGCACAGAGGTTATAAATTGCAACACCTTTGTTATGGGACGAATGTTATTTTTTTCGACGCTTTCCGCACCCCTGTGGATTGCGGTTTCCGCCGGGTCAAAAGGGGCCATCTTTGTTCTCAAAAGGGGCCAATGGCTAAGTCATTGATGGAAAGGGGCCAGCACCTACTCCCGAGAAAAGAACATATTGCGAACACAGAACAAACAGTGTACAGTCTTTTTCTCGGTCGATTCCGGCGGTGCGAAGGGGTCGCGCTGTGGGGGAATCGGGGCCATAAGGAGCCACAGATGAGTCAACCAGCCCTGCGTATTGTTGAAGGATCGTCCATGGATAAGTCGAAGGCCCTATCCGCCGCGCTCAGCCAGATCGAGCGCCAGTTCGGCAAGGGCTCGGTGATGCGCCTTGGCAAGAATGACAAGGCCATGGATATCGAAGCCATTTCCACCGGCTCGCTGGGGCTCGACATCGCTCTCGGCATCGGCGGCCTGCCGCGCGGCCGTGTGGTGGAAATTTACGGGCCGGAATCGTCCGGCAAGACCACGCTGGCGCTGCATACCATCGCCGAGGCGCAGAAGAAGGGCGGCATTTGCGCCTTCGTCGATGCCGAGCATGCCCTCGATGTCGTTTATGCACGCAAGCTCGGCGTCAACACCGACGATCTTTTGATCTCGCAGCCAGACGCGGGCGAGCAGGCGCTCGAGATCGCCGACACTCTGGTGCGCTCCGGCGCAATCGACGTGCTGGTGGTCGACTCCGTTGCCGCGCTGGTGCCGCGCTCGGAGCTCGAAGGCGAGATGGGCGACAGCCAGCCGGGCAGCCAAGCGCGGCTGATGAGTCAGGCGCTGCGCAAGCTCACCGCCTCGATCTCCAAATCGCGCACCATGGTGATTTTCATCAATCAGATTCGCATGAAAATCGGCGTGATGTACGGAAGCCCGGAGACGACTTCGGGCGGCAATGCGCTGAAATTCTACGCCTCGGTGCGCCTCGACATCCGCCGCATCGGCGCGATCAAGGAACGCGACGAAGTGGTCGGCAACCAGACGCGCGTCAAGGTGGTCAAGAACAAGCTGGCGCCGCCGTTCAAGTTGGTCGAGTTCGACATCATGTACGGCGAGGGCGTTTCCAAGACCGGCGAATTGATCGACCTCGGCGTCAAAGCCGGCGTGGTCGAGAAGTCGGGTGCCTGGTTCTCCTATGACAGCCAGCGTATCGGACAGGGCCGCGAGAACGCCAAGCAATTCCTGAAGGACAATCCTGACATCGCCAACAAGATCGAGGCGGCGGTGCGCCAGAACGCCGGTCTGATTGCGGAGGCGATCATGGCCGGCGAGGACAAGGATGAGGACGATGGGGAGGACGAGGCCGCCGAGGCTTGACGCCGCGGCTCGTTCGCAACCTGCGTGAGGCGCCGCGGCAGCGCCAGTCCAACGCCGCACCAATCGAACGACCTAATCGTTCCTGGTCCCGCGTAAGAGCATTCGCCCCCGTCGGCACCCGGCTGCGTAAAGCGGCCGCCACCGAGGACGGGGGCGAAAGCTTTTTGAATGGGCTTCGACGGGCAATGCCTAACCCCGCCGAAGCGCCGCGAAGCCGGGAATTTAGAGCCAGGTCCTGGCCACCTTCTCCCCGCAAGCGGGGAGAAGGAAAGGGCGGCTTCCTAGACTCCGCTGACCCCCACCGCTAAATAAGCCCGGCAGAAAACATCAAGCCTGTTGGGGAGTTAGCCCCGGAAGGCCAGGGGCCGAGCAGTCATCGCAATGAGCGGCGTCAACGAGATCCGCAAAGGCTTTCTCGACTTCTTTGCCCGCAACGGCCACCAGGTCGTGCCGTCGAGCCCGCTGGTGCCGCGCAACGATCCGACCCTGATGTTCACCAATGCGGGCATGGTGCAGTTCAAGAACGTCTTCACCGGCCTGGAAAAGCGTCCCTACAGCCGCGCCGCCACCGCGCAGAAATGCGTGCGCGCCGGCGGCAAGCACAACGATCTCGACAATGTCGGCTACACCGCGCGTCACCACACCTTTTTCGAGATGCTCGGCAACTTCTCCTTCGGCGACTATTTCAAGGAGCGCGCCCTCGCGCTCGCCTGGGAGCTGGTGAGCAAGGAATACGGCCTGCCGAAGGATCGCCTGCTGGTCACCGTCTATGTCGATGACGAAGACGCCTTCAAGCTGGCGAAAAAAATCACCGGGCTGCCGGACTCGAAAATCCTGCGCATCCCGGGCGCCGATAATTTCTGGTCCATGGGCGACACCGGGCCCTGCGGCCCCTGCGCGGAAATTTTCTACGATCATGGCGCGCACATTCCCGGGGGCCCGCCCGGCTCGGCGGACGCCGACGGCGACCGCTTCATCGAAATCTGGAACCTCGTGTTCATGCAATACGAGCAGCTGGAAGGGGGAAAACGCGTCGATCTGCCGCGGCCCTCGATCGATACCGGCATGGGGCTCGAACGCATCGCCGCGGTGCTGCAGGGAACGCACGACAATTATGCCATCGATCTGTTCGCGACGCTGATCCGCGCCATTGCCGAGGCGACCGGCGTCGACCCCGACGGCCCGCACAAGCCGTCGCACCGGGTGATGGCCGATCATCTGCGCGCCTCGGCGTTTCTCATCGCCGACGGCGTTTTGCCGTCGAACGAAGGCCGCGGCTACGTGCTGCGCCGCATCATGCGCCGCGCCATGCGCCACGCCGAACTGCTCGGCGCCAAGGAGCCGCTGATGTTCAGGCTGGTGCCGGCGCTCACGCGCGAGATGGGGCAGGCCTATCCGGAGCTGCTGCGCGCAGAAGCCCTGATCACCGAGACGCTCAAGCTGGAAGAGACGCGGTTTCGCGCCACGCTCGCCCGCGGCCTTGCCATCCTCGACGAGAAGAGTGCAGGTCTGAAGAAAGGCGCGATGTTCGACGGAGAGACCGCGTTCACGCTCTACGATACCTATGGCTTTCCGCTCGATCTCACCCAGGATGCGCTCAAATCGCGCGGCATCTCGGTCGATCTCGCCGCCTTCGAGGACGCCATGGAGCGCCAGCGCGAAAAAGCGCGCGCCTCCTGGGCGGGGTCGGGCGAGGCGGCGCAGGAAGCGGTTTGGTTCGCGCTGCGCGAGAAGGTCGGGCCGACGGAGTTCTTGGGCTATGAGACCGAGAGCGCCGAAGGCGTGGTCGCCGGCTTGGTCAAAGACGGCCGGCAGGTGAACGAACTCAAGGCCGGCGAGACCGGCACGGTGGTTGTGAATCAGACCCCATTCTACGGCGAGTCCGGCGGTCAGGTCGGCGACCAAGGCGAGATCAGGCGCGAGGGCGTGCGCGCGCGCGTCTCCGACACGCAGAAGAAAGCCGGCGATCTGTTCGCCCATTTTGTAAAGGTCGAGCAGGGGACGCTGAAGGTCGGAGATCCGGTGCTGCTGGAGGTCGATCACGGCCGGCGCAGCGATATTCGCCGCAACCATTCCGCCACGCATCTTCTGCATGAGGCGCTGCGCCAGGTATTGGGAGATCACGTGGCGCAGAAGGGCTCGCTGGTCGCGCCCGACCGGCTGCGCTTCGACTTCTCCCACCCCAAGCCGATCTCGGCCGAAGAGCTCGAGCGTGTCGAGGACCTGGCGAACGAGATCGTGCTGCAGAATTCGCCGGTGACCACGCGGCTGATGGCGGTCGACGACGCCATTGCCTCCGGGGCCCGCGCGCTGTTCGGCGAGAAATACGGCGACGAGGTTCGGGTGGTGGCAATGGGCGACCCCCCGGTCGCCGCCGGCGGCAGGGGTGGCAACGCAATGGGCTGGTCGGTCGAATTGTGCGGCGGCACGCACGTGCGGCGCACCGGCGACATAGGGGTCATTTCGGTGCTGTCGGATTCCGGCGTCGCCGCAGGCGTGCGCCGCATCGAGGCGCTCACCGGCAACGCCGCCCGCAGGGCCGCTCACAAACAGGTTCAGACGCTTAAAGCGGTAGCTGCAGAGCTTAAAGTTCCTGTTGAGGATGCGCCGGCGCGCCTTGGCTCCCTGCTCGAGGAACGCAAGAAGCTCGAGCGCGATCTCTCTGACGCACGCAAGAAATTGGCCATGGGCGGCGCCGGCAACGCGGAAGCTGGCTCCGACGTCCGGCAGGTCAATGGCGTCAAGCTGCTGGCGCGCGCGGTTTCCGGCATCGAGCTCAAGGACCTGCGCAGCCTGGCCGACGAAGGCAAGAAACAGGTCGGCTCGGGCATTGTTGCCATCGTTGGAATATCGGACGACGGTAAGGCCGGAGTTGTGGTCGGCGTCACCGCCGACCTCACGTCGCGCTTTAATGCTGTCGATCTGGTGCGCAAAGGGGCAGAAGCGCTCGGCGGCAAAGGCGGCGGCGGCCGACCCGACATGGCGCAGGCCGGCGGGCCCGACGCCTCCAAAGCCGACGCTGCACTCGAGGCGATCGAGGCGGCGCTGGGCGGATAGCGCTACGCCGCCATCGCCTTCTTCAGATTTTCGTCGACCTTGTCGAGGAATCCGGTGGTCGTGAGCCACTTCTGCTCAGGCCCGATCAAGAGCGCCAGATCCTTGGTCATGAAGCCCGCTTCGACCGTGTCGACGCAGACCCTCTCCAATGTCTGGGCGAATTTCGCGAGCGCCGCATTGTCGTCGAGCTTGGCGCGGTGCGACAGCCCGCGCGTCCAGGCGAAGATCGACGCAATCGAATTGGTCGAGGTCTGCTCGCCTTTCTGATGCTGGCGGTAGTGGCGCGTCACGGTGCCGTGGGCGGCTTCCGACTCGACGATTTTGCCGTCCGGCGTCATCAGCACGGAGGTCATCAGGCCAAGCGAGCCGAATCCCTGCGCCACGATGTCCGACTGCACGTCGCCGTCGTAATTTTTGCAGGCCCAGACATAGCCGCCTGACCATTTCAGCGCCGCCGCCACCATGTCGTCGATGAGACGGTGCTCGTAGGTCAGCTTCTTGGCCGCGAACTTGTCCTTAAACTGCCTGTCGAACACCTCCTGGAAGATGTCCTTGAAGCGGCCGTCATAGACCTTGAGAATCGTGTTTTTGGTCGAGAGATAGACCGGATAGCCGCGCGAGAGCCCGTAATTGAATGAGGCCATGGCGAAATCGCGGATCGAGTCGTCGAGGTTGTACATCGACAGCGCGACGCCGGAGCCCGGAAATTTGAACACTTCGTGCTCGACCTTTTTCCCGGCAGAGTCGAGATAGCTCAACGTCAGCGTGGCATTGCCGGGCACCTTGATGTCGGTCGCGCGATACTGGTCGCCATAGGCGTGACGGCCGATCACGATCGGCTGCGTCCAGCCCGGCACCAGGCGCGGCACGTTCTTGCAGATGATGGGCTCGCGGAAGATGACGCCGCCGATGATGTTGCGGATGGTGCCGTTGGGCGAACGCCACATCTTCTTGAGATTGAATTCTTTGACGCGCGCTTCGTCCGGCGTGATGGTCGCGCACTTGACCGCCACGCCGACCTTTTTGGTCATCTCGGCCGCGTCGATGGTGATCTGATCGTCGGTCTCGTCGCGCTTCTGGACGCTCAGGTCGTAATAGAGAAGATCGATGTCGAGATAAGGATGGATCAACTTGTCTTTGATCAATTGCCAAATGATACGAGTCATCTCGTCGCCGTCCATTTCGACGACGGGGTTCGCCACTTTGATCTTCGCCATTGACGGATAAGCCTTTTTGCGCGGAGGGAGGACCCGGCGCCGCCGGGCGGCGTCGCTATAGCACCGCAGGCGGGGCGGCGGAAGCGGCGATTTCCCATTCTTCCCCGGCCTTCGCGGGGCCGCTATACGCTCGCCACCGAGGAGCAACGCCATGCCGGGTGCCGGCACCGACAAGACCAAACGCTGGATCGAAACGCCGGGGCCGATCGTGGTACTCGTCGAGCCGCAACTCGGCGAAAACATCGGCGCGGCAGCGCGCGTCATGGCGAATTTCGGATTATCGCGCTTGCGGCTGGTCAAGCCCGTGCAAGGCTGGCCGAACGAGCGAGCGCGTGTGATGGCGTCCGGCGCCGACCGCGTGCTTGATGGTGCAAGTGTACACGAGACGCTACCCGAAGCGATCGAGGACTGCACCTTCGTGCTGGCGACGACGGCGCGCGCCCACGATCAGGCCAAGCCCGTGATCGGCGGCGATGCGGCCGCGGCCGAGATGCGTCCCCGCATTGCCGCGGGCGAGACGGTGGCGCTGCTGTTCGGGCGCGAGCGCACCGGTTTAGAGAACGACGAGGTCGCGCTTGCCGATCGCATCGTGACGCTGCCGGTCAACCCAGCCTTCGCCTCGCTCAATCTGGCGCAGGCGGTCGCGGTCGTCGCCTATGAATGGTTCAAGACCGCGAGCGGCGGCGCGCTGCCTTTTGGTATGCCGCAAAAGTCGCCGCCGGCGCCGAAGCAGCAGCTCGACGCCTTTTTTGCCGATGTCGAGCGCGAACTCGACAAGGTCGAGTTTTATCGGCCGGAAGAAAAGCGCGGCACCATGAGCATCAATCTTCGGAATATCTTCACGCGCATGGCGCTGACGCAACAGGATATCCGCACTTTGCACGGCGTCATCATGGCGATCGCGGAAGGACGCAAAGGGCCCGCGCGCGGTGGCGTGCTCAATGCCGACGAGGCGCAACGTCTGCGCGATCTTATTGCCGAGCACAAAGCTGGGCAGGTGCCCGGCGAGCGCGGACCGGTCCGCGGTTTGGCGCGCCTATTGAGGCGCAATCCCACGGACGCCGAGCGCGTGCTGTGGAAGGCCCTGGTAAACGATAGGCGCTTCGCCGGCCGCGGCTTCAAGCGCCAGGTGCCGGTCGGCCCGCACATCGCCGATTTTGTCTCTTTTCCCTTGCGGTGCGTGATCGATCTGGTGCCGTCGCAGGAAAGCGCCGAAGCGGCAAAAACGCGCGCAGAGCGGCGGGGTTATTTGCAAGAGCGAGGCTATCGCATCATACAGCTGAACGCCGATGAGGCAGAAAACAACACAGTCGCTGCGTTGGAAATGATCGCGGCGGTCGTCGGCCGATGACACCGCAGCCTAGTTTTTCAGCGCGTTCAGAATCGCCGCAGTGCCTTCGCGGAAAATATTAAGATCGCTCGCGACTGCGATAAAGCGGAAGCCACGCTTGGCCATGGCGACGGCGCGCGCCGGATCGCGGCAGTAGATGCCCGGAATTTTTCCGGCCTTTGCGGCGGCGGCGCAGATGGCGTCGACCGCGCGTTCCACCTCGGCCGCGGTGATGTCCTGCGCCTTGCCTTCGCTCAGCGAGGTGGCGAGGTCGTAAGGGCCAACGAACAAACAGTCGATGCCAGGCGTGCCGGCGATCTCGGCTGCATTGCGCAGCGCGGCGGGCGTCTCGATCATCGCCATGGTCAGCGTGCCGGCGTTCGCCTCGCGCAGATAATCGGTGGCCGTGGTCTGGCCCTGCAGCATCATTGCGCGCACCGGGCCCCAGCTGCGCTCGCCCAGCGGGGGATATTTGGCGGCGGCCACGAAGCGCCGCGCGTCCGCCGCGGTGTTGATCATGGGGGCGATGATCGCCTCGGCGCCCAGGTCGAGCGCGCGTGAGACGAGACCGAAATCTTCCGGCGGCACCCGCACCAGCGGCGCGGCGCCGGCCGCACGCACGGCGCCGATGCCGGCGATCAGCGTACCGACGTCCCACATGCCGTGTTGCGCGTCGAGATTGACAGCGCCAAAGCCTTCGCGTGCCATCGCTTCCACGACGAGCGGCGAAGCTAGCGTCGTCCAGGCGGAGAAGACGGTTTCGCCGACGCGCAGGCGCTCGGCGAGGGAAAAGGCGGCCACGTCAGCCGCTCTTGGTGATCTGTGCGACCGCCTGCGCCAGCAAGTCGTTCATCTGCGCGCGAATCTCCTTTTCGCTGGCTTTGCCGGCGAGGTCCTTGACCAGCTTGCGCAGCACGTCCTCTTCGCCGTGCTCCTCGAGATCGGCCATCACCACGTCCCTTGCATAGGTATCGGCCTCGGCTCCGCTCTTGCCAAGTAGGCCGGCCGCCCACAAGCCGAGCATCTTGTTGCGGCGGGCAAACGCCTTGAATTTGAGTTCCTCGTCGTGCGCGAATTTCTTTTCGAAGCCTTCCTCGCGCTTATCGAACGTCGTCACGGTTCGCCCCTCGTTTTATTGGATATGCTTTGCGCAGCCGATGGCGCATACAAGTTCCTTGCGCCTTGCATATCGCCGCAACAGCGTCAAGGCAACCGCGGCACGGTTTTTCGCCGGCAAAATGCGGCGTGGAAAACGTCGTCAGGCCTCGATTGTGCTGCCGCAAGTGATCGGCTAGGTTCGTTCCAGTGCCCGGACCGCTTCGCTGTCTCGACGCGCCTTGCGGTCCCGCCGCCGCGGATCTGATCCACGTTCCAAAACAGGAGCCACGGCAAGTCGATGGACTTTCACAAAACACGGTATACGCCAATGAGCCGCCGTCGCCGGATTTATGAAGGCAAGGCGAAGGTCCTCTATGAAGGCCCCGAGCCGGGAACGCTCATCCAGCATTTCAAGGACGACGCGACCGCCTTTAATGCCAAGAAGCACGATGTGATCGAAGGCAAGGGAGTCCTCAACAACCGGATTTCCGAATACGTGTTTCAGCACTTGAACAATATCGGGGTGCCGACGCACTTCATTCGCCGGCTGAACATGCGTGAGCAGCTGATCCGCGAGGTCGAGATCATTCCGCTCCAGGTCGTGGTACGCAATGTCGCCGCCGGTTCGCTGGCGACCCGCCTGGGCATTGAGGAAGGCACGCAACTGCCGCGCTCGATCATCGAGTTCTATTACAAAAACGATAAGCTCAATGACCCGATGGTATCGGAGGAGCACATCACGGCGTTCGGCTGGGCGAGCCCGCAGGAGATCGACGACATCATGGCGCTCGCCATCCGCGTCAACGACTTCCTCTCCGGCCTTTTCCTCGGCGTCGGCATCCGTCTGGTCGACTTCAGGATGGAAACGGGCCGGCTATGGGAAAACGACGTCATGCGCATCGTCGTCGCCGACGAGATCAGCCCTGACTCCTGCCGGCTGTGGGACATCAAGTCGAACGAGAAGCTCGACAAGGACCGCTTCCGCCGCGACATGGGCGGCCTGGTTGAAGCCTATACCGAGGTCGCCAAGCGCCTCGGCATCATGAGCGAGGGCGAGCGGCCGCAGGGCACCGGCCCGGTGCTGGTGAAGGGCTGAATTGCCATTCCGTTCGTCCCCGCGAAAGTGGGGACCCAGGATTGACCGTGTTGCCGGTGATCGAGGCCCTGGTTTCCCGCTTACGCCGGGACGAACGGGGGAGAAGCCTTGCCGCCGCCAGGTTTGCCCATAGTTTAAGCGTGGATAGCCGGCGATTTGTCGGCGCCTTGTCTGAATTCATGCGGTAAATCACAGGCCATGAAAGCGCGCGTCACCGTCACGCTCAAAAGCGGCATTCTCGATCCACAGGGCAAGGCCATCGAAGGCGCGCTGCGCTCGCTGGGCATTCAGGGCGTCGCAGCCGTGCGCCAAGGTAAGGTGTTCGACATCGAGCTTGACGGTGCCGATCGCGCCAAGGCGGAGGCCTTGCTCAAGCAGGCCGCCGACAAGCTGCTGGCGAACACGGTGATCGAGAATTACAGAGTGGACGTGTTCTAAATGCAAGCGGCCGTGGTTGTCTTTCCTGGCATCAATCGCGAGCGCGACATGGCGCGCACGCTCAAGATTGTCTCGGGTCGGCAACCGGCCATGGTCTGGCATGCCGAGCGCGAACTTCCGCCCGGCACCGATCTGGTAGTCATTCCCGGCGGTTTCTCCTACGGCGACTATTTGCGCTGCGGGGCGATCGCTGCGCGTTCGCCGGTGATGGACGCCGTGCGCACTTTCGCCGGGAAAGGTGGCCTGGTGCTCGGCGTCTGCAATGGTTTCCAGATTCTATGCGAGGCGGGACTCTTGCCTGGCGTGCTGATGCGCAACGAGAACCTGCGCTTCATATGCCGGGACGTTTACCTGCGGGTCGAGCGCTCCGACACGCCGTTTACGCGCGGCTACAATGCCGGACAGGTGATACGCGTGCCGGTCGCGCATGGCGAGGGCAACTATATCGCCGATGGCGAGACCATTGCGCGGCTGGAAGGTGAGGGGCGGGTGATCTTCCGCTACGCCTCGCCCGACGGCATGATCGACCCAAACTGGAACCACAACGGGGCCATCAACGCCATCGCCGGCATCGTCAACGACGGTGGCAACGTGCTCGGCATGATGCCCCACCCAGAAAACCACGTGGAAGCGGCGATCGGTCCCACCGATGGACGCGGGTTATTCGCCGGACTCGCGGCTGCATTGGAGAAGGCCGCGTAACGACGGAAACCTGTGATCCTCAACGCCACCCCTATCACTCCGGACCTGATTGCCGAACACGGCCTCAAGCCGGACGAATACCAGCGCATCCTCGATCTGATCGGCCGCGAGCCGACGCTGACTGAGCTCGGCATCTTCTCGGCCATGTGGAACGAGCACTGCTCGTATAAATCCTCAAAGGTCCACTTGCGCACGCTGCCGACCAAGGGTCCGCACGTCATCTGCGGTCCGGGCGAGAACGCCGGCGTCGTCGACATTGGCGACGGGTTGGCGTGCGTGTTCAAGATGGAAAGCCACAACCATCCAAGCTACATCGAACCTTATCAAGGCGCGGCGACCGGCGTCGGCGGCATTTTGCGCGACGTGTTCACCATGGGAGCGCGGCCGATCGCATGTCTCAACGCGCTCTCCTTCGGTGCGCCGTCACATCCGAAGACTCGGCATTTGGTTGCGGGCGTGGTGGCTGGCATTGGCGGCTACGGCAATTCGTTCGGCGTTCCCACCGTCGGCGGTTCAGTACGCTTCCATTCGCGCTATGACGGCAATTGCCTAGTCAACGCCATGGCGGTCGGCATCGCCAAGAAGGACGCGATCTTCTATTCGGCGGCGTCCGGCGTCGGCATGCCTATTGTGTACCTCGGCTCCAAGACCGGCCGCGACGGCATCCACGGCGCCTCGATGGCTTCAGCGGAATTCGGGGAAGACTCCGAGGAGAAGCGTCCGACCGTGCAAGTCGGCGATCCTTTTTCGGAAAAGCTGCTGCTCGAAGCCTGCCTCGAGATCATGGCCAGAGGCTGCGTCATCGCCATCCAGGACATGGGCGCGGCGGGCTTGACCTGCTCGGCGGTGGAGATGGGCGCGAAAGGCGATCTCGGTGTTACGCTCGACCTCGACAAGGTGCCGTGCCGGGAAGAGCGCATGACCGCGTACGAGATGATGCTCTCGGAGAGCCAGGAGCGCATGCTCATGGTGCTCAAGCCCGAAAAGGAGAAGGAGGCCGAAGCTATCTTCCGCAAATGGGGCCTCGATTTCGCCGTGGTCGGCGAGACGACGCCGAGCAAGCGCTTCATCGTTCGCCACCACGGCCAAGTGATGGCCGATCTGCCGATCAAGGAACTCGGCGACCAAGCCCCCGAATACAAACGGCCCTTCGTCAACGGTCTAACGCCTGCGCCGGTCGCTGCCACGTCGGTGCCGGCGCCTCAGAGCATCGGCGACGCGCTGATGGTGCTGATCGGCACGCCTGACCTCTGCTCCAAGCGCTGGGTGTGGGAGCAATACGATCACGTAATCCTCGGCAACACGGTACAGCGCCCCGGAGGCGACGCCGCCGTGGTGCGGATCGAGGACGGCCCCAGGGGCCTCGCGCTCACCACCGACGTGACGCCGCGCTACTGCGAAGCCGACCCCTTCGAAGGCGGCAAGCAGGCCGTCGCCGAATGCTGGCGCAATTTGACGGCAGTTGGCGCCCGGCCGCTGGCGGTGACCGACAACCTCAATTTCGGCAATCCCGAGCGGCCGGAGATCATGGGCCAGTTTGTGGGCTGCGTGCGCGGCATCGCCGAGGCATGCAAGGCGCTCGATTTCCCCATCGTGTCCGGCAACGTCTCGCTCTATAACGAGACCAACGGCAAGGCGATCCTGCCGACACCCTCCATCGGCGGCGTCGGGTTTCTCGACGATTTTCGGAAATCGGCAACGCTTGCCTTCAAGCGCGAGGGCGAAGCTATCGTACTTGTCGGCGAGACCACCGGCTGGCTCGGCCAGTCTATATATCTGCGCGAGATTTGCGACCGTGAGGAAGGGGCGCCGCCGCCCGTTGACCTTGTCGAGGAGCGCGAGAACGGCGATTTCGTCCGTGCCCTTGTTCTCGATGGCACCGCGACCGCGGCGCACGATCTCTCCGACGGAGGGCTCGCCGTGGCGCTTGCAGAGATGGCAATGGCGTCAGGTGTCGGCGCGACCATCGATGCGGCGCCGACTGACATTCCCGCGCACGCGTATTGGTTCGGCGAGGACCAGGCGCGCTACCTGATCACGGTGCCGCGCGACAAAGTGGACGCGGTGCTCAAGCGTGCACAAGACGCGAGCGTCCCCGCGGCTCTCATTGGCATCACCGGGGGCGACGTCTTGGCGCTGCCAGGCGAACCGCCGCTATCGCTAAAGGGACTCGGCGACCGCTTCGAAGGTTGGCTGCCGCGCTACATGAGCGGCGGGGCCTAGCCGGCTCAAATCAAAGCTGTCCAGTCACCTTCAGCGCCGCCCTGCAGCGCGGGCCGACGAAGTTGCCGGCGCGCGCGTAGTCCACGAGGCAAGCGATCTTCTTCCGGTTGTCCAGGCCGAAACCGCGGCAATGCATGACGATGTAGCGGGCGCAGGCTTTGTCGACGAGCAGACCGCCGGGGACCGGTCCGTTTTCCTGCGCAGGAGATGTCGGTGGGGAAGACGATGCGGTGGGTGGCGGCGCGGACGGCTGTTTCACTGGCTTACTTCTTGTTGTAGCAGCCTTGTGGGCCGGCGGCGGAACCGCCGGGGTTGCAATAGCGGC
>DASRDF010000020.1:0-59206 GCA_035652735.1 Pseudolabrys sp. | reverse complement strand
ATGCCCCGGCCACCGCTCCCCGCCCCATGTCCGAGATGCTGCAGACACCCCTCGGTAACGAAACGGGATGGCGCCTCAAATAACACCGTATGGGAATATAGTCAAGGTACACCGGAAAATATTCTTTGCGCTGGGCCGTCGGCTTTGTGCAGCCAGTTCTTTAGTCAGCCGGTAACCGAACCGCCGCAATTCGTCTCGCGGCCGGTCACGAAAGCGAAAGCTTGGCACGCAAATGATCGGATTTCCCGCCTCCTGCCGCCCCAGCGCGCGGGATTGTGAAGAACCAAAGCGCTGGCGCTGTGTTAGTCTGTTCACCTGTGGCTCGTGGGCAGGATGCCGGGGCCAATTGCGTTGGCCTTCGCTGCCACGCCGTATGAGCCACCTGAACCTCTAAGGTCAGGAGGCACTCATGGCCTATTCGCACGTTCTGCTGGGCGCCGGCGAAGGACCCGCGCAACTCACCGTCCGCCGCATCCATGTGAGCGACATCAAGGCGGCGCTGCGCGCGGGCCTCGACGACTTTACCGCGATGCCGACCCACGCGATGTTCGTCGCTGCGATCTACCCCATCGTCGGCCTGCTAGTCGCGCGGCTTGCCTTCGGCTACTCGATCCTGCCGCTCCTTTATCCCCTGGTGGCAGGCTTCGCGCTGGTCGGGCCGCTCGCCGCGCTCGGCCTCTATGAACTGTCGCGGCGCCGCGAAGCAGGCCTCGAAACCTCGGCCAGTCACGCACTCGACGTCGTCGACTCCACCTCGATCGGCGCCATCGTGGCGCTGGGATTTCTGCTGCTCGGGCTGTTCGTGTTGTGGATTGCTTGCGCCAACGCCATCTACGTCGCCAATTTCGGCTACGCGACACCGCAATCCATCGGCAGCTTCCTGCATGACGTGTTCACGACGCAAGCCGGATGGACGCTGATCGTTGTCGGCAACGCGGTCGGCTTCGCGTTCGCCGCCGTCGTGCTGATCATCAGCGCGGTGTCCTTTCCGCTACTGCTCGACCGCGACGTGGGCGCCGCCGTGGCGCTGCTCACCTCAATCCGCGTGGTGCTGAAGAACCCGCTCACGATGGCGTGCTGGGGCCTCATCGTCGCCGCGTTGCTGTTTATCGGCGCGCTCCCCGCCTTCCTCGGTCTTGCCGTCGTGGTGCCGGTGCTCGGCCATGCCACCTGGCACCTCTACCGCCGGGCCGTGGAATCGGAGGTGAGCCCGCATCCCCAACAGCATGAGCACCCGCGCGAGCGCCGCTATGCCGCCGATTTCCCGGCGGTGCTGTTTCCCTGGGCGCGGTCGAAACCGTAAACCAGTCCGAAGAGCGCCACGAGGTCCGATTGCGACTAACCAGACGCGAAGATAATGTGGCTTCGCCCCGCTCCCACCGCCGAAGGACGATAACGGTCGGCGGCGCGTAGCCTGAGCGGCCCCATATGGGGGGTGTTCAGCGCATCGGGGCGCAAGTTTTCTTCGCCGACGCGATAGTAAAAAATCTGCCTCTCTCACCGCTTTGCGCGGCGATGGAGGCAGCCGTCATTCGCCCCACGCGCGGAACGCTTCGGCAAAAGCGCGTTGGCCGGGCGTGCCCTTCTCCAGCGTCAAGATGGCGCGCTTGCCGCTGGTATAGACCATCGGAATATCGAGCCAGTCGCGGTTCTTGAGCATCTCGATATTGCGCTGCACGTCGATATCGATGGCGGACAGACCGATAAGGAAATAGCCGTTCGTCACTTTGACGGCGAGACCGGTGAGCGGCACGCCGCGGCCGCTCTCCTCGCCTTTCATCAGCACGCCCGGCACATTGCCGATGCCGCCTTCAGGAAAGTCGGCCGGCAACGTGAACTGGATTTCGATGGTATGACTCGCCGGCAACGCCTTGTCGGTGTTGCGGCGGAGCGACCACGTCATGCGCATGTGCCGCTCGGGGATTTCCACATCGGCGCGCACCGCAAGCTCGGGTGCAAGCCCAGGCCCTGGCGACACCGTCTCGGTGCGCCAGATGGCCGAGCCCACATAGCGCGTCCCTTGCGGGTTGTTGGGATCCTCGTCGAACAGCACCACCTTCTGCGCGACCGCGGCAGCGGGCGCGGTGGCAGTCTGCGCCGGACCGCCATTTTCTCCGACCCGATCGGTGATTTTTGGACGCGCGGCCGGAGCTGCCGCCTGCTGCGTCTTGGCGGGCGGCGCGCGGAAGCTCGCGATCAAGGCGCCGATCGTATGGCGCTGCCAGTAACCGGCCCCGGCCAACGCGGCGAGGATGAGCACAACCACCACCGCTTTGATGACGCCGCCCCATGAACGGACCGGCTGCTTGAAGGTCTCTTCTTCGTAGGGCGGCGGCGGAAAGGCGCCCTCGCGGCCGCTTGGGCGCATCGGAGGCGCCTCTTCGACCAGGTCCGGTTCGCTGACCGGCGGCGGCTCGGTTTCGGGCGGCTCGAAATAATGTACGCCTGAGGCCGGCGTCCCGGTCGTGTGACCGGGCGCGGCGTGATCGGCTCCGGGCACAGCGTCATAGACTTCGCGTGCGGCGCGGTTGGCTTGCGCGGCGGCGGCGCCCAGTCCTTCAGCTTCGGCGAGCGTGGCACGCAGCTCACGCAAGCCGTGGTCCGTGAGCGTCGCCGGCCGCTCCGGCGCCGGCGGCTCCTCCTCGCGCGCACGCTTGACGGCATCGGCCTCGACCTTGCGGATCGCTTCCTCGAGCGCCAAGCGCTCCCGCGTGATGTCAGCCTCCTCGAGCGCGGGCTCGACGCCACGCAGCTGATTGACCAAGGCGGCGCGCGCCCGCTCATAGAGCACGCGGCGGTTCTCGCCGGTGTTCTTTTCGAGCCCAGCCACGGCGCGGGCAATCAGCGGGTGATAATCAGCCATGTACCCCGATTACACCTCGAACGGATTCTGCACCAGAATAGTGTCCTCACGCTCAGGACTGGTGGAGAGCATGGCCACTGGGCAGCCGACCAGTTCCTCGATTCGCCGCACGTATTTTATGGCCTGCGCGGGCAGTTGCGCCCACGATCGCGCGCGCGCTGTGGGTTCCTTCCAGCCCGCGATCGGCTCGTAGATCGGCTCGACGCGGGCCTGTGCGAGTTCCCCGGCCGGCAGGTAATCGATCTCGCGGCCGTCGAGCCTGTAACCGGTGCAGACTTTGATTTCATCGAAGCCATCGAGAATGTCGAGTTTGGTCAAAGCAAGGCCGTCGATCCCGCAGGTGCGCACCGTTTGCCGCACCAGGACCGCGTCGAACCAGCCGCAGCGCCGGGCTCGGCCCGTTACCGTGCCGAATTCGCGCCCGCGTTCGCCGATGATGCGGCCGATGTCGTTGTCCTGCTCGGTAGGGAACGGCCCCTGGCCGACGCGGGTAGTGTAGGCCTTGCAGATGCCGAGCACGTAATCGATGGCGTTCGGTCCCACTCCGGAGCCGGTGGCCGCCTGGGCCGCGACGGTGTTTGAGGAGGTGACGAAGGGATAGGTGCCGTGATCGACATCGAGCAGCGCGCCCTGGGCTCCTTCGAAGAGAATGCGTTTGCCCTCGCGGCGCTTGGCGTCGAGCAGCGACCAGACCGTGTCCATGTAGGGCAGCACCTTTGGCGCCAGCGCAGCCAACTCGTCGTAGATCGTCTTGCTGTCAAACTGCGGCAGGGCGAGCCCGCGCCGCAGCGCATTATGATGCGCAAGAAGTCGCTCGATCTTCGGGGCCAGCGCCGGCAGGTCGGCGAGGTCCATGAAGCGAATGGCGCGGCGGCCGACTTTGTCCTCGTAGGCAGGGCCGATGCCACGCTTGGTGGTGCCGATCTTGGTGGCGGCGCCGTCGGACTCGCGCAGCGCGTCGAGCTCGCGGTGCAGCGGCAGGATCAGGACGGCATTTTCCGCGATGCGCAGATTCTCCGGGGTGACCGAGACACCCTGCTTCTTGAGCTGCGCAATCTCAGTGACGAGTGCCTGTGGATCGACAACGACGCCGTTGCCGATGATGGACAACTTGCCCTCGCGCACCACGCCCGAGGGCAATAGCGACAATTTGTAGGTGGTGCTGTCGATCACCAGCGTGTGGCCGGCATTATGGCCGCCCTGGAAGCGCACCACGATGTCAGCCTGTTCGGAGAGCCAGTCGACGATCTTGCCTTTACCCTCGTCGCCCCACTGGGATCCGACTACCACCACATTCGCCATAGGTGATTATTCCCTGCCAGCGCCCGGACGTCTGAAGCCGGGAGCCGCCGGCCAGGTCCACTCTCGGATAAAGGATGCGGACGGCGGAGGCAACCGCCTTTCATGGGCGCAAATTGCGCCCAATTCCTCGCCACGGACGTTGCATTCTTAGGCGAGCGCGGCTTCGGCGGCGCAAAGGTGGAGCAACCAGCAGATCGGAGTTTTCGCCATGGCGACAACGGTCAAAGAAATGATGGCGGCGGCGAATGCGGCGGTGCCGAGGATTGCGCCGGCACAGGCGCGCGACATGATGGCGAAGGGCAACACGCTCGTGGTCGACGTGCGCGACGCGCCCGAAGTCGAAAAAAGCGGCAAGGTGGTCGGCGCCCTCAATGTCTCGCGCGGCATGCTCGAGTTCCGGGCCGATCCGGAGTCCCCGTATCACGACAAGAACTTCGGCAAAGACAAGACGGTGATCGTTTATTGCGCCTCCGGCGGACGCGCGGCGCTCAGCGGCAAGGTCCTCAAAGAGATGGGCTACACCCAGGTCTACAACCTCGGCGCCTTCAGGGATTGGGCGGAAGCGGGCGGCTCGATCGAAGCGGGCCCGTGAGTATCGGCATTCCCGCTTGCAGCGCGGAAAAATGCTCAGCACCTACTTCTTGGCGAGCAATATCGTCCCCTGTTTGAGGATAACGGGCTGCGCCAGCTCTGCGAATGTCGAAAGACTCGCCGGCAGTAAGACATTGATCTCCACGCGGTTCTGCTCCACGTCGATCCTGCCGACCGCGGGCTGACCCAAGAGATGCGCGCGCAAGCGCAGGCGGTAGCCGGTCCACACTTCCTCGTCGATTTTAAGCAGAAAGCCGTAGTCTTTCTGCAAGCCGGCGAGAGCGTCTTTCACGCGCTGACGGGCTTCGTCCCTGGGCAAATGGTGCGGGATTGAGACCGAAAGCGTCCGCGAGGTTGCGGTATTGGCTTCCGTTTGCGGCGCGTGACCGGTGTTGTGGTCGGCTTGACGTGCTGCAGCCCACGCCGAGCCCGCCAAAGTGACTCCCAATGCAATCACGGCGATCAAAACGCGCGCTTTCATCGCGACTGGCCCGTGCGCGTGACGCCGTTTGGCCCTCGCATGGACGCGGCAGTCGAAGCCTACCGGCGTGCGCGGCTTGAAAATGCACGGGGAACCCCAAAGTTCCGGCCGCCGCCTAAAAGCGCAGCGGCTTGGCCTGCTGCACCTGCGGCAGCGCCCGCACCTGGGCGAGCACGTCATGCGGCAATTCGCCGTCGATCTCAATGAGCGCGATGGCATCGCCGCCCGGCTTGTCGCGGCCGACATGGAAGGTGGCAATATTGATACCGGCTTCGCCCAAGGTGGATGAGAACTTGCCGATGAAACCGGGCTTGTCGAGATTGGTGATGTAGATCATCGACGGGCCGAATTCGGCGTCCATGCGGATACCTTTGATGTTGACGATGCGCGGCCGTCCGTCCGCGAAGACCGTGCCAGACACCCAGCGCCGCTGCTTCTCGGTTTGGATGGCCACCGTGATCAGGCTCTCATAG
The DNA here is from genome assembly GCA_035652735.1 of Pseudolabrys sp. Lineage (GTDB taxonomy): Bacteria > Pseudomonadota > Alphaproteobacteria > Rhizobiales > Xanthobacteraceae > Pseudolabrys. The sequence continues at coordinate 53,496 of DASRDF010000020.1, read as the reverse complement.
TCGCCCTCAGCTTCGCGTGTCGTCTCCTCGACCGCCATGCCGCGCTCGCGTGCCACAACGGGGGCGGACACCACGTTCACCTCCCCAAGCATCGGCCGCAGCAATCCGGAGAGCACCGCCGACGTGAGCGCCTTGATGTTCATCTGCGCGACCGCGCCTTCGTAAGTGATCTGCACTTCCTTGACTGGATTCTCGGTGAGCTGGCCGGCGAAGGAACCGAGCTTTTCGGCGAGCGAGACGAAGGGTTTCAGGCGCGGCGCCTCTTCGGCGCTGATCGATGGGAAATTCACGGCATTGCTGATGGCGCCGCGCAGAAGATAGTCGGACATCTGCTCGGCGATCTGCAATGCCACATTTTCCTGCGCTTCAGTGGTCGCCGCTCCGAGATGCGGCGTACACACGACGTTGGGCAGCTGGAACAGCGGGCTATCCGTCGCCGGCTCGGTGACGAAAACGTCGAAGGCAGCGCCGGCAACGTGCCCCGACTTGAGCGCCTCGGCGATGGCAGCCTCGTCGATGAGGCCGCCGCGCGCGCAATTGATCAGGCGCACGCCTTTCTTCGTCTTTTTCAGCGCAGCAGCATCGATGATGTTGCGTGTCTTGTCGGTGAGCGGCGTGTGCAGGGTGATGAAATCGGCGCGCCGGAGCAGTTCGTCGAGCTCAACCTTTTCGACGCCGAGCTCGGTGGCACGCTCCTGCGACAGAAACGGATCGTAGGCGATCACCTTCATCTTCAGACCGATGGCGCGGTCGGCGACGATGGAGCCGATATTGCCGCAGCCGATAATGCCGAGCGTCTTGCTGAAAATCTCCACGCCCATGAAGCGATTCTTTTCCCATTTGCCCGCACGTGTGGAGGTGTCGGCCTCGGGAATCTGCCGCGCCAGCGCCAGCATCAGCGAAATCGCATGCTCCGCCGTGGTGATGGAATTGCCGAACGGCGTATTCATCACGATGATACCTTTGGCGGTGGCGGCGGGGATATCGACATTGTCGACGCCGATGCCGGCGCGGCCGATCACCTTCAGGTTCTTCGCTCGCTCCAGAATCTTCGGTGAGACTTTGGTCGCCGAACGGATGGCGAGGCCGTCGAAGCCGTTGATGACTTCCGCGAGCTTCTCCTTGTCCTTGCCGAGCGCAGGCTGGAAATCGACCTCGATGCCGCGGTCCTTGAAGATCTGCACCGCGGCCGGAGAAAGGGCGTCGGAGATGAGGACTTTGGGGGTGGGCATTTGTCTGCTCCCGTGTTCAACGTGTTCTCGTGGTCCTCGTCCACAAAACGGACGATCCAGTAATCGCAGAGTTCGGGATGAAGCCGCGACGCTTGCGATCACCGGAGCCCGCTTTCGCAGGCATGACAGTTGATCGCTACGCCGCCTTCGGCAGCGCGGCTTTGGTCTGCGCGAAAGCCCAATCGAGCCAGGGGATCAGCGCTTCGACGTCGTCGGCTTCGACCGTCGCGCCGCACCAGATGCGCAGGCCCGGCGGCGCGTCGCGGTAAAAAGCGATGTCGTAGGCGACGCCTTCCTGCTCGAGCAGGCCCGCCAGATTTTTGGCAAAAGCCGCCTGCGCCTCGACCGACAGCCGGCTGACCGCCGGATCGACCACTTTGAGGCAGACGGACGTGTTGGAGCGCGTCTGCGGCACGCGGGCCAAATGCTCCACCCAAGGCGTGCGCGCTACCCAGTCGGCGAGCACCTTCGCATTGGCATCGGAGCGCGCAATCGTCGCCTTCACCCCGCCAATCGATTTCGCCCAACCAAGCGCGTCGAGATAGTCTTCCACGCACAGCATCGACGGCGTGTTGATGGTCTCGCCGAGGAAGATGCCGTCGTTGAGCTTGCCGCTTTTGGTCAGGCGGAAGATCTTCGGCAGCGGCCAAGCGGGCTTGTAAGTTTCCAGCCGTTCGACGGCGCGCGGCGAGAGCACCAGCATGCCATGGGCTCCCTCGCCGCCCAGCGCCTTCTGCCATGAGAACGTCGCGACATCGAGCTTTGCCCAGTCGAGCCTTTGCGCAAAAGCCGCGGAGGTGGCGTCGCAGATGGTGAGGCCGGCGCGGTCGGCAGCGATCCAATCCCCGTTCGGCACGCGCACGCCGGAGGTGGTGCCATTCCAGGTGAACACCACGTCGGGTGCAAAATCAATTTTTGACAGGTCGGGCAGTTCGCCATAGGGCGCACGCACGACCGTGACAGCCTTCAGCTTGAGCTGCTTCTCCACATCGGTGACCCAGCCCTCGCCGAAGGATTCCCAGGCCAGCATGGTGACGGGCCGCGCGCCCAGCAGAGACCACAGCGCCATTTCCACGGCGCCGGTGTCGGATGCGGGTACGATGCCGATGCGGTAGTCGGCTGGGATTTCCAACACCTCACGCGTGAGATCGATGGCGCGTTTGAGCTTCGCCTTGCCGATCTTGGCGCGGTGGGAACGGCCCAGGGCCGCGTCTGTGAGATTTTGCAGGTTCCAGCCGGGGCGCTTGGCGCAGGGGCCGGACGAAAAGTGCGGGATGACCGGCCGCACGCCGGGCTTCGTGTCGCTCATGGTCTATCCTTCCAGATAGGCGCCCCTCGTTGGGGAGGGGTGTCCCACTGGCGGGCATAAGCCACGACTGCCGCGCGGTCAACTGGCGCGGCGCGGACGACGCACAAGACGTGAAAGCTAGAAGCGCAGCCCGATGCCGGCGCGGGCGGTATTCAAAGAGGTGCGGATACCGCCGACCTTGCCGAACGCGATGTATTCCCATTCCCCACGCAGGAAAACGTTGGACGTGATCGCGACATCCAGGCCGAGGCCATAGATGAAGCCCGGCGCGAACGCGTTGTTCTTGGCGTCGGATTGGACGTCCGTGAAATCGAAGGGCGATACTGGACTGCCCGCCGGAGGCGTTCCTACGTCATGCACCGTGGCGGTGTTCGCATAATCGAAGTGGCCAACCGCGACGCCGATCATGGCGTAAGGCAAGAACTGGCCTATGGCATAGCCCGCACGGCCGCGCACCGTCGCATAGTCGATCAGCTTGACCGACGACTCAGCCGTAATAGTCACCGCGTTGTTCACATTGTCAGGCGTCGTTACCACCTGGCGCGAGATTGTATCGCTCGCAGACGCGTTCAACGAAGAGCCGCGATTGTACGCGGCGTCCACTCCGAGCACGAGTTCATCCCATTGCCAATTGTAACCAATGAAGGCGCCGTATTGGCGTCCGCTGGTCGTCTTGGAAGGCAAGGTTGTCCAGTTCGACGGGCTGAACTGGTCTTCCACCTCGGTGTTGCGCAAGCTATATGCTATCAGGGCGCTGGTGCTGTTGCCGAAATCGCTGTTCATCGCCGAATAGCCGACATGCGCGCCCATGACGATGCCGTCCCAGCGCACCGGCTCGCTGCTCAACGAACCGCGCAGCCATGTCGTATCGAACAAATCTGCCGCATAGGCTTGGCCTGCCGCCGAGCCCGCCAGCCAAACGCAGAGCGCCAGGCTCAGCGCACGCGTATTATCGCGCCACTGGCAGGTCATCGTAACTCCAGCGCAAGCCGATACGCACCTCGTGCGCCGCGACGTTCTTGAAAGTCATGGCACCGAAAGAATCGGCTTCGGTGCGCACGTCGCCAAAATCGATGTAGCGATAGCCGACGTCGAGCATCAGATTGGGTGCGACCTGGTAGCCGACACCGGCCATCGCCGCCCAGGCAAAATTCCATTGATGGTGGGTGGAAGCGCCGCCGAAGGGCGGCGCCGCGGGGCTGGAAAAGTCGGACGTGGAGAGGTAAGCCGCGCCGGCACCGGCGCCGATATAAGGCGTCACGTGGTACCAAGTGCCGAGATCGAGATAGCCGTTGAACAGTGTGCTGAGCGCGGAGATTTTAGCGGTCGTGTCTTTTGGCGAGAGGATCGTACCCTCGTATTTCATCGGGACCGAGTAATCGACGGTCACATCGGTGCGCAGCCATTGCGTCTTGATGCCGGCGCCGAGACCGGCGAGAAATCCGCCATCGAGCTTGTTGTCGGTCGGATCGAAAAAGCCGTTTGCCGATTTTGCGCCCTGAATGGCGCCCCAGTTGTAGCCGAGATCTCCGCGCACATACCAACCGGAGCTCAAATCGAACACGGGTTCGGCAGGCGGCTCGTAAGCGGGCGGCAAGGTACGCGGCATGTCCGCGGCCAAGGCGGCGGCGGCTTGCACGCAGAGCGCGCCGGCAATCGCGGCAATCCACACCCTACTCATGACACCGTCCTTTGCTGCCCGCGGCCGGCATCCGCTGGACGCACAACCTCTCATTGACCATGACGCAGGAAAGTTAAGCGCCGCTTAACCATGATTTTTCACCACGCTTCTTAACCGCGGCACATTGGATCAGCCCCTGCTCTGCAACGGCGGCGGCGGCGTATAGGGCGGCGGCTGATAGACGTAGCGCGGCGGCGGCGGCGCGGTTTCGCAGCAGGTCCAGCGCAGGCCGATCATGAAGTCGTTGGAATAGAGTTTGTCGAACTTGAACGAGTCGGGTGCGTTGCAGCCGGAAAAACAGTTGATCGTTCCGGTCACCGAACCGAAGTTGAGATAGCGGTAGGTGAAGTCGACGCTGAAATTCTTGCTGACCGCATAGGAGACGCCGGCATAAAGGGCCCAAGCGAGATGCCACTCGCTGACATTCGGCCCGGTACCGAAGCCGGCGCGCGATGGATCGATGTCGGTGAAATCCGCGAGCGTGTTGTAGGCGGCACCAATGCCGGCGCCGACGAACGGCGTCCAACAGTCCCAGGTGCCGAGATCGACGAAGGCGTTGGCCAGGAAAACCCAGGATTTCAGATAGGCTTCGTAATCATCCAGCGCGAATCCGCCGGCGTCGGTGAAATGGCCGAAGGCAAAGATGCGCGCCTTCGATCGATATTCCGCCGTTCCTTCCACACGCAGCCAGTTGTTGACGGCGTAACCGACGCCTCCGCCGACAAACATCTGGTCGCTGTAGGACGTGCTGTCGAAGACGAAATTGCTGGAGTTTGCCGGGTTCTGAATGAATTGCGCGCCCGCGCCGCCCATCATGCCGGCACCGACAAATCCGCGCAGATACCAGCTGTCGCAGCACTCCTGCGGCGGCGGCGGCGGCACGTAAGGCGGCGGTGCCGGCGGCGGCGGATGGTAGTCGGCGGCATCGGCGACGCCGACCGCGAAAACGGCGAGCGTCGCCAGAATCGAAAGTTTAAGACGCGCACAAGCCATGCCTTCGCCCTTTCAATTCCCCCAGGCGCGGACGATGGCAGGAAAATCTTAAGTGGCTCTTAACCGTGTTTTTTAACGACGTTTGTTAATGAAATGGCCGCAGCGGCGACGTGTGCGCGGCTGGTTGTCCAGGCTCGCGAGGCAAAGACGAATCAGCGTTAGGACAAAATTTACGCTTTGTGTCGGGAAGCAGACGCTCTCACGCCGCGACTTCGTTCAGCGCTTCGACGACATCGTCGACGACCGCCTCGACCAGCACTTTGTCATCGCCCTCGCCCATCACGCGAATGACGGGCTCCGTGCCCGAGGGACGCACGATCAAACGGCCGCCGACACCGAGCCTCTTCTCGGCCACGGCGATTGCCGAGCGCACGGCGGCATTCTCCATCGGCTTGCCATTCTTGTAGCGCACGTTCTTCAGCACCTGCGGCAGCGGCTCGAAGCGATGGCAGACCTCCGACACCGGCTTATTGCTGCGCTTGACCATGGCCAGCACCTGCAGTGCGGCGATGAAGCCGTCGCCAGTGGTGGTGTAATCGGACATGATGATGTGCCCGGACGGCTCGCCGCCGAGGTTGTAGCGGTGGCCGCGCATATGCTCGAGCACATAGCGGTCGCCGACCGGCGTGCGGATGAGTGACAAACCGAGCGCCTGCAGATGACGCTCGAGCCCGAGATTGGACATCACCGTGCCGACAACGCCTGGCTTCGACAAACGGCCATCGTCCTTCCAGCTCGACGCGATCACCGCCAGCAATTGATCGCCATCGACCACGTGGCCGCGCTCATCCACGATCATCACGCGGTCGGCATCGCCGTCGAGCGCTATGCCGATGTCGGCGCGCATCTCACGCACTTTGCGGCACACGGCGTTCAGGTCGGTCGAGCCGCATTCCTTGTTGATGTTGAAGCCGTCGGGGTCGACGCCGATCGCGACGACATCGGCGCCCATTTCCCACAGCGCGCCGGGCGCGACCCGGTAAGCCGCGCCATTGGCGCAATCGATCACCACGCGCAGCCCCTCGAAATTGACGGTCTTGGGCAGCGTTAGCTTGGCGAATTCGATATAGCGGTCCTGCACGCCGTCGATGCGCTTCGCCCGGCCGAGATCGTTGCCGGCGGCGAGGCGGCTGGTGAGATCGGTGTCGAGCAGTTTCTCGATGCGCTGTTCGACCTCGTCGCTCAGCTTGAATCCGTCAGGCCCGAAGAGCTTGATGCCGTTATCGTCGTACGGGTTGTGCGAGGCCGAGATCATCACTCCGAGATCGGCGCGCATGGAGCGCGACAACATGCCGACGGCCGGCGTCGGGATAGGTCCGGTGAGCAGCACATCCATGCCGACCGAGGTGAAGCCCGCCACCAGCGCGTTCTCGATCATGTAGCCGGAGAGCCGGGTATCCTTGCCGATCAGCACGCGATGCCGGTGCTCGCCATTGCGGAACACTAGCCCCGCCGCCTGCCCGACCTTGAGCGCGAGCTCGGGCGTAATGACCTTGTTGGCCCGGCCGCGAATGCCGTCGGTACCGAAATAGCGGCGCGTCATATCTGCCCCTGATGCCTTACGGCCTAGCCCGCGGCGGCAAGCCGCATGTCCTGGCGGCTCTATAATACGGGCGGGAGGCCCTGTTTACTTCAAAATTTGTGAGTAATCATTACCGCGTGGCGTTAACTCTGTCCAAACCGGTCGTCCCGTGCCGCGTTCCCGGCGTGGAAACTGGCTGGTTTCGCGCCGGGCGGCCCTGTGTTACCGGCATGCCGCACGCTGTCCGCTTCCAGAGTCTCCCCGCATGAAAACGTTTGCCTGCATCGAGGACTTGCACGCGGTTGCGCGCCGCAAGGTTCCCAAAGCCTTCTTCGATTATGCCGAGAGCGGCTCCTACAACGAAGAAACGCTGCGCGCCAACCGTGCCGATCTGGAAAAGATCAAGCTGCGCCAGCGCGTGCTGGTGGACGTGTCGCAGCGTAGCCTCGCCACCACCATCGTCGGACAGGAGGTCGCGGCGCCGATCGCGCTGTCGCCGATCGGGCTGCTCGGCATGCAGCACGGCGACGGCGAAATTCTTGCCGCCAGGGCTGCCAACGCGGCGGGCATTCCGTTCACTCTGTCGACAATGTCGATCTGCTCCATCGAGCAGGTGGCCAAGGCGACGGGCAAGCCGTTCTGGTTTCAACTTTATGTCATTCGCGACCGCGAGTTCTCCAAGGACTTGCTGGCGCGCGCCAAGGCGGCGAACTGCAACGCCTTGGTGCTCACCGTCGACTTGCAGGTGCTCGGTCAACGTCACCGCGACATTCGCAACGGCATGACGGTGCCGCCGGAATTCCGCCTGAAGAACGTCATCGACATCGGCCGCAAGCCGCGCTGGCTGTGGAGCGTGCTGAAAGGACGCAGCAAGACCTTCGGCAATCTCGCCGGGCACGTCAAAGGAATGGAGGACGTCAGTTCGCTGGCGCAGTGGACCAATCAGCAGTTCGATCCAGCGTTGAACTGGAAGGACATCGAGTGGATCAAATCGATCTGGCCGGGCAAGCTGATCATCAAGGGTATTCTCGACGTCGAGGACGCCAAGACCGCAGTGAAGCTCGGCGCCGACGCCATCGTGGTGTCCAATCACGGCGGGCGGCAGCTCGACGGCGCGCCGTCCTCGATTGCGGCGCTGCCGGCAATCGCAGACGCGGTGGGTAGCGAGACCGAAGTGCTGTTCGACGGCGGCATTCGCACCGGCTCGGATCTGATGCGGGCGCTGGCGCTCGGCGCGCGCGCCTGCCTCATCGGCCGCGCTTATGTCTGGGGCCTCGGCGCCGCAGGCGAGGCGGGAGTTGCGCGCGCGATCGACATTCTCAAAAACGAGTTGAGCGTCACCATGGCATTGTGCGGAGTGAACAGACTCGCAGACATCGGCCCACAGGTGCTCGTCGGCGGCCGGCCGGCCGCGTAGAGCATCATCGAATTCGAGATCGATCGAGCTCGCTGGCCTCAGCGCCACCCCATTTCGGGCGCCACGTGCTTCAAGATTGCGTCAATGACGTGCGCGTTGTAATCGACGCCGAGTTGGTTCGGCACTGTCAATAAAATCGTGTCGGCCTCGGCGATTGCTTCATCCCGCTTGAGCTCTTCGATCAGCGCGTCCGGCTCGGCGGCGTAGCTGCGCCCGAAAATGGCGCGCGAATTGTCGCCGAGAAAGCCGATCTGGTCCGCATCCTCGCCGCGATGGCCGAAATAGAGGCGGTCCCGGTCGTCGACCAGCGCGAAGATGCTGCGCGATACCGACACCCTCGGGGTGCGCGAATGCCCGGCAGCCTGCCACGCCGCGCGATAGGCGCGAATCTGCTCCGCTTGCTGCACGTGGAACGGCTTGCCGCTTTCGTCGATCTTCAGCGTCGACGATTGCAGGTTCATGCCGAGCTTGGCCGCCCATTCGGCAGTGGCGTTGGTGCCGGCGCCCCACCAGATGCGCTCGCGCAGGCCCTCGGAATACGGTTCGAGCCGCAAGAGGCCGGGCGGGTTTGGGAACATCGGGTTCGGGCTCGGCTGCGCGAAACCTTCGCCCTTCAGCAGTTCAAGGAAAACTTCCGTGTGCCGCCGCGCCATATCGGCGTCGCTCATGCCTCCGGCCGGCACGTAGCCGAAGTAACGGAAGCCGTCGATCACCTGCTCGGGCGAGCCGCGCGAAATGCCGAGCTGCAGACGGCCGCCGGCGATCAAATCGGCCGCGCCGGCGTCCTCGGCCATGTACATCGGGTTTTCGTAACGCATGTCGATGACCGCGGTGCCGATCTCGATCCGCTTGGTGCGGACGCCGCAGGCGGCGAGCAGCGGAAAGGGCGAAGCGAGCTGGCGGGCGAAGTGATGGACGCGGAAATAGGCGCCGTCGGCGCCAAGCTCCTCGGCGGCGACCGCAAGCTCGATCGATTGCAAGAGCGCGTCGGACGCCGTCCGCACCTGCGACTGCGGCGACGGCGTCCAATGGCCGAAAGAGAGGAAGCCGATGTGTTTCATGGGGGATGGACCCGCTCGCTTCAAAATGTGCCTTTGGCCAGAAGCTTATTTGGGATTAGATGCAGTTCATGGGGCATGCGGTGTTCATTCATCGGTCAGACTCGATTTACGACGACAGTCCGGCCGAACGATATCAGTTTCCTCGTCAATATCTCGGGCGGGCTCAATCCTGCGTCGGCGATTGGATCATTTACTACGAGCCTCGCAAGGTAGCCGATACGCGAGGCTATTTTGCGATAGCAAAGATCGAGAGGGTCGTCCCTGATCCCACATCGTCCGAGATGTATCTCGCTCTCATCGAGCCCGCGAGCTATCTCGATTTCGCAAATCCCGTTCCTTTCACCGATGCGTCAGGCGCGGTAGTTGAACGGGGTTTACTGAACGACCAAGGGCGAATTTCGGGTCGCGCTCAATCGGCTGTTCGGCCGATTGCGCCGAGTGATTTCAACCGAATTGTCACGTTGGGTCTGCGCGAAAGCGAGCCGCTGCTTCTCCCCCGCATCGGCGAACAAATGCCGGGCTTTGACGAACAACAAGTGCCGTTCGAATTCGAGCAAAGCCGCGGCCGCGCGAGCTTCACTGTATCTAGAATTGTGCGCGATCGAATTTTCCGCCGCACCGTTTTGAGAGCCTATTCCGAGCGCTGCGCCATCAGTGGTTTGAGGCTCATAAATGGATTGGGACGCGCTGAGGTCGCCGCCGCGCATATCCGACCCGTGGAAAAAGACGGCCCTGATAGCGTCAACAACGGGATTGCACTTTCGGGCACGGTGCATTGGATGTTTGATCGTGGACTGGTCAGCCTGTCGGACGACTTGCAGATTTTGGTGTCACGGCAAGCCAACGATCCTGAAGGCATTCGAGCTCTTATCAATAAGGGCGGCTATGCACACCCCCCAACGCGGCCATCAGACCGCCCGCATCCACATTTTCTGCAATGGCATCGCGAGCATTGCTTCAAACAATAGCAAGTAGCTTGCCCGCGGGTCGTTTATCCCTACGGCAGTCGCGTCTCACTCCTCCTTCAGCCCATAGGCCAGCTCGTTGCCCTTGGCGCCGTAGTACTTGAACGGCAGGAACTTGCCGCTCATGGCGATCGCCACCCGATCGCCCTTGGGGTCGCTTTTACGCGTGATGTCCATGTCGAAATCGATCGCCGACATGATGCCGTCCCCGAACTCCTCCTCGATCAGCAGCTTCATCGCCGGCCCGTTGACCATGATCAGCTCGTAGAAGCGGTAGAGCAACGGATCGGTCGGCGGCATCGGCGTCGCGGTGCCGCGCATCGGCACCTCATTGAGCAGTGCCTGCTCCGTCTTGCTGAGGCCGAACAGCTTCGCCGCGGCGGCGGCCTGCGGCTTCGTCAACTTGTGCTGGCCGAGGATTGCCCCGGTCACCAGGATCGGCGAACTTCCGCCGATCTCGCCGCAGATGTATTTCCACGTCCAGCCTTTCTCGCGCTTGATGTCGAGCAGCTTCTCGGTGAGAGCGTCGCGGGTCATGGTCGTCCCCCTGTTTTGAGTGCGGTTAGATAGCGCCGCCTATTTTCTCCTGAGCCGGCGCAAGATCGTCCCGAGCGCGGATGTTAGCGCCAATGGCCGAGCCGATCATCACCAGCACCGGACCGGGCAATTTCGCCGCGGCAAGCCGAGCAGGCAAATCGGCAAGCGTCGCGGCGATCATGGCCTGATCGTGGCGCGTGGCGCGTGCGATCGCCAGCGCCGGCGTCGCCGGGTCCAGGCCCTCGGCGAGCGCGCGGCGGCTAAGCGCCGCAAGCGTCTTCATCGGCATATACACGGCGGTGGTGGTCGCCGGATCGCCGAGACTGGGCCAGTCGAGATCGGTGGGCAGCCCGCCATCGCTCGCGTGGCCGGTGACGTATTGCAGACGGCGGGCGCACCCGCGGCCGGTGAGCGGCAACCGGAGCGTCGCCGCGGCTCCTTGCGCGGCTGTGATACCCGGCACGACCTCGCAAGCGATGCCAGCGGCGCGGCAGGCCGCGATCTCCTCGGCCGCGTGCGCGAAGATCAGCGGGTCGCCGCCTTTCAGCCGCACCACGCGCTTGCCCTGACGCGCGAGCGCGACCATGAGCGTGTTGATGTCCTCCTGTTTGCAGGACGGCCCGAAGCCCGTCTTGCCGACCAGCAACTTCCTTGCCTCGCGGCGGGCAAAATCGAGCACCTCGGGGGAGACGAGATCGTCGAACAGGATGACATCGGCCGATTGCAGCGCGCGCACGGCGCGCAGCGTCAGCAATTCAGGATCGCCGGGCCCGGCGCCGACCAAGGTGACCTCGCCGGCATCAAGCTTCGCACCGCGCCCGGTCGCTGCGGCAACGAAGCCCTCGAAGCGCCCGTCACTCGGCGCCCGGCTGGGATCGGCCATCGCCTGCGCGGTGAAGAGCTGCCAGAACTTGCGGCGGCCGGCGAACGACAGCCCCGTTTCCTTGAGCTTCCCGCGCCAGCGCGCGGCGGTGGCCGCCCAGTCGGCAAAACCCTTCGGCAGCAGTGCCTCAAGCTTGGCGCGGATCGCCTGCGCAAAGATCGGGGCCGCCCCATCGGTGGAAATCCCGATCACCAGCGGCGAGCGGTTGACGGTGGCGCCGAAGGAAAAATCGCAGAACGCCGGCTTATCGATAATGTTGACGGGGACGCCGGCGGCGCGCGCGGCGTTCGCGAAGGCGTCGGCGGTTCGCTCGTCCTCACATGCACCGACCGCGATCGCCGCTCCGGCAAAGTCGGCCGCCGTCCAGCCGCGCTCATTCAGCACGATGGCGCCGGCCGGCGGGGTGGCGGCAAGCTGCTGCATCTCCGCGCATATCTCGTCGGCATAGATCTCGACGCGCGCGCCAGCCGCAGCCAGCAGTTCCGCTTTCCACGCCGCTGCCGGACTGCCGCCGGCAATGAGCGCACGCTTACCGTCGAGCGCAAAGAACACCGGCAGCCGCGCCAGCGGCCGCATACGACCGGCCGGTGCTTCGCCAGGCATGCGCGTAACCGTCCGCATCAGTACACGTCCGCCTGATAGCGGTCGTTCTTCTTCAGCTCAGCCACGAAGCGCGCCGCATCCTCCGGGCTGCGCTTGCCGTGCGCTGCGACGATGTCGATCAACGCGCGCTCGACGTCCTTGGCCATGCGCAGCGCATCGCCGCAGACATAGATGTAAGCGCCGCGCTCCAGCCACGCCCAGATGTCGCGGCCGTCGTCGCGCATGCGATGGTGCACGTAAATCTTTTCGTCGCCGTCGCGCGACCAGGCGAGCGTAAGCCTGGTAAGATGACCCGACGCGCGCATCGCCTTGAGTTCGTCCTCATAGAAGAAATCGAAATCGCTGCGCTGGTGGCCGAAATAGAGCCAGTTGGCCCCCGGTGCCTTGGTTGCGAGGCGCTCCTGCAGAAAAGCGCGGAACGGCGCGATGCCGGTGCCGGGACCGATCATGATGATCGGCTTTCTCGGATCGGCCGGCAGCGCGAAATGCTGCGCCTTCTGCACGTAGCCGCGTACTTTGTCGCCGGGTTGCAGGCGAGACGCGAGAAACGTCGAGGCGACGCCCAACCGCGTGCGGCCGCCGGCTGCATAGCGCACCGCATCGACCGTCAGCGAAAGGCGGTTGGGGTTGCTCTTCGGCGACGACGAAATGGAATAAACGCGCGGCTGCAGCGCGTCGAGCGCCTCGATGAACGCCTCCGGGTCGGGACGCAGGCCGGGAAATTTCTCCAGCGCCGCGAGCACGTCGAGCGTTGCGGCGTCGCCGTCGGGGTCGCGACCTTCGGCAAGCGCTTTCGCCTTCTGCCGACGCTCGCCGCCGGTCAAATAGGAGATGAGCTGGAACAGCATGTCCGGCGCCGGCGCGAGCGCGGCATCTTCGATCAACACCTCGCGCAAGCCGCGACCGGCGATGGGAAAATCGGGCGGCGCCCCGATGGCGGCGATCACCGCATTGGCGAGCGCCGGATCGTTGGCCGGAAAGATGCCGAAGGAGTCGCCGACGACATAGTCGAGCCCGCTGTCGCTGAGCTCGAGCTCAATGTGCCAGGTCTCCTTGTTCGATCCCGCTTTGTTGAGACGCCGGCGCGACACGAAGGTGACAAGAGCGGGATTATCCCGCGCATTACCTTTTGCTGCCGCCGCGGCGAGTACCGCGACGGGTTCGTGCTGCGGCGCGCCTGATTCCAGCTCTTGCTGGAGCTGCTTGAGCACGCGTGCGGTATCTTTGCCGCCGGGCACGCACAGGTTCAGTCGCTTTTCTTTGCCGCCGAACAATGCATCGGCGTAGTCCTTGCAATTATAGCCGCACTGGCCGCAGTCCTGCTGCGCCATTGCCGCCATCATGCGGCGCGCAAGCGGTCTACCTTCGGCAACCTGCATGCGTTCGGCCAGCGGCATCGCTGGATCGTGCCAAGGCGCACCGCCGTCGTCTTCGTCGGGCGTGGGTGTCTCCACAAGACCGGGCAGAAGCTTCGCAACATCGGCCTTGGACAGCGGCGTGACGCCGCCTTCAAGGCCGAAGGCGCCGGCCAGCAAGCCATTGAGCCAGGCGCGCTGCTCAGGCGAAAACGGTGCACTCTCGGGCAGAAAGGACGGAATGGGCGGGCGGGCCGTGATGCTCATGCTGCGCTCGCCGCCATGGTTTGAAGCGTCCCGACCTCATGCCGGCGTGCAAAGGCGAGGAAGCTTTCATCGTCGCTTGCGCGATGCGCGAGATAGGCCTTGAGGAGACACTCGATCATCCGCGGTGCATCGGCGGCCTTCACCTCGCGGTAGACTTCGCGCCCGAGCATGGCATGCGGGCCGAAGCCGCCGCCGACATAGATGTGATAGCCCTCGGCGGCGCCCTCATTCTCCTGCACCTTACAGGCCAGCAATCCGATGTCAGAAACGAAATGCTGCGCACAGGAATGGTGGCAGCCGGTGACATGGATGTTCACCGGAGTATCGAGCGCAACCCGCCCCTCGCACCATTGCGCAATCTCATCGGCATGACGCTTGGTGTCGGCGGCCGCGAACTTGCAGCCCGCATTGCCGGTGCAGGCGACCAGGCCGGCGCGGAGAGCATTGGTTTGTGTGGACAGTCCGAGGGCGGCGATCTGTTCCTGCGCGGCTCCAACATTCTCGTCGCGCACGCCCGAGATCAGCAGGTTTTGCCAGACGGTGAGGCGCACGTCGCCGTCGCCTAGCGACGAGGCAATCGCGGCAAGGCCCCGCATCTGCACCGCGGTCAAACGGCCGATGGACAGCAAGACGCCGATCCAATTGAGACCGGGCTGCTTCTGCTTGTGCACGCCGATGTGCGCGCTGCGCGAAAACGGTGGCCGCGGCGCCAGCGCGTCGGGCACGGCGCGGTCGAGCTTGCGGCCAAGCCGCTCTTCCACCAGCGTCAAGAACGGCGCGACGCCCATTCGGTCGAGCACGTATTTCAGCCGCGCCTTGCTGCGATCGGTGCGGTCGCCGTGATCGATATAGATGCGTACCACGGCATCGGCGACTTCGGTCGCTTGCGCAGGCGGCACGAGCACGCCGGTGTCGCGGGTGAAATCGCGGTGTCCCGTGAGACCGCCAAGGCAGAGCTTGAACCGGATGCCGGGCTGCAGGCCGAAGCCGTCCTTCACCTCGACCGCCTGAAAGCCGACGTCGTTTGTGTCCTCCAGTACCGGCACCAGCCCGGCGCCGTCGAACGCCGTGTTGAACTTGCGCGGCAGACCATAGAGGGAGCGGTCGTTGAGAATATGGAAGTGCCATTCGCGTGCATAAGGCCGCGTGTCGATCAACTCCTGCGGGTCGATGCCGGCCGTCGGCGAGCCGGTGACGTTGCGCAAATTGTCGGCGCCGGAGCCGCGCGAGCAGAGGCCGAGATCCTGGATCGCCTCGATCATGGCGACCGCATTTTTGGCTGCGATCTCGCGTACCTGCAGATTGGCGCGCGTCGTTACGTGCGCGTAGCCGCCGCCGTAGCGCTCGGCGAGATCGGCGACGCCGGAAAACTGCGCGGCCTTGAGGATGCCGTTGGGCATGCGCAGCCGGCACATGTACGAGTTCTGATTGGGCGCCACATAGAACAGGCCGAAGTAGCGCCAGCGAAAATTGTCGGCGGGTTTCGGATATTCGTTGCGCGCGGCGTATTCCTTCAACCGCGGATAAGTATCGAAAGGATGCTCCTCGCGCTTGAATTTCTCGGCATCGGAGAGCTTGCCGCCGGCGGCTAGCACGCGATCCTGCGCCTTGATGGCGGCCGCGTCCGGCCCACGGGGCTCTGCGGCAGCCGGGGCAGCAGCGGCGGATATGGGACCGGCGCCGAGGCCCTTGGCCGTCTTGGCGATCTGCAGGCCGGCGACGAAGCCTTCCAGGTAGCGCTTTTGCTCGGGGACGAAATCGCCGCTTGCAGCGTCTTCCGCGTGTTTGCTTTCGGCCTCCGTTGTCATTCGGCCGGCACCTCGCGCGGCGCGGTCAATGGCGCGGCAGCCAAGCCGGGGCGCGGCTTGTGGGTGATGTAGAGCGCAAGCCCGGTGAAGACAAAGCCGCCGACCAGATTGCCGAGCGTGACCGGAATTTGGTTCCACAACCACCATTGCGCGACCGAAACTTTCGCGCCCATCATCATTCCGGTTGGGATGACGAACATGTTGACGACCGAGTGCTCGAATCCCTGGGCAAAGAAGATGAACACCGGCATGTAGGCGCACGCGATCTTGCCGATCGTCGAATTGGTGGTCATGGACGCCACGATGGCGAGGCAGACCAGCCAATTGCACAGCATGGCCTTGACGAAGACCGTGATGAGGCCGGCGCCGCCGATCGCCCCATAGCCGGTGGTCTTAAATTCCGCGACTGCAACAATCTTGGCGGCAACGCCGGCCGGCGCCAACGTGCCGAAATTGGTGAGCGTGATTGCCAGCAAGGCGCCGTAGCCGATGCTGCCGATCAGGTTGCCGGTGAATATCCAAGCGAAATTGGCGATCATTTGCGGCGTGGTGGCGTCGCGCTCGATCCACGGCAGAGGCACCAAGCCGAATGCGCCGGTGACCAGGTCGAGACCGAGCAGAACAATGAGGATCAATCCGACCGGGAAGATCAGCGCGCCGACCAGCGGCTGCCCGGTTTGCACCATGCCGGTGAATGCAAGGCTCGTGGCCGCGGCCAGGATGCTGCCGGCGAGTGCGCCGCGGACGAGCAGATCGAACGGCGGCAGTGCGAGCTTGCCGCGCCCAGCGGCGATCATGGTCACGGCGACATCGGCGGGTTTCACGTAATCCATTTCGCGCTCCCTTGTTGGCGTCTCGGCAATCCGCCGGTCAGCCATGCTGCAGAGCAGCAAGGAGCGTGCCAGCAGACAAATTACTGATTGAATTGATATTTTTACGGTGGCGAACAACGACTGCCACGGAATGCGGCAGGGTAAGAATGTTTCCTAGGCATGCCGCGGCCGCGGGCGAGCGGGCGCCCAAGCTCGATTGTGGGCCTTCGCCGAGGCGGGCATAAACGACGGAGGCGCCTGCAGCGGACGAGCATGACCACCGACGTTTCCATCGGCGACAAAAAGGGCACTCGGCTTTCCGCGCACCCCATGCGCGCAGCCGTGCTCGGCGAACTGCATGCGCGACCATTCACCCCATTACCGACGCCGCGGCGCATTCTGCACTTTGCCTTCGCTACCGCCGGAGAAGCCGGCAGGCACGACCGCGCCGCCTTTGCCGAGTTCTGCACGCGGCGCGGACTCGATCCATTACAGTCGGGCGCCAAACACCATCACGTGGACCTCGGTAGCGCAGCACTGCGTTGGGAGCAGCACTCTGAGTTCACCACCTATACCTGGGAGATGGCGGCAGACGGGGCCGAGCCGTTCGAGCCCTCGGCAGCATTGCTTGCTGCTGCGATGGCCGATCTGCCGCAGCCCGGGCCGCTGCTGGTCGCGCTCGACCTGCATCTGATTGCCGAGAAGAAAGAAAAGATTTCGCTCGCGCCGCTGTTCGACCGCGCAAGCTTGGCCGTCGCCGAGAACGCCGAAGGCGACGCTTTGTTTGCGACCGACTTTCAAGCGGACGATTCCGGCTTCGTGCGCATTCTGCTGATCGACCGCAGTCTTGGAGCGGAGCGCGCCGGCGCCCTTGTGCAAAGACTGATCGAAATTGAAACGTATCGCACTTTGGCACTGCTCGGCCTGCCCGAGGCGCAGCGCCTCGGACCGTCGATCAACCGCGTAGAGACGCGGCTCGCCGAAGTGACCGAAGAGATGCGGCGCACCGAGAGACTGGTCGACAATCATCGGCTGCTCGGCGAATTGACCGAGCTTGCCGCCGAGCTGGAAGCGGGCGCCGCCGCCAGCTTGTTTCGTTTCGGCGCCAGCCGCGCCTATAACGAAATCGTGCAGCTACGCCTGCAAACCATCGGCGAGCGCAGCGTCGAAGGTTATCCAACATGGTCGTCGTTCCTGGCGCGGCGCATGGCGCCGGCAATGCGCACCTGCATCACCACCGAGGAGCGGCAGAACAATCTGTCCGAGAAGCTCGCACGCGCCGCCAATCTGTTACGCACACGCGTCGATGTCGAGCTCGAGCGGCAAAATCGCGATCTGCTCAAGTCGATGAACGAGCGCACCCGCCTGCAATTGCGCTTGCAGACCACGGTGGAGGGTCTCTCCGTCGCCGCCGTCAGCTACTACGTGGTGGGGCTATTCGGCTATCTCACCAAAGGTCTGCATGACGAAGGCGTGCCGATCGACGTTTCGCTCGCCACCGCGCTTTTCGTGCCTGTGGCGGTGTTGGCGATCTGGTGGCTGGTCCGCCGCATCCGCCGCCGCCATATCGCCGGCAAGGAATAGGCGCCGCGACCCTGATGCTCGATCGGCCGTCAGCTTGAAGCCGTCACCTACACACTGCGTAAGAATACGAACTCGGTATCGTCATAGCGGCGCCGCTCCAGCTCTTCGAAGCCGGCGGGAGACGCAAAAGCGGCCTCACGCGCTTCTTCCACCACCGCCAGGGCCTGCGGCTTGAGCCAGCCGCCGCCGCGCGCCGATGCCAGCGCCCTCTCCGCCAGGCCTTGCCCGTAGGGCGGATCGAGAAAAGCGAGATCGAACGGCGCGAGCGGATGCGCCGGACCAAGCCGCGTGGCATCGCGGCGAAAGATGCGGGTCACGCCGCCCAGACCAAGAGCTTCCACATTGTCGCGGAGCAATGCACGCGCCTCGACGCCTTCATCCACGAACAGCGCGTGAGACGCGCCGCGCGAGATCGCCTCGATGCCCAGCGCACCGGTGCCGGCAAACAAGTCGAGCACACGCGCCCCGGTGACCGGATCGCTATAGGCATGGGCAAGGATATTGAACAGTGCTTCGCGCAGCCGGTCGCTGGTCGGCCGCACGGCATTTGTTTTCGGCCCGGCGAGCGGGCGCGAGCGTAGCCTGCCCCCGACCACGCGCATCAGCGCGGCCTGGGATGTTTCGGCCGCGGGCCGTGCGCGCGATCCTTGCGGCGCGGGCGGCCTTTGCCGGCACCACGCGCCCGCGCCGCATGAGCAGCCGCTTCCCGCGTCGGCAGCCCACGCCGACCGCGCTGCGCCGTCTCTTGCCGCGTTCGGTCTCCTGCGCGGGCGGAGCGCTCCTGCTGCGGCTCGACCGGCGCATCGAAATCCGCTCCCGCCTGAGCGATCAGCTCCGGGCCAAGAATGCGTCGCAACTCGTCCGTCTCGACTTCCTCGACTTCGCCCTCCTTGATGTCGCCGAGCTCGAACGGACCATAGGCAACACGAATGAGCCGATTGACCCTCAGTCCAAGATGTTCGAGCACCCTGCGCACCTCGCGGTTCTTGCCTTCGCGCAGAGAAACCGTCAACCAGATGTTGGCGCCTTGCTCGCGGTCGAGCACCGCGGCGATGGCGCCGTAGTGAATGCCGGCGACCGTGACGCCGCGGCGCAAGCGGTCGAGCGCGTCCTGGCGGATACGGCCCAAGGCGCGCACACGGTAGCGCCGCTCCCAACCGGTGGTGGGAAGCTCGAGCGCCCGCGCGAGCCCGCCGTCGTTGGTGAGCAGCAGCAGGCCCTCGCTGTTCAAATCCAGCCGACCGACGCTGATGAGACGCGGCAGCCGCTTCGGCAGCCGGGCAAAGAGCGTCGGCCTCCCCTGCGGGTCGGCATGCGTGGTCACCAGCCCGCGCGGCTTGTGGTAGCGGAACAGACGCGTGCGCGCGCGCTGCGGCAGGGGCTGTCCATCGACCGCGATGCGGTCGCGTGCGGTCACGTCGAGCGCCGGCGAGGAAATCACCGCTCCGTTGACCGACACGCGTCCGGCCGCGATCCACGCTTCCGCCTCACGGCGCGAGGCAAGCCCCGCCCGCGCGATCACTTTCGCGACACGCTCGCCGGGTTTGTTATGGCTCGCATCGGCTGTCATGTTTCGTGCGCGCTGCAATCGCTCCACTCAGGCACTCGGCCAAGCACAAAGCTTGTGCCGGGCCTCACGCTTGGCTAGGCACGGCGTGTCAACGGTCAGCGAGTCCGCCGGGACGAGCCTGGCGGCGACAACCTATGCCGCAGCCTTCGTTCATGTCCATTGCCCTCGACGAAGCCCGCGCCGCGGAAAAGCGCGGTGAGGTGCCGGTCGGCTGCGTGATCGTGCGCGGTGGCGACGTCATCGCCCGCGCCGGCAACCGCACCCTCGCCGAGAGGGACCCCACCGCGCACGCCGAACTCATCGCCATACGCGCCGCCGCGGCCAAGCTCGGATCGGAGCGGCTCGTCGATTGCGATCTCTACGTGACGCTCGAGCCCTGCGCCATGTGCGCCGCCGCGATGTCCTTTGCACGCATCCGGCGGCTCTATTTCGCCGCCGGCGATCCGAAGGGCGGCGCCGTCGAACACGGTCCGCGGTTTTTCGCGCAGCCGACATGCCATCACCGGCCCGAGGTGTATAGCGGCATCGGCGAAGGCGAAAGCGCGGCGCTGTTACAGGAGTTCTTTCGCGCGCGGCGCTAATGAAGCGCAACGCCCTCAGCGCCGACCGAACAGCCGTTCGATGTCGCTGAGCTTGAGCTCCACATAGGTCGGACGGCCGTGGTTACACTGACCGGAATTCGGTACCGCTTCCATCTCGCGCAGCAGCGCATTCATCTCGTCGGGCTTCAGCCTACGCCCGGCGCGCACCGAGCCATAGCAAGCCATGGTAGCTGAGACGTGCAGCAGCCGCCGTTCGAGCGGCAGCGAATCGTCCCACTCCGCCATGTGCTCGGCGAGTTCGCGCAGCAGCCCGCGTACGTCGACCTCGCCTAAAAGCGCCGGCGTCTCGCGCGCCGCGACAGCCCCCGGCCCGAAGTCCTCGACGATGAGGCCGAAGCGCGCGAGTTCCTCAGCGCGCGCGAGGAGTCGCGCGGCGTCGGCTTCCTCGAGCTCCACGACTTCCGGGATAAGCAGGATCTGCCGAGCGACGCCGGAAGCCGCGAGCGCCGCCTTCATGCGCTCATAGACGATGCGCTCATGCGCCGCGTGTTGATCGACGATGACGAGTCCGTCGCGCGTCTGCGCTACGATATAGGTGTCGTGCACCTGCGCCCGCGCAGCTCCGAGCGGGCGTTCGATCTGGTCCGCCGCCGGTTCGATGCGCGCGACGGCGGCGTCGCCGGACGGCGCGCCGACATCGAGCGCGGCCTGCGCGGCTTCGGCAAAGCCCAGCGCCGGAGCGGCACGGCCCGGCGCGAAACTCAACGGTCGCGCCGGGGAGCGCCGCCAATCATAAGCGCCGCGGCGCGGCAGGGCCGCCGGGCGGAAGGCGGCAATGGTGGCGCCGCCGGTGCTCGCCGCCCGGCCGCCTTCGCGCGACAACGCTTCCTTCAAGGCGCGCACGATCAGGCCGCGCACCAGCGCGCCATCGCGAAAGCGCACTTCCGTTTTCGCCGGGTGCACGTTGACGTCGACCTCCCGCGCCGGGAGTGTCACGAACAGCGCCAACACCGGATGGCGGTCGCGCGGCAGATAGTCGGCATAGGCGGCACGCACCGCGCCGAACAACACCTTGTCGCGCACCGGGCGGCCGTTGACGAAGAGATATTGCCCGAGCGAATTGGCACGTGACAGAGTTGGCAGACCCGCGAAGCCCTTAATTTCCACACCTTCGCGCTCGGCCGAAACGGCAAAAGCATTGGCGCGGAAATCCTGTCCGAGGACGTCACCGAGCCGCGCCAAGTTATCGGCGGCCGGTGCCCACGTGATCGGCGCGCGCTCCTCGCCGGCCAAGGTGAAGGACACGTCGGGCCGACTCATCGCCAGCCGTCGAACCACATCGCGCACGGCTTCCGCTTCGCTGCGGTCGGCCTTGAGAAATTTCAGCCGCGCCGGCGTCGCATACAAAAGATCGCGGACTTCCACCGTCGTCCCCTGCGTCAGCGCCGCCGGTTTGACCTCCGACTTCAAGCCCGCGTCCACCGCGACCGTCCAGGCGTGCGGCTCCGATCGATGGCGCGTGGTGATGGCAAGTCGCGCCACTGCGCCGATCGAGGGCAGCGCCTCGCCGCGGAAGCCGAGGGTACGGATGGCGAGCAGGTCCTCGGTGTCGAGCTTGGAGGTGGCGTGGCGTTCGACGCACATCGCCAGATCGGCGCGCGTCATACCCTCCCCGTCGTCGGTCACTCGGACCAACCGTCGCCCGCCGCCATCGGTGAGCACGTCGATGCGACGCGCGCCGGCATCGAGCGCATTCTCAACCAGCTCCTTGACGACGCTCGCCGGCCGCTCGACCACCTCGCCGGCAGCGATGCGATTGACGATCGTCTCGGGCAATTGGCGGACGGGCATTTTCTTCCTTCAGCTCTCCCGCACGCGGACGACGATTCGGCACGGCAAATACTAGGCGCTCGCCTGCGGCAGGAGCGAGGCGGTGAACCGCCCTTCCCCCGCTATTCAAGGCACAGGCGCCTTAGTCCCAGCCTATCCGCCGCATGGCTTTGATATTCGCACGGCGCTTTTTCGCCTCCAGCCGGGCGCGCTTCTGAGCCTTGGGCACTTTGGTGGCGCGCCGCGGCTTGGGCCGGATGGCGGCTTGGCGGATGAGTTCGAACAGGCGTTCGCGCGCCTCCGCACGATTGCGCGTCTGATCGCGGTGGCGCTGGGCGACAATGACGATGGCGCCTTCTTTGGTCGCGCGTCTGCCGGCCAGCCGCAGCAGACGTTCTCTCACGTCGGTCGGCAGCGACGGCGAATGCCGCGCATCGAAGCGCAGCTGCACCGCGCTTGATACCTTATTGACGTTCTGTCCGCCGGGACCGGAGGCCCGCACGAAGGATTCCGACAGTTCGGATTCCTCGATCGCGATAGTGTCGGTGATGGGAATCATGGGTCAGTGTGGCGCGGCCGCACTCTCCGTTCGTTCCCGCGCAAGCGGAGCCCAGGATCCTTAAGAGAGGCATCTACAGTATTGGGTCTCGGTTAGTTTGTCCTTGCCAAACCCGCAAGGATGGCGCGGGCGAGCAAGTCAGGACGTCAGGTATTTCTTCGCCAGCACTTTGCCCTCTTCCACCGCCGGCTGATCGAAAGCGTCTACGCCCAACAGACGCGCGGCGATGATCGTCTCCAGCATGAAATGCATCATCAACTCGCCGAGCGATTCCTCGTCCAGCCGCTCGATGTGGATTGTGCGCACCGGGCAGCCGTTTTTTGCCAGCGTCTCGGCGGTCGCGCGACCTTCGGCGGCGACGAGATCGCCGATGGTCTTGCCGGCAAAGCCCGGCTCGCCGGCAAGCTTGGCCAAGTCGGCATCGATGCGAGGCCCCTGACCTTTGGCGCCGACTGTCACCACGGTGAACAGCTTGTCGCGCGGGCCGGCGATGAACAGTTGCACCTGGCTGTGCTGATCGACCGGTCCAAGCGCCGCCAGCGGCGTCGTTCCCTTGCCGTCCTTGCCCAAACTCTCCGCCCAAAGCTGCACATACCAATGCGTGAAGCGCTCGAGCCGGTCGCAATAGGCCATCAGCACGCTGACGGCCTTGCCCCGCTCGGCGAGTGCGACAGCAAGCGCTGCGCCGAGCGCCGCCGGAACATCGGCGGCCTTTTTCTTCGCCAGGATCGGCGTCAGCGCGAGGCCCGCCCCCTCGCGCACCGCCTTGATGTCGAGGCCGAGCATCGCGGCCGGCAGCAGCCCGACATTGGTCAGCGCCGAATAGCGTCCGCCGACGCCGGTATGATGATCGAGCATGGGCACGTGGAATTTGCCGAGGAGGTCGCGCAAGCCGTTGCGCTTGCCCGGCCGGACCGGCTCGGTGAGGCCGAGGAAAATGTCGGGGATGCGCTGCTCGAGGCCCTCCGCTTTCACGGCCGACAGCGCCGCGACCGTTTGCATCAGCGTCTCGGCGGTGCCGCCCGACTTCGAGATAGCGATGAAACGCGTGGTCTGGTGCGGTAAGCGCTTGAGCAGCAGATCGAATGTGTCGGCGTCGAGATTGTCGATGAAATGCAGCCGCGGCGGCTCACGCAGCGAGCCTGCGCCGGGTACGTCGTGGTGCGCAAGCTGCGCCAGCGTCTGCCCGCCCAAGGATGAGCCGCCGGTGCCGAGAATGACGATGTCGGTTGCATTTTCCGCGAGGCGCTGGCCGGCGTCGCGGATGGCGGCAAGATCGTCGTGCGTTTCCGGCAGGCGCAGCAGCGGCAGCGAACGGTCCGCGTAGCACCGGCGCAGGTCGGCAAGGGCTTCCTCGGCGCGGCCAAGCGTGTCGGCCAGCGCCGTGGCCGAGACGCCATGCGGGCCGACCGCTTTTTCCAGCGCGTTGTCGATGGAATGGATAAGAGGCATCGCAGCACCATACGGGCTGCCATCGCCCGCGCAAGCGGGCGGCCGTATGACAGCCCGGCCGCGCGGGCAGGAAACCGCCGCCTTATTCCTGCAGCGGTCCCGTGGTCAGGCCCTTGGGGCGGCCGGCCACAGTCACCAGGAGCCCGCCGCCATAAAGGCGCTTGGCCACCCGCTTGGCGTCGGCAATGGTGACGGCATCGATCAAGCTATCGCGGCGCTGGATATAATCGATGCCGAGATCGTCGATCTGGATTTGCGTTAACTGCGCTGCGATCTTGCTCGAAGTGTCGAGCGAGAGCGCGTACGAACCCTTGATGAAAGCCTTGGCGTCATCCAGCTCGGCCTGGGTCGGACCGTCCTCGGCCATGCGCTTGATCTCGTGCTCGATGACCTTGAGCGCGTCGGCGGTGCGATCGCCGCGTGTCGCCGTGCCGCCGAAGACGACAGCCGCGCGGCGGAACCAGACCAGCTGGTCGGATACGCCGTAAGCGAGCCCGCGCTTCTCGCGCACCTCGCGGTAAAGCCGCGAGGAGAAGCTGCCGCCGCCGAGGATGTGGTTGACGATGTAGGCCGCCATGAAATCCGGATCGTGGCGGGCGATGCCCTCTCCGCCGAAATTGACGACGGCTTGCGGCACGTTCACGTCGATGACAATACGGCGGCCGAGATTGCTCGGCTTGGCCGGCGGCACCGGCTTGAGATCGTTACGAGCGGGCAAATTGGCAAACGCACGGTCGATCAGCTTACCCGCAGCCTCTGCATCGATGTCGCCGACAATCGAGATCGTCAGTTCGTTACGGGCGAAGACCCGCCGCACGTAATCGCGCAGATCGCCGGCGGTGATACGCGCCATGGTTTCCAGCGTGCCCTGGCTCTCCCGGCCATACGGGTGATCGGGAAAGGCCGCACTCCACCAGCTGCGGCTGGCCAGCGTATTCGGGTTGGTGGTTTCGCGCCGCAGTTCGGCAAGCTCCTGACCGCGCACGCGCTCCAGCGCATCGGCGTCGAAGCGGGGCTTCGTCAGCGCCAGATTCAGCA
This sequence comes from Pseudolabrys sp., assembly GCA_035652735.1. Taxonomy (GTDB): domain Bacteria; phylum Pseudomonadota; class Alphaproteobacteria; order Rhizobiales; family Xanthobacteraceae; genus Pseudolabrys. Next base: position 28,476 of record DASRDF010000020.1, on the reverse strand, counting down.
GGTCGAAGGCCTCTTCGCGATTGTCGTTGAGGGTGCGCAGGGAGCCGCGGAAATAGTCGCGGCCGACGCTGAACGAGAGCTCGATGGCCTTCTCCTCAAGCCGCGCGTGATACGTCTTGCTATCCAGATCACCGGCGCCTTCGTCGAGCATGTCGGCGGTCAGATGTGCGCTGCCGGCCTTCAGCGGGTCGTCCTGACTGGAGCCGCCGTGGAAAGCATAATTGAGCGCGACCAGCGGCACGGCCTGTTCGCGCACCAGCCAGGCATGGATGCCGGAGGGGCTGACCACCTGCTCGATGGTCATTGCCGAAGCAGTGGAATGTCCGGCGGCGAACGCGACGAGCGCCAGCGCGACGGCAGCGAGAAAGCGCGTCATGAGCGTCGCTCCGCCTTGGGACTGGTGTCCTTGATCAGAAATCCGGTAACCGAGCGGGTCTTTTGCAGCCACTCGCGCGCCGCCTGTTGCACCTCCTCGGCGCTGACGGCGCGAATGCGGTCGGGCCAATGTTCGACGTCGCTCACGGTCGCCCCCGCAGCGAGCGCCGCCCCATACCAGCGCGCCATGCTCGCCTGGCTGTCGTGCGCGTACACCGCATCGGCGATGAGTTTTGTCTTGCTGCGTGCCAGCTCCTCCGGCGTCACACCCTTGTCCGCAACTTGGGCGATAACCGCGTCGGTCGCCGCTTCGAGCTGCGCGAGTGTCACGCCCGGCCGGGGAGAGCCGTAGACGGTGAACTTCGACATGTCGAGCGCGCCGCTATCGTACCAAGCACCGGCGGACACCGCGACGTGCTGGTCGACGACCAAGGCCGTGTACAGCCGGCTGTTGGAACCACTCCCAAGGATATGCGCGAGCACTTCCAGCGCGTCGGATTCGCCCTTTTTGCCGCTCATGAAAGAGGGCACCAGGTAAGCGCGCTGCATCGTCGGCTCTTCGACGCGCGGATCGGCAAGCGTCAGCGACCGCACGGCAACGGGCGGCGGTTCCTGCGGCCGCTGGCGCGGCAGGATGCTGCTGCGGCGGGCAACTTTGCCGTAGGTGTCCTGCGCCAACTTCAGCGCCGCCTGCGAATCGACATCGCCGGCGATCACGACAATGGCGTCGCTCGGCGCGTAAAAGCGGCGGTAGAAGCCGATAGCATCGTCGCGGGTGAGACCTTCCATCTCGTGGCGCCAGCCGATCACCGGCTTGCCGTAAGGGCTATTGAGAAAGAGCGCGGCGTCGATTTGCTCGCCCAGCCGAGCCACCGGGTTGTTGCGCACGCGCTGATTCTGCTCCTCTAGGATGACTTCCCGCTCGGGCAGCACAACATCGTCGGTCAATTGCAGCCCGTTCATGCGGTCGGCCTCGAATGCCATCACCGTCTTGAGTTGCTCGCTCGGTACGCGTTGAAAGAACGCGGTGTAGTCGTACGAGGTAAATGCGTTTTCCTGCCCGCCGATGCGCGCAACGACCTGCGAGAACTCACCGGCTGGATGCGTGGCGGTGCCTTTGAACATCAGGTGTTCGAGAAAATGCGCCAGCCCGGATTTTCCCGGCGTTTCGTCGGCTGCGCCGACTTTGTACCAAATCATGTGCGTGACCACGGGCGCACGATGATCGGGAATGACGACGAGCTCCAGGCCGTTCGACAGCGTGAAGTCGGTAATCTTGTCGGCCGATTGTTCGGGCGCTGCCAAGACCGGAGCGGCCAGCGCCGCAGCAAGAACCGCAGCGGCGCCGCAGAAAGCAACGGGTTTTGAGATCACGTTTGCCAAACCTTGCGAGTTTCGGGTTGCGCCCCACGAAGGTTACGCCACAGGCGTGATGCAGGTTTAGTCGATCGCCGCTCTTGCGATCAGCGCCCGCTGTTCAGCTCGCCGTGCGACTCGTAGTAGTTGTCCGGCTTGGAACGGACCGTCTCCGCGCCGAGGCCGTAAGGTTGATTGGGCGAGGGAGTCTGATAGCCGACCGGAGGCTCGGTCAAATCCTTGCGCGGCGGCTCGCCCGTGAACTGGGCCACATCGTCGTCCTTACCGTGAAACATCTTGCTGAACAGGCCGCCTTTGTAGCCGAGCTCGGACGGTGACAGTATGGCACCGAAATCCGAGATCGGGTCTTTCCGGCTTGGATCGCCGAGCGCGACGCCCTTGGCGCCGCCCGGCCGCGGACCGGGGGTCAGCTCGTCGGGCCGCAATGGGTTTTGCTCGCGCTCGCGCTCGTCGCTGACGTTGCGGTTCTTGTCCCGTTCGGCAACGAGCTTGCGCCGTTTGACATCGGGGTCCTTGGGCCAGGCCGGATTGTTGACGACGTCGGTCTTCTCGGGCGGCGGCAGCGTGCGGTCCGGCGGCAGCACCAATGGCGGCCGCTCCTGATAATTGATCGAGGAATTGTCGTCGGCGCTCTTGAGGCCGAAGCTTTCGAGCACGCGACCAAACGTGGCCTTGTAGAACGAGCTACCGCTGTTGTCGTCGCCGGCACGCGCGGGGACCGACAAGGTTACTGCGGCGATGGCAGCCGCGGAGAAGACGGCAGCACGGAGGGCGATTTGGCTGTTATTCCGGCCCATGAAGCTCAAAGCCTTCAAATTCCCGAGGAATTCGTGCCCCGACGCCCCAGTCATCGCTGCGGATCAGGGCGCTTTTGCGGCGTGCCCCCGATGAGGGATTCATACAGCAGCCCGATTACACCGGCAACAATCGCGACGTCGGCGAGGTTAAAGACATACCAGTTAAAATGCCATGAGCCCGCCGACACGTGGAAAAACACGAAGTCGGCGACCCAGCCATAGGCCAGACGATCCACGGCATTGCCGATGGCGCCGCCGATGATCAGCCCGAGCGCCACCGCGGTCAGCCGGCTCTGAGCCCGCGTCAGCCACAGCCATAGCAGGGCCACCGCCACCGACTTGACCGCCAGCAGCACCCATTGGCCAAGCGCGCTCTCGGTCTGGAACAGGCCGTAACTAATGCCTTTGTTGGGCGTGAGCACGAAGTCGACGAATGGCCCGAGCCGCAGCGAGTGCTCGGCCAGGCCATAGACCTTGAGCAAATACAGCTTGCTCGCCTGATCGATGAGGCAACTCACCGTGGCGACGGAAAATCCGAGGCGGGTGAGCGAACGGGCCAACGCGCACCTCACTCCGCGGCCTTGCGCATGGCGTCCCATTCGCGCAGCGCCTGGGCATCGCGCGGGGAGACATCAGGATATTCGGGGTCGGCCCCGACGGTGTTGAGGATCTTCCAGGAGCGCGCGCATTTGGTCCCTTCGGCGAGATTGGGCACGACCGCGACGCCCGATACATCCGGAAGGCGGAAAGCACCGGCCGGCCCGTCATCCTCGACCAAGGTCGCCGCCGAGGTGATGCAGACCTCGGCGAGATCGACGTCGACCGCGGCTTCGTAAAGCTCGCGATTCGACACATGAATGATCGGGTCGGCCTCGAGCGAGGAGCCGATGCGCTTCTGCGCGCGTTCGATCTCCAGCGCGCCGGTGACCACGCGACGCACGGTGCGCACCTTGCGCCACTTGTCGGCGAGCGCGTCGTCGCGCCAGGCGGCCGGAACCTCAGGGAACAACTCGAGATGCACGGATTTCGCCTCCGCGCCGTAACGCGAAAGCCAAGCTTCCTCGGCGGTGAAGCAGAGCATCGGCGCGAGCCACAACACGGTGCAACGGAACAGATGGTCGAGCACGGTGAGGCACGCCTTGCGTTTTGCTGACGAGATCGGATCGCAATAGAGCGTGTCCTTGCGGATATCGAAATAGAAGGCCGACAGGTCCGAGGTCATGAACGCATTGAGCGCAGCGAAGATGCGCTTGTAGTCGAAATCGGCGTAAGCCTTGCGCACCAGTGCATCGAGCTCGGCGAGACGGTGTAGCATCAGCCGCTCGAGCTCGGGCATCTGCTCGACGCGGCGGACGCGATCTTCCTCATGGAAATGCGCGAGATTGCCGAGCATCCAGCGCACGGTGTTGCGCAGCTTGCGATAGGTTTCGACCGTGTTCTTCAAAATTTCGGGGCCGATGCGCAGATCGTCGGCATAATCTGAGGCGCAGACCCACATGCGCAAGATATCCGCGCCGGATTGCTTGATCACATCTTGCGGCGCAGTGACGTTGCCGAACGACTTCGACATCTTGCGGCCGTGCTCGTCGAGCACGAAACCGTGGGTGAGCACCACGTCGTACGGCGCCCGCCCGCGCGTGCCGCAGCTTTCCAGCAGTGACGAGTGAAACCAGCCACGGTGCTGGTCGGAGCCTTCCAGATACATCACGGTATCGCGGCCGCCGTCGATTCTGCGCTTGATTCCGGCCAGCGTAGGGAAATGCTCCGGGTCTTCGAGCACGAAGGCATGCGTCGAACCGGAGTCGAACCAGACGTCGAGAATGTCGTCGACCTTCTGCCACTCCTCCTTGGCGCGCTTCGGCCCAAGAAAACGCTCGCGCGCGCCTTTGGCGTACCAGGCATCCGCCCCTTCTTTCTCGAAAGCCTCGACGATGCGCACCTCGACGTCAGGATCCTGCAGGATGTCTACCGAGCCGTCCGGTTTCTCTTTGATGAAGACTGCGATCGGCACGCCCCAAGCGCGCTGACGCGAGATCACCCAATCAGGGCGCGACTCGATCATGCCGGTGATGCGGTTCTCGCCCTGCTCCGGGACCCAGCGTGTCGCTTTGATCGCGGCAAGCGCGCGGGCGCGGAGCGTATCTCCTTGCCGCTCATTCCCCCGCAAACGGGAATCCAGACCTGTATGCATTGCCGTGGGCCGCCCTGGGTCCCCGCTTTCGCGAGGACGAGCGGACGGAAAGATCGGCCGATCCATAGCGATGAACCACTGCGGCGTGTTGCGGAAGATGATCGGCTTCTTCGAACGCCAGGAGTGCGGATATTGGTGCTTGAGGCGGCCGCGCGCGATGAGCATGTGCGCGTCGATCAGCGCCTTGATCACCGCCTCGTTGGCGTCGCCCTTCTCGCCTTTGTCGTTGAGGACGCGCTTGCCGGCGAAGCCGGGCGCGGCCTCGGTGAAGGCGCCGTTTTCGTCGACGGTATAGGGGATGGCGGTGTTGATGCCGCGGGCTTCGAGTGCCGCCTTGTTGGCTGTCCAGACCTCGAAGTCCTCGCGGCCATGGCCGGGCGCGGTGTGAACGAACCCGGTGCCGGCATCATCAGTGACGTGGTCGCCCGCCAAGAGCGGCACTTCGAAGTCGTAGCCTTTACCACGTAAAGGGTGCGCGCCAGCCAACGTTTTCAAACTGTCAGCCGGGACGACTCCCAGTTTTTTAAATTCAGCGACTCGCGCTTGCCTGAAAACCTCTTCTGCAAGCTTCTCAGAGAGTAAAAGCTTGTCGCCTACCTTGGCCCAGTTGTCAGAAGGCGCTTGAGTTACCTCATACACCGCATAGTTGATCTTCGGGGAGAAACTGATTGCTCGATTTCCTGGAAGCGTCCAGGGAGTCGTGGTCCAAATAACAACTGCCGCGTCACGTAAGAGCGTTCCGCCGAATGACTTCGCCGGATCGGCTCCAACAGCAAGCGGCTTCAGCAAAGGAAACTTCACCCACACCTGATCGCTGGTGTAGTCCTCGTACTCGACCTCAGCTTCAGCCAGCGCCGTCTTCTCCACCACGCTCCACATCACCGGCTTCGATCCGCGGTAGAGCGTGCCGTTGGCGGCAAACTTCATCAGCTCGCGCGCAATCTGTGCCTCGGCGAAGTAGTCCATCGTCGTATAAGGATGCGCCCAGTCGCCCTCGACGCCGAGGCGCTTGAACTCCTCGCGCTGCACGTTGAGCCAGTGCTCGGCATAGGCGCGGCATTCGCGGCGGAAGGCGATCATCGCCGCCGGATCGGAGAGGTCCGGCTTCTTCTTGTTCCTGGCGCGGTAGTTCTCCTCCTCGATCTTCCACTCGATCGGCAGGCCGTGGCAGTCCCAGCCCGGTACATAATTGGAATCGTAGCCGAGCATTTGCTGGCTGCGCGTCACCACGTCCTTCAGAATCTTGTTGAGCGCATGGCCAATGTGGATGTTGCCGTTGGCGTAAGGCGGGCCGTCGTGCAGGATGAACTTGTCGCGGCCTTTCGCCTCGGCGCGCAGTTGTCGGTAAAGGCCGGCCTGCTCCCAGCGCGCGAGGATCTCCGGCTCCTTCTGCGGCAAGCCCGCGCGCATCGGGAAGTCCGTCTGCGGCAGGAACAGCGTCTCGGAATAGTCGCGCTTGTCGGCTTTTGACATAGGCCGCTTACTAGCAGGCGAAGCTCTCGGTTGTCATGCCCGGGCTTAATCCGGCATCAATAATGAAGGCGCCCTAACGTCTGAGTTTGCAACACTCACAATCGGACCGCCGCCTCGTCAATCGCCGGGCACGCTATACGTCCTCCACCGCAGGGAACGCATCCCCCGCCCGCTTGAGCGCGTCGCGCGCCTGTGCGGCGTCCGCCTCCATCGCGCGCTTGAGCGCGTCGACGGATTCGAACTTCTGCTCGTGCCTGATCCAGCCGATAAAGGCGACGTCGATGGTCTTGCCATAGAGATCGCCGTCGAAGCCGAACAGATTGACCTCCAGCAGCGGCGCGCCGGCATCGAACATCGGGCGAATGCCGAAACTCGCCACGCCGTCATACAACCGAGCCGCTCGTCCCGGCGAAAGCGGGGATCCAGGGGCAATCGCGCCCGACGCTTCTGGATTCCCGCTTGCGCGGAAATGAGCGGAATCAAAGATGGCAGCACGCACCGCATAGACGCCGTGCTTCAGGCCGCAGGACGCATCGAGCCGCAGATTGGCGGTGGGAAAGCCAAGATCGCGCCCGCGCTTGTCGCCGTGGATGACTTCGCCCGAGACGAACCACGGAGAGCCGAGCAGTTCGGTCGCCTCCACCACCTTGCCCTGGCTGAGCGCGCTGCGCACCGCGCCCGACGATACCGGGCGGCCTTCATCCTCGAGCGGCGGCACAATATCGACGGCGAAGCCGAGCTTCGCGCCCTGCTCCTGCAGGAAGGCGGGCGACCCCGCACGGTTTTTGCCGAAATGAAAGTCGAAGCCGATCGCGGCTCCTGCGATGCCGAGCTTGCCGACGAGAACCTTAGCGATGAAATCCTCGGCTGAGGTACCGGCGAGCGCGGCGTCGAAGGTCATGACGATGGCACCGCCGAGCCCCGTGGCCGCGAGCAGGCGCAGCTTGTCGCGCTCGCCCGAAAGCTGAAAGAGCGTGTCCTGCGGCCGCAAGAACAGACGCGGATGCGGCGCGAAGGTCAAGGCGGCGGCCTTGCGCCCGAGCGCCCTCGCCCGGCTCTGCGCCGCCGCAATCACCGCGCGGTGGCCGCGATGCACGCCGTCGAAATTGCCGATGGCCACCACGCCGCCTGCGAGCGGCCCGGGATCGATCGCAGCAGCCGTCCCGCGCGCAACATGAAAGGAAGCCGTCATCGGAAATGAATACTCATTATGAGGGCATCGCGTCTTTGCGGGGCCGCTACGGTTAGCGCGTGGTTAACAAATTTTCAAATTAACCGGTTGTTCAAGCGCCGCTGCTAGGGTCTCCTAACCGCGGGGGATACGGCCATGGCCGTCGATTTGACGACACCGGTTCTGGTGGTGGACGACTACAGCACGATGGTGCGGATCATCCGCAACCTGCTCAAACAGCTCGGCTTCGTGAACGTCGACGACGCCAATGACGGCTCGCTGGCGCTGGAGAAGATGCGCCTGCGCAAATACGGCCTGGTGATCTCCGACTGGAACATGGAGCCGATGACCGGCTATGACTTGCTGCAGCAGGTGCGCGCCGATCCGCAGCTCGCGCAGACGCCCTTCATTATGGTGACTGCGGAGTCGAAGACCGAGAACGTCATCGCCGCCAAGAAAGCCGGCGTGTCGAACTACATCGTCAAGCCCTTCAACGCGCAGACGCTCAAGAGCAAGATCGAGGCCGTCTTCCCGGACGTCGACAAGCCGGCGGCCTAGCCGCCCGTGGCGGGCGAACGCCGCGACGACGAAATAACATCACCACACCAGGCGCCGCATCACCGCATTTGGCACGTCGCCCACGCTGGCGAAGGCGTTGCTGAGCGCGTTGCCGTCCGGCCGCTCGCGCCCGCCCAACTCCTCGGCGTGGATGCCGGAGGTGATGAAGAGAAAATCGACGCCAAGCATGCGCGCGCCCTTGAGGTCGGTGCGGATCGAGTCGCCGACGGCGAGCATGCGGTCCGGTAGAAATTTCCTGCCGGCGGCGTTTTCCGCTTTGGCCAGCGCCATGTCGTAAATCGGCCGATACGGTTTGCCGGCATAAAGCACCTCCCCGCCCATCGTGGCATACAGATCGGCGATGGCACCGGCGCAATAAACGAGGCGATCGCCGCGCTCGACCACCACATCGGGATTGCCGCAAACCATGAACAGCTTGCGCTCGCGCATCAATGCGAGGCGCGGCCGGTAATCTTCCGGCTGTTCGGTCTCGTCATCGTAAAGGCCCGAGCACACGGCGTAGTCGGCGCTTTCCAGCGGCGCGAAGGTCACGTCGAGGCCGGCAAACAACGAGCGGTCGCGCTCCGGGCCGATGTGACACAGGCTCTGCCCGCGCCGCTCTTTGATGACGCCGCGCGTCACGTCGCCGGAGGACACCATCGCGTCATAGCTCGCGCGCGGCACCTGCAGACGCTCGAGCTGGCGCCCGACCTGCTCGCTGGGACGCGGTGAATTGGTGATGAAGACGACGACGGCGCCGCCCGCGCGGGCGCGCATCAGCGCGTCGCAAGCGTGCGGAAATGCAGCGACGCCGTTGTGGACAACGCCCCATACGTCACAGAGCAGCAGGTCGTAGTCGGGTGCGATTGCGGAGAAGTGCGGAATGAGCGGCGGCGCGAGCATGCAATTCCCTCGTCCCAGCCGCGAACGAAGCAAGCGAACCGGGAATCCATGTTCATACCGCGTTCGTAGATTCCGGCTTCGCGGCCAAGGCACGCGCCCCGGAACGACAATGCGCGGCTCAGCCGGCCGCCGCCAACGTTTCGCCGGCCGGCTTGTCGATCTCTCCGCCCTGCAAGGCTTCGGCGCGTACCGGTCGCGGCGGCGAGAACAGGAAGCCTTGCCCGAAGCGCACATCGTAGTCCAACAGATCGAGCACCATGCCTTCGCTCTCGATACGCTCCGCGATCAAGTCGATGCCGGAACGGGCCAAAAGGTCGGCGAGATCCTCAGGCCGAATGTCGAACTGCGCGCCGACCGTCTTGTCGAGCAAGAGCTTCGCCGGCACCTTGAGGAAACGAAACCAGTGGTCCGCCAATTCCTTCGGCTCCATGCGCAGATCGGTGACGTGATCCATGGAGAAGCGGAAGCCGAGCTCGGCGAGCGCCGCCAGGCTCTCATGCTCCAGGGGACCGAAGGCATGATAGGCAGTCTGGCTGAATTCGAACATCAGTGCGTTGTTGAGCGCGCGATTGGCATCCATGAAATCGAGGAATTGCTTGAAGAAACCAGCATCGGTCAGTGTCGCCGCGCTGACGTTGCAGAACAGCCCAACATCGCGGCTCTTCAATTGCAGCCGGCGGACGACCTGCACGCAGCGGAACAGCAGCACGTTGTCGATCTTCGGCATCAGGCCGACGCTCTCGGCAATGTCGATGAAGTCACCCGCCGGCACGATCTCGCCGGCTTCCGTGCGCAGGCGCGACATCGCCTCGTAATAGCGTACCTTGCGCTGCGGCAGCGTGACGATGGGCTGCAGATAGAGGTCGATGCGGTCGGCGGCGATGGCATTGGCGATAACGTCGATGATGGCGTCGCGCGACAGCCCCTGGAACGTCAGTGGCGCGCTCACCGCTTCCTTCTCGGTCAGATGCAGCGCGCCATCGGCTACTGCCGGTGCCGGCATCATCGGCTTGACCACGGCGGCCGGTGAGAAGCCCTGCTTCTGCAGCACGACGGCATGGGCGGCGACCGTTTCGGCAATCTGTCGCACCAGCGTGCCGAGTTCGCCCATTTCCGCGGTGAGCGGCTCGGTGGCGGTACGGGCGCGGTCGACCGCCTTGTCCACTTTCGCTTCCATGGCATTGAGGCGGCGCGCCATCTCGGCGACCTGGCGCGCGAGATCGGCGGTGCCGCGCGAAAGATCGGCGATCTGATCCCCTAAGGTGCGCCGGTCGGCGAGGCGGCTGCTGATGGTGTTGTAGAGCACCATCGCCACCAGCGCGCCGAGCGCAATCAGGGCGGACGTGCGGATGTCGAATTTGAAGAGAAGGAAAAGCACGGCGCCGAGCGAGGCGGCGATGAGCACCATGCAGATGCCGATGAAGATCGCGCCAAGACGAACCATGGTCCGCAAAACCCCGCCCGGCGGCCGATTCGCGCCGCCGTGGCCCAATGTCCCCGAGACGCTGTGTCCGCGCAACCTCGAACACCTGCTATGGTACCGTGAATTCGCATCTTTCGGCGGGAACTTGACGGCCCATGGGACGAGCTTCGGCGGTTGCCTCCTATGCCCGCATCGGCGGGCCGCTCGCCGCCATCTTGGCCGCCCCGGGACGCGGTTTCGCGGCTTTCCTGGCGCTGCACGCGGTCGTGTGGACGGTGCTTCCCAGCCTGCTCTACGCCAACCTGCCGCTCGACCTTATCGAAGCCTTGATGTACGGCCGCGAATGGCAGCTTGGCTATGACAAGCTGCCGCCGCTGCCCTGGTGGCTGGTCGAGATCGTTCATCAGCTGGTCGGCCATGACTTCGCCTACTACCTGCTCGCCGAACTGGCGGTGATTGCCGCCTTTGCGTTGATTTACGCCGCGGCGCGGCCGCTCGTCGGGGCAACGGGCGCGCTTGTCTCGGTGCTGATCATCGATGGCCTGCACTACCTCAATTACACCGCCGCCAAGTTCAATCACGACGTCATCCAGCTGCCATTCTGGGCGCTCGCGGGCCTCTCCTTCCAGCGCGCACTGCGCGGGCGGCAGTTGGCCGATTGGATGTTGCTCGGCCTTGCCCTCGGCCTTGCGCTGTGGGCCAAATACTTCGTGGTGGTGCTGGCGGCGCCGATGGTCGTCTTTGCCCTGACCGACCGCGACGCGCGCAGAGTGCTGGCGACCCCGGGACCGTATATTGCCGCCGCCGTCGCGTTGATCACCGCGGCGCCGCACCTCGTCTGGCTGGTGAAGACCGACTTCCTGCCGCTCGCCTACGCCGAGCACCGCGCCGTCTTGTCGCGCGGCTGGTACGACCATCTGTGGCATCCGTTCCAGTTCGCCGTGAGCCAGCTGTTCTTCCTCGTCCCGTCGCTCTTGATCGCTATGCCCTTGTTCTGGCCGCGCCATGCGACAAGCGAGCCGCTGGCGCGACCGAAGGCCGACGCCTTCGATTTTCGCATCGTCACATGGCTCGCCTTCGGCCCGATTGTGACGGTGCTGGCGATGGCGGCGGTGAGCGGCCGCGGCACGGTGGCGATGTGGGGCTATCCGCTGTGGCTGTTCCTCGGCCTGTGGCTGGTACTCACCGCGCGTTACATCATCGACGAGGCGCGGCTTGCGCGCATCGCCGTGACCTGGGCGATCGTGTTCGCCTGTTTGGCTGCCGCGTTCGTCATCAATTACGACGTACTGCCGCGCTTCGATCACCGCTACCGCGCCGTGTTCTTTCCCGGCGAGGCGCTCGGCCGCGAGATCACTCAGCGCTACGTGGCGGCCACGGGGAGGCCGCTGCGTTATGTCATCGGCACCATGTGGGACGGCGGCAACCTCGCGCATTACTCCAAGGATCAGCCGCGCGTCCTGGTCGACGGCAATCCGGCGCGCGCGCCATGGATCGACCTTGCCGATCTACGGCGGCAGGGCGGCGTCGTGGTGTGGACCGTCGGCGACACGCAGCATGTGCCGCAGCAGTTCGAGGCGGTCGCCGGCGGCGCCGTGGTGCAGCCGCCCCTGGTCCTGCGCGACCGGCGCGGCGACTCGAGCGTCAATGCCGGCTGGGCGATTCTGCCGGCGCAATAAGCACTGCTATCGAGGCGCAACATTCGCGCCGGCATGCGACAATTCGGCTGACTTTCGCAGGAAGCCCGACGTCGGCCCCTTGAACCGAAAGCGCGCTGGGCGCGACCAACGAGCGTGCTGATGGGATCCCTCATCGGCTGGGGTCATTTTCCCTCATGACAGGAGCTGCATACATGCGTCGCACGTTCATCCTTTACGCCGCGGCCGGTCTTGTTGCCGCGGGCGCTGCCGCGGCAAGTCCGGCCGAAGCGTCCTACCGGGTGATCAAATGGGACGGTACGAACTTTTGCCAAATCTGGGACTACGGCTTGCCGACACGTCCCTTCCCCGCCGATTACCGCATCATGACAAAGCGGCTGCGCAGCTTCGAGGCTGCCTTGAGCGCGAAAGAACGCCTGTGGCGTCACGGGCACTGCGCGTTCTGAGCGCCGAACATTGGGCCGCCGTGATCGGCGGCCCATTTTCGTGCAGGGTGCAAAGCCTGGCGTCGCTGGGCGCGTGGCGCTCGCGTGCGCAATGGCCTAGGGGCGCTAACCAACCAGACTCGGCACCCGCTGTCTCACACGCACCGGCCGGCCGTCGGGGCCGGGCTGGTAGAAGCCACTGTAGCGGCTGAGGACCTCGGCGAAGGCCTGCGCGTCACCGGGTTTCGATACCTCGTAGGCGTCGAAGCCGGCGCGGTAGAGAAAGAGAAACTGATCGCGCAGCACGTTGCCGGTTGCGCGTAATTCGCCGCTGAAGCGGTAGCGCTCGCGCAAAATGCGCGCCTGGCTGTAGGCGCGCCCGTCCTTGAACACCGGGAACACCAGCGCCACCATGGCCAGGCGGTCGAGATGGGGCGCGAGCTCCGCCACATTGCGGTCGTTCGGCCAGAGCACCCCGGTCGCGCCGGAGCGCCGGAAGATTTCCTCGGCATCGGCGAGCAGCCGCGGCGCCGGGACGAGGACGGCGCCATCCTCCGGGATCGGCGCATCGTCGAGGATGCGCAGATAGGGATCTTCGACAATTTGTCCCCGCTTAATGAGCGGCATAGACGCGCTCCTTGAACGGTTCGACGCCGATGCGCTTGACCGTATCGATGAACAGCTCATGCGGTCCGCTGCGCAATTCGACATAGGCCGCCACCACATCCTCGATGACGTCGGCGACCTCGCCGTAGGACACCGCCGGCCCCAAGAGCGTGCCGAGCTCGGCGTGCTCGTCGGCGCGGCCGCCCAGCGTGATCTGATAGAACTCCTCGCCGTTCTTCTCCACCCCGAGAATGCCGATATGGCCGACGTGATGGTGGCCGCAGGCATTGATGCAGCCGGAAATATTGATGTGCAGGCGGCCGATGCGGCGTTGATTATCGAGATCGCCGAAACGGCGCGTCAGCTCCTGCGCCACCGGAATAGAGCGCGCATTGGCAAGGCTGCAATAGTCGAGGCCCGGGCAGGAGATGATGTCGGAGACGAGCCCCACATTCGGCCGCGCCACGCCGATCTTCTCCAGTTGCGGCCACAGAGCGGGCAGGTCGCGCTGCGCCACATGCGGCAATACCAGGTTCTGCTCGTGGCCGACGCGGATCTCGCCGAAGGAATAGCGATCGGCGAGATCGGCGATCGCATCCATCTGCTCGGCGGTGGCGTCACCCGGCGGCCCACCTTCCGGCTTGAGCGAAAGAGTGACGATCGCATAGCCCGGCATCTTGTGCGGCGACACCGCATTGCGATGCCAGGTGGCGAATGCCGAATCTTGCATCGCCTTCCCCAATTCCGGCGGATGGTCGGCGAGCTTTTCGTATTTCGGATAGTGGAAGCGCGACGCGATCTCCTCGACCAGCGCCGGATCGATGGCCAGCGCGCCGTCCTTCATCGTCTGCCATTCGGCCTCGACCTCGGACGCGAATTTCTCCACGCCCAGATCATGCACCAGGATCTTGATGCGGGCCTTCCAGATGTTGTCGCGGCGGCCGTACTGATTGTAGACGCGCAGGATCGCCTCGACGTAGCTCAACAGATCGCGCTTAGGCAGAAATGGACGGATGGTCTTGCCGAGGTAAGGCGTGCGCCCAAGTCCGCCGCCGACCATCACCTCGAAGCCGACTTCGCCGGCGCCGTTTTTGTGCAGCCGCAGCCCGATATCGTAGATGCGCACGGCCGCGCGGTCGTGCTTGGCCGCAGTGAACGCGATCTTGAACTTGCGCGGCAGGAAGGTGAATTCCGGGTGCATGGTCGAGTGCTGCCGGAGGATCTCTGCCCAGATGCGCGGATCCTCGATCTCGTCGGGCGCCACCCCCGCCCATTGATCCGTGGTGATGTTGCGCACGACATTGCCGCTGGTCTGCATCGAATGCAGCCCGACTTGGGCAAGCGAGGCGAGCACGTCGGGCAAGTCGGCGAGCTTGATCCAATTGAATTGCAGGTTCTGCCGCGTGGTGAAATGGCCGTAATTGCGGTCGTAGCGGCGGGCGATTTCGGCCAACTTGCGCAATTTGAGCGACGACAGCGTGCCATAGGGGATGGCGATGCGCAGCATGTAGGCGTGCAGCTGCAAATAGACGCCGTTCATCAGCCGCAGCGGCTTGAACTCGTCCTCCGTCAATTGCCCGCTGAGCCTGCGCGCCACCTGGTCGCGGAATTCGGCAACCCGCTCGGCCAGCAGCGTGCGGTCGAAATCGTCGTAGACGTACATGGAACCTCAAATGCCGAAGGTGGCCGGCAGCTCGATAGTTGGGCCGGCGACACGGATACGTTCGCGCAGATTGCCCGGTTCGATGCGCTCGCCGGCAACCGCCACCGGCGCCACATAGGCCTCGACAGCCGTGGTGCCCTCGCGCTTGGCGGCGGCGAGCAGGTCGATCGCCTCTTGCGTGGTGCTGACGACCGCGGCGGCATCGAGCCGGGTGGTCCAGCCGCCGACCGCGGCGCGGTAGATCACCGCTCCGTCGGCCAACCGGTTGGCCGTGACCACCACCGGGCCTTTGACTCTGATTTTTTGTTCTGTCGGCGCGGTCATGCTGCAAACTCCAGGTTTCTTGTTGTCGGTTCGTCAGTCTTGCTCTGCACGGCGTCGGCGCGCGCGGCCACTTCGCCGATGACCAGCAGCGCCGGGCCGTCCCCCACCGAAGCGGCAAGGGCCGGCAGCGCATCGAGTGTGCCGAAGGCGCTTTGCGCGTCGGGACGCGTGCCGCGCGCAAGCACTGCGGCGGGCGTTGACGGATTGCGCCCGGCGGCGATCAGCCCTGCGCGCACCGCGGCGGCGGACGAAAGGCCCATATAGACAACGACCGTCGCCTGCGGATCGGCGAGGCCGCTCCAGTCGATGGCCTGCGCGCCTTCAGCGGTCGCGGCGGTGACGAAGACGAGCCGGGTTGCCTCGTTGCGGAAGGTCAGCGGCAGGCCTGCTTCCGCGGCGCAGCCGAGCGCCGCGGTAACGCCGGGGATGACGAAAACGGCAATGCCCGCAGCGCGCAAATAGTCGAGCTCTTCGCCGCCGCGGCCGAACACAAAGGGATCGCCCCCTTTGAGGCGCACGACCTGCTGACCGGCGCGGGCGGCGGCGAACAGGCGCCGATTGATCTCATCCTGGCCGATGCCGGGCGCGCCTTTGCGCTTGCCGACGGCAACCAATTCGGCGTCGCGGCGCGCGCGCGACAAGATCTCCGATGAGACTAATTCGTCATAAAACACGATGTCGGCGTTCTGCAGCGCGTTGAGCGCGCGCAGCGTCAGGAGATCGGGATCGCCGGGCCCGGCGCCAACCAGGTGTACGGTGCCCGACGTTTTTTCCGGCAGCCGGGTGCTATCGATCGCTTTTTGCAGCGCGGCTTCCGCCTCACGCTTGCGCCCGGCGAGCACGGCCGCGCCGATCGGTCCATCGATCACCTCTTCCCAGAATTTGCGCAGCGAGCGCGACGGATGCCGCGCGCGCGCAAAGGCGCAGCGATGACGACCCATCAGCGCCGCCAATTCGCCGACGCGCGCGGGCAGCAGCGCCTCGATGCGCTCGCGGATGCGTCGTGCCAGAACCGGCGAGGCGCCGCCGGTGCCGATGGCCACCACCACGTCGCCGCGGTCGACCGTCGCGGGCATAATGAAGGTCGAGAGTTCGGGCCGGTCGACCACGTTGATCAGCACGTTTGATGCGCGTGCCTTCTGCGAGATCGCTTCATCACGCGCGTCGCCGAAGGCGGCAATAATTGCCGCAAAACGCGATATGTCAGCTTGCAGCGGATCGGTGAGATCAATCTCGACGCGTCCCGGCGGCTGCGCGGCTTGCAGTAGCTCAGCCGCAACCTCGACCTCTGCGGAGAACCAATGCACGGTCGCGCCGGCCGCGCGCAGTAGCCGCAGCTTGGCGGAAGCCGCCGCGCCGTTGCCCATTAAAGCGACCGTTGCCGTGGCCGGGTCCAAAAACAGGGGCAAAAAACGCATTCGAACGAAACTCCGCTTCGGGAGAACGTTCTTTCATATAAGGGGGAAAATGCCGCTTTTTAAAGAAAAATCTTCTCCTACGCGGGCACTGTGGCGTGGCACGCCGCAGTCGCGCGACTGCGAAAAACGAAATGGTTTGTTTGTGCGCGCGGCGCGCCTCGTTTCCTGCCGCTCCCCGAGCGGCCAAGCGCAGATTCGCCCGCTCACTCCGCGCAAGCGGGAATCCGGAATCGGTGTCTCATGAGGCGGCACGAAGTCCCCGCTTCCCGCGGGGACGAACGGAAAATGACTCTCCCAACGCAACGAACTCTCAGCCCGCGCCTATGCCACAGCGCGGATGATCTTGCCGACTTTGTCGAAGATCTCGCCGATCTGCGCGTCGCTCACGATAAGCGGCGGACTCATGGCTAGAGTGTCGCCAACGGCCCGCAGCGTCAGCTCCTGATCGTGGAAGGCCGCCTCCAGCGCCTGCAACCCGCGCTGACCGACCGCGCCCGGCTTGCTGGCGAGGTCGATGCCGACGGTTAAGCCGACGGTGCGGATGTCGAGCACATTGGGCAGACCCTTGAGCGTCATCGCCGTCTCGCCCCACAGCTTTTCCAGCTTGCGCGCGCGCTCGAAGAGATTCTCCTCGCGATAGAGATCGAGCGTGGCGAGGCCTGCCGCGCAGGCGAGCGGATGCGCCGAATAGGTGTAGCCGTGGAACAGCTCGATGACATGCTCGGCGCCTTGCATGAAGGCGTCGTAGACGTCCTTGCGCACGATGACGCCGCCCATCGGCACCGTGCCCGAGGTGATTCCCTTGGCGAACGTGATCATGTCGGGGATGACACCGTAGCGCTCGGCGGCGAACGCATGACCGAGCCGGCCGTAGCCGCTGATGACTTCGTCGAAGATCAGGAGAATGCCGTGCTTGTCGCAGATCGCGCGCAGGCGCTCGAGATAACCCTTCGGCGGCGGCAGCACGCCGGTCGAGCACGCCACCGGCTCGACGATGACGGCGGCGATGGTCGAGGCGTCGTGCAGCGCCACCAGACGGTCGAGGTCGTCGGCGAGATGCGCGCCCCATTCCGGCTCGCCAATGGTGAAGGCCTGCTTGTCGCGATTATACGTTGCCGACATGTGATCGATGCCGGCCATCAGCGCGCCGAACTGCTTGCGGTTGGAGACGATGCCGCCCACGGCGATGCCGCCGAAGCCGACGCCATGATAGCCGCGTTCGCGGCCGATCAGCCGTATGCGCGATCCCTCGCCGCGCACTTTGTGGAAGGCAAGCGCGATCTTGAGCGCGGTGTCGACCGCTTCCGAGCCGGAATTGCAGAAGAACACATGGTCGAGGTCGCCGGGCGCCAGTGACGCGACGCGCGCGGCCAGTTCGAAGGCCTTCGGATGCGAAAACTGGAATGCCGGCGCGTAGTCGAGCTCGGCCGCTTGCGCCTGGATCGCCGCGACAATCGGATCACGATTGTGGCCGGCATTGGTGCACCACAGGCCGGCCGAAGCGTCGATCAGCTTGCGCCCGTCGGGCGTATAATAATGCATGTCCTTGGCGCGCGCGATGAGCCGCGGCCGCGCCTTGAAAGCGCGATTGGCCGTGAATGGGATCCAGTACGGATCGAGATCGTTCGGGACAGTTGCGGATATGGGAGTGCGTTGGGCTTGGGCCATGGCGGTTCACCGAAGTCGTCATGCCCGGCCCTGTGCCGGGCATCCACGCCTTCTTCGCCTATAGCACATAAAGGCGTGGATGGCCGGGACTAAGGCGCTCAAATGGCGATGCGTTGCCGTAACGTGCGGCTCTGCTATGTAGACCGCCAAATGGCCGACAAGCCGAAAAAACCGCAAAAGTTGAAGGCGCGATTGCCGCGCGGGCTCGCCGACCGCGGACCCGCCGAGATCGCCGCCACGCGCGCGATGATGGAAAAGATTCGCGCGGCGTTCGAGCGCTACGGCTTCGAGCCGCTGGAGACGCCCGCGATCGAATATACCGACGCGCTGGGCAAGTTCCTGCCCGATCAGGACCGGCCCAATGAAGGTGTGTTCTCGTTTCAGGATGACGACGAGCAGTGGCTCTCCCTGCGCTACGACTTGACGGCGCCGCTCGCGCGCTACGTGGCGGAGAATTATCAGAATCTGGCGCTGCCGTTTCGCTCGTACCGCGCCGGCTATGTCTTTCGCAACGAAAAGCCGGGGCCAGGGCGGTATCGGCAGTTCATGCAGTTCGACGCCGACACCGTGGGCGCCCCAACCATGGCTGCAGACGCTGAGTTGTGCATGCTCGCGGCGGACACGATGGAGGCGTTGGGGATCAAGCGCGGGCAGTATGTTGTGAAAGTCAGCAATCGCAAGGTGCTCGACGGCATCATGGACGCGGCGAACATCGCGTCCGAGAAGCGACTCGCCGTACTGCGCGCGATCGACAAATTCGACCGCCTTGGAGGCGAAGCCGTAAAGCAGTTGCTTGGTGCAGGTCGCAAGGATGAAAGCGGCGATTACACAAAAGGCGCTGGGCTAGATGCAGACCAAACTGAAGCTGTGCTGCGAGCCACTTCTGCCAGTTTTATAGCAGGCCGCTTCAATGAAGATGGAAGTGGCGGAATCAACAATTTGGATACGGTCCGATTACTGCGATCAAGCGCCAATAGCGATCTAGTGAATCAAGGATGCGACGAACTTCAAGAAATTGCGAAGCTTGTCGAGACAGGCGAGTATGGCGCGACTTCAACGAACCCTGATGTTCGCGTTGTAATTGATCCCTCCGTGGTTCGCGGCCTTGAGTATTACACTGGACCCGTCTTCGAGGTTGAGCTCACTTTCGAGACCAAAGACGACAAGGGCCGGCCCGTGCGCTTCGGCTCGGTCGGCGGCGGCGGGCGTTACGACGGGCTCGTCTCGCGTTTCATGGGCCAGCCGGTGCCGGCAACCGGCTTTTCCATCGGCGTGTCGCGGCTACAGGCCGCGCTCTCAGCGCTCGGCGAGAGTGATGCAAAAGCGCCGGCTGGCCCGGTACTGGTCACCGTGTTCGGCGCCGACAGCGTGTCGGCAGCGCAGGGCCACGTCGCCAAATTGCGCGACGCCGGCATTCGTGCCGAGCTCTATCTCGGCAACCCCAAGCACGGCATCGGCCAGCAGCTTAAATATGCCGACAAGCGCGGCTCCCCTTGCGCTGTGATCCAGGGGCCGGACGAAAAAGCCAAAGGCGAGGTGCTGATCCGCGACCTCATCGCCGGCGCGGCGCCGAGCGACCTCAAGGAGCGCGACGCGTATCTGAAGCAGCAGGCCCAAGCGCAGATCGCAATAAACGAAAGCGCGCTGGTCGAGGAAGTGCGCAAGCTGCTCGCCCGCCGCAAGCTTGTGTGACGTAC
Organism: Pseudolabrys sp.; assembly: GCA_035652735.1. GTDB lineage: Bacteria > Pseudomonadota > Alphaproteobacteria > Rhizobiales > Xanthobacteraceae > Pseudolabrys. The sequence continues at coordinate 8,749 of DASRDF010000020.1, read as the reverse complement.
CTGTCCGTTCATTCCCCGCGGGAACGGTGCCGGTCAGCGAACTTAAACTAAATCGCGATCAGTTCGCCGTCGTCGTGATGCTTGCTCGGCACCGGCAGCGGATGGCCGAGCACCTGTTCGACCACGTCGAAGCTGTCGATGAGCGACAGATTGTGCAACACCTTGCCGTCGCGGAAACGCATGTAATTGGCGACGCGATAGCTGATGGCGCGGCCGTCGGCGGCGCGCCAGGCCGACTGCCGGCTGAGCATCGCCACCTGCTCGCCGTCGACCAGGATGGCCTCCGGCACGAAACTATAGGTGCGCAGCACCGCCTGCACGCGGCGGCCGATCAGGTCGAGAATGCTGGCCTTGCCGCGATGTGTGCCGCAGAACGGCAGGTAATCCACCGGGCCGCAGACCGTCCACTCCACGTCGTCGTGGATATAGGGCGCGACCTTCTCGGGATCGCGCGTCGCATAGGCCTTGTAGAAGGCCTCGACGCGCTGTCGCGATAATAGCTCGGTCATCCTCGCTCTCCTGTTACACCGCGAGCGCGTGGCCGTTGCCGGCGCGGGCAACCTTGAGCGGGCGGCCGAGCATCTGCTCGGCGGCATCGAAACTGTCGAGGATCGAGGTATAGGCGACGACCTTGCCGCCAGCGAAGCGGATGAACTGGGCGATCCGGCACGTCACCTTGCGGCGGCTGCCGGCGCGATTGGCCGTGAGTACGCCGAACACGGCCACGTAATCGCCGTCCACGAGCATGGAATGCGGCAACAACCGGCGCTTATCGAATAAGGCGGGAATATCGCGCCCGAGCAGCCGCAGCACGGTGGCTTTACCCGTATGACAGCCGCAGTACGGCAGCACGTCGACCGGACCGCGCATGGTCCAGCTCACATTGTCGTCGAGATAGGTTTCCAGCGCCTCGAAATTGAGATCGGCCAGGGCCTTGTAGAAGCCCTCCGCCAGCTCGCGCGTAACCGCATCGGCCATTCGGCAATCCCTACCCAAAATGCAGTTTGCTCAAGGTTTTATTGAAATAGTCTTACTCAGTGAGACATGGCCGCACGCTGCCAGTGCAGGCAAATTCGTTAACGATGGCACGGAGTTGCGCCATTAGCGCGCTAAGCGCCGCAGGCAAGCGGCGTCGAATCCTTAAATTTATCGTGTTAAAGGGCCGTCCACCGCAGACAAAAGCCGGCTGTGAGAGCGACGTGGACGCGAGCGTAACCAATCAGGCGAACGGGCTGGATGCTCGCGCGGAGGCGCTGGTCGCCTCCTATGAGCGCGCCGGCTATCGACGTCTCACGCCCCCGATTCTCCAGCCGGCGGAGCCGTTCCTCGACCTCTCCGGCGAGGACATCCGCAAGCGCATGTACCTGACCACCGCTCCCGGCGGCGGCGAATTCTGTCTGCGGCCCGACCTGACCATACCGGTCTCGCGGGACTACCTCGCCTCGCCGCTTGCCGGCAAGCCGGCAGGCTTCTGCTATCTCGGCCCAGTCTTCCGTCACCGCAGCGATCAGCCCTCAGAGTTCCTTCAGGCCGGCATCGAGTCCTTCGGGCGTGCGGATCGAGCCGCTGCCGATGCCGAAATGCTGGCACTCGCGCTCGAAGCGACGGCGCATTACGGCCTGCCGGCGCCGGATATTCGCATCGGCGACGTGGCTCTGTTCGCCAGCCTGATTGCCGGCCTCGACCTGCCGCCGGCGTGGAAACGGCGGCTGGTCAAGGATTTCAACCGCAAAGCCAATCTGGCGCAGGACCTCGAGCGACTTGTGCTCGGCGGCAACAACGCGCGTCCGGAATATCAGGGCGTGCTCGCCGCGCTGGCCGGCTCCGACCCCAAGGCGGCGCACGCGCTGGTCACCGATCTGCTGTCGATTGCCGGCATTACCGCAGTCGGCGGCCGCTCGGTCGGCGAGATCGCCGACCGCTTTCTCGAACAGTCGGCCCTCGGCGGCAGCGCCAAGCTGCCGCGCGACGTGCGCGCGCTGATCGAGCGCTTCCTCGCTATTGCCGGCGATCCCGATGAGGCAGCCGCCGACCTGCGCGCCCTTACCACCGAAAGCAACATGACCGCGGCGCTCGGCACGGCCCTGGATGCCTTCGAAAGCCGCACCGGCTTTCTCGCTGCGCAAGGTATCGACTTGAAGCGCGTGCGCTTCTCCACCGGCTTCGGGCGCGGCTTCGACTATTACACCGGATTCGTCTTCGAGTTGACTGATCCCAACCGCACCGGCGACCCGCTGGTCGCCGGTGGGCGCTATGACGGCCTGCTGGCGCGCCTTGGCGCCCCGGCGCCAATTCCCGCGATCGGCTTTGCCGTGTGGATCGAGCGCCTTGCCGTCTATGGAGGCGGAGCATGAGCGCGCCGCTGGTGCTCGCCGTGCCGGCCAAAGGCCGGCTGCAGGAGAACGCCGAAACCTTTTTTGCACGGGCCGGACTCACGTTGGTGAAACCGCGTGGCGCGCGCGACTACCGCGGCGGCATTGCCGGACTTGACGGCGTCGAAGTCGCTTATCTGTCGGCCGCGGAAATCACCGCGCAACTCGCGCAAGGGGCGGTGCATCTCGGCGTGACCGGCGAAGATCTGGTGCGCGAGATGATCGCCGACGCCGATGCCAAAGTGGTGCTGATCGAGGGGCTTGGCTTCGGCCACGCCAATGTGGTCGTCGCGGTGCCGCAGGCCTGGATCGACGTGCGCACCATGGCCGACCTCGACGACGTGGCGACCTCGTTTCGCCAAAAGCATGGGCAGCGGCTGCGGGTCGCCACCAAATACGTCAACCTGACGCGCGATTTCTTCTCGCGCCAGGGCGTGATCGACTACCGCATCGTGGAAAGCTCGGGCGCCACCGAGGGCGCGCCGGCGTCAGGCACCGCCGAGCTCATCGTCGACATCACCACCACAGGCGCGACGCTCGCCGCCAACGGACTTAAGGTAATCGAGGACGGCGTCATCCTGCGCTCGCAAGCCAATCTCGTCGCCGCGCGCGCCGCATCCTGGGGCGCGCACGAGCGCGAGAGCGCGCGCGTCATTCTCGACCGCATCGCCGCGCAGGCGCGGGCTGGCGCTTTCCGTGAGGTGCGCGCACGCTTTGCCGCCTGCGACGGCAAATTGGTCGCAGCGGCGCAGGAGAAGTTCGGCGTGCTGACGCCTTTCGGCGGACCAACCTCCTCCGGCATGCTGACGCTGCATTGTCCGCCGGCGCATGTCTATGCGCTCACCAGCTTTCTGCGCGAGAACGGCGCCGAGGCCGTGGCGGTGGCCGACCTCGACTACGTGTTCTCGCGCGACAATCCGCTCTACGCCAAGCTGGAAGCCGCGCTGTAAGTCCCGCCAGCCATTAGAGCGAAATGATTTCGAGTGAACCGCGTTCCTGCTCCGCTCATTCCCGCGCAAGCGGGAATCCAGAGCTATTTGGCCCGGGGTCCCCGCTTTCGAAGAGACGAACGGGTGATTAGGTCGATTGATCTCAATTCAATCAAGCTCCGGGCTTGCGCGCGCGAAACACTATGAAATGCGACAGCGAGAAGTTCACGGCGAAGCTCACCGCGATCGCCGCCACCTTGGCCGCCCAGGCCGGCACCTGCGCCAATTCGACCAAGCACCATACGGTGCAGGTATTGGCCAAAAATCCCGCAACCTGCGACAGCGCGAAACCGAGATAGGGTTTCAGTGCGAGCCGCCGCCCGGATTCCGCCGCAAAAGTGATGGTGGAATTCATCGCATAAGAGCCGGTCACCGCCACGACCCAGGCAAGCGTGTTGGCGGCGACGATCGGCAGCGCGAGGTAATAATAAGAAAAGGAAAAGACGGCGAAATCGACCACCGAATTGACGACACCGACCAGCGCGAAGCTCGCCGCTTTGAGAAACACGGCGCGCTCGTGCCAAGCCTTGTCGAGGCGAAGAAAAGCGCTGCGAACGGGGGCCGGAATCATGGGCGCCCCGATTACCACGTTCGACGCGGGCCTTCTACGCGCAGGCGACAGGAGCGGGCCGGTTGCGCTATAGATCGCGGCGAGCGCCGGGAACATCCAGGTTAGCGACAATGGTTGCCAAAGCGAGCAAAGCGGGGCCGCGGGTGGCGCGCAACGCGTCCGGCCTTTCGATCGTGGTGCCGGTGTTCAATGAGGCGAACGGGCTTGCCGGCCTGCACGCCCGCATCCTCGACGTGGCCCGCCGCCTCAAGGCCGAGCGCGGTCTGGCGCTGGAGCTCGTGTATGTCGACGACGGCAGCCGCGACGACACTTCCACCGTCGCCAATGCGCTGCCCCCGGACGTGCTCGACCTGCAGGTGGTGACGCTGTCGCGCAATTTCGGCAAGGAAGCCGCCCTGCTCGCCGGTCTCGATCACGCCCGGCTCGGCGCCGTGCTGTTCATGGACGGCGACGGCCAGCATCCGCCGGCGCTGATCGAAACGCTGGTCTCGCGCTGGCTCGATGAGGGCTACGACGTCGTCTACACTGCCAAGGCGCACCGCGAGAACGAGCCGTGGCTGCGCCGATCCGGCGTGCACTGGTTCTATGCGCTGATCAACTGGGGGCAGCGGCAGAAAATCCCCGAGGACGCCGGCGACTTCCGCCTGTTGTCGCCGCGGGCCGCCGAAGCGCTGCGGCAGATGCCGGAGCGCAACCGCTTCTTCAAGGGCCTGTCGAGCTGGATCGGCTTCCGCCAGGCGCGCGTCGATTACGAGCCCGCGCCGCGCGCCTATGGCGCGACCACCTGGAATCTCTGGAGCCTGATCGGCTTTTCCATCGAAGGCCTGACCTCGTTCACCGTGGCGCCGCTGCGCGCCGCAAGCCTGCTCGGGCTGCTGCTGGCGGCGAGCGCGTTGCTGTTCGGCGCCGCGATGCTATTGCAGACGTTGATCTACGGCGGCGACGTGCCTGGCTACCCATCCCTGGTCGTCGGCCTGATGGTGCTCGGCGGCGTGCAGCTCGTCATGATCGGCATTCTCGGCGAATATATCGGCAAGCTCTTGTCCGAAATCAAAGCGCGGCCGGTCTATTTCGTCGCCGAACATAGCATCAAGAGCGCGGCGCAGGCGCCGAAGGCGAAGCCGCAAGCGGCCGCGCGCGCGGCCGAGTGAGCGTGGCGCAAGGGCCTCGCCATATCTGGCTGTGCGCCGACGACTACGGAATCTCCCCGGCAGTCAATGCCGGGATCCGCGAGCTGATCGAACGCGGACGGCTCAACGCCACCTCTGTGATGATGGCGGCCCCGTCGATTTCGCGCGAGGAAGCCGACGCCCTCGCCCGGCTCAATTCGCCCGAGAAGCGCTGCGCCATCGGCCTGCATCTGACGCTGACCGGGCCGTTTCGTCCGCTCAGCGACAGCTTTGTGCCGCTGCGCGACGGCCGTTTCCTGCCCAACACGCAGAAAATGCGCAAGGCGATGCTGCGGCGCCTGCAGCCGAGGTTGCTGGCACGGGAGATCGCGGCGCAATTGCGCGCCTTTAGCGATACGTTCGGCCGCGCGCCCGACTTCGTCGACGGCCATCAGCACGTGCATCTGATGCCGCAGGTGCGTGAGGCCTTGCTGCAGGTCGTCGCCGAACGCGCGCCCAGCGCCTGGGTGCGGCAGTGCGGGCGTGCCCGCGGTGCGCGGCGCTTCCGGGATGCCAAGGCGCTCACGCTCGACGTGCTCAGCGTCGGCATCCGCGGCGCCGCCGGCCGCAAAGGCATCAGGCTCAATCCTGCTTTTGCCGGCGCCTATGACTTCAACACGAAGACGCCGTTCGCCAAGCTCTTCCCGCGTTTCCTCGACGGGCTACCCGAGGGCGGGCTGGTGATGTGCCATCCCGGTCATGTCGACAAAGAGCTCCAGGCGCTCGATCCGCTCACGCAGCAGCGCGAGCGCGAATGGCAATATTTCAATTCGGATCAATTTCCGCGCGACCTGGCCGCGCACAATCTCGCGCTCGCTCAGCCCTGAACAATTCAACCGGGCTCGCTGTGGCCGCTGCGCTCGAAAAAACGTGGGCAGAGCGAACGCCCTGCCCACCCCCCTTTTGTGCTCAGCCCGGGCCTAGCAAACGCGCCCGAGCGGGCTGCTCGCGATCAACGGCCGAGGCAGCCGTAATACGCGTTCCAGGCCACCGGATTTTTCTGGCCCTTCGCCATCTTGCAGTACGGATTTATTTCGGCGCGGGTCTCGCGGACCGGCGCCGGCGCGGGAGCCGCCGCCATCGCATTGCCCAGGCAGCCATAGTAGGCCTTCCAGGCCACCGGGTTCTTCTGCCCCTTGGCCATCTTGCAGTAGGGGTTCTCGGCGCGGCTCTCACGAATCCGCGCACGCGGCGCCGCCGCCCTTGGCGCTTCCGCTCTCGGCGCGGTTCCCAGGCAGCCGTAATAGGCCTTCCACGCCACCGGGTTCTTCTGCGACTTGGCCATTTTGCAATACGGATTGGTCGGCGCGGCTTGGCTCTGGCCGACCGGAGCCGCCGCGAATGCCAGCGTCACGGCGGCAGCGGCAAAAAGCAGTTTCTTCATTTGCGGATCCTCCTCCTTGTTTCCTCCCTTTGTCGACCCGCCGCATACGGATGAGACAGGTCGGCCGTACAACGACCGACAAGCCGACGTGGCTCTGCCGAGTTGCGGCCGCCGGCAAAATTTGGATGCGACATTTAAGCGCGGACGGCGCTTGCGCCGCACGTTATACCCTGCAGGGGAGCGCGGACTCTGAAAGCCGTGAAGGCCGCGACGAAAGCTTGCGCCGGATCGCCGTGTTAAAGGCTGCGGCCCTGTCCGGACGCCTGCCACTCCCGCCACGTCATCAGTCTCAGGCCGAGACGGCCGTAGTCGACGCGGAGATAATCATCCAGGTTGTCGCGCACGATCGCCTCAGGATGAATCAACGCGACTTCCTGCGCCATCACGCCGACATAGACGATATCGCTCCAGACATAGCGGTAGCGGTACAGCCCCAGCCCATCGCCAAGCCGCGCGACCAGCACGATGTCGCGCTTGAGCCGCGCGTCGGAGGGAACGGGCGGATTGTCGAAATAATCACCGGTGATCCGGTTGCCCCAGGCGCCGCCGGCATGACCGCCGGCGTACAATCCTTCCCATGGTCCGTTGCCGCCGGTGAAGAAGCGCCAGCTTAAGCCCGCGGTGACGACGGAGAACTGCGCGCGCGCGCTGGCGCTCTGACTGAGCAGCCCGCTGAAGGCCGTGGTGGAATTCGCCACGCTGATCGACCCGAGGTCCACGTATTGGTAGCCGACGTTAAGGATGAGGTTCGGATACCATTGATATTCCACGCCACCTCCGGCGACCCATCCCGTCCGCGTCGCCGATGTCTGCGCGCTCAGGCTTCGCGGGCCTACGCTCGATGAGATGCTGCTGTTCAACTCGACATGGCCATAGGCGAGACCGCCGGTGCCGTAGAACAGCAGCGGACCTGAGGACCAGCCGAGACGGCCGCGCAACGTGCCGTACCAATCGATGTCGGCGCTGGTGTTGGCAAGCGGAGGCGCCGACGAAGGCACAACGGTATTCATCTCGCTCTTGAGACGTAGGCCCGATAGGTCGGTCTCCAGCCCGTATACCCACGGGCCGGTTTGCCAATTGTAGCCGAGCTGGCCGCCCGCGACCCAACTGCTGGCGTGCGCTGAATTCGACGCGCTTCCCGAACTGATGAGAACCTGAGCGAATGCCGATCCCGGCAGCGCCAGCACAACGGCAAGCGCCGCGACAATACGCGTCTTCATGTCAACCCCCGCCGCACGCCAATCCTCAACCGGCTTGATGCCGCAGCACTATAAAATACTCGGCGGCCTGGCGGGGAGACAGGCTCTCGCTGTGCAGAATGGTGTCGATTTTGGCCGACCGTATCAATTCGACCACAGGACCTTAAGTGTCCGGCCGGCTTGAAAAAACGGCTTCCGCCTACAGCACCACCACCTTGGCGCCGACTTTGACCCGGTCGTAGAGGTCGATCACGTCGACGTTGCGCATGCGGATGCAGCCCGACGACACGTTGTGGCCGATGGTCCACGGCTCGTTGGAGCCGTGGATGCGGTAGAGCGTCGAGCCGAGATAGAGCGCGCGCGCGCCGAGCGGATTGTTCGGACCGCCGGCCATGAAGTGCGGCAAATAAGGCTGCCGCTCCAGCATCTCCGGCGGCGGCACCCAATCGGGCCATTCCTTTTTCGCCGAAACATGGTGCACGCCCGACCAGGTGAAGCCCGGGCGGCCGACGCCGATGCCGTAGCGCAGTGCCTTGCCGCCTCCTTCGACGAGATAGAGGAAGTGGTTGGGCGTATCGATCACGATGGTGCCCGGCTCTTCTTTGCCGTCATAGGCGACTTCCTGGCGCAAATAGCGCGGGTCCATGTGGAAGCCGGGGGCCGGCTCCTCCAGCATCGGATCGACCTGCGGCAGGTTCGCGTAGACCGGCTGCTGGGGCGGCGGCGCGTAATAAAGATTTGGCGGCGGCGCTTCGACGCGCGGCTGCGGCCCGTCGCGGCCGAACAAGAACTCGATGAAGCCGCCGCCCATATGCGGCTGCGGCCGCGCGGCAGGCTGCGTCACCACCATCGGCGGCGTGGTCGGCATCTGATAGGCGCTCTGCGCGACGGCGGCGCCGGGCAACAAAAAGGCGACGGCGGCCATTGAGAGGGAACGCATCTTGAAACTCGCGGCGACGAACGGCGCCAAAGTAAGGCCCCAACAGCACACGATTGGTAAACCATCCCCGCGCGCGCGCGCATTCCACCGCATGTGCGCGCGCTTTGTCGCCTTAGCGTTTATTT
>DASRDF010000019.1:0-19027 GCA_035652735.1 Pseudolabrys sp. | reverse complement strand
GAGGAGTCCTCGTCCACGATGCGGGCGACCAAATCCTCGTGTTGCTCACCCCAATCCTTGCTGCGCTCTGCTTGCGGATTGATGATAACGTAAGTGAGGAAAATGTCGTTGCGGCTCGCATAGTCGAAATAGTCGGCGAAGGCTTTCGCGCGTTCCGGACTGTGCCTGCGAAATACGTCAATACCCATACGTTGACCGACCAGCGCCGACGCCAGGTGATCCGGCGATCGTCCCATAAAGCCGTAGGAAACGGCCGCCCATGCCTGCATTGCCTTGCGCCGCAGCACCATCTCCTCGTACGAACGAGGCATCTGCCAAGACCGGTTGATACGTCGATTGGAGCCCTCCGGCGCGAAGGTGAGCAGTTCGAGATTTTCGGGTCTAGCCTGGAAATCATAGAGCAGGCCGGCTGACCTTACGGCATTGCGGAAGGCGGGATGAGTCGTAACGTCTGTCACCAGCTCGCCGTCGATATAGACGGTACGACCGTCCCGCAGCGACTTGATGTGCTCGGCGCCCGTCTTGCATTCCGTCATATGTTCGCTCCCTTCGACACGGAAGTCGGCAAAGGTGAAAAGTTATCTCAAGCCGTCCATTCCCTGGATCTCGCTCGCGGCGAGCCCGCCTACCCGGTGATGGGGACGGCCGCGCGTCGCGTAAGCGCAAATCACCGCGATCTCGTCCGGCAGTGGGGCATCCTGAAGGGTTAGCGTCATCCCGTCGTAATGTGAACGCACATAGAGCGCATCCTTGTGCGCGAGCGGCACGTCGATGCTGGCGCCTGGTGCGGCGCGCTTCGTGACGGACGAGATCCACGCCTTGCCGCCACCTGCGGCATCCCGCATGACATTGCCGAATAGGGTGGTGAGCATGGCCACGCCATGCTCCTGTTCGCCGTTGAGACCAACAATAGCAGCTTTTCCGTAACTTTGCGGCGTATCTGGTGCCAGCAGCCCCACCGCGATGGCGCAGATTTCCCGGCCGATGCTCTCGCTCCCGTGCACAAGCGGGGTAAGATCCGGTTCGTAACGGCCGGCAAACGGGTTGACGACGATCGCCACCGCGGCCGCTTTGCGTAACGGCGGTTCGACCGCATGCCCGCCTTCTTCTCGCACCTCGTCGAAAAATGTCAAAATGCGTTTGATCTTCACCCTGCCCTCCCGTCGCATCCCGGCCTCCGCCGCACATTTTACTTGGAGATTTACCTAACTATCGAAGCTTTTCAAGCTTGATATCCGCGATGAGCTTGTGCAGGATCGAGCTCGGGATGCGTCTGATCTCGGTGTGGCGGACATGCTGGCGAGATTTTGACGGTATCCAAAGCAAGAGCCTTTGGGCGCGCCAACGCACAAGGGAGAGCTATCGGGGAGAGCATTCATGAGGGTCATGGTGGCAAACGTCGGCCGGGCGCTTGGTTTGGGCACGCTAGCGATCGGCATGTCGCTCTTGGCGGCACCTTCCGCATTGGCGCAGGCAGGCACAAGCCCGGAAATTATTATTGGCGCGATCGTGCCGAGCAGCGGTCCATTCGCCGAATGGGGGCGTACCAACACGGTCACCCTCAAAATGCTCGAAAAAGAAGTGAACGACGCGGGCGGAATCAACGGCCGCAAGCTTCGTATCGTCATCTACGATGACGGTGCCAAACCTGCACAGGCCACCAACGTCTTGCGCAAGCTTGCCAGCGACGACAAGGTTCTGGCCATTGCGGGCCCCTTGACGAGCAGTGCCTGCGAGGTCGCCTTCCCGGTGGCAAACGAGTTGCAGGTGGTGGCGACCTCGCAGGCGTCGTCGAAGCCGGGAGTCGCCAAGGCCAACCGCCCTTGGGCATTCCGCAACACGATCGATGAGGGGGTGCTCGCTAAGACCACGATCCCCTACTTCAAAAAGGCGTTCAACGTGAAAAGCGTCGCGATCATCTACGATGCCAAGGATGCGACCGCCGCCACCGTGGGCTCGAAAATCATGCCTGCAGTTCTTAAGGAAAATGGCATCAAGATCGCGAACGGTGATGACCAGATTTCTTTCAATACCGGCGACCTCGATGTCAGCGCCCAGGTAACGAAGCTCAAAAGCCTCAACCCCGATGGGGTCGTCGTCAGTGCCGACTACAGCCAGGCGATCACGGTGATCCGGGAGATGAAGCGACAGGGACTCGAGAAGCCGGTGGTGGGTGCCACCCAACTCATCTCCTCTGCGATCCTCAAAGCGGCGCCGGAAATTCCAATCGTCGCGCCTGCGACATTTTACGCCACCATGAAGACGCCGAAAGCGGAGAAGTTCGTGAGCGCGCTTCAACCGTTACTGCGCCAGGCGTCCGGCCTGCCGAAAGACATCGAGCCGAGCATGTACGACGCCAATATCTACGAGATCGTCAATATGTATCTCGACGGCGTGAGGAAGGAAGGCGTGACGGGAAAACCCGCGGACTTGGCGGCGGATCGAACGAAAATTCGTAATCACATGGCGAATTTGCATGGGTTCGAGGGATTGGGAGGACCGATCTCGTTCAACCAGGACGGCGACGCTATCAAGGCCTTCTATATCGTCCAGGGACAAAACGGCGTCTGGGAGACGAAGGTGCGCGGTTGCAGCTCCGCTGACGGCAAGGGTTGCTGAGTTAAGGGCTTTTGCCGCCAACGGCACGCAAATCCAGTCAACAATCCTTTGCCAATCGGCCACAGCATGCGCAAGCGAGGTCCTGCGCGACAACCGATATGGTCCGGCTCTGCTGCCGCTGCCGGCGGGGGCGAGGATAGATCTACAACGGCCCGGGGGTGTCGATAGTCGGCGGATATGCGGGGTGTTTTGTGCTTCTGCAGCAACTGGTCAACGGCGTAACGCTCGGGTCGGTATACACGCTGATCGCCCTTTCTTTCTCGCTCGTCATGGGCATCCTCGGCGTTCTCAATCTTGCGATCGCCGAGCTTTTTATGTTCGGCGCCTATCTCGGCTTTAGCGTCATCGCGCGTGGGTTACCGCTGCCGTTGGCGATCGTAACCGGAATGGCAGGAACGACGATCATAGCGATGGTGATCGAGAAGATCGCCTACGAGCCGCTGCGCGACATGCCGGTCATCGCGCCGATGCTGAGCACGCTCGGCTTTTCCATCATCCTGCAGAATCTGGCCACAAACATATGGGGCTCGGATCCTTTGCAACTGCCGCCGGAACTGTTCGACACGCGTTTCAGCATGGGTACGATCAGCATTGGCGCGATGCAGCTCGTCGTTATCGGCGTGACCATAGTGTTGGTCGCGCTGCTTGCCTTCATCGTGCAACGCACTGCGATCGGGCGTGCCTTGCGGGCGGTCGCGGAAAATCGCGAGGTGGCGCGTCTGCTGGGCGTACGGGCAGGCCGATTGACGCTGGTCGCCTTCGCGCTTTCGGGTGCGCTCGCCGGCGCGGCGGGCGTGCTTATCGGCCTGCATTATGCGACGGTAACCCCCTACATCGGCGTCGAAACCGGTCTCAAGGCGATTGCCGTCATGGTGGTCGGCGGCACGACCCGCATCTGGGGCGCTCTGCTCGCGGGACCGCTGATCGGAATCCTCGAGGTGCTCACCGTGGTCTATGGTGGGGCGCCAGTGCGCGATTTCACGGTTTACGGCATCATGATCCTCATTTTGCTGCTGCGTCCGCAAGGGATACTGGGCGGCGCATCGACCGAACAGGGATTGCGTGTCTGATGTCCACGTATTACGCCGCTCTATTTGCCGACGTGGGCATTTTGCTGCTCGGTGCGATAAGCGTGTACATTATTCTGGCGACCGGCCAGCTTTCGCTTGGCAATGCGGGTTTCATGGCCATCGGCGCCTATGTCGCATCCTATCTTACAGTGAAGATCGGGCTGCCACTCATGGTGGCACTGCTTCTCGCGGCTGTTGTCGCCGGCGCGGTGGGCGTGGTTATCGGTTTCCCCGCGCTACGCCTAAAAGGCATTTATCTCGCCATGGCAACACTCGGCTTCGGTGAAATGGTACGCAGCTTCTTTCTCAACCTCGAAAGCATGGGCGGTGCCGGCGGCTTCCATGGTATGGCGCACGTTTCCCCGGTCTATGTGTGGGGCTGGGCCGGCAGCATCCTGTTGCTGGTAACGTTGCTCGAACGCTCCCGTGTATGGCTTGAGATGTGCGCCGTGCATGATGACGAGACGGTCGCTGGGTTCATCGGACTCAATACGACCGTAATAAAGGTTTCTGCCTTCGGCTTCGGTGCGGCGGTTGCGGCTATCGCCGGCGGCCTGTTCGCACATCACCACATCTATATTGAACCTGGCAATTTTGGCTTCGAGCGATCCATCGATTTTGTATTGGCGGTGATCCTTGGCGGCTCAACCGTCGCGATCGGAGCGCTCGTGGGTGCGGCACTGCTGGTTTTCCTTCCCGAAACGCTACGATTCTTTGCTGATTGGCGCCTCGCGGCTTTTGGCGTCCTGCTTGTTCTCGTGTTGCTCGTCCGGCGGCAAGGATTGCTCGACCGCGCGATGTTTATGCGGTCAATCTTCAAGGCGCGAAGGGCATGAAAGGGCCATCCGCGTCACCTTTGCTTCGGCTGATCAACGTTTCCAAGCACTTTGGCGGGATCAAAGCGCTGGATGGGGTCTCCTGCACCGTCGAGCGTGGCCAAATAGTCGGTATCATCGGTCCGAATGGCGCAGGAAAGACCACACTTTTCAACGTTATCACGGGCGCATATCGCGCAAGCGGAGGCGACGTGGTCTTCGAGGGAGAATCCATCGTGCGTCTTCCTCCGCACAAAATCGCGCGACTTGGTATCGCGCGAACGTTTCAGAACATTCGCCTCTTTGCCGGCATGAGCGTTTGGGAGCATTTGTTGGTGGCGCAACCGCATACGGAGGTCGCCTTGCGGCGGTTGTTGCCTGTCGGTTGGGCTGACCCTGCGGCCTGCCGCCGTGCCGACGAAGTATTGGCCCTGCTGGGCCTTGAGGATGTCCGCTGGCGAATTGCGCGCACCCTTCCTTATGGAACGCAGCGCAAGGTGGAAATGGCACGTGCTCTTACTGCCAATCCAAAGCTCTTGTTGCTTGATGAGCCGGTTGCCGGTATGAACACTGACGAAGCTGCTGACGTGCGCGCGTTGCTATTGAGATTGCGCGAAAACGGATTGACCATCCTATTGATTGAGCATGACATGACTTTCGTCATGAACCTTTGTGATTATCTCTATGTCCTTGACTTCGGCGAGGCGATCGCGGACGGACCTCCGGCGGTGGTGCGGCACATGCCGCGGGTGCTCGACGCCTATCTCGGGGAAGAGGACTGATGCTTGAGGTCCGGCGCCTCGAAGTGCGCTACGGCCCCATCGTGGCGGTGCGCGGCATCAATCTTGACGTCAATGCGGGAGAAATCGTCGCGCTGATCGGTGCCAATGGCGCGGGCAAGAGCAGTACGGCAAGGGCCATCGCCGGCCTCGTGCCCTTCGCGGGAGAAATTCGCTTTTGCGGCAATGCCTTGGACCCGAACATCGCAGAACGCAACGTGGCGGCCGGCATTGCTCTCGTGCCCGAGGGGCGCGGAATTCTCGGCCGAATGACCGTCGAAGAAAATCTGATGATGGGCTTTTACACTCGCCCGGATCGCCGCACGGCGCTTGATGATCTTGACCGGACGTTCGAGCGCTTCCCGGTCCTCGCCGAACGCCGCCGCACGCTCGCGAGCCTGCTCAGCGGCGGCGAACAGCAAATGCTCGCAATTGCGCGGGCGTTGCTGGCCCGGCCGAGACTTTTGCTGCTTGACGAGCCGTCGCTCGGACTCGCACCAAAACTCGTCAACCGCGTGTTCTCACTGATAACCGAGCTTCGCCAGCGCGGGTTGACCGTCCTGCTGGTGGAGCAGAAAGCACGGCAGACGCTCAAAGTGGCGGACCGTGTCTACCTGTTGGAAACAGGGAATGTCGTCTATTCGGGCAAGGCGCGCGAACTCTTGAGCGAGTCGATCGTTTCTGAGACTTTCCTCGGCGGTCGAGCGGGACATTACCCGGAAGCCGCGCCGTCAAGCCACATAGGAAATGAACAATAATGGCGCTGAGCGCAAAACGACAAAATCCGGCAGACGACGTGGGCCGCAAGGCGGCCAGGGCGGAACGCGCGCGCTTTCCGCTCACGACGTCGCGCCCCGAATTGCTGACAGGAGGGAGCGACCGCGACTTCCGCCGCTTGGTACATGGTCTGTTCGGATTCTTTGCAAGGCATCAGCGTATTCGCGCCGGACACGCCAAGGTCATAGGACTTGCTGGCATCGAGTACACGACGCTCATCTCGATTGCGCATCTGTCGACCGAGGGCGATGTCAACGTAAAAAGCGTTGCCGACCATCTGCATTTGTCGGGAGCCTTCATTACCACGACCGTGCGACGGCTGGTACAGCTTGGGCTCGTTCACAAAAAAGTCGATTCGAACGATCATCGCCGTGTGACGTTGACAGTGTCCGCAAAGGGTCATGCCGCCCTTGAACAACTCGCACCCGTGCAACGGCAGGTCAATGATGTGGAGTTCGGCGGTTTGAGCCGGGAGGAATTCCGTTTCCTGCTCACCATTGTCGAACGATTGATCGAATGCAGTGATCGAGCGGTCGCGTTGCAGACCTACCTGCTTTCACAGCGGGAGCCGCGCGCATAAATATCGATGTCATACGGCGCGGACACCGCGCAAGCTCGACGCATCGGCACCGTGCATCGCACGAGACGCATGGCGTTGACATGATGTGATACTAACAATCACGGCCGACGACCGAACGGGCGCGTTCGAAATCGACGGGGTCCAGCACATCGCACGCCAACGAAAATAGGCCAAATGCGTACGGGACGGGGACGACTGATACCCTAACGCCATCGTCGGCCTCTCTCCTCGCCATGCCTGCGGCGGCCGGGCGTCGTCTTTCGGAAGCTCGAGACGACCCTCTACCTGCGGCGCGTGGCTGCGCGTCTGCTGGGCTTGACCGCCCGGCGCAGCCAAGCAAACTGGCCGCACGCGCGTTTGATGGCTCGGTGCCGAGTTACAAAGAACCGCGTCAAGAAGATTTCTTGCACAATCACCCGGGACACGCGCGCAGCCAAGCATGATTCCCAAGGTCGTTTCTGGATCGTCCGGATCTTCTGCCGTGTCGCGGCGGATGCGTGATGACGCGCATCTGTCCCGCCACGCAAACCCCTCGGGCGCCTGCCGATGACGCGCGTGGTGCCGCCGGTCGCCGTCGGTGCGCGCAGAAGCATCCTGAGCTTCTGGGATCTCGTCGCTTGTCTTCTTGTTCTCGGCGCCTTGGTTTTTCTGGCCGAGACGGGCCGCGAGCTCCTGCAACCGTTGCCCAAACCGGGTATGAATGCCGTCACCCTCGACCCCTCCATGCTGCCGGAATACGCCGCAAGAACGACCCTGCGGATGCTGGCCGCGATGGTGCTGTCGATCCTCTTCACCTTCACCTACGCAACCTGGGCGGCAAAGAGCCGTCGTGCCGAGGTCGTCCTGTTGCCGCTTCTCGACATCCTGCAATCCGTGCCAATCCTTGGCTTCATCTCGGTGACCGTCGTCTTCTTCATGTCGCTCGCACCCGGCGTGATGCTGGGCGCGGAGCTTGCCGCCGTCTTCGCCATTTTCACCAGCCAAGCCTGGAATATGGCATTCAGCTTCTATCAGTCGTTGCGGACAATCCCCGAAGAGCTAACCGAGGTCGCGCGCTCGTTCCGGATCAACCCATGGATGCGCTTTTGGCGTATCGAGGTGCCGTTCGCAATGCCGGCGCTGGTGTGGAACATGATGATGTCGATGTCGGGCGGCTGGTTCTTTGTTGTGGCCTCCGAAGCAATCAGCGTCGGCGGGACGACCGTCACGCTGCCCGGCATCGGGTCCTACATCGCCCTCGCCATCGAACGTCGCGATCTCGGCGCCATTTGCTGGGCTATCGCCGCCATGCTCCTGGTCATCCTGACATACGACCAGCTCTTGTTCAGACCGCTTGTCGCCTGGGCCGACCGGTTTCGCTTCGAACGCGAAACTGGCCTTCCCCCGCCACGTTCCTGGGTATTGACGATGCTCACTCGCTCGCGGCTCATCGCCGAAGCGACCGCGCCGCTCGTCGTGGCCTGGCGATGGACCTACCGGGTCGCGTCACGCCCGCCCAAGCGAGCCAAAACCACTACAACGGACGAGCGAACCGTCCACGCGATCGATCGGCTTTGGCATACGGCCGTGATCGCGGTCGCGGCATTCGCTCTCTGGAAGGTGGCACAATTCGTGTCGACCGGCGTTTCCTCCGCAGAGGTGGGCAGAGCGTTCCTTTGCGGTCTTGCGACGATGGCCCGCGTGTTCGTGCTGTTGGCCATTGCCAGCTTGATTTGGGTGCCGATCGGAGTCTGGATCGGACTTCGCCCGGGCGTGGCACGCGTTGCACAACCGGCTGCTCAATTCATGGCGGCGTTCCCGGCCAACCTGTTTTTTCCCTTCGCGGTGTCGACCATCGTGGCATTTCGGCTCGATCCGAACATCTGGTTGAGTCCGCTCATGATCCTCGGCACACAGTGGTACATCTTGTTCAATGTCATCGCCGGCGCGTCGAGCATACCGAGCGAGCTGCGCGATATTGCAAAGAATTTACGCCTCCGTGGCTGGCTGTGGTGGCGCAGAATCGCGCTTCCGGCGGTCTTCCCTTTCTACGTCACCGGCGCGATCACCGCATCCGGCGGCTCCTGGAATGCCAGCATCGTCGCCGAAGTGGTCAGCTGGGGCCGGGACAGGCTGCAGGCATACGGCCTCGGCGCCTATATTGCCGATGCGACGGAGAAGGGTGACATTCATCGCATCGTCCTTGGCGTCGCCGTGATGAGCCTCTTCGTCGTTGTCCTCAATCGACTGTTCTGGCGACCGCTCTATCGTCACGCCGAGCGCAAGTTCCGTCTGGCGTGAAGGGAATCCGCGTCATGGTTGCCGCGCCGCTGCTCGAGGTCCAAAGTATTCGCAAGAGCTTCTCCAAGCCGGATGGCGGGGAGCTGTTTGTTCTCGACGACATAAACCTTACGCTGCGCGAGGGCGAAATCGTCGGTCTGCTCGGCCGGTCCGGTTCGGGAAAGTCGACGCTCCTGCGCCTGATCGCGGGACTCAGCCGGCCGGCGGGCGGCTCGATCACCTATCTGGGTCGGCCCCTCGAAGGCCCGCCGCCCGGCATCGCCATGGTGTTCCAGAGCTTCGCACTCTTTCCCTGGCTTACGGTTCTTGAAAACGTCGAGCTCGGACTCGAGGCGCTCGGCTTGCCACGCGAGGAGACCCGCCGCCGCGCGATTGCGGCCATCGATATGATCGGCCTCGACGGGTTTGAATCTGCCTACCCACGCGAACTCTCGGGCGGTATGCGACAGCGCGTCGGCTTTGCCCGGGCGTTGGTCGTCCATCCCAATATTCTTCTCATGGACGAGCCGTTCTCGGCCCTGGACGTGCTGACGGCCGAAACCCTGCGAACCGACTTCCTGGAACTTTGGTCCAGGGGAAAACTGCCGATCAAAGGCGTGATCCTCGTTACGCACAACATCGAAGAGGCCGTCCTCATGTGCGACCGGGTGCTCGTCTTCGCGACCAATCCCGGGCGCATTGTCAGCGAGATCAAGGTCGACCTCACCCACCCGCGGGACCGGCTCGATCCGCGCTTCCGCGACCTGGTCGAGCGCACGTATGTAGAACTGACCGCCACCCGCACTCCCGAGCGACCGGCCGCGCGGCCCGAGCGCATCGCGGGAGCCGGCATCGGTACGATCCTGCCCCGCGTATCATCGAATCTTTTATCCGGCCTGCTCGAAACGATCGCTGCGCCCCCTTACGGCGGTCAAGCCGACCTTCCGGTCATTGCCGCGTCGCTGAACATGGAGATCGACGATCTTTTCCCCGTCGCCGAGACGCTGCAGATGCTCAGGTTTGTCGAGGTGGCGGGCGGCGACATCCGGCTCAATCCCGAAGGCAGGCGCTTCGCGGAAGCCGATACCGATGAACGCAAGCGGCTCTTCGCTCATCATCTACTCACCTACATCGCGCTCGCGGCTCACATTCGGCGTGTCCTCGACGAGCGGCCGAGCCATCAGGCGCCGTGGAGCCGCTTTGCCGACGAGCTCGAGGATCACATGTCGCCCGAAGCAGCGGAGCAGACCCTCCGCGCCGTCATCAGCTGGGGACGCTACGCCGAAATCTTTGCCTACGATGACCATACCCAGATCTTCAGTCTGGAGAACCCGAGCTAAGATGGCCCGTCCGCAAGCATGGACATCCCTTGGCCCTCGGGCGCGTTTGGCCCGCGAGGGGCTTGGCTGGGGCGTCAGCCCTGTGCTCCCTACCCCATCGAGGTCATCCGATGTTGCGACCGTACGACCATCAGGGGTATGACGATCGTAGTGGCAATGAACCAAGCAACCGTTCCGCGGATGCCCGTCTTTCGACATTACATAAGGGCGCGGTGGTGAATGCATCGTGCCGGCGTCATACGGAAAACCTGTCCTGTCGTTCGGCTTCTACTCGCGAAGTAGCGGCATAATCTGTTTTGACGGCTGCCACTCATGTCCATTCCCGGCGGCTCACGGAACCGACACATTCCTGGATCAGGCTCCCGGTCGACGTCGGCATCATGCCGCATGACGTTGAGCGTTCCGGAAAGGTTGACGCACAACGCGGATCGCTCGAAAATCGGAATAATCGTGTCAGCGCTTCGTACGAGTTTCGCGATCTTGATTGCCGTATCCGTGGCCGTCGCTGCGGCGCCGACGGCCATTCCTGCTGTCGTTGACAACGTTCCAATGGCAATGGGTGATAACGGCGACATGCCGTGCTGCCCGTATTGCACCAGCCAAGAAAAGTCGAAGGCACCGGCCTCGTGCATCGCCGTATGCATGAGCTGTTATGATACCGTTCTGCCCCGGCTTATCTCTCTTCCGCGCGTAGTGAACGCAATCCCGATTTCTCTCGCCGAAAGAAAAATGGACGGGCATGTAGGAAGCCCGCCGACCCATCCGCCTCCCGCCTGACTAGCGCGACGGACAGCTTATTGCGAGCGCGCAACCCTGGCGCGGTCGCGTTCTTGTCGTTGCAACAGTCGGGAGACAAGCATGAGTAACCTTTGCTTAACCGCGAGTGCGATCTTGACTTCATTGGCCATCTCTTCGGTCGCCCTCGCTGCGGACGGTAATGCCGCTCGTGGCCAACGCATTTTCTTCGGGGCTTGTGCCGCATGCCATTCCTTGCAGCCTGACCGGAACATGACAGGGCCAAGTCTCGCGGGAGTTTGGAACCGGAAGGCCGGAACGCTGCCGAGCTTCGGTCGCTATTCGCCCGCCCTCCAGTCCTCCCACATCCAATGGAATGAAAAGACGCTCGATGAGTGGATCGCTGATCCGCAACATTTGGTGCTAGGCAATGAGATGACGTTTCCCGGCATCAAGGATGATCAGCAGCGTGCCGACCTGCTTGCTTTTTTGAAGCAGGCAACATCGCCGGGTAGCCCGACGACGCTGCAGCAGCGGAATCCAATGGGCGGCATGATGGGGATGACAAGTGGCAACGACGTGCCTAACCTCAAGCAACTCGACGCCGCAGAGCGCGTAGCGGCGATCACCTACTGCAAAGATACCTACGTGGTTGTCACTGCAAATGGCCGGCAACACAAATTCTGGGAGCGCAACCTGCGGTTCAAGACCGACTCGAGCGGCGACGGTCCGGAAAAGAAAGCGCCGGCTCTGGTCAGAGCTGGAATGTTGGGCGATCGGGCGGATGTGATTTTTGCTGAACCGAGCGAGATCAGTACGCTAATCTCGATGAAGTGCGGTTGACCCTGGGCCAAAGGGAGATAAACACGGTTTCCGTTGGCAGTGGTTTTGATTGTCGCGGGAGCGGCAAGGAAGCTGGCGAACGGAGACAAAACCGGTCCAACGGAAATCGTGGAAACATCGGCGGCAAATGCTGAAGCGAATTGCGAAATGGGCGCGTCGGGTCAAGCGGGATGCCTACGCCTTGTATCTCGCTGCGCGGGATCCGCGCGTCCCGTGGTACGCCAAATTTGTCTCGCTGGTGGTCGCGGCATATGCGATATCGCCGGTCGATCTAATTCCCGATTTCGTGCCTGTGCTCGGTTACCTGGATGACGTCATTATCGTGCCAGCAGGCATTGCGCTTGCCATCAAGCTCATTCCGCCCGAAGTGATGGCCGAGCACCGGGAACTCGCCGCTGCGGCTCAAGAGAGACCGAGCAGTGCGATTGCGGGAGCCGTGATTGTGGGACTTTGGGCAGTGATCCTGTGCGTTTTCGGCCTGCTTCTGTTTCGCTGGGCCACGGTGCGCTGAATGAATTACCATGATCTCGTCCGACCCGCATGAATCCGGAGCGGAGAGTCCCTGATGGGTTAACAAGAATCGAGATGGCCGCTGGCGAGGTGGCGTTGGGCAGGTCTTGCTGGATAAACGGGCTTGGGATGCGGCGTCGTTCTGCGCTCTTGAGGGGACGCATCATCGCGATTGCCCAAAACGGTCGAATTCGCCCTTGTTCGGCCTTGGTCTTGTTGTTAAGTTCGTTTTGGGAAGGGGCAATCTGACGCGAAGAGCGGATGCTGCGGTGGTTGACCACACGGAGCAGGCTTAGGGCGGCACGGTTTCTGGCCGCGGCATATGCCTTGTGCATAAGCGTTCCCTCGGTCGCTCTGACGATCGCGAATGGCTCGGTCGCGGCCCATTGCCTGTTCGAGGACGCAAACCCCGCTGTGCACGTGCATGCCCGGGCAGCGCAAACCGCGCCGCACTTTCACAGTTCGAACTCAACACATGGTCATGTTGACATGGCCGCACCGATAAAGAACTGGGATGATGCGCAGGCAGCCGTTTCCGGCTGTTGCGGACTGTTCGGTGCTCCGGCCATTGTGAGCAACGAAAGCGTCCTTGCTGCAGACCGGCATCCGGGCTCCGCCGCATTTCCAACTCTCGTTGTAAATCTCAACGGGCGCGGTCCCGAACGCATAAATCGTCCGCCTATTGACCTCTAGTCGTCTTTGAAACCGCGGCGCGCGCTCGCCAGAGCTCGCGCCCAGGCCTTGTCGACTGGAGAGACCATGCCATGCGTTGGCTGCTGCCGGCCATCTTCGCCGTCCTGGTACGGCTTAGGACGACGACTTTCCGCGCCCATTTTTATCTCATTGCGGCTACGCTGCTTACGACTCTCGTTCACGGCTGCGCCGCGCCTCTCCCCCCGGCCGTTTCAACGCGGCCGGCCGCGTCCGACCCGTTGGCGCCGACGCCGCGCGTGAACTATCGATCCACCATCGGCCCCTACGTCAACGCGCGACCGATCGAACCTGCTCCATGGCAGCAGCAGAACCAACAGGTCGCTCCCTCGTCGGCGCCCGCAAAGTGAGCCCGACGGCGAATGGTGCAAACACATCAGCAAGACATCTTGAGGGCGGCAGCATGAAATTTGGTCTATTCGGCGTGTGGGTTCGGACAGGTGCCATAGCGGCCGGCGGCCTGGGTCTTGGCGCATGCGCGACCTTTTCAGCCGACGGGGGCTTGAGCGGTGTTGCAAGCATTGTCCCGCAGGATCTCGGGAAGAATGTGGCGTTCGTCCGCAATGAGGCGGACGCGGATCAGATTCGCAGCCGCCTCGATTCTCTCCTCAGAAAAACTCTGACCGTCGACGCCGCCGTGCAGATTGCGCTCTTGAACAATCGCGGCCTGCAGGCCGCGTACAACGAGCTGGCGATTGCCGAGGCAACCCGGGTGAGGTCCGGTTTGCCCCCCAATCCTCACCTCTCGATCATGCGCATTGCAGGTGGCGTCGAGAGGGAGGTCGAAACACAGATCCTTACCAATGTTCTGGCGCTCGCGACGCTTCCGATACGGACCGATATGGCCGCCGACCGTTTCAGACAGGCGCAATTGCGGGCAGCCGAGGAAACGCTGCGCGTCGCCGCAGATGCACGCCGTGCCTATTATCGAGCCGTCGCCGCACGGGAACTGGTCCGTTTGCTGACACAGGCGAAATCCGCGGCCGAGGCGACGGCGCAGGTAGCGAGGGAACTCGGCGAAACGGGTGCCATGAACAAGCTCGACCAAGCGCGCGAGCAGGCATTCTATGCGGAAACGACGGCAGAACTCGCCGCGGCACGCCAGAATGAAGCCTCCGAACGTGAAAAACTGATTCGGGTACTCGGCTTATGGGGCAAGGATGTAAATTTCAAGTTGCCGCAGGCACTTCCAACACTGCCCCGCAGACCGAGAAATTTGCCCGACGTCGAAGTGGACGCCGTGCGCAAGCGCGTCGATTTGCAGGCGGCCCGGATCGAACTGGCGGCGCTCGCCAAGTCCTACGGGCTTACGCATGCGACCCGGTTCGTCAGTTTACTCGAGGCCGGTCCGGCTTTCAAAACGACGAGGGATCGGGAGAAAGGCGAGATTGTCCGCGACAGCGGTTTCGACGTTGAGTTCGAAATTCCGATTTTTGATTTCGGCGAGACCAGGGTTCGGGAGGCGGAGCAAACTTATCTCCAGGCGGTCAATCGCTTGCTGCAATTGGCGGTGAATATTCGTTCGGAAGCACGTGAAGCCTATCGAGGATATCGCTCGACTTATGACATCGCGGAGCACTATCAGCGGGAAATCCTCCCGCTGCACAAAATCATCGATGAACAGGTGCAACTGCAATACAGCGCGATGCAGAGCGACGTATTCGCCTTGCTGACCGAGGCACGTCAACGGATTGCCGCCAATCGAACGGCGATCGCCGCGAAGCTCGCCTTCTGGCTGGCGGATTCCAGACTGCGAGCGACCATTTACGGCGGCGCGAGATCGGCAGAGCCGGATATTGAGGCATCTGCGCCGGTCGTTCAATCAGCTGCGGTTAGTGCAAATCATGACTAGGAGGTCGGCAATGCTTTCGCGACGCAGACTCCTTGGTGCGGCGGCCATTCTCACCAGCGCAGGACTGGTAAGCGGGCGTGCCCAAGCAGCAGCAATCCCCGAGGCTCCGACGGCCTCTTCGCCGCTGACGCAACCGCCGCTCGAGCCGAACGACGGCCCCGACTATCAGCCGGTGGTGACGCTCAATGGCTGGACGTTGCCGTGGAGGAGGAACGGCGATTGGAAGGAGTTCCATCTTGTGGCGGAGCCGGTCGTGCGCGAACTTGCACCGGGTATGAAGGCAAACCTCTGGGGCTACAATGGGCAGGCGCCCGGGCCGACAATTGAAGTCGTCGAAGGCGACAAGGTCCGCATCTTTGTGACAAACAAACTGCCGGAACACACCACCGTGCACTGGCATGGCGTGCTAGTGCCCAACGGCATGGACGGGGTCGGAGGGCTTACCCAGCCGCATATCCCCCCCGGCAAAACCTTTGTCTATGAATTCCAACTCACGAAAAGCGGTACCTTCATGTACCACCCACATTCCGACGAGATGGTGCAAATGGCGATGGGCATGATGGGAATGTTCGTCGTGCACCCGCGCGATCGACGATTCCGTTCGGTCGATCGTGACTTTGCTTTCATCATGAGCGCATATCGGATCGATCCTGGCAGCTATCTTCCGAAGGTCAACGAGATGACCGACTTCAACATGTGGACGTGGAACGGCCGCGTGTTTCCTGGTATCGATCCGCTTCCCGTACGGCTCGGTGATCGAGTGCGCGTGCGTATGGGCAATCTCACCATGACCAATCATCCCATCCATCTTCACGGCCACCATTTTTCCGTTAGTTGCACCGACGGCGGCTGGGTGCCCGAGACGGCACAATGGCCGGAAACCACGATTGACGTTCCGGTCGGTTCAATTCGGGCGATCGATTTGACGGCCGATTACCCGGGCGATTGGGCGTTCCACTGCCATAAGTCGCATCACACGATGAACGCGATGGGCCACAACGTCCAAAACTTCATTGGCGTGAGGAAGAAGACTCTGGCGAAGGCCGCGGCAAGGCTGGCGCCGGATATCGGGATGGCCATGGGCAGCGCCGGCATGAGCGAGATGGGCGCGATGGAAATGCCTCTGCCGGACAATACACTCCCGATGATGACGGGCCTGGGTCAGTTCGGACCCATTGAGATGGGCGGCATGTTCACGGTGATGAAGGTCCGCGAAGGGCTTGCCCACAACGACTACAAAGACCCCGGCCCATACAAACACCCGCTCGGCACCGTCGCCCACGAAGTTACAGGCGAGATTGCCGAGCCACCCGGGAGAGACGGCACGCTAACCCCAAAAGAGCCGGCAACGAATCGGAAAATGCCGATGCCTACCATGGATCACTCGAATCATTGATGGCGATAAAGGAGTGAACACATGACTCGAAGAAGACTGTGGACGTCAGCGGTCGTTGCATTTGTGGCCTTCGCATCGCCGCCATGGATTGGCCACAGCCACGAAGGCGAGAGCTTCTCGGCCGGCGAGCCTGGTGATGCCAAGGCGTCTTCACGAATCGTGTTGATCACCATGCAGGATTCCGACGGACACATGCGGTTCATTCCGAACAAATTGGACGTCAAGAAAGGCGAGCAGATCAAATTCATGATTCGGAATAGCGGTGCCGTCGCTCATGAATTCGTGCTCGCCACGACCGCTGAAAACCTCGAACACGCCAAGCTCATGCAGAAGTACCCTGACATGGAGCACGACGATCCAAACGCGATCCGTCTTGCGCCAGGGAAGACCGGCGAGATCATCTGGAAGTTCACCAAGGCAGGTGAGTTTGAATTCGCGTGCCTTATTCCTGGCCACCGAGAGGCGGGCATGACGGGGCATATCGTCGTCAAATAATGCCGCATAAAGCATGAAAGGAAAGCCATGAGAACGAAATACGCTGCCTTCCCTGCCGCCGCTTTCGCGCTAGTCCTGTTCATGGCGGGCGCACTGGCGCAGACCGCGACAGCAGACGGCGAAGTCAAGAAAATCGATCAGGCCGCGGGAAAGATCACAATTCGACACGGGCCGATCAAGGCATTCGATATGGAGAATCCGATGACCATGGTCTACCGCGTCGCGGATCCGGCCATGCTCAAACAGGTAAAGGTCGGCGAGAAGGTGCAATTCGATGTGAAACACGAGAACGGCACATTCACGATTACGAAGATACAAAAGACGAGATGAACGCCGAAACGCAGCAACGGAGCATGGCACTGATCAGCGTTCGCTTCAGCCGGTCTTGGATCGCGACTCGCAAATGGCAAAACGCCTGACGATCCTATGGGGATTTTGCTGCCTGGCTCTGGCGGGCCGGCAAAGTTTTGCTGCTGACGATGATGCTCTCGTGAGGATTCTGATGAGAGCGGATATCGCCCACAATTTTGCATTCTATTGCTCACAATTTGATCCTTCGATCCTCGACAGGACGAGGAGCAAAATCGGCGATATACAGACACTCATGGCGCATATGCGTGGCGAAGTCGTTTCGGACCTGCCGGAGGCCGAGGCCGCAAGGATCGTCATTCGCTCTGCCGATGCGGCCTATAGTGGAGCCTTGCGTGCTGTCCGAAGGTTTTATGGGTCGAATCAGCAAGAGGAACGTGCTCGTCTCATCGATTGGTGCGAAAACACGGTAGTCCCGTCGATCCAGGAACTTGTTGCACAACATGATAACAATCATGCCGCGCTGGACCAGGCGATCCGGAGAGCCAAGCGAAGTCCAGGCAGCGGTGCCGGGCCTTCCCTGTGACAAGCCGTTTGCATCGAAAAATTCGCTTTTTGGCGAACCGATCGTTTGCTTTGTTGGCGTCACCTGCACGTCCAAAGCCAAGGCAAACGGCCCGCCGCGGCCGCAATAATTTCAATCGTTCTTTCATATGGAAACGTGACACATCCTCGCCGACATAAAGGTCGAGAGGCCCGACGCCGCTGCGTACAAGGACGAACACCTCGCCCAGAACCGGCGCCCGCGCTTTTGCGTCGAGGGTCGACGACCACAAGGCCTGAATCAGGTGCTGCGGCGGTTCCTTGCCGGCACGCTTGGCGCCTAGCGCCATGAACACGCCGCACCACGGAATGCTGTCGACCCCGTAGGCACCGGCGACTTCGCCGGCGAGCTCCTTCGCGCAGCAGGCGGCATGGATTGGGTTGGCATCGGGCGCAAGCCAGGCCGCGGGACGGGAGTGCATCTTGTTGGGCAATTGCATGTTCTCTATTGGGACGCGCGCCAAGCAACACGAGGTCGTCGCATCGCGCGCCATGCGATGGCGGCACATGCAATCTGGATTGCGCCGCCTGCAAACATCGCCGTCCGCAATCCGCTTGTTCCGCCGCCGACCATTGCAAAAATAGCTCCCAGAATGGCGACGCCGATCGTGGCGCCGACCATGCGCACGGCGTTGATGAGTGCGCTCGCCGTGCCCGACCGTGCGGCGGGGACGGCACCGATAGCGGTTCCCATCAATGGCCCTGTTGCCAAACCCATCCCGAGTCCTGTCAGCATCAAACCGACCTCGCTCGGAACAATGGAAGCCGCATCCGTGCCGGCGCCGATCAACAACAGACCGCCGCCGATGATGGCGACGCCGCCCGCCACCGCCGGTCGCGTTCCATATCGTTCAGTCATCACACTGGAAAAGGGGGAGACGGCGACGAAGACCAGCGCCATCGGCACCAGGGCAAGACCCGCGCCAAAAGCGTCCAACCGTCCCGTGCCCAACCATACGAGCGGCAACAGGAAGAGGACCCCATACATGCCGAACGTCATGCCTGCTGTGGCTGTTGCCGCTCCGCAGAACGTCGGCGAGCGGAATAGGTCGAGCGGAACCAATGCCGCTTGGCCTTTCCTCTTCTCTACCCGGATGAACAGTGCGAGCGCCAGAACAGCAGCGATGAACGCCACGATTGCCAACAGTGGCGCTTCGCGCGATTGGATCGCCGCGAGGGCAAAACCGCCAAGCGCCGTCGCGCCGAGTAGCTGACCGACACCATCGAAATGTCGGCCCTGGGGATCGGAGGATTCAGGGACCGACTGAAAGGCCAGCATCAGAGCCACCATGATGATGGGCACCACCACAAGAAAGATACTGCGCCAACCAAAG
>DASRDF010000018.1:0-46925 GCA_035652735.1 Pseudolabrys sp. | reverse complement strand
ACGTCTACGCCGTCGGCCAGGGCTCGGTGGCGATCGGCGGCTTTCAGGCCGAAGGCGAGGCCGCCAAGATCGTACGCGGCGTGCCGACCGTCGGCCGCATCGCCAATGGCGCGCTGATCGAGCGCGAGATCGAGTTCAACCTGAACCGGCAAAGCCAGCTGCGCATGGCGCTGCGCAATCCGGATTTCACCACCGCCAAGCGCATCGCCGCCGCCATCAACGATTATATCGGCGTGCCGACAGCAGAGCCGCTCGATCCCGCCACCATCGGCATTACCGTGCCACCCCAGTATCGGGGCAATGTGGTGTCGCTGCTCACCGAAGTTGAGCAGCTTCCGGTCGAGCCCGACCTGTCGGCGAAAATCGTCATCGACGAGCGCTCCGGCATCATCGTCATGGGCAATGATGTGCGCGTCTCCACGGTCGCCGTCGCGCAAGGCAACCTCACTGTCACCATCACCGAGGCACCGCAGGTCAGCCAGCCGGCGCCCTTCTCCCGCAATGGGCAGACGGTGGTGGTGCCCCGCACCCGCATCGGCGTGCAGGAAGACGGCAAGAAGCTTGCCGTCGTGCGCAATGGAGTGTCGCTGCAGCAGCTGGTGGACGGGCTCAACGCGCTCGGTATCGGCCCGCGCGACTTGATCGCCATCCTGCAAGCCATCAAGGCCGCGGGCGCGATCCAGGCCGACATCGAGGTGATGTGATGGCGAGCGCGCTCACTCTTCCCGCGCCCGGACTTAAACCGGTGAATCTTGCCATGGCGAGCGAGGCGGCGGCGGCCAAGCTTTCGCCTGCCGTCAACGTAAAGGCCAAAGCCGCAGCGCAGAAATTCGAAGCCGCGTTTCTCAATACGATATTTCAGGAGATGTTCACCGATATCGGCGGCGAAGGCCCGTTCGGCGGCGCCGGCGCAACCGGCGTGTGGCGCTCGTTCCTCACCGACGCCTACGCGAAGAGCTTCGCCAAAGCCGGCGGCATCGGCATCGCCGACCACGTCTACCGCAGCCTTATCGCGCACCAAGCGGCCGCATCATGAGCGCTCCAGACACGCACGACGTTTTCGCCGAGCTCAACGCGATCATGGATCGACTGATGCAGGCGATTAAAGAAGAGACCGAGCGGGCGCGTGCCGGCAAGCTCAAGGCCGCGGCGGAGATCGCCGAGAGCAAGCGTCAGTTGGCGAAGCTCTACGCGGCCGAGAGCGAGCGCGTGCAAGCGCGCCTGCCAGAGCAGCCCGGCGCAGCCATAGCGACGCTGCGGACGCGCCATGCCGAATTTCGCGATTTGCTGCAGACCAACCTGACCGTGCTGGCGACCGCACACGCCGTGTCGGAAGGCATTATTCGCGGCGTCTCCGGCGCGCTGGCGCGCAAGCGCGCGCCCTCGACCTACGGCGCCTCCGGCCGCGCCCTGCCGCTTAGCCCCAAGGCCAGCCAGCCGCTGGCGCTCAGCCGCACGCTTTGATTCACACGCGCGTCGCGCGCGGAAGCTCGACCTGGAAGCCTTTCACCAGCCAGTCGAACAGCAATCCGTACACGATCGCCAGCGGAATGCCGACAATGGCCGTGGCCGCCATCAGCGCCTGCCAATAATAAATGTCGCCGCGGATCAATTCTGTCGGCACGCCGGCGCTCACCGTGCGGCTTGCGGTATTGCTCACGAACACCGCCGCGTAGATGTAGTCGCTCAGCGACAGGGCAAACGCAAAGACGATGCAGGTGGTGATGCCGGGCACGGCGAGCGGCAGTGCCACGCGAAAGAACACACCGACCCGACTCCAGCCGTCGGTGAGCGCGGCCTCCTCCACCTCGCGCGGGATTGAACGAAAGAAGCTGAGCAGGAGCCAGGTGCAGAACGGTACCGTGATCGTCGGGTAGACCAGGATCAGCGACCACACCGTATTGGCGGCGCCAAGAATGGTCACGATCTCGTAGAGCGGAATGAAGAGAAGCGTCGGCGGAATGAGATAGACGAGAAAAATGGCGATGCTCGAACGCTCGCCCCAACGCCCCATCAGCCGCGCCAAGCTATAGGCGGCCGGCACCGCCAGCACCAAGGTGATGGCCACGACGATGACGCCGATGAAGAACGAGTTCCAAAGAAAGATCGGATAATTTGTCTGTTCAAACAAAAAGGCGATGTGGCTCAACGTCGGCGGCAGATTGAAAAGAAACGGATTGTTCTGGGGATCGTAGAGATCGCCGTTCTGCTTGAAAGCCGTAATCACCATCCACAACGCAGGAAAAACGGCGAACAGGCAAAGCAGGATGAGCCCGATGTAAAAGCCAATATTGCGAAGGACCGGCTTTGCTCTCATGTTCACAGGCCCTCGCCGCGATAGGCCATGCGCAGGGCCAGGATCGACACCGCCAGCAGCACCGGGAACAAAAAGAGCGCGATTGCTGCCCCCTGGCTCAGCGCGCCGCCCTGGATGCCTTTGAGATAGGCCCAGTACGGAAGAATCTCCGTGGTGTATCCGGGACCGCCGCGGGTGGTCAGCGCAACGACCGTCAGGTCGCCGAAGATGATGAGAACCGTGAACAGGATGGCGACGGTCAACAGAATCGCCAAGGCCGGCAGCGTGATCCGAAACAGCTTGCGAAAATAGCCGGCACCGTCCAGCTCGGCCTGCTCGAACAGTTCGTTCGGAATAGCCGTGCGGCCGGCGAGCACGATGATTGTGGACAAAGGCAGCGCGCGCCAGACATCGATGACCACCACGGCGCCGATACCGAGCCATTCTCGTCCGAGATAGTAAAGATTGTTGGCCGGACCGAGCACCGTTCCGGGGCCCAGCAGACCGACGGCGCGGAGAATCCAGTCAATCGGGCTGAACTCGGAATCGAGCAGCCAAAGCCAGCCGACGGCGGCGAGCGCCACCGGCATCGCCCATGGCAGGATGAGCAAAATCTCCGCAATCCGCTTGCCCGGGAAATTGCGCGCGAGCAATTCCACCTGCAGAATTGTCAGGATTGTCAGCAGCACCAAGGTCGCCGCCGTAATGATCAGGCTGTTGCGCAGCGCGAACATGAACGCCGCTTCCCGAATCACGCTGATGAAATTGGCAAGGCCGACGAAATGATGAATTCCGGGATTGCCCACCGTGGCATCGCTGAGGCTGAGCGCAATCGCGAGGAAAAACGGCACCGCCACCAAGGCAACGACATAGATCACCGCCGGCGCCAGCATGGCGGCGCCGACAACGCCGTCGCGGTCGACCAGTTCGATTCGCGTGTCCTCGCGCTTGTATGCGCCGGGCGCCAAATCTTTGCTTCTCTCGAGCACCGCTGTGCCGCTCCTTTCGACCGCTAGATCGGCACCGCTTCCGTGCGCAGGCCCGTGTCTTTGTCAAAAAAGCGAATTTGCGAGCGCGACACGACAATGTCTTGCACTTCGCCCACTTTCACTTTGCTGATGGCGTCTTGCTGCAGCTTGCACAGCACTTTGGCATTGTTGAATTCGCCGTTGACGGTGCCATAGGCAAGCCACTCGGAGCCGAGGAATTCGGTACGCGTGACGCACACTTGGAACGTGGCCACGTCCTGCAACTTGGGCGCAGCCGCACGCGGAAGCGCATGCTCGGGCCGGAAGCCGACAATGACACCGTTGTGCGGCAGCAGATTCATCGGCGGCGTGCCGATGAAGCTTGCCACGAACACGTTGGCCGGCTCGTAGTAAAGGTTCTGCGGCGAGCCGACCTGGCGCAACGCGCCGGCCTGCATCACGGCGACGCGGTCGCCTAGTCCCACAGCTTCCACCTGATCGTGGGTGACGTAGACGGTGGTGACGCCGGTGCGATCATGAAGCTGACGCAGCTCGGCTCGCGCCACCGCCCTCACCTGCGCGTCGAGCGAGCTGAGCGGTTCGTCGAATATGAACAGCGACGGCTTGCGCACGATGGCACGGGCAAGCGCGACTTTCTGCTTTTCGCCGCCAGAGAGCCGCGCGGGGCGGCGATGCAGCAGCGACTCGATGCCGAGCACTTTCGCCGACCACTGGATCAGCCGTTCTCGTTCGGCTTTGTCCACTCCGCGCGCTTTGAGCGGAAACGCGATGTTTTCCCGCACCGACATGTGCGGGTAGAGCGCGTAACTTTGGAAGACCATCGCAATGTTGCGTGCACGCGGCGGCAGCGAGGTGATGACCTTGTCGTCGATGAGGACATCACCCGCCGTCGGCGTTTCCAGGCCGGCAATGAGGCGCATCAAGGTCGTCTTGCCGCAGCCGGACGGACCGACGATGGTGAGGAACTCTCCGTCCTGCGTCGTCAAATCGATCCGCTTTAGGGCTTTGAAATCACCGAAGTGCTTCGCGAGCCCTCTGACCTCGAGTACAGCCACGGCCTTTTGATCCTTGCGCTAATCTTGTTGGCCGCCGATTACTCCTTGCTGCCCGACGTCTGACCCTCCTTGCCGCCGGCCGACGACGGGCCGCAGCCGACGAAGCCGAGCTTTTTCCATTTATCGGCAATCTGCTGGACTTGTGCGGCCGTATCCTTGACAGCCTGCTCCGGCGTTTTCTCCCCACGCGCGGCCTGTGCCATCATCGTCGACAGCAGGAAGGTGTTGTAGACCTCGCTGGTGGCGGGATTGGCGTAGCCGGG
The DNA here is from genome assembly GCA_035652735.1 of Pseudolabrys sp. Taxonomy (GTDB): domain Bacteria; phylum Pseudomonadota; class Alphaproteobacteria; order Rhizobiales; family Xanthobacteraceae; genus Pseudolabrys. Next base: position 42,322 of record DASRDF010000018.1, on the reverse strand, counting down.
GTAGCCGAGCCAGGCCGTCCAGCTGAGCGCGCCCTTGAGCACCGAAAGCTTGTTCGGCGGATTCGAGCCCCACGGATCGTGGTCGATCCATCCGCCTTTTTGCGCGAGCTGCGGCACCGTCGGCGGATACGCCGGGAAGTCGTAGAGCTTGCTATAATACGTGTCGCTTGCATAGTTGGCGGTAAGATCGAGCAAGAATTTCTTCGCCGCCAGAATCTGGTTCTTATCCGTCACGTATTTCGGCAGCACATAAATGAACCAGACGTGCGCCGTCTGGTGCACGACACCGCCGGGCCCCTTCAAGCCGGGACGGAAGCCGGTGTCGTCGGCGACCTTGGGATTGGATTGCTGAGCCGTCCGATAGAACGATATCGAGTTCTGAATGTAGGAAGCCCGGCCGGAGACGAACGCCTGGTTGTTCGAGGCGGCGTTCCATGAAAACACCTCCGGGGTTTCTGCGGACTTGAAGAGCTTCGCTTGGTACTTCACCGCATCGAGCACCTGCGGCGAATCGAGCGTTACCTTGCCGCAGGCATCCTGCACCTGGCCTCCAAACGACCAGATCAGCGTGCGCGCATAGAATTCCGAGTCGATTTCGGGCGACATTCCGACGCCCACCGGAATTCCGGTCTTTTGATAAATCTTCTGGCCGCCTTTGAGGAGATCGTCATACGTCGTGGGCCCCTGCGGGTAGCCTGCGTCCTTCCACAGCGAAATTCGGTAGTCGCCGGGATCAACGACCCATCCTTCGCAGTAGCCGTACCACTCCTGCTTTATCGGCAAATAGCTTTGATGCGTGCACGGCTTGACGCCTTTACCGTAGGCCGCCTCGGCGGCCTCATTGACATCGTTCAAAGGCTGAAGGCCTTGGATAAAAGCGGCGGGCGTCGCATTCAACTGCATGAGCGTCGGCCCGCTGTTGGCGGCGATTGCGGCGGCCAGCGTCGAATTCAGGTCGGCGTAGCTGATGTGCTGCACCGTGACATTGACGTTGTTCGCTTTGCCCCATTGCTGTGCGTAGGCATCGAACCATTTGTCGTAGCTCGGAACGAAGTGACTCCATTGCGTGATCGATAAGGTGGTGCCTGCTGGAAATTTCTCGGGGAAGGTGAGCGAACCGAATTTGGCGGGAAATTGAACCGAAGGCGGCTTAACGGCGGTGTTTGCTTCACCCGGCGTTCCGGCCGCAAATACGCTGGCGCTCGCACCGAGCGCGCATAGCGCGACTATGGCGACGGGTGTCGCCACACGCGCAAAGCTCTGCCACGTCTTGGCCATGACTTCTCTCCCTATCGTTGGGCGTTGTTGGGGTAATTGGGGCACCGAACCGATCGATTGACATGTTCTTGTTTTGTTCGCGGACCACGGCCCCTCTGTTTCGAGAACGGAAATCCGTCGCGGGAGTTCGGGCCCGCCCCCATTAGCGCTCATCTGTCGCAGTCGGAGCCGCCGCGCGGCCCCACCGGCGCGTCGCTCAGTTTCCGGGGCGCTACGCCCGCAGCCGCCGCAAAGATGCGTCTCCGGCAAACACGGCTTCAAAATGCGCGAGCGTGCCCTTGGCCGGCTTCGCGCTCGCTTGCGCATCCGACGTCGCCGCCGATTTTTGCATCGCCAGATACCAATCGGCCGGCGTGTCGCCGAACACCCGGCGGAAATCGCAATATCTGCGCTCTTCGCTGGCGAGCCCCAGCCACAGGACCATAAAGTCGAGAGCCGACTGGGCCGGCGTTCGATTTTCCGCGATGTCACGCGCGGCCGCCCGCGAAATCCGGTCGCGCAGCTCCGGCAGCAACCACAACATCTGCAGCAGCGAGACGCACTCCTCGATCGACTGCGCGACAAAGCCTGTCTCGCAGTCGCGCACGATCGCAGCTTCTGCCGGGTTGTCGAGCACGACCGCGGAAAGGCCGAGCGACATGGCCTCGACCAGCGCATTCTCCGCCGTGCCGTAATGGCCGCGTCGCAGCGGATAAAAGAAGATATCGGCGTCGGCGAGCGCCGCGCGCGGATCTTCGGTTTCACCGCAAAAGACAACACGTTCGGGATGGCGCATCGATTGCGCGCGTATCCTCACCGCGTCGTCCGCCGCACCCCACACCGAGACGCGGATGTCGCCCCCGACGAGTGCGTCGATGGCATCAAAAAATCCGCTATGCATTTTCACGAAATCGACCGTGCCGAGATAGGCGATTGTCGGCGCCGTCCCCTTCGCAGGCACGCGGCGCGAAGCGGCTTCGAGGCCGAAGCCGCTGTTGATGACGGCGAGCTTACGTTTGCTCGGACCGATCAACTCGGCGACGGCCGGCGCGAAGCGCGAGGCTTCCGTCGTGAATACGAAACGGCTGGTCTCCGCGAAGAGACCCGGCGGGATTAGCGGCGCCGAAAGTCCGGAGATATGCGACCAGATCACGCTGCGCATCGGCGGGAAGTCGCAGCGCGCCATACATTCAAGCAGCCGCGGGTGATTCCAGAACTCGAACTGGACGATGTCAGCCGTGCGTGCGAGGTCGGCCACCTGCTTGAGACCATCGGAGCAGACAATGTCTGCGCCACAGGCTTGGATGCGCTCGACAAAGCGGCGGTCGCGCGGCGGCTCGAGGAGGACGAAGGTCTGCTCGACGGCGTCCGGCAGCGCGGCGCTGATCGCCGCGTGCGCCTTGCCTACGCCGCCCCCCAGATGCGGCGTGACGTGCAGGATTTTCATTCGGCCGCCACGGCGGCGTGATTGATGCCGCCGGGTGCGACGGCGTCTGCCGGCACCGGCACCAGCGTCCTGAACTTGGCGAGCAGCAGCGGGCGGTGCGCGTCGATGTTGTCTGGCAGGCAGTGGCTGAGCTGTCCGCAATGACCGCAGACGCCGTTCTGCCGCCGTTTTCCTTCGAGATGCTGCAGACGCAGCGCGTTCATGGCATCGGAATTCCAGATCTCCTTCATCGACTGCGTACGCGCGTCGCCGATGACGAGCTTGCGCCCCCAATCCAGAAAGCAGGACGAAACCAGTCCGTCCGCATTCACCGAGTAGCCGTAGAAGATGTAGGGGCAGGTATCGGTGTCCCCGATGTCCTGCTGATAGATGCCTTTGCTGATTTTCACGCCGGTATGCTTCTCGATGTCGAATTGCGGCCAGCACGGCGCAAAGTTCTCGACGAAAATGCGGTCGCAGTGATCGCCGAAGGTGTCGAAGAACTCCTGCCGCTGCGCTTCGGTGATGAGCTCGCGGGGAATTTTCACGACGATCTCGCAGCTTCCTTTATTGGCATAAATCCATTTGATGTTTTCGACGAAGCTCTTGAAGTCGAACTTGAAGCCGGTGAAACGCAGATAGGTCTCCTCGGTCATGCCGTCGACCGAGATATTGATCTTGTCGATGCCGGCCTCGAGGATCGGGCCGATGCGCTCGGGGGCGAGGAAGGTGCCGTTGGTCGTGGTGTCGATATATTCGACGTGACCAGAGCGCTTGGCGTAAGCGACCATGTCGGCAAAGCGCTTGTTGAGCAGCGGCTCGCCGTCTTTGTACATGCGCAGGACCTTGATCGGCTTGTCGAACGCGCCGAGGTCGTCGACGATCTTCTGAAACACCTCGAACTTCATCACGCCCTGGAAGCGGCCGGTCTCCGCGATAAGGTCGCGGTGGCCGGTGGGACAAAACGTGCATTTGAAGTTGCAGGCGCTCGCCGGATCGACGAAGACGATGAACGGCGTGGCGAGCGGGATGACCGTTTCGAGGGGGGTGCGCCCCTCGACATTGATGCGCGGCTTGAGGCTGGCTTTCATGCCAGCCGTCCTACAAGACAAAGGTTAACAGGGATTAACCAAGGCCGCTGCCGCAGGCCCGGGGACCCCCACCACTACGGGTGGATCGAACGGATCCTCCGGGCGCGCACCGAAGCGCAAAAGCTCGCGGCGGCCGTATTCGTCGGCGATGCGCTCGGCGAGCGCGCGCACGGTAATGGGCACGCCCGAACAGATATTGACTGGCCCCTGCCCGCTCCCCAGCGCCGCCTCCGCGATCATCCGCGCGGCCTCGCGCACGTCGAGAAAGTCGCGCACCTGCGTTCCCCTCGACAATGCGGCGGGCTCGCCGGCGGCGAGCCGCGCGCGCAGATACGGCACCAGCCGCCGTTCGTCCTCGCCTTCGCCGTACAGATAGAACAGGCGGCACCAGGCAAATTCGACGCCGTGTTTTGGCAGCAGCTGCGAGAGCTCGGCGAAGGCCGCGGCCTTGGCCTCGGCGTAAGGCGTCGCCGGCTTCAGCGGGGTCGTCACGGTCAAGCGGCCGGCGCTGAGATCGTATTCGAAGCAGGTGCCGATGCCGACAACGCGGCGCACCTTGGCGTCGATGGCGCCCTGCGCGAGCTGCAGCGTGCCGGCGAGACAGTCAGCATTCAGCGGCGAGTGCAGATATCGCCCCGGCTCCGCATACCAGGCCGCGTGGATGACGGTATCGACGCCGCGGCAGGCTTGTGCCCACCAGCCGCGGCCTTCGGCAAAAATATCCGGGCTCTCGATCGTCTCGGCCGCGGCGCCCACGCGGCCCGCTTTGCCCGTGCGGACCAGCGCCCGCACGCGCTCGCCGCCGGCGATCAACGTGCGCATGATCTGGCTGCCGACAAAACCTGTGGCGCCGGTCAACAATATCAACCGGGATCGCGAATCGGCCCTCATGGTGGTAGCGATACTGACTCAATATGCCGAGGCCGCACAAACAACCGCGCGAGGCCGCCGGGCTGCGCGAACGCATCTTATCGCTCAGCGAGGAGTTTTTTGCCGAGCAGAGCCGGCCGCCCTTCGTTCCCGGACAGACCTACATCCCCTGCTCGGGCAAGGTGCTCGATGCGGCGGACCTGCGCCAACTCGTCGATGCTTCGCTCGATCTTTGGCTGACAGCCGGGCGTCATGCCGCCGAATTCGAGCACGCGCTTGCCGCGCGCTTTGGACTGCAGCAGTGCCGGCTCACCGTGTCAGGATCGGCGGCCAACCTGCTTGCGTTCTCGGCGCTGACCTCGTGGAAGCTGCACGACCGGCGCATTATCCCCGGCAGCGAAGTCATTACCGTCGCCGCGGGATTTCCCACCACCGTCGCGCCGATCGTACAGAACGGCTGCATTCCCGTGTTCGTCGACGTCGACCTCGCGACCGCCAATGTCGATGTCGAGCGGCTCGCTGCGGCGGTCGGGCCGAAGACGCGCGCCATCGTGCTCGCGCATACATTGGGCAATCCGTTTGATCTCGCGGCTGTAACGGCCCTCGCCCGGCAACACGGGCTCTACCTGATCGAGGACTGCTGCGACGCGCTCGGCGCAACTTACGACGGGCGGCACGTCGGCGGCTTCGGCGATCTCGCCACCATCAGCTTCTATCCGGCTCACCACATCACAACCGGCGAAGGCGGCGCGGTGCTGACCAATCGCAAATCGCTGGCGACGCTGGTCGAGTCCTACCGCGATTGGGGGCGCGATTGCTGGTGTCCGCCGGGCGATGCCGACACCTGCGGCAAACGCTTCGACTGGCGCATCCGCGGCATGCCCGAGGGTTACGACCACAAATATACCTACGCGCATCTCGGCTACAACATGAAGCCGACCGACATGCAGGCGGCGATCGGCCTGAGCCAATTGCGCAAGGCGGACGCTTTCATCGCTGCCCGCCGCGACAATTTCGCCAAGCTCGCGGCCGCGTTCCGCGTCTACGGCCTGGAGGAGCATTTCATCCTGCCGCGCGCGACCGAACGAGCGGACCCGAGCTGGTTCGGCTTCCTGCTCACCATTCGCGACGGCAGTCCGCTGCAACGGCGCGATGTGGTGCGCTATCTCGAGCAGCACAAGGTCGGCACGCGCTTATTGTTCGGCGGCAATCTCACCCGGCAGCCGGCGTTCCGCAATGTCGAGTACCGCGTGGTCGGCGAGCTTTCCAATTCCGATAAATTGATGAACGACGCGTTCTGGATCGGCGTATGGCCGGGCATCGGCGAGGCCGAGCGGGGCTATATCGTTGCGACGTTCATCGAGATGGTCCGGCACTTCACACAATAGGCCATGATCGCGGTGACGGCGGCAAATATCGCGGGCGTCCGGCTCATCAAACCCGAGCCAAGACACGATCGCCGTGGCTGCCTGGTGAAACTGCTGCAACAGGACGTCTTCGCCCGGCACCAGATTCCCACCGTTTTCGCCGAACAGTATTTTTCGCTGTCGGCGCAAAACGTGTTGCGCGGTTTACATTTTCAAGTGCCGCCGCACGATCACTACAAGCTCGTGACTTGCATCGAGGGCACCGTCTTCGATGTGGTCGTCGATCTGCGCAAGAACTCCGCCACCTTTGGCGCGCATGCGAGCTTCGAGCTCAACGGCGAGAACGGCGACACCGTCTTCGTGCCGTCGGGCTGCGCGCACGGCTTCTACGTGCGCTCGCCGTCGGCGACGGTTCTCTATAACGTCGGCAGCCTCTATGTGGAAACGCATGACGCGGGCATCCGCTGGGATTCGGCCGGGGTGACCTGGCCTTCATCCGATCCGCTGCTGTCGGAGCGTGACGCGGCGCTGCCGCCGCTTGCGGAGTTCGACTCGCCGTTCCGCTGAGCACTCAGGCGCGGCGTTTTTCCGCAGCGGCGCTCGCGCCGGCGCGGCCCTCGAAATCGGCAATATCCTGTTCACACAAGGCGCGCGCCACCGCGCCGCGATCATGGGCGCGATACCAGGCCATCGTGCGCTGCACGGCCTGCACCAGAGTCCAAACGGGCGCAACGCCGAGCACGCGCCCGGCTTTGCCGGCATCGAGCGCGAGCCACGCGGTCTCATGCGGGCCGTCCGCCCCGTCGCCGTAGCGCACCTCGCCGTCGCCGTAGGCGGCGCGCGCCAGCTCGACGAGATCGCGGACGCTAACCGCACCCTCGTGACCGGGTCCGAAATTATACGCTCCAGCCAAAGCCGGTTCGGACCACAAGCGTTGCGCCAAGATGAGATAGCCGGCGAGCGGCTCGAGCACATGCTGCCACGGCCGCACAGCCTGAGGCCGCCGCACCGCCAGCGTCTCCCCGCGCCGCCAGGCGCGAACGGCGTCCGGAATCAGCCGATCCTGAGACCAATCGCCGCCGCCGACCACATTGCCGGCGCGCGCGCTGGCCACCGCAACGCCCTGTGTGGCGAGACACGAGGTGCGATAGCTCTCGATCACGATTTCGCTTGCCGCTTTGCTGGCGCTGTAGGGGTCGCGGCCGCCGAGCGCATCGTCTTCGGCATGCGGATCGGATGTTTCCAGGTCGCGATAAACCTTGTCGGTCGTCACCATGACGGCGACACGCAAGTCGTGCAGCCCGCGCATGGCCTCCAGCACGTGCACCGTGCCCATGACATTGGTTTCCAGGGTGACCCGCGGCCTCTCGTAACTCGCCCGCACCAAAGGCTGCGCCGCCAGATGGAATACGATGTGCGGCCGCACGGCGCCTATCGCTTCGCCAAGCGCGGCGCCGTCGCGGACATCGCAGAAATGGCTGTGGCACAGCGCGCCGATATCGGCTTCGGCGAACAGGTTGGGCTCGGCCAGCGGCGGCAACGCAATGCCGGTCACCTCGGCGCCGAGACGATTGAGCCACAGCGTCAGCCACGATCCTTTGAAGCCGCTGTGGCCGGTCACCACGACGCGCTTGCCGCGCCAGAATGCGCCGTCCACGGTCAATGCCAGACCTTCCACGGCGCCTTGCCCGAGGCCCACAGCTCTTCCAGCATGCTCTTGTCGCGCAGCGTATCCATGGCATGCCAGAAGCCGCGATGCTCGAACGCCATCATCTCACCCATGGCGGCAAGACGGATAATCGGCGAACTCTCCCAGCTCGATTGGTCGCCCTCGATGAGATCGAGCACGCGCGGGGAGAGCACGAAGAAGCCGCCGTTGATCAATCCCCCATCGCCGCGCGGCTTCTCGATGAAGGCAGTTACCGCGTCTCCCTTACGCTCGATGGCGCCGTAGCGTCCCGGCGGCCGTACTGCGGTGACCGTCGCCAGTCTGCCGTGGCGAAAATGAAATTCGATTTGCGAGCGGATGTCGAGATTGCTCAGGCCGTCGCCATAGGTGAAGCAGAAGGCCTTTTCGTCCTTGACGTGGTCGGCTACGCGGCGGAGCCGGCCGCCGGTCAGCGTGTTCTCGCCGGTGTCGACCAGCGTCACCCGCCAGGGCTCCGCCTTCTTTTGGTGCACAATCGCGCTGTTGTCCGAAAGATCGAACGTCACGTCGGACATGTGCAGGAAGTAGTTGGCGAAATATTCCTTGATGACGTAGCCCTTATAACCGCAGCAGATCACGAAATCCTGCACGCCATGCGCGGAATAGATCTTCATGATGTGCCAGAGGATCGGCTTGCCGCCGATCTCGATCATCGGCTTCGGCCGCAGGTAGCTCTCTTCCGAAATGCGGGTGCCGAGTCCGCCGGCCAGGATGACGGCTTTCATGAGCTTGCTGCGCCGCTTGTCGAAATTCGTCCCGGCGGCCGGAATTCCGGCCGCCCACGTGCCTCACGCCATCGACTGATTCGCCCCAAAAAATTGTAACCGGGTGCCGCCGCCTAGGCCACGCTGCTGCGCCGCACCTCGCTCGCGGGGACAGCGCGCGAAGGCGGCTGGCGCTTGCCGAGGATGGCGTCCCAGAACTCGAAATATTGCCGCCCCTGCTCTTTCGAGAACAGGCCGAAGAAGTCGCTGATATCGGCAAGCATCTCGTGGAAGGATAGATGGCCGGCGGCGGTTTGCAGCTTGGCGCAGAGCTTTTCCGCCTCGCCTGCGAAAGCAGAATCGAAGGTCATGCGCTGGTCGCGCTTGAAGCGCTGGAACATCACCGAGAACCAAACATCGGCGACGCGCTGGCGCATGCCGAGCGGGTGATCCGGAAATACCCCCGCCGCATTGCGTACCAGCATGGCGCCTTCGAAGCCGCACAAGAACCAGTGCAGCTTGTTGATGACGGGATCGAGCCCGGCGCTTTCGTAGAATTTGAGGTCCTGTCGCTGTCCCGACTCGCGATCCTCCCAGTTCGCCACGTCATAGACGTACATGAAGCGCTGGAGCCGGACGAACTTGCCGTTCATCAGATAGAGCAGGCACTGGATCTGATCGTGGAAGGAAAAATAGAACGGCATCGCGTTCATGAAGGCGAAGACGCGCTGCACGACTTCGCGGCGCACTGGGGCGTAATGAAGGATGTTCGGGCCGTTGAAATTCAGGAAACCCGCGATCCGCGCGGCGACGTCTTCTGCGTCGACGCTCTGGTAGCCGAGGAGCGCGGAACCTTGCGAGGTTTCCACGGCATAGGCTCCGGTGACGCCGATGACCGAGGCGTCATTCGCGGCTTGGTCGAGCAGGCCCGGCAGGCCGGCGATTGCGCGGTCGAAGCACCAATCGTCGTCGGCCAGCAAAAAGACAAAGTCTCCCTTGGCGGCCCGCAACACCTCGGAAAAGTTTGTCAGACCATCGCAGGGCTCTGCGATGATGATGTTGCAATTGTCCTGCCGGAAATGCGCGAGCAAATCGCGCTTTCGTGGATCACCCGAATTATCCCGAACGACCACTTCCAGGTTGGGACCGGCCCACGAGCAGGCTTGCGCGATGCGCGCGCAAGGCAAGAGGCCGCGCCGATTGCTGGCGATCAAAATCGAGAGTTGCACCGGCCTGCCGCAGTTGGAAGTGGAGTGCGCCGCGTCATTTTTATCTGATTCGCTCGACGCCACGAATGTCTTGCCGCGCCTTGAACCGCGGACGACGGCCGGGCACGGTGGCAGGGATAGCGGCTGATTCCCGGATGGCATGACCATTGCCTTACACCGCCCGATCATTCGCCGATCTGCCGGACAGCCGGCTCGCGGTTCTACTGCTCGACGATCTTGCTTCCGCGATGCAGCCCTTACATCCGGTGCGGCCCGATCGCCCGATCGCACTCTACGGCGCCGGAAACCTCGGCCTTATGGCGCGCGACTTCCTCAAAGCCATCGGCCAGGATTTCGTGCTTGCAGTCGACAAGAACGCGCATGCTTACGCCGGCCGGCCCGATTGGAACGGGGTGAGATTGGTACATCCCGACGACGTCACGGAATCTGAAAAGTTCACAACTCGCTTCGCCGTCAGCGTTGTCACCTCACCTTATGTGCCTCTTAAGGAGAGGCTCCTCACGCGAGGCTTTGGCGATGTCGTCCCGTTCTACGATTTGGCTGAAAGCTTCCGCCACCTGCACCCCTTGTCAAACGGATGGTTTGCGAGCCCGCCCTCCCCGCTCGATCGCGCAAACATCGCGCAGGTCCTGGCGAACTGGCATGATGATATCTCGCGTGCCCATCACCTGCAGTTTCTCGCCTGGCGCATGCTGCGCGAAGAGTGGGCGTTCGCATCCGCGCCGATATGCAACGACAACAGGTTCTTCATTCCCGAAGTCACCACGATATTGGGCGGCGAGGACATTCTACTCGATGCTGGCGCCCATCATGGCGCTGTGGCCGAGACTTTCGTCCGCCAAACCGGCGCCGCATATAAAGAGATTATTGCGATCGAACCTGATCCGGACAATCGTGCTCGGCTAATCGAGCGCACGCGCGGCCTTCGCGATATCAAGGTGATCGATTGCGCCCTTGCAGAACAGGACGGCGAAGCGAGGTTTCACGGCGGCCTTGGCTATGCCTCTCAATTGGCAGATACCGGTCGCATGCGCGTCGCAACCCGCCGGCTGGACACGCTCGGTTTCTCTCCGACCTTTCTCAAGCTTCATCTCGAGGGCGCGGAGCTGGCGACCTTGAAAGGCGGCCGCCGGACTTTGCTGACCGGTCGGCCGATCGTCGCCGCCACGGTCTATCACAACGATGACGGCATGTGGCGCACACCGCTGTGGCTGATGGAGACATTGCCTGAGTACCGTTTTCTGTTCCGCATGCATTCCTGGTGCGGCACTGGCGCCGTCGTCTATGCCATCCCGAACGAGCGCGCGGGCCGATGACGACGATGACTGCACTGCGAAGCGCCGCCGCACGTGTCGTGCAATCGGTGCCGGACGGAGTAATGACGGGCGCGCTCAGCGTCGGACTCTATGGCTATGGTTTCCTCGGCCGCTGGGCTCTGCCGCAACTCCAGCAGCAAGGCGTCCGCGTGATCTCGTGCTACGATCTCAATCCTGCCCTGCACGAACACCGGGCCGGCGGCCTTCCGGTACGAGCGCCGACTGAGCTTCCTGCCGCACGGCCGGATTTTGTCTTTATCACCGCCCGTCATGCCGTTCAGCCCGTATCGGACCTGCTTTCTAGTCTCCATGTTCCGCATGCTTCGTACGATGCGTGGTACGTCGCCCGGCACTTTGCAGACTTCGAGCGCGTGCACGATGAACACTTGACCGACGAACGATCGCGCGAGGTGCTGCGCGCGGTGCTGATGGCCATGCTGACGGGGGACGCCTCACATTGCGCAGCGGTATATGAGCCCGATCAGTACTTCCGCTTGGCGCCGTTTCGCGACGTACAGAGTGAGATTTTCGTCGATGCCGGCGCTTTCGACGGCGACAGCACGGAAAGTTTTATCGATACGCACCACGGGTCGTTTTCACACATCTATGCTTTCGAGCCAGGCCCCGATCAATTCGCAGCGCTGCGCCGGCGCGCGCGCAGGTTAACAGAGCGATGGGCGCTCGACCCCTGCAGCATTACGCTGATCAACGCCGGTCTTGGCGAGAGAGACGGATCGGCCGCGGCAGCAAGTGCGAACGGCCTGCCGACAAGCCTTGCCCTCACATCGGATAGCTCGGCCGACGCCATCAAAGTCGATGTCGTCAGCCTCGATCGCTACCTGAACGGCCGCAGCGTCACCTTTATCAAGGCCGATGTCGAAGGCATGGAAATGGCGCTGCTGAATGGCGCGCGGTCGACGATTCAGAAGCACAAACCCAAGCTCGGCATTTGCGTCTATCACTTTCCGTCAGATATTCCTCAAATAGCGAATTACATCGCCACGCTCGCGCCGGATTATCAATTCGCGCTGCGCCACCACGCGCCAAATTTGATGGAGACCGTTTTGTATTGCTGGCCGGCCTAGCCGACCGTAACCAAATCAGGCCGTCGTCGACACCTTCAGACCGGTCACGGTGTCGATCTGCGTGCCGTCGGACAGCGTGAGAATGTTGGTCTGGGTGTTGAGATAGCTGCCGTTGGCCATCTGGATGATGTCGCTCGGGTCGACATATCTGGCGCCCGTGGTCACGTCATATTGCGTGCCATCCGGCCGTGTCATGATGTTGCTGGTCGTATCGATGGTCGTGCCGTCCGGCAAAAAGACGACGGGGGGAAGCAGGTTGGTCGGCTGCACCATGCTCTGTTGTTGCTGCAACTCGGTCGCGGCCTTTTCCAGCGCCTGCTCTTGCTGCGCCTGTTGGTTCTGCGCCGCGATTTGCGTGTAGAACTGCGTCGCATTGGTGACGCTGTTCTGCGAGATGAGCGCGAAATTGTTGGCGCTCAGCGAGCTCTGCCCAAGGAAGGAGCCGATGCTGCCGTCGCCGATGTTTTCCAGCGCGCCGAGAATGCCGCCCGAGTTTTGCGAGTTCTGGATCGCGGTGACGGCGTCGTTGAGCCAGCCCGCAGTGGTGCCGGCGCCATTCGTCCCGCCGCCGGCGAAAAGCGTGGCGTAATAATCGCTGTTCGATGTGGCCGAACTGATGAGGGACGTCATCGGCAGACTCTTACGACTCGCGGCGATTCTAGCGCCGCCGTCTTAAGCAAAGGTTGAAACTTACCGAGTCGTAAACGCGGAAACGCGGTTGACCCACGATGGAGAATCGCAACGTCGCCACCGGCGCGTCGGAGAAGGCGCGCGAAAACGCGGTGACATCTCATTAACCATGATCTTTTACGGGCCGTTGGGAGGCATGTGCGATGACATTGCCCGATCCAATGGATCGACACGTGTCCGTGCCAGTACGGCATATTGACCAGAAAGGTAGCGTAAGATGTCTGACATCGTCCTCTCGGCCGGCGTGCGGGCGAACCTGCTGCAATTGCAGCAGACTTCCGACCTGATCACGCAGACCCAGACCCGCCTTGCCACCGGCAAGCGCGTCAACTCTGCTCTCGATAACGCCATCAACTTCTTCACCGCGCAGGGCCTCGACAATCGCGCGAGCGACCTGAGCAACCTGCTCGACTCGCAGTCCTCGGCGATCAACACGATCAATGCCGCCAACAACGGCATCTCGGCGATCACCAAGCTGGTGCAGTCCGCTCAGTCCCTGGTCAGCCAGGCGCAGCAGACCACCGACACCGCGACGCAGGCGACTTTGTCGACGCAGTTCAACAGCCTGCTCACCCAGATCGGCCAGCTGGCGAGCGACTCGAGCTTCAACGGCATCAACCTGCTCGGCGGCGACACCTTGACGGTGACCCTCGACGAAACCGGCAAATCGACCGTCTCCGTGACCGGCGTGGACTATACCAATGCCGGCGGTTCCGCGCTCAGCATCGCCAATGCGGCGAACAACTGGTCGACCGCGGCCGACATCACCGCCGCTTCGACCGACCTCACCGCCGCGCTCACGACGCTGCGTTCAGAGTCGCAGACCTTGAGCTCCAGCCTGTCGGTCATTCAGATCCGTCAGGATTTCACCAAGGCCACGATCAACACCCTGCAACAGGGATCGAGCGACCTGACCTTGGCGGACTCGAACGAGGAAGGCGCGAACTTGCTCGCCTTGCAGACGCGCCAGCAGCTGTCGACCACCGCGCTGTCTCTTGCCGCGCAGGCCGACCAGAACGTGCTGCGGCTGTTCCGCTAATCGCGTCCAACGCAATGAAGACGGCGGCCTCCGGGCCGCCGTTTTTTTGCGCGCGGGGAATTTGTGGTTAACAAAGCGTTAAATCTGTCCGAATTTTAACCTCGTATCAACCTTAACAGATCATCTTCGCGGCGAACCGATCGGTCCTTTGACAGGCAAGGAGTTCGCCATGAGTGACATCGTACTCTCGGCCGGCGTCCGCTCGAACCTGCTGCAATTGCAGCAGACGTCGGACTTGATCACTCAGACGCAAACCCGTCTGGCCACCGGCAAGCGCGTGAATTCGGCGCTCGACAACGCGATCAACTTTTTCACGGCGCAGGGCCTGAGCACCCGCGCCAACGACCTCAATTCGCTGCTCGACAGCATGTCGACCGGCATCAACACCATCCAGGCCGCGAACAACGGCATCTCGGCGATCACCAAGCTGGTGCAGTCGGCGCAGGCGCTGGTCAGCCAGGCGCAGCAGACGACCGACACCACGGTGCGGGCCACGTTGTCGAGCCAGTTCGACGAATTGCTCACGCAGATCGACCAGCTCGCCGGCGATTCGGGCATCAATGGCGTCAACCTGCTCGGCGGCAACGATCTCACCATCACCCTCAACGAAACCGGCCAATCCACCGTCACCATCACCGCCGTCAACGACACCACCGGCGGCGACCTCGCCATCGCCAACGCCGCCAACAACTGGGCCGGCACCGCCGACATCAGCACCGCCGCCACCGACCTCACCACCGCCCTGGTCACGCTGCGCACCCAGTCCCAAGCCCTAAGCTCGAATCTGCAGACGGTGCAGATCAGGCAGGACTTCACTAAGGCCATGATCAACACCCTGAATACCGGCGCCGACGATCTGACGCTCGCCGACAGCAACGAGGAGGGCGCAAACCTGCTCGCGTTGCAGACAAGGCAGCAACTGTCCACGACGGCGTTGTCGCTTGCAGCACAGGCCGACCAGAACGTGCTGCGGCTCTTCAGGTAAGGCGAAGGGGCGAATGGGCCTCAAGGTCGAACTCAAGCCGGGTGAGCGCCTGATCTTAGGCGAATGTCTCGTCACCAACGGCGAGCAGCGCACCCGGCTTCTGATCGAAGGCCAGGCGCCCATTCTGCGCGAGAAGGACATCATGCTGCCGTCGCAAGCGGACACGCCGGCCAAGCGTATCTATCTTGCCGTTCAACTGATGTACACCTCGGCCGATCCGCGCAATCATCACGACGCCTATTTCACGCTGCTGCGCGAGTTGGTGCAGGCCGCTCCCAGCACCTGGCCGCACGTCTCGGCGATCAGCAACCACATCATGGCCGGTGAAATGTACAAGGCGCTCAAGAGCGCCAGGGCTCTCATCGCTTACGAAAAGGAGTTACTCGACCATGCGACAGGCCGCGCAAACCTACGGCGCGATCGCCACAAAGACCGGAAGTCCGCGTGACCTCGAAGCCGATCTGCTGCTGACCGCGGCAGCCAAACTGCAGACCGTTCGCGACGGCTGGGACACCAAGCGGCCCGAGCTCGGGCCCGCGCTTCACTATAACCGCAAGCTGTGGTCCATTTTTGTGACCTCGGCGACCAGCAAGGACAACCCCCTGCCGGCGGCGATTCGGCAGAATGTGGCCAACCTCGGCCTATTCGTCTTCAAGCAGACGCTGACGGTGTTGGCCGACCCGAAGCCGGAGAATCTTGGCTCGTTGATCAACATCAACCGTCAGATCGCGGCCGGCCTGCTCGGCCGCGCCTAAGACGACCTCAAAATAAAAAAGGCCGCGGGCTCGGACCCGCGGCCTTTTTTGGTGTGCGGAGAAGGTGACTACTTCAGGTAGTTCACCAGGCTCGTTTGGAAGAGCATGGCCGTCGTCTGCATCGATGCCTGCATGCGCGTCTGCAACGTCAGCAGTTCCGTGCCCACCTCCTCATTGGAGATGCCGGTAATCTGCTGCAGGTAGTCGTTGAGGGTTGCTGACGTCTGCTGGTGGCGAGTTTTGGCGTTGCTTGCCGCGTTTTGCGCCGAAGCAAGATCGCTCTCGATGTCGGTGATGGTCTGCCCCGACGTGCTGTTCAGGTTCGAGGTCAACCGCTGATTTAGCGCCGCCGACAACCCTGCGGCATTTGGATTGGTCGACGAGATCTGCACCGCGGCGAGCGTCGCCACGTTTTGCACAAGATTGCGGATGGCCGCCTCATTGGCGCGCGCGCCGTAGGAGATCGTCAGCGACGGGTCGATTTGCGCCTTTACCGTGTCCCGCGCCGAGCCGGCGCCGGCTTCTCCGGTGTACCAGATCACCGTATTCGAGGAGGTGCCGGGGACCATGCCCGTCGCGGTGTCGAAAGGAGGACCATTCACCCGCTGCGGCGGATTGTTGGCATCGGCGTTGAAGAAGTCATTGGAGGCGACGACAGCGGAGGCTGCCGTCAGCGAGGTCGCAGCGAGCGTACCGATCGCGCCATTCAGAGCGGTCTGAAAATTTGTGGCCGTCGCACCGGGCGTACTGCCAATGGTGAATTGGTTTGTCCCCGGCGGCGAGTTTGTCGTCGCAGTGAGCGTGACATTTTCAGATGTCCCGTCCGGCAGATTGAACCGCACCGTAATGCTATCGCCCGGATTGGGGTTGCCTCCCGAAAAATCGACTGACATCGAGGCGGGCGAGCCGCTCGGGCCGTTCGTTGCCACGTTCGTCAGGTTGGAGGTGACTGACGCAAGCTTGAGGCCGAACGGCCCGGCATCCTCCGTCACGGTGACTGCATTCGCTGCTGAAGCAACGGTGAGACGCCCAACACGGGTCGGGGGGCCGAGATCGGCTTGTGTCCGTTCCGAGATAAGTTGCGTCAGCCCTGCCTGCGCGCCGTTGCCATTGAGGATGTGATCGAGCGTATCGACGGAAGGCTGATCGGTGGCACTGCCGGAGAAAAGATAACGGCCGCCGGATTGCGTGTTGAGCAGATCGAGCAACTGACCCAGCGAGCTTTGCGCCGTTTGCTGCGCGACTCCGGGGCCGCTACCATCGGAAGCGGAGTTTGCCTGATCGATCGCCGATTGTACTGTATTCTGCACCTGCGTCATGCTGGTGAGCGCGTTCGACATCAAGCTGATGCGCGTCGAGACCATATCGATGCTGGTGTCGTAGCCGCTGAGTGCCGACAGTTGCGCGTTCAAGCCCACCGTGATCCCGCTTGACGTGCCAAGCCCGGCGTAGGTCGCCGACTTCTGTCCGGTGCTCAGTTGACGCTGGAGATCGTCGAACTGCGAGCGCAAGTTCTTGAGCTGCTGAACCGCGAGCGCCGCCTGACTACCAATAGCCGACACACTCATGGCGTCCTCACATGTTCATCAGTGTCGTGAACATCGCATTGACGGTCGTCAACACGTGCGCATTGGCGGCGTAGGCATTTTGCAGCGTCAGCAGGTCGGCCATTTCCTGGTCAATATCCACGCCCGACGTGTCGTTGAATCGCTGTTGCAGCGAGGACAGCACCACGTCCTGGCCTTGCTTGAGATTGTTGGCGGACGATGCGGCCTCCGCCTGCTGGCTGATCGCCTGCTGCAGGAACGTGCTGATGGAGCCTGAAAACGGCGAAGCGGCGCTGCCGATGCCGGTGTTCGGCGAAAACGTCAGCGATGTGCCGGTGAGTTGCTGATAGATGAAATCCGGCCGCGTGCTGTCGCCGGCCGGCGTCCCGGCCTGATAGGACACCAATGTTGAGGGATCCGCGACGACGCCCGCATTGACGACGATGCGGCCGGCAAGCCCGACGCTTTCCGGACCGACCGCAGTGATCGCGCCGGTGTAAGGGTTCGATCCGTCGGTGAACAATGGAAGCTCGGCGCTGCCGCCGGCGAGCGACGTCGTTGTCGTCGTGGTGGTCAAGGAATTAAGCGTGGCGGTGGCGCCGCCGTTGTCCACGACCTGGAGCGTCGTTCCGCCTGGATTTGAGGCTGTGAGACCGTTTGCGCCGAAGGCGCTGTTGATTTGCGTGACCACCGAGCCGATGCCGCCAGAAAAATCGAGGCCTACAACGGTGTCGTTCGGATCGGCGGTCGCGTCGTTTGACAGTGGCAAGGCCGACGGATCATCCACGCGAATGAAGGTAATCGTATGTTGCGCGTTGGCCGCGTCGGTGTAGTTGACAGTGACTTTATTGCCCGCGAGGAGACTGCCTACGTCCACTTGAAACCCGTTCGGCACCGCGCTGCCGGCGGTCACTTTGTCGGAAAGTGCGCTGGCCATACCGGCAGCGAGCGCGTCGAGTTGGCTTTGCGCCTGCACCAAGTCCTGGTCGCGCATCTGCACATAAGCCGCAATCGTCCCCGAACGGATCGCGTTGCTTTGCAGAAGGTCGATGGAGCTGCCGCTTGTGGTGGTGAGCGTGATGGTGCCGACGGTGCTCTGTGACGGATTGGAACTCCACTTTGAAGTCGCCGTCATAGTGCCTTGGGCATTGAACGAAAGCTGCGCGGCCT
Source organism: Pseudolabrys sp. (assembly GCA_035652735.1). Taxonomy (GTDB): domain Bacteria; phylum Pseudomonadota; class Alphaproteobacteria; order Rhizobiales; family Xanthobacteraceae; genus Pseudolabrys. The sequence continues at coordinate 24,083 of DASRDF010000018.1, read as the reverse complement.
TGGCGCCCACAAGTTGCACGCCCGAATTGGTGAACACGGAGATCTGGTTGGCACCGTTCGGGATGACTTTGATATCCATCAGCTGCGACAACTGGTCGACATAGGTGTCGCGCTGATCCATCAGATTGGCAGTCTCGCTCGCGCCCGCCGGAGCCGCAGCGATCTGCTGGTTGAGCGCGGCGATCTGGCTTAGCGCATTGTTGGCCTGCGAAACGGCGTTGGCGATGCCGAGCTCGGCACTTTCGCGCAGATTCTGAATGCTCGCAGTGCTCTGGTTGAGCTGTTGCGCGAGAAGCTGGGCCGAGCTGACGACGGCCCGCTGCGCCGACGGATCGTCGGGACTGGTGGACAGCGCCTGCAAGGCGCTGGTGAAGTTGTTGTAGACCGTCTCCAACGCGTCGGCGCCGCCCGGTTGCCCATACACGTCCTGCAGCTGCTGAAACATCTGCGCGCGCGTGTCGGCATAAGAGGCCCCCGCATTCTCTGTGCGCAGCTGCGACTGAATGTATTGGTCAAGCTCGCGTTGAACATCAGCGATACGCACGCCGATCGTTCCGCCGGCGCTGACGACAACCTGATCGGCGGTCTTGCGGGTGTAACCGGGGGTATCGGCATTCGCCACGTTGCCGGACACCAGCGCCAAGTTGGCCTGGTTGGCCTGCAAGCCGGCCATTGCGGTCGAGAGCGCTTGTGTCAAGCCCATGGAGCGATCTCTGCCCCTGATAGTGCCGCTTTAGCGCGTTCAACCATCAGCGGATGATGTTCAGCAAATCCTGCGACATTTGATTCGCGGTGGTGATGACTTTGGTATTCGCTGAATAAGCCTGCTGCGTCACGATCAGCTTGGTGAACTCGGTTGCGATGTCCGCATTGGAGCCTTCAAGCGATTGACCGACAATTTGGCCTGATGCGCCGGAGAGCGCCGGCCCCGACTCCGCGGTCTCCTGGTAGGCGCCGCCGTCGAGGCTTTTCAAGTTGTTTGGGCTGTTGAAGTGAACCAGCGGGATGTTGGCCAGCGCGACGCTCTGGCCGTTCGAGAACGTACCGGTGATGTCGCCGTTTGCGCCGACGGCAATCCCCTGCAACTGTCCGGCCGCATAGCCGTTTTGCTGCAGATTGTTGACGGTAGAATTTCCGCTCGTGCTGGCAAACTGGGTGATCGACCCTACCGGGCTGTTGACGGTCAGGTTGCCTATGACGTTGCCATTGAGCGTCACGTTGTTGAGCGTGAGCGTCGTAATTGCCGGGCTTAGTTTGCCGCTGGCGTCGAACACAAAGTCCTGGCCGGCGTTCTGCCACGCCACCGTGCTGCCGGTCGCGGTCGAGTCGGTTTGATAGAACAATTCCCATGTGTCCTGGCCGCCGGCGGCGACGCTGTCGACCTTGGCCCAGCGGAATTGCAGGCTCGCCGGGCTCCCGGCGCCGTTGTAGACTGTGATCGATCCGCCATCGATCGATTCATCGACGAAAGTCGAAACGTCCGAGCCGACGACCTGGCCGGTCGCCGGCTGGGCGTTGGTGCCGCTGGCCGTGGCCGTTGCCGTGGAAAAGCCGAGCTGAGTCGCGTTGCCGCTGCTGAAGTTGTTGACCGTGACCGAGTCGCCGGCGCCCGGCGTGTTGGTGCTGGTAATCACCAGGTCGCCGTTGCCGTTGAGGCTCGCCGATACCTGCGCCGACGAGCCGACTTGCGTGTTGATTGCGGATACCAGGTCCGACGGCGAATAAATGCCGTTGGCGCCGGAGCCGCCCGTCGTGGACAGGGTCACAGTCTGCCCATTGATGTCGAACGTGATGGCGCCCCCGCTCGCGTCGATGGAGTTGAGCGCCGCAGTGCCGGTCACGACCGCGTTCGTGGCGGGGACCGGATCGTTTGTCGGATTCTGGGAAAAGTTCGTCGGGTTGAGCAGTTCAGAATTCGGCACGCTGGCCTTGAAGGCATTGGTTACCGGATTGGTCGGCAGGTTGATGCCGTATTGAATCGCCGTGGTCGCGCTCGCTGGCAGGAAATTGCTTTGGAACTGGAGCGGCGCGGGGACGCTGCCCGTCGGTACGCCGGTCGTGGGATCGATCGGCAAACCTTCCAGATAGTAGCCCGCACCGTTGACAAGATAGCCTTGCGCGTCGAGCTGGAAGTCGCCGCGGCGCGTATAGCTGTTGACGCCGCCGAAGATCGGCGTGTTGCCGGAAAAACTGAGCGGCGATTGCACGATGAAATAACCGTCGCCGTTCACGGCCATGTCGGTTCCGCTGGTCGCCTGCTGGATCGCTCCCTGCACGTTGTTCGTCGCCGTCGAATAAGCGACAACGCCGCCTGCGACCTGCTGCGTCGGCACCGAAGCGGCGGAAACGAGGTCGAGAAAGCTGGTGTTGATGTCCTTGTAGGCGATCGTCTGCGAGTTCGCGATGTTGCCTGAGATATTCTGGATGGCGAATGACTGCGCCTGCAAACCACCGACCGCAGCGGTAAGCGCATTAAACAGACCCATGGTTTCTCTCCACTGAGGGCACGCGCGAGGGGCGCGGCACAATCCCGCGGCAGGATCGTCGCAAGCCGCGTGCCACCGATAATATCGTCATATTTCAATAGGTTATAAGAAGACGCCCGGTGGGCGGGCGCGGTCCTTTCTGCCCGGGGCGGCAGATTTTGCCCTCCTTCAGGCCCGTACCTGGCGCTCGATGTAATCTTCCAGCGCGGTCACGCAGGCGCGATCGCGATACAGGCGGTGCTTGCTCGCGGCAATGCGCGCGCTTAGCGCACGTCGCGTCTGCGGCTCGCGTGCAAGACACGCGGCAATTTCAATATAGTCATCGAGTGTGTCGGCAATCGTATCGATGACACCCATCATTTCCAGAATGGCGGCGCTGTGGCGGCCGCGCATGAGCGCCCCGCGCCTGGTCACGATCGGCAAATTGTGCGCGAGGCTTTCCAGCGCCGAGTTGCAGCCCGACCAGCCGATGCTGTCGAGGAATACGTCGGCTTGACCGATGGCCGCGATGAACTGGCTTTGATTGAGCCGTCCGAGGAATACGCAATGATCGGATGCTTTCAAACCTTCGGCGGCAAAGGCGGCATCGAGTCGTCGCTGGAAAAGCTCGTTCACCGGTGGTCCGCCGGTATGACGCACGAAGACAAATTGGCAATCGCCCGCCGCTTTGGCGATCCGCGCAAAGACGTGGTCATATTGCGGCAGGTACTTGAACAGCGATTGACCGCACCAGAACACGGCGGCGCTGGGCCGCAATTTCAACTCCTGTCGGGTAATGGCGACGGGCGGCGTTTCCACGGGCTCGTAGAACACTGAAATGTTCGGCAGCCGGACCAATTGTTCGGTGTAATGCGCGGCGGCATCGGGCGGCTCCATCAAATCGCTGCTGAAGAAACTGTCGAGCGTGGTCATGCCGCTCGTTTCCGGATGTCCCCATGAATTGCACTGCACGCGCGCCAGCCGCTGTGCGGCGAGCTGGAAGGTGATGGTGTCCATCCACAGACCTGGATAGATCAGCACATGCGGCCGGTCGGCGAGAATCTCGCGCCGCCAGCCGGCGACATCCAGGGTCTTGTGCACGAAACGATCGCACATCCTGGCGGCGGCTTCGGTCTCGGCGTCGCGCCGGGTGCCGACGTGATAGCCGTAGAGCCTGAAGCGACTGCGGTCCATCTGGCCGAGCCAACCCTTGATCGGGATTTTCCAGTTGGAATGCAGATAAAAAAAGCTCGACACGATGCCGACACGGATCGGCTCACCTGGCGCCGGCGCTTGCGGCAGTTCGGGTGGCGGCCCGTACCGTTCGTTGACGATGCGCTCGACCAGCGCGCCGTAACGCCGTTGTAGCGCGCAGTCGCTCTTTTCCTGATAGGCCAGCAGGAACGGCTGCTTGACGGCAAGCGCCTTGACCAGATCGCCCCCGACCCGGCCAACGGCCACGTCCTCGCACAAAACGTTCAGGCTCCGCTCGTAAGCTGCGCGCCGGCGCGCGATCTCAGCTTCATCGGCATACAGGATCGGCACTTCCGCAAACACCGCGGCAAACCGCGCCTCGGCAAAATCCGGCCGGATCGCCAACGCCTTCTTGAAATCCTCAATCGCCTCGTCGTTGCGGTTGAGGTCGATGAGGATGCGGCCGCGGTGGTAATATGAGTCCGCATCCTGCGGATCGAGCGCCAGCGCCTGAGCAAAACCGTCCAGCGCCTCGTCGAAGCGCTCGAGATTGCACAGCACGCGCGTGCGATTGATGCGGGCTTCGCTGAAGGTCGGATAGAGCGCCAGCGCCCGCTCGTAGGCAGCGAGCGCCTCCTTGTCGCGGAGCATCACTTCGAGGACGGCACCGCGATTGTTGTGGGCCTTCGCATAGGCCGGCCGCAGCGCCAGCGCGCGATCGAAGCTTTTCAGGGCCTCTTCGTAGCGGCCGAGAATGCGCAAAGACGAGCCGTTATTGTAGTGTGCTTCCGCATAATCCGGCTTGATCGCAAGCGCTTTTTTGAAACTTTCGAGCGCCTCCTCATCGCGTCCAAGGGACGACAAGGCCGCGCCGCGATTGTTGTAAGCTTCCGCGTATTTCGATTTTTGCTTGAGAGCAGCGTCAAAGCTGTCGATTGCCTCCTGATGACGTTCCAAGGCATTGAGAATGATTCCGTAATTCAAAAGGACCTGCGGCGAGGGTCTACGCGCCTTCAGCACGGAGCTCATCAGCTGCAGCGCTTCGGCCGGCTCGCCTTTCGCGAGCTTGACCAAGGCCATCATCTGCAGGCCGTCGAAATGGGTTGGCTCGGCCGCAAGAACCTCGGCGTACAATCGCTCGGCCTGCGGCAGCTTGCCCTGATGATGAAACTGCAGCCCTTGGGCGAAGGCCTGCGCCACTTTCGAGACTTTTGGCTGCGGTTGCGGCATCTCGGACCTTGAGGGCGGACCGAGAAGTAGAAAAAAAGGCTTGAGTCGTCTAGGTTTGACCCTTGCGCAGCGAGGTCCGCAATCAGCCGCTCGCGCCAGTTGCTGCCGCCGGCATGAACTTCAAGGCCAGGCCGTTCATGCAATAGCGCAAGCCTGTGGGCGGCGGGCCGTCGTTGAAGACGTGGCCGAGATGGCCGAGGCAGCGCCGGCAATGCACTTCCGTGCGCGTCATGAAAAACGAGCGGTCGGTCTTGGTGTCGATCGCGTTATCAAGCGGCTTATAGAAGCTCGGCCAGCCAGTGCCGCTTTCGAATTTGGTGTCGGAGGAGAACAGCGCCAGCTCGCAGCCGGCACATTCGAAGGTTCCCTTGCGCTTTTCGTGGTTCAGCGGACTCGATCCGGCGCGCTCGGTGCCGTGCTGGCGCAGGATGTTGTACTGCTCGGGCGTAAGACGCTTGCGCCAGTCGGCGTCGGATAAATTACGCCAATCGGTATCCGTCATTGTCGTCATCGTTTCCGCCTTCCCAAGTCCGTTCGCGGCGATCGCGCAAAGCGAGGCGCTCGCGAGCAATACTATGCGCCTGTTGATCATCAACTGTTTCCCTTCCGGTCGCCCCATATCTGCTCGATGCGCTGATCTCGCCCGCAATTCCAGCGATAGAATTTATATTTCGTCGGATTCTTCAGGTAAAAATCCTGGTGGTACTCCTCGGCGGGGTAGAACGGGCCGGCGTTGTCGATCTCCGTATAGATCGGCACCTTGAGCTCGGCTTCTACCTTCTTCTTCGATTCCTCGGCGAGCTTCCGCTCCTCAGCGTTGCGCACGAAGATCGCGGTCCGGTACTGGTTGCCGTAATCGCAGAACTGACGATCCTTCACTGTCGGATCGATGTGATGCCAGAAGTACGTGAGGAGCTGCGCGTATGAAACTTTTTTCGGATCATAGATGATCCATACCGACTCGGCATGTCCGGTGCCGCCTGCGCTGACTTGGTGGTACGTGGGATTGGCAACCGTGCCGCCCGTGTAACCCGACGTGGTCGAGATAACTCCCGGCACGTGATCGAAGTCGCTCTCCACGCACCAGAAGCAGCCGCCGGCGAAGATCGCCACCGCCTGCCCCGCCTGCGGCTGCGGCAGCTTCGCCATCTCCGCGGCGCGCGCAATGCCAAAGGCCGCAAAGACGAGAGCGACGCCGAGCAGCACGCGGCGCATGGGGGATCTCCTGAATCGTCGCGCCATGTCATATACCTTCGGCGCGGCAAAGGTATTCAACTTCCCATCACCTCCGTATCACGCTTGTGCGATCACTTGCCGGCGCAGCGGCCGATTTTCAGCTCCTTGCAGGGATCTTTGACCTGCGCGATTGTGCCCAGCACCTTGGTGCCGAGCTTGCCGTCCGGCTTCTTTATCACCTCCATCGCGTGCTCGTCGTTGACGATGTCGCGCGTCGCCGGATCGATGCTCACTTTCCCGCGCGGGCCTGACCCGGAATAGCTCTTGATGGTATTGACGAAGGTGTCGCCGTCGAACTTCCCGTCGAGCTTCTTGACTGTTTTGAATACGGCGTCGATCGCGTCCCATGTGTCGGCCGACTCGAAGTCGGGATAGTTGTCGGCGCCATAGGCCTCATGCCACGCCTTGACGAAGGCTTTATTGGCGGGGTTGTCGAGGTCGTTGCTGTAGTTGCTCATCACGATGGTGCCGAGTGCAGCATCCCCCATGCCCTGCAGCTTGCTGTCGGGAACGACGTCCTTCGGACCGATCAGCTTGATGCCGGCCTCACGCAGGCGTAGCTGCCCGTAAGTCTTCACCACGGCGGATGCGTGCGAGCCGGAGGGGATGAAGACGAACATGCAGTCCGGCTTCTCGTCCTTGATGCGCTGGAAAAAGGGCGTCATGTCCGGCACCTGCGCCGGGTTGCCCATCGGAATGGCGTCGATCACCTTGCCGCCGGCCTTCTCGAAGCTGGTCTTGAACGCTTCCGTCGAATCTTTCCCCGGCGGGAAATCGGTATACGCGTTGGCCGCTGTCTTGCAGTTGAGCTTGTCGTGGGCGTAGCTGCCCATGGCATAGCCATCGTGCCACATGCTGAACGAAAAGCGCACAATGTAAGGCGATAGCGTCGTGATCCAGGCCGTGCCGGCGTTGCTGATGACGAGCGGCACCTTAGCCTGCGTCATCAGCGGCGCCATGGCGATCGCAGACGGCGAATAGATGACCCCGAAGATTAGATTGACCTTATCGCGGGTGATGAGCTCCGTCGCGGCGGTCTTGGCGTTCGCGCCGGACGGTGGACCCTCGTCGCGCTTGATGATTTCGACCTTGTGCGGAAGGATGTCCTTGGCGTGCAGCTTGACGTAAAGGTCGAGGGCCTTGTCCGCCACATCGCCGAGATCCGCATTGGCTCCCGAATAGGGAAACAGCACGCCGATCTTGATGGTCTCCGCCCGTGCGGCCGCTGTCATCGCCAAGCCGAGCGTCGCGCCTGCAAGCCATTTGAGCAACATCGTTCACTCCCCCTGCTTTTTGCCAATCCTAGCCGAGCCCGCAGCAGTTGACAGGCCTGCCCTGCCCGCTAGCGTCGCCCGCAATCCTCTCGGGACGAAATGCATGCGATTTGAAGGCACTAAGGGTTATGTAGCAACGGACGATCTTAAGGTCGCGGTGAATGCGGCGATCACCTTGGAACGGCCTTTGCTGGTCAAAGGCGAGCCCGGCACCGGCAAGACGGTGCTGGCGCTGGAGATCGCCAAGGCGTTAGGCGCCCCGCTCATCGAGTGGCACATCAAATCGACCACCAAGGCGCTGCAGGGCCTCTATGAATATGACGCGGTCTCGCGCCTGCGCGACAGCCAACTCGGCGATGAACGCGTGAAAGATATCCGCAACTACATCCGGCGCGGCAAATTGTGGGAGGCCTTCGTCGCCGACGAGCGCCCTGTCCTGCTCATCGACGAGATCGACAAGGCCGACATCGAGTTTCCCAACGACCTGTTGCAGGAGCTCGATCGCATGGAGTTCTTCGTCTACGAAACGGCCGAGACGGTGAAGGCGCACCGCAGGCCGATCGTGGTCATCACTTCCAACAACGAGAAGGAGTTGCCCGACGCCTTCCTGCGCCGCTGTTTCTTCCACTACATCCGCTTTCCCGACGCAGACACCATGCGCGCCATCGTCGAGGTGCATTTCCCGGGCATCAAGCAACGGCTCGTCAGCGAGGCGCTCAAACTGTTCTATGAAATTCGCGAGGTGCCGGGTATGAAGAAGAAGCCGTCAACGTCCGAGTTGCTCGACTGGCTCAAACTCTTGATGGTGGAAGACATCGGCCCGGAGATCTTGCGCGAGCGCGATCCGAAGAAGCTCATCCCGCCCTTGCACGGCGCGCTCATCAAGAACGAGCAGGACGTGCACCTGTTCGAACGCCTCGCCTTCATGGCGCGACGGGAGGGGCGCTGATAAGCGCTCCGTACCTGCATGGAGCGGAGCAAAATGCGGGATCATTCCATAAACGATCTGGTCAATTTATCGATCGATAAAAACAAGTCATTTGCTTTTTGGGAAGAAGGACCGCTTTAGGGGGTTCAACGCTGCACGCAGCCGTTGGGAGCGACGTATGAACCGCAAACAAGCAAGCGAATTTGCCGCAAAATGGATTGAAGCCTGGAACGAAAAGGACGTCGATGCGGTGCTGCGGCATTACGACGACCAAGCGAAATTCATAAGCCCCAAAGCTGCGGCTTTGGTCGGCAATCCCGTTATCGAGGGGAAAGATGCATTATCGCAGTACTGGCGGCTTGCCGCGCAGAAGATCGAAAAGATCGAATTCAAGCTTGATCACGTCGTTTGGGATTCTGACACCTGCGAATTAATTGTTTTCTACGAGGCAAATCTCAATGGCGTGCGCACCCGTGCCTGTGAACTGATGAAATTCGACACTTCGGGAAGGCAATTATCGGGCGAGGCCATGTACGGCGCGCCGATAATCTCGTGATGCGCGGCCGGGCAGCAAGTGTAGCCGCCATTAAGCGATGGCGCGGTTCGCGACCTGAATCCTGCAGCGGTCCCGCATCTGCGGTACACCGCTAGCACGCTGCCCCGCCGTGCGGGACACGATGCCATGGCAAGCACGGCCTTTACTCCGCCTCGCCCTTCGGCTTGCGCAGCCTGCGCTTGCGGCGGCCGAACTCCTTGGGCAGCGGCTCGCCCATGTCGGCGGAAATGACCGGCGCGATGGTAGGCGTCATCGTTTCGGCGGGCCGTGGTGCGGACGCCGTGAAAGCCTGCTGCTCCGCCTCGGCAACGTCGGCAATTGCGGCCAGGGCGGCGGTCTGCTCTGGGCCAAGCTTGCCCACCGCACCAGCGGCTTTGCCATTGCGTCGCGCCTTGAGCCGAGCCGTCTTGCGCTCGCGCGCGCTCTCGCGGTAACGCGCGATTCCCTGCTCGATGCGCTCGAGCGGCCGCCTGCCCCAATAGAGGCCCTGCGCCAAGGCGCGCCCGAGGCGTCCGCCGGCCCAAACCAATTCGTAAGGCGCAAATAGCCGCCAAGTCTCGTCGTTCTCGACAATACCGCGGGCAATCAGCTCACCGGCGACCGCGGTCGTATTCAGGCCATGGCCGCCGAAGCCGCTCGCAACCCACAAGCCCGGTTCAATCATCCCGATCTGCGGCATGCGATGAACGGCGCGACCGATGGTGCCGCGCCAGAGATGCGCGACGTCGATTTTGCCAAGTTGCGGAAAGTTGCGGCGGATGTCATTGGCGAGCGCGCGCGCGATGAAGCGCGGCTCGCTGTCCCACACTCGCATACGTCCGCCCCACTGCAGACGGTTTCCTCCGATAACGCGGTAATGATTGTCGACGTGCTCGGTGTCGCTTACGGCGCCTTTGTAGCGGATCACCTCGTTGAGAACCGGAATCGGCTGAGTGACGATCACGTAGCTGGTGATCGGCAATAGGGTCGCTGCGAGCTGCGGCATCAATTCGCCCAGATGGACGTTGCTGGCGAGCACGACGTGCGGCGCGCGCACGCGCGCGTTCGGCGTATTGATGCGCTTGCGTACACCCGACGGGTCGATCGAAAGCGCCGGCGTCTCCTCGAAAATGCGCACGCCCTTCGCCTCGGCATCGGCCGCCAGCCCGAGCGCGTAATTGAGCGGATGGATGTGGAAGGCGTTGGCGTAGTGGACGGCGGCGAAATAGCACATACTGGGCAATTGTTCGCGCACCCGCGCCGTGGGCCACGCCTCGACCTCAGCGCCGATCCAGCGCAATCGCTCGACGCGCCGGCGTACAGCATCGTCATCGTCGGTCTTGGAAACGTGCAGCCACCCGGCGACTGGATCGACGCCCGGCATGCCGGTTTCCGCGATCGTGCGCCGCACGTATTCGACGCCCTCCTTCGAGAGCGCGTAGAGCTGCTTGGCGTGATCGAGGCCGATGCGCTCGACCATTGTGCCTTCGTCTTCATGAAAGCCAGGCACCACGAAACCGGAATTGCGCCCCGACGCTGCCCAGGCGATACGCCCGGCTTCGAGCAGCGCGACCGACCAGCCGCGCTTGGCGATTTCGCGCGCGACGGTGAGCCCGGCGAGACCGCCACCGATGACGCAAACGTCGGTATCGAGTTCATAGTTGAGCCGGCCGCGATCGGGGGTTGCGACCCGCGTGGCCTCGTACCAGCTATCGACCGTGGCTTCGCCGCCGCTCATCGGATGAACCGTCCGCGGCTCGTGCCGCGCGGCGCGCATGCTAGACTGTCGCAGATTCGAAATCGACCATTCAAATCGACACCTGATGCGCCGTCTGTTGCTGTTTCGCCACGCCAAAGCCGAGCGTTCCATCGCCGGTGCGCCCGACCGCGATCGGGCGTTGATCGAGCGCGGCCGCAAGGATGCCGCCAAGATCGGCGCCTATATGGCAAGTCACCACCTTGTCCCCGACCGCGTCGTCTTGTCGCCTGCACTGCGCACGCAGGAGACGTGGAAAGCAGCGTCCGGCGCCTTGGCGAACGAGCCGGGCGCGATCTCAGTCGAAAAACTATATGATGCAACGCCGCATGCAATCTTAGGCGTGCTTAAGGACCAGCCCGCGTCCGTGCACACGCTGATGGTCATCGGCCACAACCCTGGCCTGCACGAATTGGCGCTTATGCTGATTGCCTCTGGCGACATCGAAGCCCGCGAGCGCCTGCGTGAGAAACTGCCGACTTCTGGACTGGTGATCATCGATTTTGCCTTCGATGATTGGGGCCGTCTGCATCCGCAATCCGGGCGGATCGAGCGCTTTGTCTCCCCCAAGATGCTGGAAGCGGCAGCGAACTGAGCCATCGCTGGGGAGAGACGCGCCGCTCACCATCGGGTTTATCGTTGATGGCAAAACGTGCCATCATTCCCTCTCGTCGTCACAGCGAAGGGAGGGCGCTGTCATGTACAAGAAGATCCTGGTGCCGATCGACACCGCCGATCCGGATCTGGCCAAGCCGGCGATAACGGCGGCTTGCGCCATGGCCAAAGCATCTGGGGGCATTGTGCGGCTGATCAATGTGCTGCCGATGACACCGGTCATGCTGGCCGAATACGTGCCGCCGGATTTCGACGTGCAGCAGCGCAAGTCATCCGAAGAAACCCTCACCAAGGTTGCCGGCAGCTGCGAACTTGGCCCTGCGCAGATTTCTTACACAGTGCGGCAGGGCGGCATCTACCACGAGGTGCTGGAAGAAGCGAAGGCGATGAATGCCGACTTGATCGTGATGACCTCGCACCGTCCGGCGATGCGTACCTATTTTCTCGGCTCCAATGCCGGGCACGTCGTGCGCTACGCCAAATGCTCGGTGCTGGTCGTGCGCCAATAGCGGTCGCACAGGGCCAAGGGCCGCCGTCATATGTTCGGCATCAGCGCCGCAGGCAGGACATCCCCGCGATAGCGCCGCGGCCGGTTGCGGCGGAAAAATTCGCCGGCACGCCAGAGAAAGAGCGCAAGAAAGATGGCAACGAATGCAGCGGCGCCCGGCGCTTGCACCTGCAGTGCCCGCACGCACAGCGCCGCGAGTGCGAACGCCACAATGACGAACACCGCAAGCCCCGGCCAATACAGCAGCGGATTCGTCCCCTGCTCGAAGCGCGTGCTCGCTTGCGCTTCGCCGAGCCGGCGGTGCAGCGCCCTAACAAACGACGCATAAGATTGATCGAGCCGCTCCTGCTCGACCATGCTCTTCCACGAGGTTGACATGATTACGAGCTTGGGCGCGCCCTCGGCCCAGACTTCCGTAACGAAACGATGCGGCTGCATGCCGGCGGGACGAAACGACAAGCGTACGCGATAGATACTGCGCCACAACGCGAAGCCGGTCTTGCGGCCGACGCTCCAGCCAAGTCCCCTCGCGTCGAGACGGAACTCGTACGGCGCCCCCAAAAGGGACGGCCGATAGGCATAAGTGAGAATTTCCGGCGGCGCGACGGCACTCTCACTGGTCATGTTGGCGCGCCATCTCCCGCAATTCAGCCACGATTTGCGTCATTAACCATGATGGCGGCTGCCGAGATCGGTGCGCAATGTGCCGCGCGCCTGCGTGTTCCCATCGGCAAAGGTATATAATATCTTAAGCGCGAAAAGCGCCGTATTTTCGGATGGTCTGGGGTGGGAGGCGTCTGTCATGGCTAAGTTTACCGAACTGTTCGGCCGCAAAGGCGAGCCGGACGCTGTCGACCCGCGTCCCCTTCACGGCAACGGCAATGGCGGCCACATCAGTGTCGAGAATTTGTCCGACATCGGCTCGCGCATCGGCGAAGAAAACGAAGAGCTGCGGAGCCTGCTCACCGACACCGGGCGCAAAATCGGCGAGCTCGAAGAGCTGAAGCAGGCTTTCGACAAGCTGGTCGTTCCGTTCAATTCGACGCTGCGCGCGCTCGAGCAGGAAAAGTCGCAAACAGTCACGCTCACCGGCATGCTCGAGGAGGCGCGCAACTCCTACGAGACCCTGCGCGACGAATTCTATCAGATCGAGAAGAAAGCAACCGCGCTCGAGGCGGAATCGGAGCGCCTGAAGGAAGAGCTCGAGCTGTCCCGCGAGCAGGCACGCGCGCTCGAATCGACGCGCCTCGAGTTGTCAAACGAGATTTCCGCACGCGCGGCGCAGATCGCCGAGCTCGAGCGCCAGCTCGCCCAGGAAACGAGTCAGCGTCGCGCCTTGAGCGAGAATCGCCGCTCTTTGCAGGAGCAGCTCGACAGCGCCGAAAAGCGGATCGTCGAGATCGAGGGGGAGCTCGCCGCTGCGCGCGAAAAGCTGGCGCTGCTCGAAGATGAGAAGCGTTCGCTGCAAATGGCCGTCGACCAGGGTCTCAACGAGATCGGCCGCCTCACCCGCCGCTTGACCGAAAGCGAGAACACCCTGACCGCCACCCGCGCTCAACTCGGCAAGGTCGAAGCGAGCTTTGCCGAAGCTTACGGCGATCGCGGGCGGCTTGCCGCCGCGCTCGACGAAGCCAAAGAGCAGCACCAGGCGGAGCGGAATTCCCTCAATATGCGACTCGATGCGCTGCAGTCGCGCGCCGCCACCGCCGAGCGCCTGCTCGCCGAAGCGCGGCAGAACCTCATTGCCCGCACCGAAGAGGTGCGAGCCTTCGATCGTAAATCGGTGGAAGCGACCATCGCTCGTAACAATTCCGAGAAGCGCCTGGCCCAGATCGAAGCGGCGCACGAAGCGCGCGAGCGCCACATCAAGGATCTGGAGAGTGCCCGCGCGGCTCTCTCCGAGCGCAACACCGCCCTCACCAAGACGCTGAAGACGCGCGAGACCGCGCTTGCCCGCGCCGAAGACAAGATCGCGCAGTTGACCGAGCGCAACGCGCATCTTGAAGCCGACGTGCAGGTGTCCCGCACCAATATCGAGAAGCGCGTGGAGGAGCTCAATGCCTCGCTGCAGCGCGAGCGCATGGAGCGCGCTGTGGTGGAGGGCGCGCTGGAAGCCGCACGCAAAGACAATTCGCGGCTGCAAAGCGAAGTTGCCGCGTTGCGCTCGGCGCTGCGCCGCGGCTTGCCGCTCGAGCGTGCGGCGCCTCCGGCGCCGACACCCGGTCCCGTCTTGGAGGAGACGGAGACGGAGGCGGCCCGCGCCGCCAAGGCGTAAGACCAGTCCTTCAGTCGTCGAAAAACTTGGGCGGCAGGCGCCCGCGTTTCTTTAATCGCCAACCAGCCGCTCGCCGCGGCGGGCTGCGCGCCAGGCACGCCGTCCCGCTTCGCTGAGATTGCTGATCTGCTCTTGATCGAGACGGCTGAGCGCGCGCCGGCATCGCTCGCCGTGAGTGTCGCTGGTCAGGCGGCTACGCAAGTGCGCGCTCCAATCCGTGACGTCGGCGCGCGTAAGCCCGATGTCGCGCAGTTGCTGTGGACTGAGTTCGCTAAGCAGCCGCCGGGTATGATGGTGCCGAGCGTACCGGACGAGAGAACTCGCCGAAGTGCGGACAAGGCGCGTGGCAAAGCGGAAAATTTGAATGACCATAACCCAAGGCTCCGTTTGAGCAGAGCTTGGGCGGCGCAATTGCGTTGAGAGACGGCCACCTGACGGGGAGTCTGCTTCCCCCCGTGTGAGCGCGCGCAACCAGGAACGATGGGTGAAGTGGCATCGCCAAGGCTCCCAGCCCGCGAGCGGGCAAGGTGCAGTGCTTGGGCGACATGCCTTTTGCAAAAAGCCGGGCGACTGCGTGTGAGCCCGACAAAAAAAATTATGATACGGCGTTGGCTCAGGTCAATGGGCCGGCCTGCTTCGGCGGGCACCTTGCGAAGATCGGCGACGGGTTTGCCTGGTAGCAGGCAGTCGCTCAGCCTATATGAGCCCGATGCGCAGGGTTTTGATGTTCGTCCCGCTGTTTGCGCTGCTTGCCGCAGCGTTCTGGTTTGCGGCCGACAGTTGGGTGCACCTCACGGGGGACATCCCCGGTTACGGGTGGGTGGCGATCGCCGGCGGTGTTGGCTTTTCCCTGCTGGTCGGGGGCGGCCTGATGGCGCTCGTTTTTTATTCCCATCGCCATGGCTACGACGATTTGGGCGGCGGGGACCGCGAACCGCCGCGCAGCGACTGACGTTTATACAAAATATATATGAAATTTATATATTAGCGGGGAAAAGATACTTTCGCCGCCTTCCCCCGGGACCTGCCGTATTGCCAACAATAGAGCGGGTCCATGAACGAACCGGGGGGCGACGATGTGGAACCAAATTTACGACCCGCTTAACAGCCAATTTTTATCGACCTGCGCCGCCGCGCTACCGGTGGTGACACTGCTGGTCTTGATCGCATCGAATAAGGTCAAGGCTCACATCGCCGCAATTGTGGCGCTGATCGTCGCCAATTGCGTGGCCATCTTCATCTTCACCATGCCGGCCGGTCTGTCCCTGCGCGCCTCGGTGCTCGGAGCCGTCACAGGTTTCTTCCCGATCGGCTGGATCGTCCTCAACGTCATCTTTCTCTACCGACTGACGGTAGAGAAAGGCGCGTTCGAAACGCTGCAGAATGCTATCGGCGGCGTGACCACCGACCGCCGCTTGCAACTCCTGCTCATTGCGTTCTCCTTCGGCGCGTTCTTCGAAGGCGCCTCGGGCTTCGGCACGCCGGTCGCCGTGACCGGCGCCATCCTGATCGGTCTCGGCTTTTCGCCGCTCGCGGCCTCCGGCCTGTCGCTGATCGCCAACACAGCGCCTGTCGCCTATGGCGCGCTGGGCACACCGATTGCGGGGCTTGCCAGCGTCACAGGCATCGATCCGTTCCTGCTCGGTGCGATGGTCGGCCGGCAGCTGCCGTTCTTCTCGCTCATTGTACCGTTCTGGCTGATCTGGGCTTTCGCCGGCTACCGCGGCATGGTCGCGATCTGGCCTGCCATCCTGGTGACCGGCGTTTCTTTTGCCGTCCCGCAGTATCTGATTTCCAATTTCGTCAACCCGTGGATCGTCGACATCGGCGCATCGCTGATCTCGATGGCCTGCCTGCTTCTGTTCTTGAAGGTCTGGCAGCCGAAAGTGCTCTGGACGTCCGCGGCCCTGCGCGGAAAGGACGAATCGTCGGGAGGCAAAGCCCCCAAGCAGGCTTCCAGCCGCAAGGTCTCGCGCGGCGAAATGTGGATGGCGCTGCTGCCATGGGTCATCGTCTGCGTCGTGCTGCTGATCTGGGGCACCAATGCCTTCAAACTGACGGTCAATCCTTGGGCGACCTGGAACTATCCTGTTCCTGATCTGCACAACATGATCAACAAAGTCGCGCCCATCGTGCCGGCGCCGACAAAAGAGTCTGCCGTCTTCGCCTTTACCTGGCTCTCCTATACCGGCACCGGCATGCTCATCGCGGCCATCATTTCCGGATTTGTGATGGGCTTTACGCCGGCGGGACTGGTCGCGGCCTATGGGCGCACCATCAAGGTGTGCGCTTATTCGCTGATCACCATTTCCGCCATGTTGGCGATCGGCACCCTCACGCGGCTATCGGGCATTGACGCGACGCTCGGCCTCGCTTTTGCGGCGACGGGCGTGCTCTATCCTTTCTTCGGCACCCTGCTCGGCTGGCTGGGCGTGGCATTGACCGGCTCCGACACCGCGTCGAACATCCTGTTCGGCAATCTGCAAAAAATCACGTCCACGCAATTGGGCATGTCGCCCATTCTCATGGCCGCCGCCAACTCTTCGGGCGGGGTGATGGGCAAAATGATCGACGCGCAGTCGATCGTCGTTGCCTCAACCGCCACCAACTGGTTTGGCCATGAAGGATCGATCCTGCGCTTCGTGTTCGTTCATTCAATCTCGCTGGCCTGCCTGGTCGGCGTTCTGGTCATGCTCCAGGCTTACGTGTTCACCGGCATGATCGTGCACTGATCGTCGGCCGTCGCGGCCGTCTGCAACATGGCCCTGCATCGAAAGATGCAGGGCTTTTTTCCAGGATTGGCTCTATATAGGCGGTCTCGCCTCGGCCATGGAAATCAGCAATGAGCAAGACCCTCGTCCAGGAACAGTTCGGCAAGACTGCCGCGAGCTATCTCACGTCGGCGCCTCATGCCAAAGGCGCCAGTCTCGAGCGCTTAGTCGCCTTGACCCAACCGCAGAAGAGCTGGCGCGGGGTCGATATCGCCACCGGCGGGGGACATGTCGCCTATACTTTCGCGCCGCATGTCGCGCGCATGTGGGCGACCGATATCACTCAGGAGATGCTCGATATGGTGCGGGCCGAAGCGCAAAAGCGCGGCCTGAGCAACATCCGCACGGCCTATGCCAAAGCCGAGGCGCTACCCTTCGAGGACGCAAGTTTCGATCTCGTCACCTGCCGCATCGCCCCGCACCATTTCGATTCAATTCCCGATTTCCTGAGCGAGGTGCATCGCGTGCTCAAGGCCGGCGGGGTTTGCGCCGTGGTGGACAATGTGGTGCCGGCCGGCAGCGTCGGCGATTACGTCAACGCCTTCGAACGCTTCCGCGACCCAAGCCATTTGCGGGCCTGGACCATGGAGGAATGGCGCGCTGCACTGACGAAAGCAGGGCTCAAGCTCGAGCACGAAGAACAGATTTACAAGCAGATGGAATTCAAAAGCTGGGCAGCGCGCCATGATGCGACGATGCAGAACTTCTTGCGCGCGATGCTTACGGAAATGACGCCAGAGGTAAAGGCGGTGATGGAGCCTGCGGGCAGAGGCGACGCCCTCACCTTCCGCCTTTGCGAAGGACTGTTCATCGCGAAGAAAACCTGAAGCCTAACCGGCCTACGTCTCAGATAGTACCTGCGAAAGAAGCACGCGGGACGATTCCGACGGAACGGAAGCGCTGTTCAGCGAACAGCGGTCTTTGCCGCTTGCGCGGCCGGCTCCTCAACCATCTTCGGCTTGCCATGGCGCCGCGCCATGCGCCTGGGCTTCTCGTCAGGCGCCCAAAGCCAGCCTTTGTTGTAGGCCTCGTTGACCAGCCAGCCGCCGATGAAAGGGATCAGGCAAGAGCCAATCAGAATGTGCGCCTCACGATAGCTCAGCGGGCGCTTGAGCACGGCGCTAGCCACCATCGGCTCGGTCACAGCACAGCCGATGGTGGTCCCAACCGCCACAGCGGCGATCGGGCTAGACATCGCCAGCCCTGCGCCGGTCCAGGCGGAACCGACCCAGAAATCCGTCGCACGAATGACCCGGTGAACTGGCTTGTGTTCGGCCGCCCTCGCCCCACCGGCACACGCGCTCACCGCCACTGCTGCGGCGGCGACGACACTCTTCCATTTCACATTGGGCTCCGTGGGCGGATTGGCGGGACAGCGACGAAGAAATAGCCGGCGCGCCACGCAACAATTGGAGAAGGCGCGACCGCCGGAGAAGTTAACCATGCCGAGCAAGCCACGGCCATGGCGGCTCGGGGACGGCGCCGCACCTCGCGACGGATGCCGGGCGAGCGTGTCGGCGCGGCCACAACAACACAATCAAGGCCCTGATCTGGCACGCATTTTTGTTATTAACCATGCATTTACCAGGTCCGTTCAGATTCCGTTAGCACTCGTGATCGTCGTGATTCGGCGTCGCTTCAGGCCGAGCGGATCGGCGCAAAAAGGATCACTGCTATGAGAAAGTTCGGGGCATTTCTCGCGCGCAAGCCCGCGTCCGCCGAGCTCGCGCCGACCCCGGCCGGGACTACCCTGCCCGACAATCCGCTCGAACTCGATGAGGAGCTGTTCTCCGCCATCGGCGCACAAATGGGCGGCGAGAACGAGACGCTGCGCAATCTGCTGCTCGACGCCAATGCCAAGATCGGCGAACTCGACGTCATCAAGGACGCGGTCAGCAAGCTGGTCGATCCCGTGAGCAAGACGCTGCGCACGATCGAAGCCGAAAAATCCGAGAAGCTCGCGCTGCAGACCGTGCTCAACAACACGCGCACGGCTTACGGCAAGCTGCGCAACGAACTCGCCGAATACGAGAAGAAGTTCGCCGCTTCACAGAGCGCCTGCGAAGACCTGCGCCATGACCTCGCCACCACCCAGAACCTGCTGCGCACCGCAGAGGCAACGCGCGCCGAGATTGCCATCGATATTGCTGCCCGCAAGGCGCAAATCGCCGACCTCGAAGCGCGGCTCGCACAGGAAACAGGCGAGAGCACCGCGCTGCGCGAAGAGAACCGCCGGCTCGACGAGCGGCTGTCGGCCGCCGAGAAACGCGTCATCGCGTTGGAGTCGGACCTGCACAACACGCGGCAGCGCCTATTGATGGCCGAAGATGAAAAACGCGCACAGCAGGATCTGCTCGACAAAGCGGGTGCCGAGGCTGCGCGTCTGGCGCGCAGGCTTGCCGAGACCGAGGCCGCCCTCAATGCTGCGCACGGGCGTCTACGCCACGTTGAGGCCAATTTCGCCGAGCTGTCGTTGGAGCGCAGCCGCCTCGCCGGCGCCCTCGATGAAGCCAACGAACGCAGCGAGCATGAGCGCGCCAACCAGCGCACGCGCTTCGAGGCGCTGCAGGCACGCGCCGCGGCCAGCGAAAAACTGCTGGGCGAAGCTCGCGAACACCTGCTTGCCCGAGCCGAGGAGATTCGTGACTATGACCGGCGGCTGAGGGCGACCGCGCTGGAGCGCGACGATTTGCAAGGCCGCGTCACCGAGCTGCAAAGCGAACGCACCACCCGCGAGTCGGAACTGCAGGAACTCGAGCAGGCCAAGACCACCCTGATCGAGCGCAGCGCGGCGCTGGCGCGCGCTTTCACGGCCAAGGAAGCCGCATTGGAACGGGCGGAGCACGCCATTGCCGCGCTCAATCAACGTCTCGAATCGATGGAATCGGCGCACGCGGCCGAGAAAGTGGCAGCGGAACAGACGATCGAAGAGCTCAAGGCGGCGCTCAAGCGTGAGCAGCTCGAGCGTTCGGTCGCGGACGGCGCGCTGGAAATCGCACGCAAGGACTTCGCACGCGTTGCGCGCGAGGTGATGGCGTTGCAGCGCAATCAGTCCGCGCTCGAAGCGGCCACGCAGCCGCGGGCGGCAAACGCCGCATAACGCACAGTCCGTTCCGCAGGTTTTGCGCGTGCAAGTTCGTCTTATGCGCGGCGGGCGCCCACGCTTTGCCGCGTTTCCGCAAAAGATCGAGCGCAGTGGCGAACCTCCCGCCAGCTCTGACGTTGCCCGCTAACGGGGCCAACCAGCAGCGAGGAGTTCACAATGCAACTCATTAGGAAAACATTGTTGACCGCGGCCGTCCTTGCGGCCGGTACGGGATTGGCCGTTGCAGCCGGCGGCGCCGGCAGCGGCGGCGGCACCGCCGGTGGTGGCGCAAGCCCAGGCACGCCAGGCGCGGCGACGCCGGGCGTCAAGTCGCCCTCCGAGGTCAATCGCTCGCTGAACAGCCGGCCCTGCGGCACATCGAGCGGCATGGCGGCCGGTGCCTCGTCGGCCAATCCGTCACCCAACAACAATCCGACGGCGGGAACCAATGAAACCACCGGCTCTGGGGCGGGCAGCGCCAGTGGCAATTCGGCGAGCGGCATGCGCTCGCTCAATGGCCCCAATAATTCGATCAATTCCAATTCGCTGAACGGCGCACCAAACAGCACCGCCGGCGCGAACGGCTGCTGACAATGTGACGGTTCACGCTTGAGCGGCCGGCGCAAAGCTACGCGCCGGCCATTTCACCTCACCGCACCAGCTCCCGCATCGCGCGGTCCAATCCCTCGAGCGTCAGCGGGTACATACGCCCGCCCATGAGCTGTTGCACCATTTTGATCGAATAGGTGAAATCCCATTCACGCTCGGGCACAGGATTGAGCCAGACACAGGCGGGATAGGTGCGGATCATGCGCTCGAGCCACAGCGCGCCCGGTTCCTCGTTGAAATGCTCGACCGAGCCGCCCACGGCCGTGACCTCGTAAGGCGACATCGAGGCATCGCCGACGAAGATCACCTTGTAGTCGTGCGGGTAGGTGTGCAGTACGTCCCAGGTCGGCGTCGTTTCCTGGAAGCGGCGGCGGTTCTCCTTCCACACGCGCTCATAGAGGCAGTTGTGGAAGTAAAAATGCTCCATGTGCTTGAACTCGCTGCGTGCCGCCGAGAACAGCTCTTCCGTCGCCTTGATGTGCCAGTCCATCGAGCCGCCGATGTCGAAGAACAAGAGCACCTTCACCGCGTTGTGCCGCTCCGGCCGCATGAGAATGTCGAGATAGCCCTTGTGCGCGGTCCCCTTAATGGTGCCGTCTAGATCGAGCTCCTCGGGCGCGCCGGTGCGCGCGAACTTGCGCAGGCGGCGCAGCGCCAGCTTGATGTTGCGCGTGCCGAGTTCGACCTCGTCGTCGAGGTCCTTGAATTCGCGCCTGTCCCACACCTTCACCGCATGGCGCTGGCGGCTCTCGTCCTGGCCGATGCGGATGCCTTCGGGGTTGTAGCCGTAGGCGCCGAACGGAGACGTGCCGGCGGTGCCGATCCATTTCGAGCCGCCCTGGTGGCGCCCTTTCTGCTCGGCCAGCCGCTTGCGCAGCGTCTCCAGCAGTTTGTCGAGGCCGCCCAGCGCCTCGATCTGCTTTTTCTCTTCTTCAGTGAGATATTTTTCGGCGAGCTTCTTCAGCCATTCGGCGGGGATTTCCGCCTCGACGCCTTCGACCGTTTCTAGTCCCTTGAACACGTGGCCGAACACGCGGTCGAACTTGTCGAGGTTGCGCTCGTCTTTCACCAGCGCCGCGCGCGAGAGATAATAGAAGTCCTCGACGCGGCGTGAGGCGAGGTCCGCCTGCATCGCGTCCATCAGCGTCAGATACTCGCGCAGCGTCACCGGCACGCCGGCGGCTTTGAGCTCGGAAAAGAAGGTGACGAACATTCTTTCCTTGTCATGGCGGGGCATAATCGTTCGAAGAACGGCGTCGCTTCGCTCGGCCATGCCCCCGCCATCTCGTGCGGGAAAGGCAACGCCCTATTAATAGGAATCGCCGGGGTAAACCCAGCGCTGACAACTTTAGATTACGCCACCCTCCGCTCCGGCTGCAATTCCGCAAGCCGCGCCGCAAGACGCGTGCGCGTCATGTCGACGTGCATTAAGAGCGAGAAAAACATATCTGAATGACGCATGGGCAGCATGGTGGCGGCATGGTCGATGCTTTGCAGGTCGTCATGCAGCGCTGCGACCTGATCGGCGGTCAGATCGCGCTTGAGCTGCGCGTTGACGAGCCTCAGCCGCCGGTAAAGTTGCAGCAACCGTGCATTGACCAACCACGCATAGAGCCGCGGACCGTAGGTGAATATCGGAATGACCACTGCAACCGCCGCGATCAGGATCGCGGTTACCCGCTTGGCGTAATTGATCATCCAGAACGGCAGGTAGCGTTGCAGGAAAGACGGCCCGTTCCGGTAGTAGTCGACCGCCTCTTGCGCCATCGGCAGCTCCGGATCGGTAAGCGAGGGAAATTCTCCCGGCCGTTGAAAAACGCCGCCGCCGCTGTGCACCTCTTTCATCACCTCCGCCAGGAGATAGATGAGTTCCGGATGTAGGTCCTTGCGCACCACGAACGCGGTGGTCGAGCCGATGAGGTTCACGTCGGCCGGCGGAATGTTCTTTTCGAGATCGATTACGCCTTGCGGCAGCACCAGCCTGTTGAGCGACGGAAACAGGCGCGTAATCGCCTCGGCCTGGCTGACATTCATCAATCGGATATTCGGATCGCGCAGCATGACCTGGATGCTCGGCGCATTGAGGTCGATCGGCGGCAGTATCGCAACGTCGACCTCGCCTCGCTGCAGCAGATGCTGCGCTTCCAAAGCGCCGCGCTCGGGCCTGACCGCCAGGTCACCGGGCTTTACGCCGTTAGCGGCAAGGATGCGGTCGACGAGATCGCCGGTGGCGACGGTCACGTAGGCACGCTTGCCTTTGAGCTGGGACAGGCGGTCGAGCGTTTCGGCTCCGCGATAGAAGACCCAGAACGGCGCAGCGCCGATGCGACCCAGCGAAACCAGATCGGGCGCGGTTTCGCTATTGAGCAAGCCGCCGAACAAAAAGGCCGCGGAAACGCCCGACTTCGGATCGGCGATAAGCTGGGTCGATCCGCCCGCGGACGCATAGCGAAAGTGCAAAGTGACATGATGGCGCGCGAGCCGCTCCTTGTAACGGTTGGCGATGTGCTCGAAGGCGCCGCCTTTGATGCCCGCCGCGATGGTCAGCTCGTGCGGTGGCGCCGGGATGAAGTACCAGAGCGCGAGCCAGACGACCGCAATCGTAGCTGCCACCGCGGCAATGACGCGTAGGGCCGCACGGCCGCCTAAGTCGCCCATCGGACGCTCCCCGCAAGCTCACGAAAACCAAGGCGCAAGGCTAGCAGACCGGCAGCATGCCATTTGCCCGCGCCCGCGCAAGCCGGTAACAACGTAGGCAATAACAACGAGAAACGTCGGGGAGGATTGGGCAATGCACACGAGCTGGCGCCTGCAATGGGCGCTCGCCGTTGTTCTCTGCGTCGCGCTTTTGATGGCGCCGGCGCTGTGGAATGGCTTTCCGCTCCTGCAATACGACACCGGCGGCTACCTTGCGCCATGGTTCGACCACCAACTGCACATCAGCCGCTCGGTACCTTACGGCCTGCTGCTGGTCGCCGGCCGCGCGCCCGATTTTTGGCCGGTCGTTCTGGTGCAAAGTGCGGTCACGGTCTGGGTGCTGGCGCTGACTTTGCGCGTCCACCGACTTGGCAGCCCCGTACTCCTGGTTGCCTTCACCAGCACACTTTGTGCGCTCAGCACTTTGCCCTGGCTGAGCGCAATTTTACTGACCGACATTTTCGGTGGGCTTGGCGTACTTGCCCTATATCTTCTGCTGCTGCGCGATGAAGCCCTCGGCTCCATAGAGCGGATCGGCCTTTTCGCACTCGTGGCGTTCGCGGCCGCCACCCACAGCGCAACATTGGCCGTCCTCATGCTGCTCACCGCCGCTGCGGCAATCGCCCGCCTCGTCTTCCTGACGCGCATTATGCCGGGTCGGCTGGCCGGAATCGTCGGCGCCTTGCTCGTCGCTACTGGCACAGTGTTCGTGGGCGATGATTTCGTCGCGGGCAAGATCGCGTGGACGCCCGGCGGTCCGGCCCTGTCATTCGGCCGCATGCTGCAGGACGGCATCGTCAAGAAATATCTCGACGACCATTGTCCCGATCCAACGCTCAAGCTCTGCGCCTACAGGAACAATCTGCCGAAGGACGCCGACGACTTCTTCTGGGGCGGCGGCATTT